>CAYJMN010000198.1:0-1577 GCA_964371045.1 uncultured Chromatiales bacterium | reverse complement strand
GTGGAATGGGTGTTTCATGAATCGCCCACAAGCGGCCGACTTTCGGGTGATCCGCGGTGGAATGGGTGGAATGAATCCCAAAATATACACACTGAGTTATCCCCGCATTGTAATGACAGGGTGTTGGTAGCGGTCGCGTTCGCACACGCGCAGCGGGATCGCGGAGTGGCGCCGGGGCTGCCCTGAGCTCTCTAAGGGGCTCCAGGCGCCCCGACTGCCCGCGCGATCCGCTGCACGTCTTGCTCACGCTCACCACACGTCGTCTCATGCCGCATTCTCCATGTCTGCTCCGGTGCACTTCCAAGACCAATACAGATCCTCCTGTTCCTGCGGCGTGCGATACTCCAGCGTGCTGTGAAGACGCTGACAGTTATACTCAAGCTCAATGTACTCAAACAGGTATCTCCGTGCGTCCGCCACCGATTCAAAGAGCAATCCTTTCGGCATTTCTTTCTTCAGTGTGGCGAAGAACGACTCGGCCACGGCGTTATCCCAGCAATCGCCCTTCCGACTCATGCTCTGCTTCACGCCAAAGGGGAACAGGATTTTGCGGAACGCATCACAGCAGTATTGCACACCGCGATCAGAGTGCAAAATCAGACCTGATATCAAGCCTCGTGCCCATGCCGCGCGTTTGAACGCCTTCGCGACCGTCGTATGACGCAACGACGTGCTGACCTCCCATCCGACGACCTTGCGGGAATACAGATCGATAAACACACACAAGTACAGCCATCCGATCGTGCTGCGCAAATACGTGATATCGCTGACCCACACCGTATCGGGAGCGTCGACAGAAAAATTCCGATTCAGCAGATTCGGCCAGACGCCGTACGAATGCTTCGAATCCGTCGTGGCGATAAACCTGCGCCGGTGCCGCACCACCAGCCCTTGACGACGCATGCTTGCCGAGACGCGATTGCGACCGCATGTGAAACCACGCTTGCATAATTCCTGAACAATACGACGAACACCGTAGCGGGATTTCTTTCGCAGAAATTCCTCACGGACCGCCGCATCGAATGCCGCAGTGCGCTCAGCACGGGAATGTTCGCCACGACGAAGCCAGGCATAATAGCCCGAGCACGATACACCGAGAACGCTGGCCATCCTCTTGAGACAAAACTCGTCCCGATGCGCCTTCATAAATCGGAACCGCTCTTGGTGGGGAGCGAGAAGATGGCCACTGCTTTTTTTAATATTTCGCGCTCCTGACGCAGAATCTCGTTCTCACGGCGAAGACGACGAAGCTCATCCTCGCTGGGTGGAAGATTTCCGTTTCCGGGAAAGGCATCCTTGGCGTGCTTGATGATTTCTCGACGCCAAGTGCGAATCGCACCATCATAAAGGTCTAATTCCTGCTCGAAGGCACGATCTGGGCGATCGGAGCTGTCCGCGAGTTCGACAGTGGCTCGCTTGAACTCCTCGTCATACTTCTTTCGGGGTTTATGGGCCATGATGTATTCTCCTTGAAGATTGTAAAAGGTACGCGGGGTTAACCTTCTGTGCAATCTTTCCGGGACTCTCCAGGGTGTTTCATGAATCGCCCACAAGCGGCCGACTTTCGGGTGATCCGC
>CAYJMN010000197.1:0-1668 GCA_964371045.1 uncultured Chromatiales bacterium | reverse complement strand
GTGGCGGCCCTCAGGATGACGAGCTTGATAACGCGCGTAAGAAAACCAGATGTCACCCATGAAATGGACTTGTGCGAGGCGCGGGTATGCACACGCGGCATGACGATACCGCTTGGCGCGGCGGGAGGCAGGAGAAGCGTCATACGTCACTGGGGACGTAGCAATCTAGTTGTAGCGAAATTTTTTCTCGGGTAAAAAGAGGATTGAGCGGAGCGCCATGAGTTTGTGCATGGCGGAGACGGCGAAGTCCATGTAAGATTGCCGCTGCAGGAGATCTTGGATGACCATGTGCTCGGCGTGGACCAGCGCGTCCTCCTGAAGTTCCGCGACGCGGTTGTTCAGTCCGTGCCAGGTGGAATTGAGCATGCTCCCGAACGTGGCGTAGGATTGATGCTTGATCAGATTTTTTATACGGGATTCGAGTGCGAGCGCTTCGCGTCCGTGGCCGTTGTCCGAGAGATCGATGGCCTTGATCTCGAACGTGCGGTAATCACCCGCCGAATGTGTGTACATGGCCATTTCGCGGATGTACAATTCGCTGTAGCAAAGCCATTTCGCCTGAACAATGCCCTTGTCTCCGAGAACCGCATCCTCGAGCACGTAGTGAATTTTCTCCAGATACGGATGGATATCCACACGCTGTATCCTGTACATGTCCTCGAACACCCTGAGCAGATTTTCCCTGCTGACGAATTTATCCTGCTTTTTGAGCAGTTTTTCCGCCTCCGTCAAGAGCAGGTCGTAAAAATTCGTGACCATGCGGAGATGCCTATGCAATTCCGGTGCGGTGTAGCGATCGAGGAAGCGCTGGTAGCCGTGAACGCCGTAGGGTTCGCCATGCTCGTCGGGCACGCGTTCCAGCAGATCCTCCAGCGTGTCGTGCATCAATCCCACGGTAGTGTAGACGTGTCCGCCGTCATTGTCCATTCCGAGACGTCGCACCACGGCGCCGACGCGGCTCAGATGGGCGACAGAGGAGATGCCGCATTTGCGGGAGAGTCTGTGTTCGATGAACATTCCGATGATATCGCGCACCTGACCAGCATAGGGACCGTACATCGGCTCCAGCTCCTGCGCATCGGGCAACTCACCGAACACCACTTTGGCTTGCAGGCGCTGGTAATCGATGGACTCCTCCACCAGGCTGCGTGCGTCGGAAATCTCCGTACTCGCCTTCTCGACATGCAGGCGCCTCGCTCCGAATCCCCCGTCATGCAGCTCGATGAATCTCTCGAACACACCGATCATCACCTGTCCATGCTGGGGTCCATACAGTGCGACGAGGTCCTGCATATCGGGCCGCGTGCAGTGCATCATGGCCTCGAACACCCTCCTCGCATTCTCGTAGCGAGGTTCCTGCCGCATGCGTTGAATCGAATTATTGTAGCGCATAGGTCCTCCGAAATAGTCGCTCATCGCACACCGCCAATCGCTCCACGCCCGTTTCAATATCCGGGAAGATGGCACGCTTCACCCGCAAAATATACGGGATTCCGTCCTCCGATGACAGAGATTCCCGATAGCGTGCGGGCTTATATCGAGCGTAAGATGTGAGATACTTATCCACATTCGCCAAGTTCGTCATCCTGAGTGTGCCCACCAGCGCGCGCACTGGTCCATTTCGTGGGTGACATTCCCTAAATCCGCGTTACCGCCGTAAATGCATTC
>CAYJMN010000196.1:0-1763 GCA_964371045.1 uncultured Chromatiales bacterium | reverse complement strand
CTGGTATGTTGAATTATGGTGTTCCGTTGCTTGTAAATCGTGCTCAAGACGTGACTTTGAAAGAAGATTTTTGCATACTTCCGATTCATCCGGCTGTGGGAGAAAACGACCTGCCCCCTGAGACTTGGATCTCGCAAGAGAGATTGTTTCTCCCTCAATATTTTCGCGGTCGTGTTGGTATCTTGTGGCCTGACCACGCATGCACCAGGTTGATCGATCGACTATGGAGACGGAGATTCCCGCAGTGGGTGTTACCCCTTGTCCAATTATGGAGTGTGATCCTATGACACAGCACGCAACAGAGGTATTCGTCGGCATAGATGTCTCGAAAGGCTATGTCGATCTCCATGCCGTCAATCATGCACAAAGCGTGCTTGCTAAAAATCGGTACGACGACACGGCGGACGGCCATGCGCAGGTACGAAGCCTGATCAACGATTGGCTTCGGAAGAGTCCAGAGAAAGGCATCATTGTCGGCATGGAAGCGTCGGGTGGGCTCGAACGCAACTGGGCGCGGATGCTTCGCGCACTGGGTTTGCGGGTGACGGTTGCAATCCTCAACCCATTGGCCGTCAAGCGATTTCTTGATCAGGACCTTCATCGTTCCGTCACCGATGCACGCAGCGCTGCGGGAATCGCTCAGTATCTGGTAATGGGTCGGCGTCTGCATCAGACAGAGTCGGACCCTGCCATGGAAGGTGAACGGAACCTGTTCCGCTGTATTTCCGGCTTCAAGCTGCAGGAGACTCGGAGCGCGAATCGACTGCAGAGTCTGCTCCCGCGCGTGCATCCCGATTTGGTCCAGTTCGCCCGTGATGGCTTCCCGCAGTGGATGCTGGCCGTGCTCAAGCGCTATCCGACCGCGCCGTGCCTGGCCCGTGCCAAGCCCGGCACTGTCGCACAGATTCCCTATGTCACGCAACAGCGGGCGAAGGACTTAATCGCGGCAGCCAAACAGAGTGTTGCGTCGGAGACGGATGCATACACTTCCGCCGCCGTCGTGTACTTGGCCATGGACATCATCAATCAGCGATCCGTGGCCAAGGAGATGCAACAGACGTTGGTGTCCGCGATGAAGGATGATCCCGGCTTCCGGACGATCATGAGTATCCCGGGTATCGGCGAATGGGCTGCGCTGACCTTGCGCATCGAAATCGTGCGTATCGAGCGCTTCCCATCAGCTGAGGCGCTGACGGCGTTTGCCGGACTCGATCCGCGCTACCACCAAAGTGGCGACGATTTGCACACGTTTCACATCAGTAAGCATGGGCGGCGACAAATCCGAACTGTTCTGTTTATGTGTGCGATGTCCGCCATCCAGTGCAATCCCGTTATGGCTGCAAGCTATCATCGTCTCATTGCAGCCGGCAAGCCTCACATGGTCGCCTTGACGGCAGTCATGAGGAAACTGCTGCATCTGGTCTATGCATGTTGGATCACTGAGCGTCCGTTTGACGCGGAATACGAAGCCCAACGGCGCGCATCTCGGACGGCTGACAACGGGGTGGACGAAGGCGCCATGCGGGATGCTACCGCTTGCGATGACTGCCCGACTGGCTCGGTTCGGATTACCGCTCCCGTCTCGCGGCGTGAAGCACAACGACGAAAAGCGGCGACCGTGCCACAAACGCGTAGTAAACGTGTTGTACGTGGTCCTGGTGCCGCCTCTCGTCTCTCATCGAAGAGTGGGGGGGAGGTAAGTTAATATTGAGATCGTTGGATGTCAACCGCGATCGTGACCAGGATCGATGTAACAACAATTT
>CAYJMN010000195.1:0-1831 GCA_964371045.1 uncultured Chromatiales bacterium | reverse complement strand
GTTGATGAAGGCGAAAATGAGGATTCCGCCCATTTTGCATGATGTCATTAGCAGGGCCGCCGCGGTGTAAGCGTCCCTTGTTCCGAGAGCGTGGGTCGGCGGCGTCTCGAAGGTCGAAGATTCCTCCGGAAGTGATTGGCTCCGTATCGCACGAGGAGACTAGGTACGTACCTGATGTCATGAGCAGCGAAGTGCCCGCAGTAAGATGTGTGGAAGATGCACTGAGGTTCGCAGGCACAGAGTCGAAGGAGCAGCGTTCGGGCTTCTACGAGTCTAGCAAGTACGGACTCCTCGATGTCATAAGTAGGCGCAAAGAAAAGATAAGAGGGGAATTTAACGCAAAGGCGCAAAGGCGCAAAGGCGCAAAGGCGCAGAGACGCAAAGAGAGAATTCTAATGGAGTTCGCCAAGAACGTCGCCTCACGGTGGTGAGGTGATTCGTTCCGTAACGCACGAGGAGACTAGGTACCCCAAGATGTCATAAGACGTCACTCTGCAAAGAATTGTGCTTCGATCATAGTTTATCCTGTCGTGACTCCTGCTAATGACATCGTGTAAAATCGGCTTAAACAGGCCGGATTCCATAGTTTCACCAAATGGGAAAATAATGGACTCCGCGCATAGATGTCATCCTTGAAATGGACCGGTGTGCGGCGCTGGTGGGCACACTCAGGGTGACGATGTTGACTGGACCACTCGGAAACATGAGCGGAACCTGTCATAAGAAGGCTGATCCGCTATTTGATGATTTTTCTCGCTCCCGCGAAATGACTTTTATAGTAGGTGTCGTCGAGCGACGATTTGATGACGCCTGCCTGGGTGGAGGAGTGGATGAAGTCGGTTCCGCCGATAAAAATTCCGACGTGTGAAATTCCCCTTGCCGCAGTATTGGCGAAAAAGACCAGGTCTCCCGGGAGCATCGTTGATCGCGTGATGGGGCGTCCCTCTCCGAACATTTCGCGCGACGATCTGGGCAGTTTCACCCCGAATCTTCCATACACCTGGTACACGAGTCCTGAACAATCCACGCCGTTCTGGCTCGTCCCACCATACGCGTAGGGCACTCCAAGCCATCCATGCGCTTCGTTGAGAAGCAGCCGGCGCGCCTTGCTCACCTTGACGGCGGATGCTCCACTGCGACCCGTCTCGCGCGTAGTGTCCCCTCCTCCGCTGCACGCAAACAGCAGCAGACTGAAACCCAGGACGGCAACGATACGGTGGAAGTAGCTAATCTTCATACGTTACACCATGTTACGGCCAAAATATAAAGTAAAATGTGAAAAGATCAAATGTTCTCAACTCGTGTTCCGAAGTTGAAAAGTGTCGAATAACTCAGGTCTTCGCACTAAAACCAGATGGTATATTGGCGTATTGAGCAGAAGCCAGAGGGTAAAGAGAGTAAAGAGAGCGGTGAGAGCGAGGAGATTTTTATAAGGATTTTTGCATTGAAGGCATGGCGTAAATCGGCGTACGGAGTGAATCCATGGAGGTTTTAACCCCATAGCCTCTCCGTCCGTATCGGTTCCACGTAGAGACGTTGGATGCAACGTCTCTACGTGGAACCGATACGCCCTCTCCCCGCTTTACGTTATCAACGGCTTCTGCTCCGGGCTTGCAATGCTCGCACGATCGTTTCGCGGCTGCTCGTGCTTATGACATCAGGGAGCTACCTAGTCTCTTGTGCGTTACGGAACGAATCACTTCCGGAGGAATCTTCGACCTTCGAGACGCCGCCGACCTTCACTCTCGGTGCCATGGACACTCACACCGCGGCGGCCCTGCTAATGACATCAAGGAGAAGTCGGATTTATCGGAACTAGTTGAAGGTTCAT
>CAYJMN010000194.1:0-1833 GCA_964371045.1 uncultured Chromatiales bacterium | reverse complement strand
CGTCGATGACGATATCTTCTTCGTACGACGCCGTGCTGGTGCCGTACATGTAGAAACCGTAGCTGCCGTTGCGGATACCGCAATTCCTGATGGTCGTGCGGTGGTTGTTGGATCCGGAGGCCGAGTTCACCACGGCATTGTACGTCGAAGTGAAGTTACCGACCGGACCTACGAGTTCGCAATTCTCAACGGTATTGTCCGTTGAATTGCCTGCGATGTCGACAACGGTACTGTAGCTGGTATTCGTCGCCGTCATTGTGAGATTCCGGACGATGACGAAACTCGCTCCGCTGAATTTCAGAACGAAATTGCTGGCGAGAACCGTCGCGTTGTACGTGATGTTGACGTCGGCCTTGTTTCCGGTCTCGGATTGGAAGGTGATGGTATTCACCGCAGATGTACCGGCGATGTTGCCGAGCTCCATATTGGCTGTGTATGTGCCGCTGCGAATGTTGAAGACCACCGGACCGCACACGCCGTTCGCGTTCAGGTCGGCGACCGCTGCTCCAATCGTGGTGTAGTCCGGCGTCGCGCCTCCGATCGTGAACGTGCCGCTCAAGGATGCCTTTTTCGTGATTGTGAGCACATCGTTGATGGTGACGGTATCGGGTACGCCGTTCGGCATGGAGGAGGATACCACGAACGCATACGGCACTCCAGATGCAAAAGCCATGGTCGTGAGCGTGACTAATGTATTGCGTGTCGTCGCGTTCAGCGTATCGAGAAGACCGGTCCAATTCACAGGCGTCTGGGGCACGCCGTTGAGCGTCCAGTTGATCGTAGCCGAGGTGATCTGGTTGAAACCGGCATTCGTGAGGTTCACAATAACCGGATAGGTGCCGGCGCAGAAATCGACCGGAGAGGTCATCGCGGTGATACCGGCGTTATTGTAGCCGCTGACGGTGCTGCGAATCTCGATCTCGTAGAAGTTAGGATTACTTGTCTGGCTGCCGACCGTGGTAATGTTTGTCACGCGCAATCGCGTGGTTGTCACAGCCGGGAAGGTTACCGCAACGGTCAGGACCGTAGTGCCAAGGTTGAAATTGAAATGATTGATCCACGTCGTACCGTTCCAGTATTGGATTGTCCCGGAGAGCATGCAGCGGGTTGTTAGGCCGGCACGGAAAAACGTGATTTCACCGACGCTCTTCGCAGTGCTCCCCCAGTCAAACTGTATCCATGCATTGGGATCTGGATTCCCACCGGTACCGGTCCAGCCCCAAGCATTGAAAAGTCCGTCGTTGTACTTTTCGGGACCATAGACGCCCGATCCGCCACCGGAATGGGTGCAGATGCAGCCAAGTGACTGCAAGGCGATATTGGGACTCTGCGCCTGCGTTGTGGGAGTGTTCACGCAAAACAACATTGCGAACAGGATTGTAGGCAATACAAGCCTACGCGGAACTGTAGAAAAAATTCTCATGGAAGTACTCCTGATAATATGGGGGAGATAACTCTGTTTTGAGATAATCATGTTCATCGGCGCTAAAATCACAGTAACCCTCGGAGTGTGTTGCCTCATCATAGTGTGCTTATGAGTGCTGCGCACCGGTCCATTTCATGGGTGACATCGGGTTAGCGGGCCGCGTCAACCAAGTTCGTCATCCTGAGTGTGCCCACCAGTCAGCCTGTTAATGACATCCTAGGGTCGGTACCTGTTATCGATGCGGAAATCGAACATTGGCCCTTCGACTCCGCGCCGACCGACGTTTGTGCTTCGACGCCACCATTTCTTGCGGCGCTTCGCTCTGGGTGACGGTACTTGTGAATGCTCGAAGAACCTGTTGTCATCCTTGAAATGGACCGGCGTACGGTGCTGGTGGGCACACTGTT
>CAYJMN010000193.1:0-1862 GCA_964371045.1 uncultured Chromatiales bacterium | reverse complement strand
TGAGTCCGGTCAAAAAAGTCGCTTTGTGTTTTAAAAGCTCCGCGGGGCTTCGAAACGATTATCGAATTTTTTACGTCCGTTTCGCTTCTGCTATTATATGAATTCGGTCCTTGCTCGCCTTTGATCTAGCCTCACCGGTTAATATTCCTTCGCAGCCGCCTTTTTGACCCGTTTTATATGGGATTCGCCTCATAGTATCGGTAGATTCGACCAAAATTGATGGAGATCGCCATCGACGCGGCAAACACCATCGTCTTGAAGCTACCGCGTACACTGAGTTTTCCGTTCCGCGTCTTTTGTTTGAACTCGGCGACCGTCGCCTCGACATTCGCACGCAAGGTGCGATGCTCGGGGTCGATCTCTTCCATATTCTTCATTCGCCGTTTCTTCAGATACTCCTCGTGCGTGAAGTAATAAACGCGTCCTCGCACGTACTCGAACAGTTGACATTTCTCCGCATGTTCGCAGCCGGCGCACACTGCGGGATCAAACTCCGCCTTCCATCTTTTTTTCGTCGGGGTCGCCGTCACGCACTGACTCGGGCACGAGACCGTATACATTTCGTCCTCGATCTTGACGATCTCAATGGCAACTCCCGAAGCCACGGATCCTCGGATCGCCGTTTGAATCGTCGTCACTCCGTGCGTTTCCAATTTCAGATCATTGTCCTTGCTCGGGTAGGCGGCATCCTCATGGATTTGATTCCATTCCGGCGTCTTCTCCTTGATCTCGTCGATACGCTCATGGAAGACGGCGCTGTCATCGCGATTGTTGGGCGCCACGGCGACATCGGTAATCAGTTGCAGGGGATTGTCCGGATTGGCGGTCTCGACGATATTGACCACCTGGCCGTGAAATTGCTGCCCATTTTTCTTTCGATAGGTCGCGTCGGGATCATCCGGCGATTGGAGCGTGTCGCTGCCCATCTCACCGTTGGCGCGCACACGGACGCGCGCATCGACGATCTCGAAGTGGTCATGGTAGGCGCGCGTGAAGTTCTGAAATTCCTTGACATCCGCGTGCGTCCCCACCAGCGCTTCATGAATGGTGCGATACGCCGCGCCGAGAGCGACAATCGTCGACTCAATGGTTCCCTCGGCAAGATGGTGAAGGAAATGGGCGACCGTGTCCTTGACGAACGGCGCGAACACGTCCTTGAGACGTTGTTGGTCATCTTCGTTCAAAATCCGATGAAGGCGAATCAGCACTTCAATGAGCAATCCCACGCGGTTGTAGGTCCGAATATTCGAGAGCGCCTGGAACGAATCGGTGCGCTGGATGTCGGTCTTCAGTTTCAATTGCTTGAGCTGATCGGCCGTGAGCGCATCGAACACCTGCGTGAGCAGATTGATCCCCGTCTCGCAGGCGTGCGCCGCAAGCGCAGTTAAAAAATTGAAGTATGTCTGGCGGGAAAAGGGTACTTCATCGATTCTCCGCAAGCCCAACGCAAGCTTTGTTGCGAGATTAAATGAGATGTTGTGCAACATTTGCGCAACCGACCACCCATAGCGGTGTTTGAGGATGATCGCGGTCACCAGGGCATTAATCCCCGAGTTGGGTCGTCCATCCGTCGCCGTAAAGAGACACCGGAAGTCATCCTCGTTGATCTTGCAGAAGATGAGCGAATAGATCAGGTGCTCTTCGGTATCCTCGAGTTGCGCCTGCATAGAGGGCGGCATCAACGTCGTGTAGTCGAAGAGGTTCTCTTGAATATGCGTGGTGTTCCTGCGGTACATTGCTGTCCTGAATGGTCGTGGGGGAGCTACGGTAAGATACAACATATATCTATCGATTACAATATCTGTTTATGATTTCTTTCCAGTCACATTGCCGCATCCTCAAGACTTTTTGTACCGGACTCA
>CAYJMN010000192.1:0-1958 GCA_964371045.1 uncultured Chromatiales bacterium | reverse complement strand
AATTTCATTCACACCACAGCCAGATCACTGAGCACACGAAGATGTCATAAGCAGGAGCCGCCATAGTCTGAGCGTTGGTCATTGAACTGCGTGTGCATGGCGGCGTCTCGAAGGATGATTGGCTCCGTGACGCACCAGGAGACTCGAGAGCAGTTACTCACCTCGACGCAGCGAATCTCCGACCTGCGGTCTACGACCCTGCGGCCTCTTCCAGTAGGAAGAGGGGAGAAGAAATCGAAAATAGAAAATCGTCAATCGTCAATCAAAAATCGCCCTGGGATTTAATTTTTTTGAAGAACAAAGATGTCATTCCAGACTCCGTTCTGAAAAAATATTTTCGTTTCGTCGTGCACCATCTTGACATTGACAGGAGATTCGGCCAAGTTACCCCGGTAAAGATTGTTGTTGTCTCTGTTCATTGTGTGAGTCGCGACTGTTCCTCGTGTGGGTAGCAAGATTCGTTGATGCTGTGTTTATCGTATCCTCATCTTCACTCGACAAGCATTGCGGGCAGAGACAAATGCAGAGAGCCCGGTCGCACAATTGCCTCCAGTGCTGATAGGTTAGTAATAGTTCATCGATCGCCGATAATGAAAGGCCTCTTTATGCGCCTATCCCGACTCCTCCTCTGTCTCCTCATAGCCAGCGCTGGCCTTACCGGTGTGGCGGAAGCGCAACCGTGTTACAAACAATCCAACGAGTATGTAGCGGGAAACTTCTTTGTCAAGCCGATGACGGACTCGACGTGTTTTGCACAGCTTAATCGCACGTTGCTCTATTACAATTACAAAACCGGTGACACTCTTTTCAGTTTTGATGCCGAAGCGTATTATCCCTACCCGCACAGTATTCACGCCTTTGTGGCAGACGTCCTCATGTTCGATTCACTACTCGTAGTAAGCTTGGAAGCCGGCGATGTATATCGCATACTCAAGGTGGATTTCCGAGGAGTCGTTTCGGAGCTGCCCACCGCATTGGACAGTATTCCACTGCTGAAGTTTAAAATTCCATACATGCCTGGTCGCAAACTCAATTCCGTAAATGACAGCATTTTTCTTATGAGTAGCACGGGTAACACGAATATAATCTACAGCTTCCTTCGCTCCGTCGATACCGTTACGTGTGTGGACTCCTTGACGATTCAATCGTCATCTCTGGATTTGCAAGGCGATACGATCATTTTGTTATACGGGAGAGACCTTGAAGCCCGATTCTATCATGTCGACGCGGGTGGGAAGATTGCCTACGCTTTCACCATCGGTCTCGACAATTTTCCTTTTGGGGGGGGGCACGATGTTTTCTATCGAAATGGTAATCTCTATTTGAATGATGGAACGACTGTGTATGTCTATTTGCGAACAGCCGAAGGATTCAAACTCGCACCCGACAGAGCCGAACTTCCAATGATCGGTCTGGAACGGCCGCTTTTCGGCAACGAGACCGTCATCATTACGGGTTTTTACGACGAGATCCGTATCTACGATAAGGAATTGAACCTGTTGTGTCACAAAGCTCCTTTGGTATCGAGTCTGGTGGTGTCAGGCAATATGTATGGTGACACGCTGTTTCTCGTGCGCCCGGACGGCATATCGATCTGGATACCCGACACTACCACAACGTCCGTTACGGCTGGTCCTGCCGCGACTCTCCCGCCGCGGATGGATGTCTGGCCAAATCCCTCGGCAAGCGGCACGATAACCGTCCGCAGCGAGGAGCCAGCCGCAGCCATCGAACTTACGGATGTAGCCGGGCGCATCGTCTACCGCGCATCGCAGCCAGGCGTTGGTGCGACGATCATTCCCACGGCGTTGCTGCCGGCAGGCGTGTACTTCGTCACCGCGCTAACGGCGCAGGGGATACTGAGAGAGCGGGTGGTAATATTGCGGGCAACGCATTGAAAGGTGGCTCCTTCTTATGACATCTTGAGCATGTCTCCGAAAGACCCAGTCAACATCGTC
>CAYJMN010000191.1:0-1962 GCA_964371045.1 uncultured Chromatiales bacterium | reverse complement strand
GTCATCCTTGAAATGGACCAGCGTACGGTGCTGGTGGGCACACTCAGCATGACGAACTTGGCCGGTGCGACCCGGCAACCTGATGTCACCCATGAAATGGACCTGCGCGCAGCGATGGAAATTACCGATGTTGTTTTTCCCTTGAAACAGCACTAATTTATAGGGTTTCCATCAATACGAGCCGTACGTGACCCTCAGCCAGTTCCTCTTTCGCAACCGCAGCTATACGCCGCTGCCGTTTCTGCTTGTCATGATCGTTTTCGCCGAACCGACACCGATAAGCCTTGGCGTCGGATTCGTCGTCGCGGCACTGGGCGAATTGTTACGGGCCTGGGGGGTGTTTTATGTCGGCAGCGAAACCCGCGTCACCGGTGAGGTGGGCGCGAGCCGTCTGGTTACGTCCGGTCCTTTCTCGCACGTCCGCAATCCGCTGTACGTCGGTAACATCATGCTGTACGTCGGCGTCGGCGTGATGTCGATGGCGCTGTTTCCG
Source organism: uncultured Chromatiales bacterium (assembly GCA_964371045.1). Lineage (GTDB taxonomy): Bacteria > Bacteroidota > Ignavibacteria > SZUA-365 > SZUA-365 > JAOSJT01. Next base: position 1,469 of record CAYJMN010000191.1, on the reverse strand, counting down.
TGGCTGCAGCTTGTCGCATTCGCATGGTTTGTATTCCAGTACACCCTGATTGTCCGTGAAGAGGAACGGTTCCTCGCACAGAAATTCGGTGCGGAATACGAAGCGTATTGCAAAGCGGTACCCCGTTTCCTTTTCCGCCCCACACCCTGGAAACCTTCCACACCAGGCCGCATCGATTGGAAAGCCGGCTGGCATTCCGAAGCACGTACGCTGCAAGCCTTCGCCACGGCCACTATCATTCTCCTTATTATCTGGTTGGTACAATGACACCATCACCGACACGCGTCATGATCATCGCGGGGGAAGCGTCGGGCGATCAATACGGCGCGCGTGTGATTCGAGCGCTGCGCGATCATGTACCCGATGCGGAGGTGTTCGGAATCGGAGGCGATCTGATGGCCGCGGAAGGGATGGAACTACTGTATCACATTTCACAGACCGCGATCATGGGATTCGTGGAGGTGGCAAGGCACGCCGGCTTCCTCCGCACGATGTTTCGCACCTGCCGCGAGGAACTCGAGCGCCGTCGGCCCGATGTCGTACTGCTTATCGATTATCCCGGCTTCAACCTCCGCTTCGCGAAACGGGTCAAGGAAAAGGGCATCAAGGTGTTGTATTACATCAGTCCGCAGGTCTGGGCCTGGGGCAAGGGACGGGCGGCTAAGATGAAAGGATTGGTGGATCATCTCGCGGTGGTCTTTCCGTTCGAGGAAGAGATTTTCCGGGAAGCCGGCGTTCCGGTTTCCTTCGTGGGGCATCCGCTCCTGGAAATTCTTGGGCATACCGACAGAAACGAATTCTTGCTGGCGAACGGCTTATCCGCCGACCGCCCCATTCTGGGGCTTTTGCCGGGTTCCCGAGCGCAGGAAATCGATCGCTTGCTCCCGGCGATGCTCGCGGCCGCTGATATTATCCAGCAGGAGACCGGTTGCCAATCCGCCATAGGAGCATCGCACTTGCCAGACAAGCATTACCTCAGGCATCTTGGCGATCGCACGGATATTCCCTTGCTCAGATACGCCACGCATGCCCTGATGCAGCACAGTCATGCCGTGGTTGTGGCCTCGGGAACCGCGACCGTGGAAACCGCCTACTATGGAACCCCGATGGTCATCGTGTACCGGGCATCCTTGTTGAATTATCAGATCGGAAGACGACTGATCAGGATAGAGAACATCGGCATGGCCAATATCCTCGCAGGCAAACGCATCGTTCCCGAACTTCTCCAGCACGAGGTTACCCCCGAGTACATTGCGGAGTACACCTTCCCCTACTTCCTCGACCCCGCCCGTCGCTCAACAACCCTCGCCAACCTCCGTAGTGTGCGCGAGCGCATGGGCACACCGGGAGCATCCGCCCGAGTCGCGGAATTGTTGATGGGAATGATAATGGACAATGGATAATGGATAATTCCTCTCCCCTCTCCCTACTGGGCATAGGCGCTAACTTAAGCTCTTGACTTCTGACAG
>CAYJMN010000190.1:0-2094 GCA_964371045.1 uncultured Chromatiales bacterium | reverse complement strand
TATTCGAATACGTGCGCGGATTTTCGCGGATTATTGCGGATGAACGCGGATAAGAGATTTTTTAAACTTCGTAGCCGGTCAGTTGGTGTTGGTGATCCCAAACACCCGAATTCCAGGTCAAGCTCCGTACATCTATCGAAAAAGCACAGAATGTTTGGACTTGGAGTCAATAAAACTCTTTATTCGCGTCAATCCTCTTTAATCCGCGTTCAGCTGGGTACGTCTTTTTCCACGTACGTATGTTCCGCGTACGGTTTCGCGTCAGCGCGGCAATGATGCGAGCCGGAGATCGTTCACGAGGGCGTGGAGCGGAAGGACTTCGATGTCGGCGGAGAGCGGGTAGCGATGCTCACCGGGGTAGACGATGAATTTCCCCGCGGGAGAAGTGTCCAGGCAGGCTTCGTGGAATCCACGATCGACGTGCGGCTTGTGGCTCCTCTTGATTTCGATCGCCCACAATATCCCTCCCGGAAGCGAAAGGATCAGGTCGATTTCCGCACCGCCACTCGTGCGATAGAAGTATCCCGTAGTGCCGGAAGGGGCATTCACGAGCAGATGGTCGATGACGAATCCTTCCCAACTGGCTCCGATCACCGGATGTGAAAGGAGTGCATCGATGCTGTCGATGGCGAGCAGCGCGTGAAGAATGCCGGAATCGCGGATGTAGATTTTCGGCGATTTCACAAGGCGCTTCCCGACATTCGCATGCCAGGGCTGCAGGCGCCGTACAAGAAAGAGATCGACGAGCAGATCCAGATAGCGCGAGGTGGTTTTTGCGTCCACACCCAGACCGCGGGCAAGTTCGGCGGTGTTGAGCATACCACCCTGCCGGTGCGCCAGCATGGTCCAGAATCGTCGCAGGGTTTCAGCCGCGATACGCGGCGAAAAGAATGGGATATCTCGTTCCAGATAGGTACGAATAAAGTCCATCCGCCATCGAAGACTTTTTGCTTTATCCGCACTGAGCAGACTTTCCGGAAAACCACCGCAAAGCCAGAGGTCGTCTAGCGAAGCGTCTCCCATCTCCGATAATGTAAAAGGCGCGAGTTCGAGATAACGGATTCGGCCTGCGAGGGACTCACCCGACTGACGAAGCAACTCCGGGGACGCGGATCCAAGCAGAAGATAATTTCCGCTTTTTTTTCCCAGTCGGCGGGACTTGTCGATCAGACCGCGCAGCAGCGGGAATAATCCCGGCACACGCTGAACTTCGTCCAGAATGACGAGTCGATCGAGATACAACGCAAGGTAGCGCTCGGCATCTTCGAGTCGCGCGCGATCAGATTCCGCTTCGAGATCGAGGTACAGCGCATCGTACTTCTCCCCTGCCGCCAGGGCGAGCGTCGTTTTCCCCACCTGCCGCGGCCCGAGCAGACAGACCGCAGGCGCTTCCATGAGCGCCTGGTTGAGATCGGCTATCATCATTCGTTGTATCATCCTTGCAAATATAGGAATGTGATTCCCGTTTTGCAAGGATAATAAAGACGAACACGGATGAAGACGTGCGCGGATTATTGCGGATGAACGCGGATAAGAAATTTTTTTAGACTTCGTAGCCGGTCGGTTGGTGCTGGTTATCCCAACACCCGAATTCCAGGTCAAGCTTCCTACACTCTATCGAAAAAGCACAGAATGTTCGGAATTGGAGTTGATAAAAGCTCTTATCCGCGAAAATCCGTCTCGATCCGCGACCATCCGCGTACGTATTCGAATACGTGCGCGGATTTTCGCGGATTATTGCGGATGAACACGGATGAAGACGTGCACGGATTTTCGCGGATTAGAGCGGATGGGCGCGGATAAGAGATTTTTTAGACTTCGTGGCCGCAAGGTCTGGCGGTTATTCGAACGCAAACGCGTGGGTGTGCTCCTCACTCGTTTCCGGTATTGCACGGGGCACACGGATATGGAGTCTAAAATTCTATTATCCGCGTTTATCTGCTCCGATCCGCAACCATCCGCGTACGTATTAGACGTACGCGGATGAACGCGGATCAAGACGGATAGACGCGGATAGGAGCTTTTTAGGCTTCGTAGCCGGTCGGTTGGTGCTGGTTATCCCAAACACCTGAATTCCAGGTCAAGCTCCGCACA
>CAYJMN010000189.1:0-2156 GCA_964371045.1 uncultured Chromatiales bacterium | reverse complement strand
GTGATGGAAGCGCCTGGACCGGGCAGCACCGTGACCAGCACCGTCGCTGACGTATCCGCGCAACTGTCCGCATCGGTGACGATGGCGCGATACAAGCCGCTTTGTCTCGCTTCCAGATAAAGGGAGGTCTCGCCCGGGAGATCGCTGCCGTTACGTTGCCACCTGAAGACGATCCCCGTCGTTGTCCCAACCTTCAGAAAGACATGTTCCCCCTCGCAAAACGTCGTCGGGCCTTCAGCCGTGATATCCGCGCCGGGACCGGGATTGATTGTGACGACAATCACATTTGAGGTGTCGGTGCAGTGTTCGATGTTCGAGACTATGACCCGATAGCTCCCTTCCTCGGTCGCCGTGTATGTCGGCGCCTGTTCTCCGATGATCGCGTTACCATTCCTCTGCCAGATGTATGACCAACCCGGTCCAGTGGTAGCGGCCAAGGCGACACTCCCTGCTTTGCACAGTCTTGTCGGCCCCAAAGCGATAATGGCGGCCTCCGGAGAAGGGTGGACTATGAGCGTCGCGAAGGATGTTTCCAGTAGTTCATTACATTTGTCCGTTATCAGACAGCGATAGCGGTATCCCGACATACTCCGCGCGACTCCGTCTAGAGAAAGCTTCGGTGATGTTTCTCCTGCATACGGCAATCCTGCCGAGACGTTGACCCATCCCGATCCACTATCCACCTGCCATTGAAACGAAATGTTCGTCCCATTCGCATCCGCGGCGAATTGAGCACGCTCCCCTTCGCACGCGGAGGTATCGATCGGATGCAGTACTATCCAGGAGCTGTCGCATATCCTGCCATTTGGTTTCATGACGGTGAAAAACGCGTCGTGCCAGCCGCCAAGTGTGTCCTGATGCACACCTTTGGTTGCAATACCCGTTGAGCTCCTCGTAACCCCACAAAAATGGATATTCTCATTTCTATCCACTGTAATTCCTGTAACTTCGTCAAGATGTTCTCCGCCGAAGTAGGTCGTCCAATCACGTTGACCGTTTGGAGAAAACCTTGCGAGGAGTCCGTCATACCCGTAGCTCCCCTGGTACTGCTGATGAACCCCTGGAGTACCCAGATTGGATACGCCGTTGCTGTGACCACAGAAGTATAGATTCCCGGATTCAGCGGCAACGAGACCCGTCAGGAAGACGGAACCGGCACCTCCGAAATATGTACACCATTCACGTACCCCATGCTGCGTGAATTTTACGATAAACGAATCGCCCGAGGAGTTGGTCTGGAACGCACCGGGAGTAGCTAATCCGGAGGACCCCTGAGAGCTTCCGACCATGATTACATTTGCTTGAGCATCTGTTGCAACTCCCAAGCCAGCATCTTGACCAGGCACACCGTAATACGTTCCCCATAATTGCTGGCCAGAACCATCGAATTTCATGAGGAATCCGTCCATCCTGCTGTTACCTGGTGGCGATGCTGATTTTAGGGTCTGGAACGCCCCCGGCGTCGCGATTCCGGTTTCACTCTCAGTTACCCCGGTCACATAGATATTGCCGTGAATATCGGTGGCAACGTCTGACGCACAGTCCGTAAATTCGCCACCCAGGTATGTGCCCCAGAGTAGTGTACCGTCGTAAGCAAACTTAGTTAAGAACAAGTCTTCATAGCCTGACGTCCGGACTGGTTTATAAGCGTTCGGTGTAGCGATGCCGTTATCACTGGACGTCCATCCGGTCACGTAAATATTCTCTGCGTTATCGATAGCGGCACCGGAACATCTATCGAGCTTGAGGCCTCCGAACCTGCGTTCCCACAACCTGACACCATCCGTGGTGAATCTCGAGACACCGATATCACCATCGTCCTTAGGGATCCCGCTTCCCATGGTAGTCGTATATGCGACGAAGAAATCTCCTGATGGAGTCATAACAAGAGTAATATATGGCCAATAGTAACTATCCGGCCAGAAATTTCCGTGTTCAATGTTGCTTTCGAAATAGATACCCCACTGTCGCACGCCGTAAGCACTGAATTTTGTCAGGAATCCATCATACCCATGCCCGACGACCGCCGAATGTGCTCCAGACGTAGCGATCCCAGTCTTGCTCCTTGCAGCTCCGGCAACGATCAGATTTCCGTCGTTGTCAACCACGATGTCGTGTCCCCAGTCCTCCTCGCTCCCCCCATAATACGTCGCCCA
>CAYJMN010000188.1:0-2191 GCA_964371045.1 uncultured Chromatiales bacterium | reverse complement strand
ACTTTCTTATCCGCGTACATCCGCATTAATCCGCGTGAATCCGCGCACGTATTCATCCGCGTACGTCTATCTCCGCGTACATCAGGACAGGGAAATCAGCGACGCGGCATTCCTGCGAGCGTCGCCTGGCATACCGCGAGCACCTTGTCCGTTTCGATTCCCTGCATTGTCCCATCACTGGATTGGATCGCCGTGCACCCCTGCTGAAGCGGTGCCCATTCCCATGATGGCGTCGGCCCGAAAAGCGAGACGACCGGAGCGCCGCTGAACGCGGCTGCGTGCATGACTCCGGTATCATTCGTCAGAAACAGGTCAAATTGAGCACCTGCGGCGGCCAGTACGGATAGGGTGTTCTCAACAAGATGCGGGATCCCGTTCGCGCGCAGCATCGTGGTCAGTCGTGAAACTGCGGCGGCATCGACAATACCGCCGGAGACAAGCACCCCGATGGGACTGTCGCGATGCAATGATGTGAGCACGTCGGCGAAGCGTTCCGTGGGCCAGATGTTCGTGACCTTACCGGCGCCGGGGTGAACGCCCACCAGCCGTGATCCGGCGGGAAACGTAGCCGCCAACGATTGCGCTTCCTGCATCGCCTCCGCATCTATCGGGTAACGCAAAAGCGCGAGGGGATTCGCCGGACGGGGGCAGCCGGCGGCCTCCGCGATTTCGATGTTTCGCCACACCTGATGCACGTGCTGCTTCTCCCATGCGACCTCCACCGAAGTGGTCAACCATCCCGCTGACGGATTCAGTACGCCGTCGATGGATTTCACGCCCAGTCGCACAGGCGCCCCCGTGAAGCGCGCGGTGATATGCGACGTGCGTGAAAGCCGGATAGTTGATGGAACGATCGCCATGTCGAAATGTGAACGTCGGAGTCGCAATTGCATGCGGACGACGCTGAGCCAGGAACCCTTGTTGTACCAGATAATATCATCGAGATACGGATTGATTTCGCGGAGCGGCACCGGCCAGCTCGTCGGAGCGGCCAACAGCGTGATGCCGCAGTCAGGCCATCGTTGCTTCAACGCCGCGTACAGAGGCAGCGAACACAGCATGTCGCCGAGGTGATTGTGCTTCCGTATGATGAGAATGCGCTTTACTTGCATACCGCAATAAAACGCATGAGTCGGGTTCACCGCAACTCCTTCGATTTCCGGGACGGGATACGCCACAGCCGGATAGATCCTTACACCTCGCCTTGTCGTCTCGAAAGAATCGGAATAAATCTCGGTACTCTCTTCCGATATGCCCGGTATTCTTCTCCGAATTGCAGAATCAGCTTCCGCTCCTCGATCTCCGTTCCGACGATCAGGTAGGCAATCCCGACAACGCGCATGACAAGCGACGCCGAATCTCCCTCGCCCCAAAAGAGCAGCACGAGTATGCCCCCGCTGTAGTAGGGATGACGAACGCGAGAGAGAATGCCGTCGACGCGAAGCCGAGGTAGTGTTTCCCTGGCTTGCCCTGCGATCTGCCTGAATCCGAAAAAAGTCCATTGATCGTAACTCCTGGCGCCGGTAACGAACAGCACAGCGGCTGCGACAAGTCCGGTCCACTGCAAAAACGACCACGGCCAGTGCCAGATCCAATACACGTCGTGCGGAATGCCTCGCTGATACAGGAGGATCGGCACAAGGCTTACTATGCTGAAAAGCACATACAGCATTCGGTACCATCGCTGCAGCCAAACGGGGGAACGCGCCACGATACGCATACAGCTGTTCGAGATCAGCAAACTGTGCACTGCGCACCACGCCAGCCAAAGCATGGTCAGAAAAATATGTTCGCTGATATTCATCGGGGTGAAGCCTGAATGCTGAAGCGTGAAAGACGAAAGATGGTTTGTAAAACGTTTATGGACAAACGGATTCAGGAACGATCAGCACGTTTGCATTTCACCGGTGAATACGTACGCGGATCTTCGCGGATGGACACGGATTGGCGCGGATAAGTGTTGCGGCAATCCCATATACAAAAGACTTGCGGATATGGAGTCGAAGACTTACTTATCCGCGTACATCCGCAATAATCCGTGCACGTCTTTATCCGTGTGAATACGTGCACGGATTTTCGCGGATGAGACGGATTAACGCGGATAAGAGTTTTTGAAACCCAGATACGAGAGACTTTAGGATTTGGAGGCAGAAAATTTCTTCTCCGTGCATATCCGTGTTCATCCGTGTAA
>CAYJMN010000187.1:0-2742 GCA_964371045.1 uncultured Chromatiales bacterium | reverse complement strand
GCTAAAGCTGCCACCTAAAGGTGGGGGTTTTAACCCTCCCAAATGGGGACAATAAAAGATTTTTCCCGCGAAATCCCCTGATATCCGCGTGACCACCTTGGAGTGACAAGCGCAGACGTTAGCTTTCCGTGTCGCTGGTTCGCCGTGAGGTATCTGAGGCCTCTTCAAATCGTAAATCGTAAATCGTAAATCGTCAATCGTCACTCGTCAATCGTACCTTCCTACATCAGTCCCCGGTTCAAGCCCCCATCCACGGTGATGGTTGTACCAGTGATGTAGGACGCCGCTTCGCTGCAGAGGAAGACGGCGAGATTCGCGACTTCTTCCGGCATGCCGATGCGACCCATCGGGATCGTGCCGGTGACTTGTTCGCGAATATATTCCACTGTCACCCCGGCTTTTTCAGCACGGTCGGTGAACAGCTGCGTCTGGCGGCTGGTGCGGATATATCCCGGCGCGATGTTGTTGACGGTGATGCCGTGCCTTGAGATTTCATCAGAGAGCGTCTTGGCCATACCGGTCATACCCGCGCGAAACGCATTGGAAAGTAACAGCCGCTGCACGGGTTGCTTGACCGAGATGCTGGTCATATTGACGATGCGGCCGAATCCCTGCTCGATCATCCCCGGCAGGAAGGCGCGAATCAGTCGCACGCCGCTCATCAGGGTGCGATTGTAGCCTGCGAGCCATTGCTCTTCGGTCATGGAAAGAAAATCTCCGGGATTAGGCCCGCCGTTATTGGTGACGAGGATGTCCAAACCGCCGAACTCGGTGATGGTCGCAAGCGCGGCTCGCTCGATATCTTCCGGGATGTCCAGGTCGGTTGCCGTCCAATGTACTTCGGCGGTGAAGCGGGAATGGATATCCGAGGCGAGGTCGCGAAGCGTGCGTTCGGTACGGGCGCAGAGCATGATTCTGCATCCCTCCGCCGCCAGTCCCTCTGCGATCGCTCGTCCGATGCCGCCGCTTGAACCCGCGACGAATGCGCGTTTTTCTTTCAAACCGAGTTCCATGGGCTATGCCTTCATCTGTAATCTTTTCCTGAGTACATTTGTTGATTGTCAATGCGCGAAATTACGAATTTTCGCCGCATAATGAAACCATAACCGCAACGAATGCTACAGAATCCAACGATCATGGCGATTTTACCCATTTATCCCTACGGTGCGAAAGTCCTGCGCGAAGAAACGCGGGTGATTGAACGTCCGGGTCCCGAAGTGACTCAACTGATTATCGATATGTTCGAAACGATGCATCACGCGAACGGCGTCGGCCTCGCGGCTAACCAGGTCGGGATCGGGTCGTCCCTCTTCGTTGTCGATCTCTCACCAATGGAGGAGTTCGAGGATGCCAAAGCTCTTGTCATGATCAATCCTGTGATCACGGACCTCTGGGGCGACGAAATCAGCATTGAAGAGGGCTGCCTCAGCGTTCCGAATGTTCGCGAAGAAATCCTTCGTCCCGAAAAACTCCATATTCGCTACAAGGACAGCAATTTCCAAGACCAGGAACTCGAAGCGACCGATTTCCTTGCACGCGTCATTCAGCACGAATATGATCATCTCGAAGGAATCTTCTTCACGGACTACCTTCGCGGGCTCAGAAAACGCCTGCTCGTGCCCGTGCTGAAACGCATTCGCAGCGGTGAAGAAGAAACGGAGTATTTAATGGCGAAAAAGATCGAATTTACAGACTGAACGACCGTGCCTCCATCATACGGGAGAACGCGATGAATATCATTTTCATGGGTACGCCGGACTTCGCAGTGCCGTCGCTCAAAGCACTGCACGATACAGGCCTGACACCGGTGGCGGTGGTCACCGCACCCGACAAACCGCGCGGACGAGGTCAGATCCTCAGCGGTACACCGGTAAAAGAGGTTGCGCGTATGCTGGATATTCCGGTGCTCCAGCCTGAATCCATGAAGGACCCCGATTTTCCCGATCAACTCCGCGCTTTTTCACCGGATATTTTCGTCGTGGTCGCCTTCCGCATCCTGCCGGAATCCGTGTTCACCATTCCCTCCCTCGGAAGCTTCAACCTGCACGCCTCACTGCTCCCAAAATACCGTGGCGCAGCTCCTATCAACTGGGCGCTGATCAATGGCGATAATGAGAGCGGCGTCACTTCTTTTTTCCTGAAACACGAGGTCGATACCGGCGGCATCATTTTGCAGGAACGCATCTCGATGCACGATGACATGACCGCCGGCGAATTGCACGATATCCTGGCCGTGCTCGGTGCCGACGTTGTTGTGCGCACCGTAAAGCTCATAGGGTCTGGCGCGGTCCCAATCCTGGTGCAGGATGATGCGCTGGCCACGCCCGCTCCGAAAATCTTCCGCGACACTTGCCGAGTCGACTGGACGCGTTCCGCCCGTACCGTGCATAATTTCGTACGTGGTTTGAGTCCCCATCCTTCAGCATGGACAACGCACGCAGACCATCAATTGAAAATCCATCGCACCGCCGTCGCCGAAGAATCGTCATCGGGCATCCCCGGCAGCGTCCTGCTCATCGACAGCGGACTCAGCATCCAGTGCGGACACGGAAGTCTGAATATTCTTGAACTCCAACAGGAAGGGAAGAAGGCCCTGCACATCAAGGATTTTCTTCGGGGGTACAGAGGGGAGAAGTTGGTTTTGTTGGGAGGTTGAGGAGTCTGTGAAATTTACTTCCGTGCCCTCACCCCCGGCCCCTCTCCCAGTAGGGCATAGGCGCTAACTTAAGCAGGTTCCGACCA
>CAYJMN010000186.1:0-2747 GCA_964371045.1 uncultured Chromatiales bacterium | reverse complement strand
AGTGAGCCCACCAGCGCTGCGCACCGGTCCATTTCGTGGGTGACATTCCCTAAATGTGTATTCCGGGCTTAAGCGACCACTCATTCCGATTGAAAGCGACCACTGATTCCGATCGAAAGCGACCACCGATTCCAAAGTTATCGGACCAGTTTTTGTCATAGATCGGAATGACTGGTCGCTTTGGTCGGAATCGGTGGTCGCTTTGCCCGGAATGGTCATGGTGAGCGCGGGTTCGATGGATATTTCTCCATCCATGGCTGTTACTTGTGGGTTTCCACCACAAGGAGAGACCATGTCCCGAAGGAAGGAACCCATGAGAAAGATCAAAGAAGTACTCCGTCTGGCCTTTCTTGACGCTCTGAGTGAGCGTCAGATCGCACGTGGATCCAACATGAAGAAAACCACGGTCCACACGTATCTGCAACGTGCCAGCCTGGCCTCGATCACGTGGTCGGACATCGAATCGCTGGATGATGAGGCAATCGGACGACTCCTATTCCCACGCGAGGAGACATCTGAGAGCCGAAAGACGCTTCCGAATTGGGAGCACATCCATAAGGAGCTCCGCCGCAAACACGTCACGCTTCAGCTCCTCTGGGAGGAATACCGTGATGCACATCCCGATGGCTACGGCTACAGCCGATTCTGCGATCTGTATAAGCGCTACACCGGTACCGTTGAAGTGTCGATGCGGCAAACGCATATCGCGGGCGATCAGGTGTTCGTCGACTACAGCGGCGACGGCGTGGAGGTGATCGATCGCCAGACGGGTGAAGTGCGAACGGCGGAGGTGTTCGTTGGCGTACTTGGCGCGAGCAACTATTCCTATGCCGATGCGACCTGGAGTCAGACGACTCCCGATTGGATCGGTTCCCACATACGGATGCTGCATTTCTTCGGCGGCGTCCCCGCCGCGATCGTTCCCGACAACCTCAAGACCGGCGTCACCAATGCCTGTTATTATGATCCGGAGATCAATCCGACGTACCAGAGTTTTGCCGAACACTATGACGTTGTCATTTTACCAGCCCGCGTGGTGCGTCCGAAGGACAAAGCCAAGGTGGAAGCCGGCGTCTTGCATGTACAACGTTCGATTCTCGCCCGACTACGGAATCGCCAATTCTTTTCCCTCGCGGAAGTCAACGAAGCCATCGCCGAACTTCTCGATGAGCTCAACGACCGTCCATTTCAGAAGATGCGTGGCACTCGGTCTTCCTACTTCAAGGAGTTGGACCAACCCGCGTTGCGCCCTCTGCCCAAACAACCATTTGAATTTCCGGACTGGAAGAAGGCCACCGTCAATATTGACTATCACGTCGCGTTCGAAAATCACTTCTATAGCGTCCCGTACCAGTTGGTCAAGCAGCCCGTGATGCTGCGTGCGAGCGCCTCGATGGTTGAAGTGCTCCATAAAGGGCGGCGCGTGGCCATCCATGCCCGTAATGATCATCCCTATGGCTACTCAACTATCGCCGAGCATATGCCGGCGGCGCACCTCTGGCGCAGCGAATGGGACCCGGTGCGTCTGGTCAAATGGGGCCGCAAGCATGGAGAACATATCGCGAAGCTGTTCGAAGTGATCATGGGCGAGAAAAAGCACCCACAACAGGGTTTTCGCGCCTGTTTGGGCATCATGCGGTATAGCGGCAAGGTGGGAGATGAACGTCTCGATGCGGCGTGTCGTCGGGCGCTGGAGATCGGCGGACATAGTTATCGATGCGTCCGAACGATCCTTGAACGCGGTCAGGAATCCGCACCGCCTCCCGCGGTGCAAGAAAGTCTGAACTTCACCCATGAAAATGTTCGTGGCGCGGACTATTACCGTTCCCTTGCCGTGGAGGATAGCCATGCTGTTGCACCCAATCATTGAATCGATGAAGGCGTTGCGTCTGTTCGGGATGGTCAAGGCGTGGGAGGAACAACAGAAGACCGCGCAGTGGAACGCGTTGGCGTTTGAGGAGCGGCTCGCCCTTCTCGTCGACCGCGAACGATTGGAGCAGGAAAACCGATCCCTCACGGCCCGGCTGCGCCGCGCACGCCTCGGTCAACCGGCTGCGATGGAGGACCTCGATCTTCGCATGAATCGCGGCCTGGATCGTTCCTTGATCGCATCACTCTCGACGTGTACGTGGATCCGATCACAGCATAACGTGCTCATCACGGGGCCCACGGGCGCCGGGAAAAGCTATCTTGCCTGTGCTCTTGGACATCAATCATGTCGTGTCGGGCTCTCGGTCCTCTACCACCGTCTAGGTCGCTTATTCAGCGACCTGGGGATATCACGCGGTGAGGGACGATACCTTCGGGCCCTCAAACTCATCGCGCAAACGGAACTTCTCATTCTTGATGACTGGGGGTTGACGCCGCTGACCGAGGAGCAGCGGCGGGATCTCTTGGAAATCCTTGAAGACCGTCATGGAAGAAAATCAACGATCATTACCAGTCAGTTACCGATCGAGCATTGGCATGAATGGCTTGGAGAAGCAACCCTCGCCGACGCGATTATGGACCGGCTGATACACAATGCATACACCATCACACTGAAAGGAGACTCGATGAGAAAGCGGTTGGCTGCGACCCTAGATTTGAAGTAAAGCGACCACCTGCTATGTTACCAACACCATCGTCGCTTCGCTCCGATGATCTGGTCCGTTTGAATCGGAATGGCTGGTCGCTTTCGTCGGAATACACACCCTAAATCCGCGTTACCGCCGTAAATGCATTCGTCCGTGTGAAATATACATTGA
>CAYJMN010000185.1:0-2828 GCA_964371045.1 uncultured Chromatiales bacterium | reverse complement strand
ACTCCGTGGGATTTTCGCGGATGAGACGGATTAACGCGGATAAGAGTTTTTGAAAACCAGATACGAGAGACTTTTGGATTTGCAGACAGAAAATTTCTTCTCCGTGCATATCCGTGTTCATCCGTGTGATCCGCGCACGTATTCACACCATCCACGTGTCGTGCCCGAAATGGACCGACCCGAAGCGCTGGTAGGCACACTTCTTATGACATCAGGGAGGTACCTACACTCCTCGTGCGTTACGGAACGAATCATGCTTCTCCGCAGTAGCGGAGCCACCGAACAACGTCAGAGCATCATCTTGAGATCTTGCCGCGGTGGCTCCTGCTAATGACATCATGCAAAATGGGCGGAATCCTCATTTTCGCCTTCATCAACTCACCCCCCCGGCCCCCTGGTAGAGAGGGGGGAGGAAGAGGGGAAAATCAGTGATTTCCGTAGACGAGGCGGATTAAACATGATCGCCGATACATAGATCCAACCTGTTGTCATCCTTGAAATGGACCGGCGTACGGTGCCGGTGGGCACACTCAGCATGACGGGCTTGGTTGGCACGGACGGGATCCTTAATCTCATCCACGAAATAAACCGGTGCACCGCCTTGGTCTGCACACTCCAAGAGCGTAACAATGCACCGCGGATTCCCGTATCCGGAAAATTGCTCAGCGTTACCGTTCTGCTGTCATTATTCAAGACTGCAATTACATCGTCGGACCGACGCCATTTTAGGCCAATTGTTTCGGAGGATTCCATGCATCATGTGAAACTGTTTCTGCTCATTGTTTTTGCTCTATGCGCATCTCAACCAACCTTGGCCGAAGGGACGGGTTTGCCGATGCCGAAGGAAATCAAACGCGCGTACGAACGCGGAACGCGATCGATGGACGGCAGGCCGGGACCCCGGTATTGGCAAAACTCAGCGGATTATGACATCAGCGTGAATGTGAATCCCGCGAAGCGCTTTCTCGAGGGATCCGAGCGGATCAGCTACCGGAATAACAGCCTCGACACCTTGAAGACGCTGGTGTTCCGGCTCTATCAGAACATGAATCAACCAACCGCGCCACGTGGAACCAGCATAGGCGTCAATGCGGTTACCGACGGAATGCGACTGCAGGAACTCAGCATCGACGGCGTCGAACGCACCCTATTCCCCACAAGCGAGGAAGTCCGGATCGATCACACAGTGATGCGCGTCACCCCGCCGGTTCCGCTACCACCCGGCTCAATTACGTCGATTTCCGTGAAATGGTCGTTTACTATTCCTGTCACCACGGGAGAGGGCGGCGGAAATCCGCGCATGGGCGCCTACGAAAACGGATCGCTGTTTCTCGCCTACTGGTTTCCCCGTCTTGCTGTATATGACGATATTCGCGGGTGGGATCTGCTGCCGTACGATGGTGAAAACGAGTTCTATCACGATTACGGAAATATGCGTGTTGCGATCACGGTGCCGGACAGCTGCGGTGTGTGGGCTACGGGGATGCTGAATAATCCCGAACAGGTGCTTCGCGAACCCTTCCTCGCCCGCTACAGACAAGCTCTTACATCGGACTCCGTGGTCCGCATTATCGATGCCAGCGATCTGCAAGGCAAGCCGCCGTACACCGCATCCGCGAAAGGGAATACCTGGATCTTCGAAGCCTCGGACGTTCCCGATGTCGCTTTCGGCGTAGGGGCACGCTACAGATGGGATGCCGTGGCCGCGAAGGTCGGCGAGCGCCGGGTGCTTGTCGATGCCGCGTACGATGCGCAATCAACCTCGTTCCAGACCGCCGCGGATGAAGGCCGGATTACCGTGGAGATGATGTCCGCGGCCCGACCCGGAGTACCCTTCCCGTATCCTGCGATGACCGTGTTCAATGGATATTATGGAATGGAATTTCCCATGATCGTCAACGACGGAACGTTCGGAAACCGCATCACGGACGTGTATGTGCACTCGCACGAGATCGCGCATACATATTTTCCATTCATGGTCGGCATCAATGAAACGCGCTACGCATGGATGGATGAAGGCATGGCGTATTTCCTTCCGGTGGATGTACAGAAATCTCTGTCGAAGTACGATCACATGAACCGCGCCGCCCGCGGATACGAGCGTTTTTCGGGCAGCGAAATGGATTACCCGATGATCATGCCTTCCGTCGCGTCATCGGGGGATAACCTGCAGGTTATCGGATATCTCAAACCCGCGATGGCTTTCGCAGTGTTGCGGGACATGCTGGGCGAGGAGCGTTTCGATACCGCGCTGCGCGAGTTCATCGCCTCGTGGACAAGCAAGCATCCGTTGCCATGGGACTTCTTCCACACCTTCGACCGCGTCACCGGAGAGAAGCTCGAGTGGTTCTGGCGAAGCTGGTTCTTCGATTTCGGCATGCCCGATCTCGCCATCGCCGGAGTTCGCACAACTGAGCGAAACACGCGAATCACGGTAACGCGAAACGGTTCCATCCCCGTGCCCATCCTGGTAACAGTCAATTTCGGCGGCGGCGAAAAACGTACGATCCATCGTCCCGCGTCAGTGTGGGCGGACGGAGCAACCGAAGCAATAATCGACATCGAAACCAACACCGCAATCGAATCCGTCCAGCTCGGCGGGGGTTGGATCCCTGACGGCAAACCTTCCGATAATACCTGGAAACCGTCCTGAGAGTGAATACCGGCGCCGGGCGCTGGTTTATATCATGGATGACATGAGAGTTGCTTATCCGCATTAGCCAACTTCGTCATCCTGAGTGTGCCCACCAGCGCTTCGCACCAGTCCATTTCATGGATGACATCTGGTTTTCTTACGCGCGTTATCAAGCTCGTCATCCTGAGTGTGC
>CAYJMN010000184.1:0-2862 GCA_964371045.1 uncultured Chromatiales bacterium | reverse complement strand
ACACGGGCATTCGCTTCCAGGAGAATCGCGGGCAATTCGCGGATGCGGACGGCAACGCTCGCGACGAGATTTTCTATCGGGCGGATGTACCCGGAGCGCAGATTTATGTGCGCGCGGACGGCATCAGCACGGTGTTCACGCGGACTTCCGGCACGCCCGATCCCCTGACGGATCCGATGAATGCTGGGCCGGCACCGGACGTCACCACCGAAACATTTCGCATGGACATGACGCTCGTGGGAGGCAACCCCGACGTGCGTGTGCGGGCGTACGACGAGGCCGCCGGCACGGTGAGTTTTTATACCGACCGCCATCCCGACGGCTTGCATGGCGTGCGCGAGTTCCACCGCATAGTGTACGAGGAAATTTACCAGCACATCGATCTCGAGCTGCTCTCCAACGGTGGACGACTGAAATACAACTTCATCGTGCGTCCCGGGGGCAGGCCGGGCGACATACGCATGCGCTATGACAATGCACAGGACGTGCTCGTCGGCACAGATGGATCGCTCTCGATCAGCACGCCGTTGGGAAGCATGCGGGAAGATGCGCCGCTGTGCTGGACGGAGGATGATCGTGAAGCAGTCGCGGCGGTATTTTCATTGCGGGGTACGACAGTCGGATTCGAGGTCGGCGAATATGACAAGAGCAAAACGCTGATCATCGATCCATGGGCGACGTATTATGGGGGGAGTGGTTTGGATTGCGCACATGAGGTTGTGGTCGATGCACTTGGCAATGTGTACGTGTGCGGATGGACAAGCAGCTCAACCGGTATTGCAACACCCGGTTCACATCAGGATACTAAGGGTGCAGGTTACGCCGGCTTCATCGTAAAATTCAATGCCTCGGGTGTGCGACAATGGGGTAGCTATTTTGAGGACAATCTGGCCGGAGCTTCTGACATATTGTTAGTAAGTATAGCACTGGATCCGTCGGGTTACATCTGCCTGTCGTGCACGTGCCAGGGGAGTTCAGTATGGGGCGACGATGGAGATATTTCCATTTCGAAGTTTGATTTCCAGGGCAGCCGAATATGGAAGCGCTATATACGGGGAC
This sequence comes from uncultured Chromatiales bacterium, assembly GCA_964371045.1. GTDB lineage: Bacteria > Bacteroidota > Ignavibacteria > SZUA-365 > SZUA-365 > JAOSJT01. The sequence goes on along the minus strand of CAYJMN010000184.1, from coordinate 1,803 downwards.
CTGCGCGTGAAAGAAATGCAGGAATCGCGACCGACGATGGGGGGAATATTTTTGTCACCGGATGGACTACGAGCAAGGTAGGAATTGCCTCGCCAGGCGCGCATCAAATCGTGCACGGCTCGCCAGTTCACGCCCATAATGCCTTCCTTGCGAAATTCAGTTCCGATGGGTCGTTGCTATGGTCAACATACTACGGCGGGGAATGGTATGAGTATGCATTCGCCGTGACGACGGATCGGTCCGGCAATGTATTCATCGCCGGCTCGGCCTTTAGTGATTCGGGTATCTCAACCGCAGGGGCACATCAGGTACAGAGGTCGGGGGATTTACCGATTTCGGCCAGACAACCCGATGCATTCATTGTAAAGTTCAATACTGATGGCCAGCGATTGTGGGGGACATACTATGGAGTGCCGGGTGATGACCAAGGGGCAGACATTACAACAGATCCTCAAGGGAATGTTTACATTTCAGGGATCTCGTATGGCCCTTCAGGTCTCGCTACGCCGGGTACGTATAAAAATACCTGCTATCAGGAGCCTTTTGTCGCAAAATTTAGCGCTCAGGGGGTTAGGGAGTGGGGCACATATTCCGAAGGCCCTATGGTGGGCCCTCAACATTTAAAGTACTGCTCCCTTGTACTCGATGCAACCGGGAATGTGTATCTGGCCGGGTTCTCGGGGAGCGTTCCAGGTATTGGAACACCGGGCACTCATCAACCGGTAGGTCGAAATGCTGACGAGGGGTATGTGGTCAAGTTCGATCCGGCAGGTCGAAAAATATGGGGGACATTTTTTGGCGGTGAATTTAAGGACCGTATTTACGGAATCGCGATCGACCATACTTCATGTGTCCATCTCGTTGGGGAAACCACCAGCTTCACGCACATAGCGACAAAAGATGGGCATCAACAGTTCAAAAGCGACTATACAGATGCATTCGTTGTGAAAATGTGCGAGGGCAGAATCTGTGATAGCGCCAGGTTCCTGTCTCACCCCGAGGACGCAACAATTTGTGAGGGTAGCAGCGTTGTTTTCAACGCTTCAGCCGATGGTGACATGATTTCGTACCAGTGGCAGGTAGACAGTGGAGCGGGATTCGTCGATGTACCTGCACAAGCGCCGTACTCCGGCGAGAGAACGTCAATGCTTTTGATTCAACCCCTGACTTTGAGCATGACGGGACTTCGGTTTCGTTGCCTGCTCGTTGATCGTTGCTGGGGAATGCTGCTGACGAATTCCGCCCTCCTGCGTGTTGTTCCCGCACCGGTGGTGGACGTTAATCCGAAAGGCCCCATACGTTTCTGCAAGTCGGGAAAGGTCACATTCGTGGCCTCTTCTTCCAGCATTGTTAAATACCAATGGCAACGTGATGAGACCGATATTGAGGATGCCACCGATTCTAGTTACACAGCGACCGATATCGGTAGTTACAGGGTGATTGTTATAAATTCTGAGAAGTGCAGAGACACGTCGGAGGTGATTCGCATAAGTGTCAATCCCGGGCCGGGCGCGGATATCGCGACTGAAGGCCCGACGACAATCTGCGAAGGTGAAGATGTGGTCCTGAGTGTCCGGACAACGATGGGGATCGTCTTCCGCTGGCAACGTGACGGACTGGATATTCCGGGCGAGACTTCCCTTTTTCTGAAAGCGAGGCAAGCGGGCATCTACCGCGCGATCGTTACCGACGCGGACAGTTGCGCGGATACGTCAGCGACCGTGTTGGTCACGGTGCTCCCCGGTCCCGGCGCTTCCATCACAGCGGACGGACCGACAAGCTTTTGCAGAGGCGGCAGCGTGG
>CAYJMN010000183.1:0-3185 GCA_964371045.1 uncultured Chromatiales bacterium | reverse complement strand
CATCACCGATCTCCCTATTGTGAGCAAATGAAAAAGTCCCTCAATGAAGGACTTTTTGCGGAGCGGACGAGACTCGAACTCGCGACCTCCTGCGTGACAGGCAGGCATTCTAACCAACTGAACTACCGCTCCGTGATCACTACAAGAGTAATCTTGAAGTGTCAAATAATTTACGAATTTTTCAGTGTGAAATGCAAGCAGCAGGAAAAAAATAACAAAAGCCACCCCTCCTCCAACCCAAGCCGCGTATTGACAATCAGAAACGCAAGGCCTACTTTCCATTTCAGGTTTCGCTTGGTATTTTACAACAGACAATCCGCGGCGGAGACTCCACCGACTTGAGGAGAGGAGGTCACAGACAATGGATCTGGTCGTTCGGGAACTCTCTGCCGACGAGCATGCGAAGTGGGATGCATTTGTTCTGGCGCAGCAGACGGGATCTTTTTTCCAGACAAGCCTGTGGCTGGATCAACGTCCGGAAGGCGAACTGCACATCCTGGTTTGCGATGACAACGGGCAGTGGGTCGGGGGATATGCGTATCTGCTGAATCGACGTTTGGGCCTGCGACGCATCGTGCGGCCAAAACTGACCTCGTATCACGCACCGGTGCTCGCGGATCGCGTTTTATCCGATGAATACGCGAACCTCATGGATACGGTCCTGATGCGGATTCTTCATTACCTGCCACGGTATGATTCCATTTCCTTGACCTTTCCCCCGGCGTACATGCGACGACCGGATTTCCTGGACACCGGATTCGCTTATAGCGCATGGAAAACCAACCGCATCTATCCGCCGATGAGCGAGGAAGACCTTCTCGCCCGATACTCCGGCCAGACGCGCAAGAACCTGCATTCTACCATGAAATCGAGCATGCGAGTAGCGACGGATATCGATCCCGATCTGGTCCACAGACTTTCAGAAATGTCGCTGGCCAACGCGGGCAGAGCGCATCCGTTCACGAGGACCGAACTTGCACGATTGCTGTCCCGCCTCGATACACGATCGAACCTGATGACGATGGGCGTGACAACGGACGACAACGTAACGTTCGCCGCGGCGCTTATGGTGTACGATGCGCGGGCGATTTACGGATTGCTGTTCGGAATCGATCGCAAGCACGGCGGCTCCGGGTGCGGACTGCTGCTGATGCATCAGTGCATCGTGTGGGCGATGGAACGGAACCTCATCTTCGATTTTAATGGATCGACAATTCACGGTATAAATGCGTTTTTCCAGAAATTCAAACCGACATCGTCTCCGGTGCATCATTACTCGTATGGCCGGAGTTCGAGGGTCAGGCTCGTGAATGCGTTCGCCACTCGCCTCGGTCATCCATTGTATTGACCGGATCACGTTTTTCCAATTTGCGCTATCGTAAGGGGGTGCTTGTCCGTTATGCTGCACATTCAAAAAGATGCTCCCGACAAATTGAGTATAGCGTTATTCAAAGCGCTTACCCGCTCACGTATGATGACCTGGCTCTTTCTCCGGATATCGGCCGTTATTCCGAAGACGAATAAACTCGGGAAATACAGAAATGCCCTGAGAGCCGCGTATGACATTCAACGCATGCCTGCAGTCACGGTGTCGAATCCGATGCGCGTGCGTCTCGCTCCCACCTCGCACTGCAACTATAAATGTTTGTTTTGCGAGATACACAGGGACAACGCGCTGTATCCCGACCGCGTACGCAATACCATCACACTTGATGATATCCGTCACTATGAATCGTTCCTGTCCACGGCATATCTTGTGAATTTCTATGGCGGCGCGATCGAACCACTGTTGAATCAGCATTTCGGGGAAATCGCCACCTGGCTTAAAAAGAAATACGGCGCGAAGATGTTGGTCATCACCAACGGTTCGCCGCTGAATGAAAAGCTCATCGATGAACTTGTGGACTGCGCATTCGATGATATTCTTGTGTCCTATCATGCAGCGGAGTCTGAAAGCTATAAGTACTTCACGACCGGACGCAGCGAGAGGGTCGACGCTAATCTTGCATACCTGAAGCAGCGAAAAAAGGCCAGGCACGCGAGCAAGCCCACCGTGCATTTTAACTTCGCATTGCAGAAACTGAACGCTCATGAATACGGCGGCATCCTGGAGAAAGCGCAGGCGGCGGAGGCACGGTACGTACTGGTGAGCCGGTATTACGGCGGAAGGAACAGGCTGCAAAACGAGGAGGTGTGCTTTAATTATGACGTTGAAACCGGAAACGATGTCCTGGATCACATCTACGACCATGCTCACAGGAACAACATCCGACTCTCTCCACCCCAACCTGTGTACTGGCGGAAGGAAGAGGCGAGCGTCGACTGGAATATAGAAGATTACGATACACGGAAACCCTGTTTGCTGCCCTGGGTCGAGATGCATTTGCATCCAGTGTTCGACGAGAAAGACTGTCATTATGTCGGTGTCTGCGATAGAATCGAACTGTTCAAGCTCTCGTACGCCACAGTCGCGCTCGATTCGCAGGAAAAATTTGACCGGATATGGAACCATCCACTCTTGCAGTATCTGCGTGGGACCGTCAACTCCTCGAATATCAATCCCGTTTGCAAACTATGCAAGAATCGAAGCGGCGACGCAATGCGAAATCTGCACTATGAAGAGTACGCCGCAATGCACGCACAGGCGGTGACCAAATTATTCACGGATTTTCGCAGCCAATGCGCTTTCCAGGAAATAGCGGGACTTGAGGTGCTTGACCGGATTCCGCATAGCCCCGAAAAACACACCCCTGCCAGCGACAACATGTGAGCAGGTGGTGCCGGCTGTGCGATGAAGCGGTACAGTCGGAAACCGGACGCACTATGTCCAAAGCTCCGTAAATCATGTCACTGATCCTGCTTATGACATTTTCGTGTGCTCACTGATCTGGCTGTGGTGTGAATGAAATTACACAGCAGGAATTGTCGAAATGAACCTCCCCGCCGCTAGCGGCGGGGTATCACCTGTTAGAATCATCATTTTCTCGCCGCAAGCGGCGGGGAATTTGACCCATAGAAATTAAAGACAGGAGCAGCGAACCTCCGCGGAGGAATACGTGCACGCTTGTCACTCCGTGGGATTTTCGCGGATCCGCCCTCGCCCTGATCCTCAGACACTCGTACGGCTGCCCTGTCAGACTTCGGCGGACAGGTGAGACGGATTAACGCGGATAAGAGTTTTTGAA
>CAYJMN010000182.1:0-3308 GCA_964371045.1 uncultured Chromatiales bacterium | reverse complement strand
GATCTACACTACATATCTAGTTAGTGGATCACGAGTCTTACCCTCAAACTGGGATGCGGAGTACATCACACCGGAATTCATCGTCGACGGCAACGGAACCGCGGTTGTCGCGCTCGGTTTGGGATACGACAGGACATTCTTACGAAATCCAGAATTTAGAATCCCGGGATTGGGGAAAGCCGCCCATTTTGGACTGTGGCTCGCGGGGATTTCGCCAGACGGAGATCGTCTGACGTTTTCTTCTTTCATCCCTTTTACAGCGCTGCCGCACGGCAGTATTCAAGACTTCAGGCCGTCATCATTGCACCGCGGTGGCAACGGAAATCTGTTTGTCTCCGGCGGGTCGCGTGGTGGCCACCCTTTGTTTCCTATCGACACCATTCCAGCAGGTTGGAGAAGCATTGAGCTGCTGTCGCAGGTAGTGGCTACAGAACCGTCTACGTACGGCAACTGGATCATGAAGCTCTCTCCCATCGGCGAATTCCTCGATGGAATATACTATGGCACATCCGGTCCGGACGCGTATGCCATGCAGCTTTATCGAAACGGTACCTGCCCCGGTTTCACCATGTTTCGTTCCAGGTTTTGGCCAACGATGGACGTGCGACTCGTTGCGCAGAATGCCATGAACACGGGCCCATTGAATTATTATGATCGGTACGTCATTGATCTGAGCGAGGATCTGGAAGTGCGGTACGCGGCGCATTGGAACGCACCCTACTTTCCGCTGCGCTTTCATAGCTTAGAGACGCTTTTCATTGACCGACATGGATATGCGTACATGTCTACCGGGGAATATAGACCAGAGTATCTGCAGGAAGGTACTGGCGGAGCATATCAGACCCCCCGCTTCCATAATTCCTGGCGCGTGCCGAAAAGCATCCCGCCGAATTATCCTTCAGGCGTGGATCATACTACATATAACGACAACTACCTCGTCCGCTTCCGCATCTACACCCCTTGCTGGCAGGTGGGCTGCGGCATCGCGAGCATCGACACGCTGCGCATCGAACGGCGTCGCTTGTATGTGGAGCCGCTGGAGTTTAGCGTGGACTATGCCGTGACCAATCACAGCGCGGAGAAGGGCGCGCGCATATTGCATGCCTTGATCGAGGTACCGCCGGGATTTACGCTTGTCAATGGTACCCCCACGCAACCCATGTCGCCTGTCGATCTCTCGTCCGGCATGACCGCGCAGTGCTCCTGGACGTTGCGGGTGACCGATACGCGCTTGATATCGGATACGGCGGTCGTTCGGTGCAGGGTCTTTTATGTCGATCCGGAGTCGGGGCAGACCTATCCTCCCGGCGAGGAACTCTGTGAACATGACATCCATGTCGTACGCTACGACGAACCCGATCCGAATCTCGTCTGCACGCTGGACGGTCCCGAAGACCTGTACTGGACCGGCACCGGCTACACCGCCACGCCATCAGGTTCCGCCGGTCCGATACGCTACACGGCCACCTTCACTAACCTGGAACCCGACACCCTGCGCATCGACGGATTCCGTGTGCGCGCCGCCGCGCAGTGCAGCATCGCGGGCGGAACGCTTCGTCCGGGCGTACTGCTCGCTCCAGGCGCCTCCCACATCATCCCCATCGACGTCACCGTCTCGCGCCTGGGTTACGGACGGGTAATTCGCATTGAAGCCGAAGCTCTCGATACTTTCGCGCTCGTCATCAGCCATTGCCAGACGGATACACGCGTACCGAACGCGCTGGAAATCCCGTGTGCGGCAAGCGGTCCGGTACGCATCAACTGGAACCTCGCTTCCGGCGTCTCCTCTCCTCCCGTGCCGCGTTACACACTTCAACTGGATAATCCGCTGGACACGATACGAACAAACGTCCGCGCCTGGATCGATCTCTCCTCCGCGCCGCATTTTTCTCCCGCGCCGGGCGACTCGATAACGCGCGATCCGTTCAGTATCGATCCCGCCAGCCGCGTATCACAATCATGGCGCATGTTGCTCAGCAATCCCCCAGCCGCGAACGCCAAGGACACGTTGTACTTCGTGTATGAGTCCGACGGCATCATCCAGCGCTGCTTCCTCGTCGTCGATATCCTCATCATCGACGAGAGCGTCGTCTGCTCGCTCACCGGTCCGGATTCATTGACCGTCACGCAGCTAGAAAATCGAGAAAAGACACAATTAGATTACACGCTCTCGAACGTAGGCACGGTTCCCGTCGGCATCACCCGCATCGATCTCGCAATCTCCCCAACCTCCGCAGTCCTCGCGCTCGACCCGCTCTCGCAACCCGGCGGCACAATTGCGCCGAGCGGCGACATCAACAGACAATGGCGTCTTCGACCACTCGCATTGCGTCAGGATCGCACCGCGCACTTCGAAGTCGCCGCGTATGGAGCGGATGACAGCGTGCTCTCCGTCTGCACCCACGACATGCACATTCCCGGCATCGATGGACTGCTCTGCGATATCACCGCGCCGGACACCGTGCGCTTCATCCGCGACGGACTGCGCTACGAGCCCGATCCAGTACGGGTCACCTTGGACCTGCGCAACATCCTCGACACGGAGGAAACGCAGATTGAAGCCGAGATCGAACTCGCCAATGCTCCGCGTTTCGAACTTGCGACCGGCGAAACCGCGATCAAGACGCTCTCCAGCATCGACAGCAACAGCAGCACGCAACTACGATGGATGTTGCATCCCCTCGCCGACACCACAACCGTATCACAGGACATCGCCATCCGCTATCGCTCCCTTGAGCAAGCCGAATGGAAAGAATGCCGCACCGAAATCATCATCGAAGCATGGCCTCTTGTACAGACAACGCACTGCGTTGTCTCCGGTCATGATTCATTGCACGTGGATCCCTTCTACGAAAAAATCATCCCCGAGCCCTTCGAAGCCTCCTACACCGCCACCAACACCGGCACCGTAGCGCTCCACAACTGCTCGGCCACCATCAGCCTGCCTCCTGAATTCGAACTCGCGGGCGGAACGGCAACCGTCAACTTCGGCACGCTCAATCCAAATCAAAGCGCCATCCGCTGGTGGACGCTCAACACCACCGCCGCGCTCTCCAACGTCGGCATGTATCCCATATCCTGGACCTGGAGCAGCGACGAGCAGGGGAGCATCACCGGCTGCGATCACCGCGTGCATGTCGTACCCAACGCGTCCAGCGGCATCGTCTTCACGCCGCTGCATCTGCACTTCGAAGCCGAACATTACGACCCGCTGCCTGTCCCGCAATACGTCGAACTTTGGACCGGCGGCGGACTCTCCATGCCCTGGACGGCTCAAGGCGGCCAGTGGTGGCTCGATGCCGATCCCG
>CAYJMN010000181.1:0-3367 GCA_964371045.1 uncultured Chromatiales bacterium | reverse complement strand
GGTATTGACTAGAGCATCGGAACCCTGACCCCCGATGTCATTAGCAGGAGCCGCCACGCTGTGATCATTCGTAATTGCATTGAGCGTCACATGGCGGCGTCTCGAAGGTCGCAGACTCGCCGCGGCGAGATGATTGGTTCCGTAACGTACGTGGAGACTAGGTACCTCCATGATGTCATGAGCAGGAGCCACCGTGGCAAGATCTCAAGTAGATGCTCTGACGTTGTTCGATGGCGTCTCGAAGGTCGTAGACTCCCTCCGGGACATGATTCGTTCCGTAACGTACGAGGAGACTCGAGAAGACTTGCTAACGAATCACCTCGCCGCAGTAGCGCAGAGCAGAATGTAACGCAGAGACGCAAAGGCGCAGAGACGCAAAGGCGCAGAGACGCAAAGGCGCAGAGACGAATGTATCAAATAAGCACTGATTTAGATCTCTTCCTCCCCCTCTCCGCAGCGGCGGAAAGATACGACCTCGGAAGCGGAGAGGGGGCCGGGGGGAGAGGTCGGGGGGAGAGGTCAGGGGAGAGGTCGTAACAAACCCGGCTTTCCCGTGTCTGTTTCAATGCGCTCTGTTTGAAGAGGGTCGCCGATTGTGGTTCGTTTTTGTCGCTGAAGTTCGTATTTTTCATTACTTGACCTGAAATTACACTTCCACTCATGCTGATATATCCCTTCGTCGCCTTATTGCTCGCAGTCCTGATGATGCCGCTATGCATTCAACTGGCGCGTCGGTACAGACTATTCGATTTCCCGGACGACCTTCGCAAGGTTCACGAGGGGAACGTGCCGGTGACGGGCGGGTACAGCATCATTCTCGCGTTCACGCTCACCGTGGCGACCATCTGGGTCGTCGAAGGTTTGGGGCCATTTTTTGCTGGCAAGACGGGTTACGGCGCGATGTATCCGTACATCGCCGAGGCGACAGTGATCATCGTGGTGCTGGGAATTATCGACGACTTGCGGGAATTGAGCTATTCGCAAAAATTTTTCTTCCAGTTTTTCGCGGCCTCTCTGATGGTGCTTGGTGCCATAAAGTCGCACTTGTTTCCGGAGGTGTTCAGTCTCGAAGCATCGGGAGTATTGCTGAGTTCGGTCGCGATGGTTGTCTCGCTGCTGTGGATGGTGGGAACGACGAATGCGATCAACATGATCGACGGCATGGATGGACTAGCGGGCGGGACCTCGCTGGTTTCGTCCGCGGCGCTTGGCGTTGTCGCGATGCTCTGGGGCAATCCGGTGCTCGCCCTCATGCTGTTCGTACTGAGTGGCGCTATACTGGGATTCCTGGTTTTCAATCTTCCGCCGGCGCGTGTGTTCATGGGTGACGGAGGGAGCATGTTCATCGGCTTCATTCTCGCGGTTAGCGGCTGGATGCTGGTGGACTCGGGTCCCGCCACGATCACCTCGTTGACGGTGCCGGTCATCATCCTTGGTTTACCGGTATCGGATACATTGCTCGCATTTTTCCGCCGCATCGTGCGCGGAACCAATCCCTTCAGTGCGGATCTTTATCACATTCATCACATGCTGCGGGCGAAGCGGGGAGTCTCGACCAAGGTCACGGTAGTGACGCTTGTGACGGTAAGCCTGCTGTACGCCGCCGCCGGCGTGCTCGTGGCTGTGAGTTCAACAACTGCGGGAATGATCATCATCGTCGCGCTCGTCGTGGGGAAGGCCGTGTTTCTGCACTGGCTCGGGTATGCCGCGCTCATCGCGGTGCCACAGGGCGATCTCCGGCCCGTCAACGTGCTGCCGCTCAACGGGAACGGCAACAATGGCAATGGCACGAACGGCCACCACGCGCTGAACGGCAACGGGAAGGCCGCTACAATCAAGGGACGGCCCGCACGTTTCAAACCCTGAGCCGCAATGCCGCTTCACATGCATTCCAAATATCCTCTTCCGCTTCTCATATTAATTTCCGAGAGTTTGTATGCCGTATAACATCGCTGTTGTCGGGACCGGTTATGTTGGCCTGGTTTCCGGAACGTGTTTCGCCGAAAATGGCAATCAGGTGATCTGTGTCGACAACGATCCCCGCAAGCTTCAGAAACTTCTCAACGGCCAAATTCCCATCTATGAGCCCGGTCTGCATCCGCTGTACGAGCGCAACGCGAAGGACGAACGGCTGACATTCACCGACGACCTCGAGGATGCCGTCATTAAATCGGAGGTGATATTCCTCTGTCTCCCCACACCGCCGACCGAGGACGGTTCCGCCGACCTGCAGTATGTGCTCAAGGTGGCGGACGACATCGGAAAAATTCTCGCGAAGCATGCGCCGCAGCCGTTCAAAATCATCGTGGATAAAAGCACGGTTCCAATCGGGACGTCCGAGAAGGTCACTGCGACGATACGCGCCAATTACGGCGGGGAATTCACCGTCGCTTCGAATCCGGAATTCCTGCGCGAGGGTTTCGCCGTGGAGGACAGTCTGCGTCCCGACCGCGTGGTGATCGGCACCTCCGACGACCGTGCGAAACGCGTGCTCAACAATCTGTACGAGCCGTTCGTCCTTTCCGGAAATCCGATCATCTTCATGGACGAGCGCAGCGCGGAAATCACCAAGTACGCTGCGAACAGCTTCCTTGCGATGCGTATTTCATTCATGAACGACTTGGCGAACCTCTGCGAAATTCTCGGCGCCAACGTGGACAACGTGCGCCGCGGCATTGGATCCGACTCGCGTATCGGGAAGAAATTCCTTTTCTCCGGTGTCGGCTACGGCGGCTCCTGTTTTCCGAAGGACGTCAAGGCTCTGTTAAAGACCGCGAGCGACGCGCAGCATCCCTTGCGTATCGTGCAGTCCGTGGAGGACGTCAACGCGGACCAGCCGCGCAGATTCTTCAAGAAGATTTACGAATACTTCGACGGCGATCTCAAGGGCCGCACGGTGGGACTCTGGGGTCTCGCTTTCAAGCCGAACACCGACGACACGCGTGAAGCTCCGGCATTCATCGTAATCGACGAACTGCTCGCCGCCGGCGTCACGGTGCAGGCTTTCGATCCCGAAGCGATGGAGAACACACGCGAGTTCCGTTTCGGCGATCGCATCACGTACGCGAAAAGCGCCTATGCCGCGCTCGAAGGCGCCGATGCTTTGCTGCTCGTCACGGAGTGGAACGAGTTCCGCATGCCCGACTGGAAGAAAATCCATACAATGCTCAAGCAGCCCGTCGTCTTCGACGGCCGGAATATCTTCGATCCCGAAGAGATGTCGCAGCTCGGCTTCGATTATCTTTCCATTGGCCGGCCGGCTATGCTGAGGAAAACGTAGATCGGCGCCCTGTCCGCCGCCCTCACCCCCTGCCCCGCCCGCCCTCACCCCCACCCCCTCTCCCGCCCTCACCCCCACCCCCTCTCC
>CAYJMN010000180.1:0-3628 GCA_964371045.1 uncultured Chromatiales bacterium | reverse complement strand
CGCAACCTTTGACCGGTCTGGCGCCAACGGCCGCTCTGACGGTGTACGCGCGGGCTTTCTGGGCGCAAGATCAGAACGGCGCGAACAACAACGGCAGCGATACGCGCAAGATCGACCCCGGCAAGGTCCACGGCGACGAGAACTTCAACTCGATGCTCGCTCCGGCGTTCACGGATTATACGGGACTTCTGGATTATCCGTGGATGGTGCAGGATGACAATGGCGGCGCAACCTGGCGCGTTGCGAACGGTGTTGGAGTGTCGGGGTCGAATGGCCTTGAGTATCCCGGCGACGCGCAGGCCGGCAACGACTGGACGTTCACACCGGGTGCCTATCTGATGGAAAGCGCGAGTTACCGCATCGCCTTCCAGGCGAAATCGGTGACGGGCGCTCCGCAGACGATCGAAGTGGCCTTCGGTACGAGCCCCGATCCGGGGTCGATGACGACGTTCGCGGTGTTTTCGAATTTCACGAACACGGGTTTCCTGTCGGCGAAGCAAATCGCGGGTGGGATGGATCCCTTCTTCAACACGCCGAACATTGAAGGGTTGTATTATCTCGGCTTCCACGTGACGAGTAATGCGGGTGTGGGCGCCGTCGTGCTGGATGACATCGTGCTCGACGACAATCCCTCGCCGCCGCCGAAAATCGCATTTGGGCCTCCGGGCGATCCGCTGATCACGTTCATCGACAATCCCGCACAAAAGATACAGCTTCAGGCCAACTACAAGACCCCCGGCTTGATCACGCGGACCTATGAAGTGGCCTCGATGACGAACATTTACGGCTTCAATGGCGATTTCCTCTGGGACGTCGAGACAGCGACGCCATGGATCACGCTCACGAAGGAGACGCCGGAACCGACGCTGCAGGGGTACAACCTCAACCCGCCGCGTCCGCGCCAGTTCCAGGATTTCACTATGACCGTCAATCCCGCCGGCTTGGCCCCGGGACTGCATGTGGGACAGATCACGTTCTACGGCATTCTCTTCAACGATGACTTCCCGCCTCCTTCGTTTGGTCTGGTCGCGACCAATGAACCGCTGACGATCGATGTGGAACTCCGCATCGTGAACGCCGGCTCCAAAGGTGGTGCGCCGTTCGAGGAAGCGCCGATGGGCCTGATGACCGCTGGCAACACCTACAACTTCATCGCTCCGATCACGGGCACCCCGATCGCGACGGTGGAAGTGACGAGCGGCGTGATCAACTCGATGACCATCCGCGTCTACCCGAATCAGCTGCCGCTGAACCTCGCGCGCATGCTGTATGTGAAGCGCTACTGGCAGATCACGCACACAGGCACCGGCTGGATGGCGAACATCACCTTCCCGTATTCCGATCAGGAAGCGACGATGGTGAACGATCGCGACCAGCTCCGCGGCGTGCGTCAGGCTGTTCCGCAGGGCAGGTGGGAAGATCCGATCATGGGCACGAGTTCGGCCTCGGATCCCGCGATGAACCTGGTGAAAGTGTTCGACTTCAATGAACTCAACATCGGCGGCAATATCGCGCTGGCCCAACCGTACTTCATCTACGGAAAGGTCGGCGACGACGTGCCGACAAGTTTCGGATTGGAACAGAATTATCCGAATCCCTTCAATCCCACCACCACGATCAATTTCAATGTGGCTGAAGAACGCGCGGTACGCATCGTCGTGTACAACAGCCTCGGTATGGAAGTGGCGGAAGTGGTTAATGATGTGGTAGGCGCCGGACGTTACAGCGTGCAGTTTGACGCAAGCACGTTGCCGACCGGGACCTACATCTGTCGCATGATGGCAGGGGATTTTGTTCAGAGTACGCAGATGGTGCTTTCGAAGTAATCCCCACGGTTTATTATCCTCACAAGGGCTGTCCTAAAGGACGGCCCTTTTTTTTATTTCGGATTGCCCTCGTCGCACCGGAGCAGTTTTTACTCGAAGCCCAGGCTTGATTCAACGAGAGAAGGCGGATGAAGACTCGCCGGCGTGACAAGCCTCCAGCTGAATACACCCCCACCCGAATAAGTGCGAATCTCCGAGACGTGGGCACGTCGTTTCATCGCTACCCCGTACTTACCCTGAGAAACACTCCAATCCTCTTGGAAACGACATTCGCTGGACGTAGAGGGCGGTGTAAATCGTCGTGAACGCGTCAATGGCCCGTACCTGGATCGAGGTGTATTCCGATGGGACAGGAAAAGGAACCAGACGCCTTACCGAAGGTGACAACCGAATTTTTACGGTCGCGGCGGTGCACCGTGATTATGTTCTGATTTTTTTGTTATATTCGGGCGTTGAAGATTTTGCACAGAGCCGATAAGACACCTACCCTCCTTTTTGCGGGTGGACCGGGACATCCTTCTCGGGAGTGATCGCTCCACCGCATGAACGGTAATAAAAATCAAGGAACATCCGAAACATGAATTACATACATTGATCCCTTTTTTGCCAGAGTTCATCCACAGCAACACACAGGAGCCTGATTGACATGATGAGTTACAAACATGTTCACGGCGGTTTTCGGCGGCGATTGTTCACACTGATCGTGCCGATGCTGCTTCTTTTCGCAGCCGGTGTCGTCATGGAGTCTCACGCGCAGACTCTGTTGCCGCTCCCGGGTTACGGTTCAACCTACAACGCCGCACAGATTCGCGGATACTGGTTCCAGGCGCCAGTAGATTTCACCATCGTCGGCGTACGTGTCCCGACAGATATCGGAACCACCCCGCAAAACGTCCAGATCATCAAATTCGCCTCGGGACCGCCACCGGTGTTCTCCGCGTCAACCAACGCCCACACAACGCTGGGCATGTGGTTGAATGTGAACACTACGACGGTAATCCCCTGCAATATCGACATCAAGCTTGGCGATTATATCGCTGTGTTCGGCACCAGGACCAATGGCACGAACATGTACAATTCGTACGCCACTCCGACGGGACCGTTTATTTCAAGCGTTTTAGGAATTCCGATGACGCTTACACGAATGGTGTATCAGGCCGCTTCATTCCCCGTCACCAACGTCTCCCAGGAGGTCAGCGGTGCAATCGCGAGGACGGAGGTGTACTACACGGCTTCGATCACTGGGCCCAACGATGCCGGTGTCAAGTCCATCGATGCTCCGCAGGCATTCTGCGCCGGATCGCACCCCGTCATCGTCACGCTCAAGAATTTCGGTACGAACCAGATTACTTCCGCCACCATCAACTGGAAGCTGAACGGCGTGTCGCAGACACCCTATCCCTGGACCGGTTTGCTTGACACCCTCACAACGCTGACGCGCGAAACCTCGGTTAACCTTGGTTCGCGAACGTTCGCCTATGGTGTGCCCTACACCATCCAGGCATGGTCGACGAATCCGAACGGCGTTCCGGATACGGTGAATATCAATGACTCCGCCGCTGTAACAGTCAAGGCGGCGTTGACCGGTACGTTTACGATCGGTGGCGTGTCGCCAAACTATGCCAACTTCACCGCGGCTATAGCCGATCTGGTCGCCACCGGGATCTGCGGACCTGTCACGTTTAATGTCGCCGCAGGCACGTATACCGAGGCGATTACCATACCGGAAATCCCCGGAGCAAGTTCCGTCAACACCATCACCTTCAATGGCGGGACGGGCAATGCGGCGACGCGCATTCTCA
>CAYJMN010000179.1:0-3637 GCA_964371045.1 uncultured Chromatiales bacterium | reverse complement strand
GATGTTTTTGGCCTCTGGATCAACTCACATCTCCTTGATGTCATGAGCAGCGGAGTGCCCGCAGCAAGATGTGTAGAAGATGCACTGACGATCACGGGCATCCCGCTACTGCGGGGAAGGAGCGGTGTCTGGTCTTCTTGAGGTTTAGCAAGTAAGGACTCTTCGATGTCATAAGCAGGGCTGAATTCTCCGGAAAACTGTCGGCATGAGCAACGAGAGGATGTGTTGCATTTTTCCAGTGGCATGCGTAAATATTTTGGGAATCCAATTATTCTCATGGGAAACACATGTGAAATAGCTCATTCGGGTTGATTGCTCCGAAATAAAGTTTTACCTTTTCGTCTGAAGAGCAGAAATCCTTGATCATGGACGGCCCAGCGCCTGGTGAATGAGCGATCGGAAAACGAGGTACCCTACAATGCAACCGTTGCATCCTTGTTCGCGAATAGCTGTAATGCGGCCTGACGGCAGGGCCTTTGCCACCGCGCGAACAGGACGCCGGAATGTCCACTGGCGCCTTTTTTCCCGCAGACAGGCAGTGCACCTGCATGATGTATCGGTGTGCGACGAATCCTGCACGCAAAAGTACGCTGGGAGTGTAACATGTTCACCGGGAACATATCGTACGCTGCTCGCCGCTTTGCTGCTGCTATGCGTCTCCTCCATCGCTGTCGCGCAGAGGGAAGGGCTCGGCTTCGAGATAGGGGTTGCGCATGTGTACCATTCACCATATTCGCCTTGGGGGCACTCGGGCATCCAAACAGTGGACAGCTTGCCCCCCGAACTCTGGAATCGATTGTTGGAACTCGGTATCACCATGCCGCTGCTTCACATTCGTGGTGTAAACGATGTCTTTCCGCGTGCTCTCCTTGATACCGCAAAAGCGCGCGGGTTTCGCATGGCGTTTATCGATGCACCGTTACGAAGTGCATCGCGCTGGGATCGTCGCTACGTACAGGCGGAGGATCAAGAGCATGTCCTGAGCGAGGGCACTGTTATGCGGGCTTCACGGAAGGGCTTCGATGAAAAAGGCCTGCGTTTCGATCTTGCGGATATGTGGGAACAATCGCCGGATGACACGAACGTGCTTCTCTTTCGTGAGGGTGTGCATCCGTCGGGGACCGTGCTCAAGGCGCGGGTGAATCCACGCTTGCTCTTCCTCGATTGTCCGTATTACCTAACATTGCGCTGCGGAATTTCACAGGACGCCACGTCCGCGCCGCGGAATTCAGATGACGCGGCGCTGCTGTTGCGGTTTCGCTTTGGAGAGGACGTGCGGAGCTGGAGCATTCCGGGCTCGGCGTTCTATGATGGCAATGGCGAGGTGCGCAATGTTCTTGAGTATCTTCCGGCGGATAACGCTCGGGACGCACTATTCACGCTGCGCGTGGATACTGTGTGGCAAGGGACGGATTCGGCCAATGTACGCTATACCATCAATCCTTCATCTGTCGCGGAGTGGGAGCCGGGAATATGGGAAGAGTACAGAAGCATCAATTATCAATATCAACGTCGTGTGCTCGATAGTCCGGCAAGCGATTTTCCCACCTGCACCCTGGAGCTGGAGTATCTCGGCCGCGGAGATATCGCAGTCGATGCCTTTTGCTTCAGCGATCCGCACGCGTACGGCTTGTTTGTCGGGGATGCGCATGCGTTGCAGGATTTCCGCGATGGCAAGCTGCGCGCGCGAGTCGTCGAGAGGTTACAGCAGCTTGGTGTAAACGCCGACCCTCATAATCCACTGCGTTTTCTGGAATTGCTGGAAACTATGCCGGATGAGCCGGGAATGGCATCGATGAACTTCATCGACGCGCTGGTGGACAGTCTCGCCGGGTACTCCGGCAGAATCCGCACCTTTAACTACGGTCATGAAGGGCGTGGCGGTCAGGAAGTTCGCACGGCGCTAAACGGGCATATCGTGTCGGGGTATTACTTCTATCCCATCTGGCACACGATTCCGCCGCCAGGCCATGCAGAGTACGAGCACAGTCTTTTCGGCAATCCGGTTGGGAGTTTCTGGTACACCTCGCGCCGCTTCCACGAGCACGCAGTGGCACAGAAGCGACGAGCGGGCAACAAGCCCTTCCTGTATCAGCCCCCTATTGCGAACAATGACTGGTCCTTCACAGACGGCTGGCGCTGGAGCATGCCGCCGGCGTTTAACATTGAAGAACTCCGTGAACCAACAGCCGCGGAACTCCGTTGCCAGGTTTTGCACGCGTTGTGCTACGGCGCGAAAAGCATCATGTACTATCAGTATGGGTCGATGCCCGCAGTGCAGACCGCTGATACCGTCTCCACTGCCGGACGCTTCATCAATCGCGGGATCAATGGCTTCGTAAACGTCGATATGACGAAGCGCCGAATGGATGTATGGGGCGAGGACAAATGGGATTCGGTTTGCGTGTTCAACGACACACAACTTCAGCCTCTTGGCAACGCGCTGTATCCGCTCCGCTGGGAGAATGCCTTTCCGTACGATGATGCATGGCTTCGTGCAACCGATTCGGTGACCATTTCCGTCACCTCGGAACGGCTTGGACTGATGAAGGATTCAGATGCGTCCACCTTTGTCGAGATCGGACAATTTTCCGATCCTGAACAACCGGAAGCATTGTACCTCCTTGTCGTGAACAAGCGCATGGACGCACGGGGTCAGCGCCATATTACGGTGCGTCTACGACCGCGGGGACGCTCGGAAGCCCGTCTGCGCGTGACCGAGATCGTATTGGACAGCGTGCAATCATTTTCGTCAATAGAACTCGCGACTGCGGGCATCAGAGCGTTCTATCCCGCCGGGGGCGCCCGGTTGTTTCGCATTCAGCCTGATACCGTTCTGGTCGAAGGGCTGCCGGTTAAAACTCTGGTACTCCACCCTAATTATCCGAATCCTGTTCGAGTATCCACCACAGTACTGTTCGAACTCCCGGAGAGCGCTCCTGCGCGACTGAGCGTCCACGACGCTCTCGGACGTCAAGTCGCTGTGCTTGTGGATGGCTGGAGAGACGAGGGCTTGCATATCTGCACCTGGGATGCCAACGGTATAGCAGACGGAATGTATTTCATCCGGTTACGTCAGGGAGTACATGTTACTACTCGCGCCGTGCTCGTTATCAGGTGAACGCAGAAGGGAGACCCGCAGCGGGTCTCCGCTGCGCCTGCACAATCATCGCCTCCCGCCTGTCCATTTCATGGATGACATGTGGCTTTCTTATGCGTCATCAAGCTCGTCATCCTGATCAGCCTGAGGCTGACTACCAGCGCCGCGCGCCGGTCCATTTCGTGGATGACATGAGGGTTTCCTAGCGCATAGCCAAGCACGTCACCCTGAGTGAGCCAACCAGCGCTGCGCACCGGTCCATTTCTTGGGTGACATCTATCCGCCGAGTTCATAATTTTCCCATTTGGTGAAACTATGGAATCTGGCCTGTTTAAGCCGATTTTACAAGATGTCATTAGCAGGGCCGCTGCGGTAAAAGCGTTCGTTGTTCCGAGAGTGTGGGTCAGCGGCGTCTCGAAGGGTGATACGTTCCGTAACGCACGAAGAGACTCGAGATAACTGGTCAACCAATCATCCCGCCGCGTGCGCAATCGATCCTTTTTCTGCGCTTAGCCGTAGTATCTTGACTGTAATGGT
>CAYJMN010000178.1:0-3725 GCA_964371045.1 uncultured Chromatiales bacterium | reverse complement strand
CCGATACCGCGCAGGTTCGCATCGCTCCAGCGCCACGCCCAATCATCATCGCCGATGGACCTCTGGAATTCTGCGAGGGCGACAGCGTCGTTCTCCGTACAAGCGACGCGTATGAAACGTGGGAGTGGTCCTCAGGATCGAGTGCGCCGAGCATCACGGTGCGCACCAGTGGAATGTACACGGTGCGTGTGACCAACACAGATGGATGCCTTGGTGTGGCGGCGCCTGTGGAAGTGCTCGTCCATCCACTTCCGACCGAACCGGTCATTATGCTGATCAGTGATCGACTGCATGCCCCAGCCGGATACAGCTATCAGTGGTACATCGAAGATGGCGCCTCGTACAGGGAACTGCCTGGGGAAACGACGGAATCCATCATTTTTGAATTCGGGATACGGTATCGCGTGCGCATTGCAACGCAGTTCGGGTGTACCGCCCTGTCGCAGCCATTCATGGTCCCGGTTGATGAACAGGCGTTGAGCACTGTTGCTCTTCCCATCCTCGAAGCGGAACCAGGCCAGTTCGTCATCGTGCCGCTTTCTTTAATTTCTCAACAGTATCTCACTGAAGCCGGCGTTGCCTCCTTCACTGCCACAATTCGCTTTAATGCAAGCATGCTAAGTCCAGCAGGGACAACGCCAATCGGCAGGTTAAACGGAGGGGAGCGCATCATAGAATTGGCTGGTCCCTACCTTGACGGAAATACGGTCCTCTCGGATTTACATTTCGTAGCCACCCTCGGCAACGCAGTTACGACACCTCTCATTCTCGAGCGATTCGCCTGGGATAATGGAACAGTGCGGGTGACGCGCATCGATGGACGTCTCGATATGCCGGTGTGCCGTGAAGGAGTCGAGAGGTTGCTTGACGGGACAGGGCGACTGCGCCTGGCGCAGAATCATCCCAATCCATTCAACAGCATGACGGTGATCGAGTACGAAGTGATTGAAAGAGGATACACGCAGCTCTATGTGCTCGATGCGCTAGGACGCCGCGTAGCTACGTTGATTCACGAGAGCGTTGAACCCGGGGCGTACCGCATAGCGTTTGATGCGAGCACTCTGCCGTCTGGTCTGTACTGGGCTGTGCTCAAGACCCCGGCCCAATTGTTGACCCGGCCGATGCGGTTGGTGAAATAGCCGTGCAGACGTAACGATCCAGTGCGGGGATGCCGCCTGCCTGGATGATTGATCCTTCAGGAAACGAGAACAAGTATTTGCTGACGCCTTCGTGTCAAGGAACGATCCCAATCGTCGCCCGTGTGTGAAAAGGCCTGTATATGGCATCACTCTCCGATAATTTGTAAATTGACTATAGCTCTTGCCGCTATGATGCGAATTCGCGAACACATCAGATTGAAACGCGGGAAATGCCGACGCAGCTTGCCTGAATTACGTCCATGTGACATCCTGTCACTCGTGACAAATGGTGATTCGTGATGTTCGGGATGCAAATGATGTGTTATTACTCAACAGATGTGTTCCTCTCGAGGTTAGCATTCCTGCTCTTGCCGGCATGCATTCTGGTGCTACCGCTACATGAATCAAGCGCGCAATTGCTTGTGAGTGACACCATCCCCGCTGTGAAGCTCGTGCGCGACCATTTTCTGGGTACGTCGGCGAACATCACCAATATCAAGGTGCGAGGTGTCCCTCGTTCGATTGGGTTCTTTGATGGACGCACCAGCAACATCGGAATCGATCAGGGTATCCTCATGACGACCGGGCACGCTCGCGCCGCGGCAGGGCCGAATGTCGAGCCAAGCATAACAAGCTATTCCGGTGCCCCGGAGCATGACAGCGATCTGGTCGCGCTCCTGGCGGGTCGAACATATGATATTTGCGCTCTGGAATTTGACGTCATTCCCACACGCGCTAAAGTGAGTTTCGACTATGTTTTCGCATCCGAGGAATATGAGGAATTCGTCGGGTCGTTATATAACGACGGCTTCGCTTTCTTTATCAGTGGACCAGGTATCATTGGCAAGCAAAATATCGCACTTATTCCGAACAGTTCGACTCCGGTATCCATCAATAACGTCAATCACGTTTTAAATACACAGTATTATCTGAACAATGTCGGCGGAAGTACGGTGGAGTACGATGGATTTACTTCCGTCTTATCAGCCACTGCAAACGTCACGCCTTGCGAAACGTATCGGATGAAACTGATTATCGCCGATGTTCAGGACAGTTTATTGGACAGCGGTGTGTTTTTGCGAGGTGGGAGTTTCAATGCAGGTGATGCATTCAATATTCGCGCCCTGAGGGATGCGTACGAGAAATGCGCGCGACCCGGTCTTTTCGAAATTCTACGAAGCGGAAATGTCAACCTCCCGGTGACCATTACGATCGAGTTGTTTGGGAGCGCAGTCGCGGGGTCCGATTATGTACCGATCATCAAGGCTATCACCTTTCGACCGGGGCAGGCAAGCGCCATAATTGAGGTGTATGCTCTTGAAGATGGAATTGCCGACTCAGGAGAGAGTGTGATTCTTCACGTGCCGGATATATGCAATACCGGACTTGCCCGAGATACCTTGTATATCCTCGAATCCGAACCGCTTAGCATATCGTTTCCAAACGATACCATTGTTTGCAAGGATGACGAAGTTACCCTCATGGCGAGGTTCTCCGGAGGAAATCTGTTTTATTGGGAGGGAGGGATGGACGGTGACAGTAGTCTGACACTATCCTCTCCAGCGGCCGGGACCTACCGTTTTCACCTGACGGACACACTCACCGGTTGCAGAATTACATCCGATTGCACAGTATATTTCGACAGTCTTCTGTACGCTGACGCCGGTCCGGATGCGATACTATGCCCGGGAGGGTCCTTGCGTCTTGGAGCACCTCCAACACCTGGTGCCCCGCCGTTAACATACGAATGGGAACCGCCGACCGGCCTCGATGATCCAAGGATCGCAGAACCTGTCGCAACACCCACGATGCCTACGACATGGATCGTCAAAGTGACAAATGCTTCTGGATGTGCTACCACGGACACGGTCATGGTATCCATTTCCGATATATCGGTCGATGCGGGCCCGGATCTGGCTGTCTGTCCCGGCGAAATTGCATCACTAACTGGAAGCTTGCATGGAGGACGCGCACCGTACTCCATTCAATGGTACCCGCCCTACGGTCTTTCCTCAATAAATATCCTCAATCCCGTGGCGAGGCCGGATTCATCGATGTGGTATTTGCTGCAGGTGGTCGATCGGGACGGCTGCGGATCCACGGACTCTGTATATGTGACAGTGTATCCAGAGCGCACACCGCATATTCAGGTTGTTGGTTCAACGGTATTGTGTGTCGGAGATAGTGCCTTGCTCGACGCGGGTACACTATTTGTCTCGTACAAATGGAATACAGGAGAAAGCACGAGAACGATCAAAACCGGTGTTGGCGGCTATTACTGGGCCGAAGGTATCAGCATCGATGGCTGTACATGTGTGTCCGACACGGTCCTCATTCAGGTTGTCGACAAACCGCGACCGATTATTACCGGTCCATTCACAGTCTGTGAAGGCCAGGAAGTACGCTACAGTGTGAGCGATGCGGGCTCAGCACTGTATCAATGGTCTGTCACCGGTGGATTTATCGTCACTGGAGAGGGAAGCCGTGAAATCGCGGTGCGCTGGGATGCGAGCGGGACCTGGTCTGTCGCGATCGAGGTTGTACTCGGCTCGGCGTTCTGCCGCGGCGACACCATGATCACCGTGC
>CAYJMN010000177.1:0-3840 GCA_964371045.1 uncultured Chromatiales bacterium | reverse complement strand
TCTGTTTCATCCTGCTGCTTCTTGCATCCCCGCCCGTAGCCGAGGCGGGCGGTGGTGCCAACGATACACTCGTTTACCGGAGGCCGCTGTACTTCACGGAGAATGCGGGTCAATGGGATAAGGATGTGCGCTACGCCATGTTGCGGCCTTCGACCTCAGCGTGGCTGTGCACGGATGGCCTCATTCTGGCTCGGCCACGAACAAGTGTGGATGCTCCCGGAGAGCTGCCCCTGCGTACCGGCAAGGGGAGGCCGATGGAGACGTTATCGATACATTTTGTCAATCCATCTCCCGTCATGCGTATTGTCGCGCTCGATACCTCGAAGGCGGTTTCGCATTTTTATCTCAACCCCGACTCAACCGGATGGTATGAGCATGTGCACAATCACCGCGCTGTACGATATCAGAATGTGTGGGATGGCATCGATATCGAGTATCGCGAGGGGGAGCATGGCGGTCTGAAGCAGGTGCTGCGACTGGGTGCCGGAGCGGATGCTTCGAAAATCGCGTTCGAACTACGCGGCGCCGGAAGAGATGAAGCGGCGGAGATGCTGATGAACAGCATGCAAACAAAGCAGACTGACGGAATTGAACACACACGAATACAGGCACGTTCTAACGCGGATGGAGAGGCGCTGATCGTTGTTGTCGGTGCCGGATTCACCTACAAGGACACTTTGAATTTGACGACGGAATTTAATACCGTATTCCGCTTCGGTGATGATAGCAACTCTTCCTACGTTGTAGAACACGCGGTTTCCCGAACCGGCGAAGTGTCAGTGTTGGGACAAACGGAATCCCCAGCGCTGCCGGTCAAGCATGCTGTCCAAGATGGACTTATTGGAGGAATGGACTGGTTCGTCCTCCGTTTCGACAGCACTGGGCGCGATTACACCTTCTGCACGTATATCGGGGGAAGCGGTTGGGAACGTAGCGTTAATGGTGGTCCGGCATGGGTGGAGAACGGCAACGGGGGGAACTACGAATTCAGAAACTGGATTCTCCAGATCGATGGTTTCGGAAATACCTATGCAAGCGTGAACGTATCGGAAGGAGCGCCGTTGCGCGCGGATTCATGGAAATCCACAGCGCCGCAGAGCGGGTTCGGGTACTCAGCGTATGTATTTTCGCTAAGCCCATTTGGTTTGTTGAGAGGATCAACCTACCTCGGCGGTCCGGGTGAAATCATGTCCGTGGGACTGAATGTCACAGATTCGGCGGTCTATATTCTCGGAGGGAACTATCTGCGTGGAGTCGCGACGTCGACAAATGCATTGATGAGGAATAAGGAATGCGATTCCTGTTTCGCGGTTGTGCTCACATCACTCAGTACCGACCTGACGCGCGAGATATATACAACATATCTACTTAGTGGATCACGAGCATTCCCTTCAAATTGGGATGCGGATTATATAACCCCGAAATTCATAGTTGACGGCAACGGGACCGCGGTTATCGCGTTCGGCTTGGGATACGACAGGACATTCTTGCGAAATCCAGAATTTCGCGTCCCTGGATTGGGGAGATCCACTTTTTTCGGTCTTTGGCTAGCCGGAGTTTCTCCAAACGGAGAACGCCTGGAGTTTTCCTCGTTCATCCCGTTTGCAGCTCTGCCGCACGGTAGTATACAATCCTTCAGGCCGTCATCCTTGCATCGCGGGGGTAACGGAAATCTGTTTGTCTCCGGTGGGACGCATGGTGCCCACAAGTTGTATCCTGTCGACACCATCCCATCAGGCTGGAGAACAATGGATCTGCTGTCGCAGGTATTCGATCCGGAACCGGCCAAGTTCGGCAACTGGATCATGAAGCTCTCCCCCGGCGGAGAATTCATCAATGGTCTGTACTACGGTACATCCGGTCCGGATGCGTATGACGTGCCGTTTTATCGAAACGGAACCTGTCCCGGATTCACCATGTTTCGCGCAAGGTATTGGTCAACGATGGACGTGCGACTCGTAGCGCAGAATGCCCTGAACACGGGTCCATTGAACTATTACGATCGGTATATCATTGATATCGACGAGGATCTGAATGTCCGGTACACGGCGCATTGGAACGCACACTATTTCCCGCTGCGGTATCCTACCGATGAGAGCCTTTTCATCGACCGGCATGGATACGCTTATCTATCATTCAGGCAATATAACCCGGGAATTCTCCAGGAGGGTCCCGGTGGCCCCTATCAACTCCCCCGTTTCCACAATTCCTGGCGTGTACCGAAGACCATCCCGCCGAATTATCCTTCCGGCGTGGATCCTACAACATATCACGACAACTACCTCGTCCGCTTCCGCATCTACACGCCGTGCTGGCAGGTGGGTTGCGGCATCTCATGTATCGATACGCTGCGCATCGAACGGCGGCGGTTCTATGTTGAGCCGCGGGAGTTTAGCGTGGACTATGCCGTGACCAATCACAGCGCGGAGAAGGGCGCGCGCATCCTGCATGCCTTGATCGAGGTCCCGCCGGGCTTCGCGCTTGTCAATGGTACGCCCACGCAATCCATGTCGCCTGTCGATCTCCCCTCCGGCATGACGGCGCAGTGCTCCTGGACCTTGCGGGTGACCGATACGCGCTTGATATCGGACACGGCCGTCGTGCGCTGCCGGGTCTTCTATGTCGATCCCGAGTCGGGTCAGACCTATCCTCCCGGCGAGGAACTCTGCGAACACGACATCATCGTAACGCGTTATGACGAAGCAGATCCGAATCTCGTCTGTACGCTCGATGGCCCGGACAGCCTGTACTGGACCGGCTTGGGGTACGCCGCTACACCCTTCGGTACCGCAGGTCCGATACGCTACACGGCCACCTTCACCAACCTGGAATCCGATACCTTGCGCATCGACGGATTCCGTGTGCGCGCCGCCGCGCAGTGCAGCATCGCGGGCGGAACGCTTCGTCCGGGCGTACTGCTCGCCCCCGGTGCCTCCCACGTCCTGCCCATCGACGTCACCGTCTCGCGCCTGGGTTACGGTCGCGTGATCCGCATCGAAGCCGAAGCGCTCGATACCTTCGCGCTCGTTATCAGCCATTGCCAGACGGATACACGCGTACCGAACGCGCTGGAACTCCCGTGCGCGGCAAGCGGTCCGGTGCGCATAAACTGGAACCTCGCATCTGGCATCTCCTCACCTCCCGTGCCGCGCTACACGCTGCAACTGGAGAATCCGCTGGACACGATCCGTTTGAACGTCCGTGCCTGGCTCGATCTCTCCTCCGCTCCGCATTTTTCTCCCGCGCCGGGTGACTCGGTCACGCGCGATCCGTTCACCATCAGTCCCGCTGCCCGCGTATCGCAATCATGGAGGATGGTGATCAGCAATCCACCAGCCGCGAACGCGAAAGACACGCTGTACTTCATGTATGAGTCCGACGGCATCATCCAGCGTTGCTTCCTCGTCGTCGATATCGTCATCATCGACGAGAGCGTTATTTGCTCGCTTATCGGTTCCGATTCCTTGACCGTCACGCAGCTAGAAAATCGCGAAAGGACACAGCTCAATTACACGCTCTCCAACGTAGGCACGGTTCCCGTCGGCATCTCCCGTATCGATCTCACCATCTCCCCGACAGCCGGCGTACTCGCGCTCGATCCGCTCTCGCAACCAGGCGGTACGCTTGCGTTCAGCGGCAATATCACCCGTCAATGGCGTCTGCGTCCACTGGCCTTGCGCAACCCGCGCACTGCCCACTTCGAAGTCATCGCCTACGGCACCGCCGACAGCGTCCTCTCGCTGTGCACACACGACATGCACATCCCCGGCATCGACGGACTGCTTTGCGACATCACCGCGCCGGACAGTCTGCGCTTTATCCGCGATCCGCTAGGTTACG
>CAYJMN010000176.1:0-3948 GCA_964371045.1 uncultured Chromatiales bacterium | reverse complement strand
CCGTCTGGAGACCAACGCGTACACCGACACCAAACGGATGATCCTCTCCCGCTAATTGCCGGGAGCGCTGGACGAAACAAAACGAAATACCCGCAAGGGGTGCGGCAACCGCCGCATCCCTCGCAGATTCCGATTCAAAGATGAAAGTTGTTCATATCTCAGGAAGCGATATCATGAAGAAGCGCATACTCCTACACGCAGTCCTGCTCCTGGCGGTCCTGATCCCCTCACTGGCGCTCGCGCAGGGACAGGGTGGAGACGAGACCGTCATGAGTCTGCCGGTCTTGGAGGTCAGGCTTGAAAGCTCGGCCTCACAGCTGTTTTTTGTCGGCAACGACTATAGCCCCAACCGGATCACCGCGACTGTATGGGTGAAAAATATCAGTCCCGATACAGCCATCGCGAGAAACGTGAGCGCTGATATGATCAAGGATACCAGGTTCATTATTCCTGATGGTGAATCCGCCAACAAGCCAATCGCCGCTTTGCTCATGCCCGGCGATTCTGCTTCGGCTACCTTTGAATTGGTGCTGGTGAAAGAGAGAAACAGCGATGGCATGGATACCATTCGCGTGCTCGTGAAATCGGATAACGCGTATCCCAAGACCGGGCAGTACCCGATTTGGGTGCAGCGTGAATTCTTCCCGATCGTCGTTACGGAAATTCAAGAGCCCCTTGTTTCAATTACTTTCGATGACAGCGTCAACGATTTCTCTCCTAATCCCTTCGACATAAACGTCAAGGTGAGAAATGATGGAGAAGGTGCGGCCGACTCCGTGTATGTTCAATTTGTCGGGGTGCGCTACGTTACCGTATACGAACTTGACAATTCCATAAAATACGTTGGCACATTGAATCCGAATGAAGAACGGACATTGACCTTCAAGTTCCGGCCAGCCTGGCGTACGTTCGACACATGTGTGCAAATTAAATTCCAGACTCACAGCATCGGTGGATACCTCCGAAAGAAATATGTGTCTGTCGACAGCTCGGAGCTTTGCCTGCCTGCGGCTAAACAGGCCGAGTATCAGGTGGTGTGCAATATCGTCCCGTCCTTTATAGAATTCAAGGATCACAAGTACAATCCCGATCCGTTCGATTACACGGTGCAGATCACGAACATCGGTACCGCGATGGGTAAAAATGTGTGTGCGACAATTTCGTACACTGGATTTACTTTGGACACAGGCGAAACAGAAATTAAATGTGTCGGCGATATGCCTACGTCCGGACCCGGTTCAACCGTATCGTTGACATGGAAATTACGCCCGACACGGTTGTTCAAGCGTGATACCCTGCTGATTTGTGTTACCGTGAAGGACGACTTCAACAATCAGGCCACGTGCTGTGATTCCGTCAT
This sequence comes from uncultured Chromatiales bacterium, assembly GCA_964371045.1. Lineage (GTDB taxonomy): Bacteria > Bacteroidota > Ignavibacteria > SZUA-365 > SZUA-365 > JAOSJT01. The sequence goes on along the minus strand of CAYJMN010000176.1, from coordinate 2,588 downwards.
TGTCGACTCGATTCGTACCGCATGTTTTACCACGGTGTGCGCTGCCCCGGATACCATTTATGCCGATAATCAGGCCGGCATCTACACCAACAGTCCCTTCGATGTGACCTTCACTGTCTGCAACGTCTGCAGCGATTATGCCGATTCGCTCAAGGCGACCATAGTCATTCAGAGTCCGAATGTTCAGCCGCTTCCCGGATTCCCGATTGTGCTGGAAAAGGGGCTGCTGACGCCAACGGATACGCTTGGCGTCGATAGTTGCTTTACATTCACCTGGTCGCTCGAAGCCTTGCCTATGGCGATCGGAACACCTGTGCGCATCAGGTTCACAGTTCAGGCGCTGAACGCCGAACCTCAGGAATGCGAAGTTAGTGTTTTCGTTCAACGACTGGATGCGCCGAATCTAGATGTGGTGTGTGAACTCATTCCAGGTGACAGCCTCAGGTTCGATCCGCGCACCGGCGGCTATTTCCCACCCTTCATTATTCATCGCATCTCTGTGACGAACATCGGAGGAGGTATCGCCAAGAATGTCACGACGACACTCTCGCCCCCACCGAGGACGCAGCTCAACGTTGGGGAAGTATGGTCAAAGCTTGTATCCCCTAAGGATCTAGGTCCCAACGAAACCGGTATCGCCGAATGGGTTACCATCCCCGTCAAACGAACCGATTTCGGCTCACTCGTCACATACCGCTCTGAGACCACATCCGAGAATGTGGTAGAACGACCTATTATCAGCTGCGATATTTTTGTGCCCGCCCTTCCAAAGACCGCGGCATTTTCCATCCCGCAAAACAACATCGGGTATACAGGCCAGATTATTCTGGTCCCCGTGCACATCGACGATCCGACGGACAAGGATATCAAGAAAATCGAACTTAAGCTCGCCTACAATGTCGACGACAACAGAAATCGCCGGCCTTTCGATATTGTCGAGTTTCTGGATGTCGTGCAATTCAATTCGTTGAGCGCGGAGTGGTCGCTTCTTAATCAAGCCGTCAACGGCACCAATGATGGGTTGAGCTTCGCGATTCAGTCATCCAAGCCCTTGGAGTACCCCGCAAACGTCGCTCCCGAATTTATCCCGCCGCTCGTGTGGCTGAGATTCCGCGCGGTGTTTGGTTCGCGTCCCGATGATCTCGATATCGAACGTACCCCGCTCCTCTGGCCGGATCCTTCCGTAATTCAATCGGAAGTGCTGATCAACGACGGTTCGATTTTCCCGCTCGTGACCGATGGCGAAGTCTGGGTCAGCGGCGATTGTCTCCGACCGCTCACCGCCTCCCCGGACTACGTCATTTTCAACCGACCCAATCCGTTCAATCCGAGCACAACGTTCGAGTACCGTATCCCCATGGACGAACATGTGAAAATCGTCGTTTTCGATGCCCTCGGTCGTGAAATCAAGGTGCTGGTCGACGAAATGAAATTAGCGGGGACTCATACGCTCGTTTTCGATGCGAAAGACCTGCCAAGCGGTATCTACTTCTATCGTCTTCAGACGCTCAACTTCTCTCAAATGAAGAAAATGGTCGTGGCGAAATAATCCGGCAGATCTGATCCTTTGCGCGTCCGCCCGAAAATCCGGGCGGACGCTTTTTTTTGCCATAGACCTGTCCGGTATTTCGTGATGTCCGACATCGGGAGTGGAATACGCGAGATCGAGGCAGTCCGGTCGCGACACGATTCCGCTATGGATATAGAGGTGACACGATCCCTGTGATACCCGGCAACAGGTTATAAAAATTTCCTTGAAAATAATTCACACCTCAGTGTAACTTGCGGCCCGTTGGTGTGTTCTTCTTTTATCGGAATGCGCGAATCCGACCCCGAAACCTCCTTTTTTTTTTGGAATGGGGCACTCAACAGCCGCCGTATCCTGATTTCGAGGGTAATAATCCGATTCCGATTATGATACTACGCGTGAAAAATATTCACTTATTGCGTTTTTCTTTGTATATTCATTTTCCCGTATTTCTACCTATGAAAAATACGGTAGATCTCGCCACTGATAGTTGCAAGGAGTCCCCTCATGAACCTCACTAACGAATTTCATAACCGTGCGAGACTTGCTGTCTGGTCGCTGCTGTTCTTGTTCGCGCTGGGCGCGTCTGCCGAAGCGCAGCCGAACCTGACGTTCAAGCGCGTGACGGTGAACTGGCCGACGATCGAGCTGTACTTCTCGGTCGGTTGCGACGGCAACCCCGCCTACAACATGACGAAACAGGATTTCCGGATCTACGAAAACGGCGTCGAGGTGAAGGACTTCACCCTGTGGTGCCCGGATCCGTTGATTCGCTGCGCCATTTCCGTGTCGCTGGTTTTCGACGCCTCGGGCTCGATGGGCTGGGGATCTCCAAATGGCAACTCGGGAGCCAAATTAGCAGGCCACGCATTCGTCGACTTGATGGACGGGGTGATCGATGAGGCCACGGTGGTGTTTTTCGATCACAATGTTGTGGTTTACCAACAGATGACGACGATCAAACCAGTGTTGCATTCAGCCGTTGACGCTCTCTTTATTGGCGGTGCGACCGCCGTGTGGGACGGCATCTACGCGGGTCTGATCGAGCTGATCAACAACG
>CAYJMN010000175.1:0-3973 GCA_964371045.1 uncultured Chromatiales bacterium | reverse complement strand
CATGCAAAATGGGCGGAATCCTCATTTTCGCCTTCATCAACTCACCCCCCCGGCCTCCCTGGGTCACATGTGAATGATGTAACAAATATCAAGAATGCTGTAACGCAGTCTGGCATCGAAGTATGCATCTTGTTCATGTGTCCAAACTCCGGGAGCTTGAAGCGCCGAGATCTGAACCGGGATTATGTCAATCCAGGGAGCAGGTGTCCGGTCCGATCGCCCGAATTCCAGACACAGTGACGTCATACAGATATCGACTGACCGACGTTGAGGTTGTTGTCGCGTGCAAGTAAAAAAGAGTACCGGCGACAACCCGCCCCGGCACAGTCGGAGACATTCGAACCGATATGCTCAATAATCCCCTTCGGTACGCACACGCGCCGAAGCTCGCAATTCAAATGACGGGCGCCGGCTGAACGACTCCGCCGCGCCTCCGATACCCTATGATCCCGGATCGTTGGTATATAGTGACCGCCTGAAATACCGATATCGGCTGCGTTGAAACTCTTTTCAAGAACCATGCAAAGCGCAGTACACCCTGGAGCTGCCACTCCGGGATCAACAGCATTTCACGATCGCAAAAACGAAGTAAAAGAAAAAAATAGGCGGCTATTATGAGCAATAGTGAGATAGAAAAATCGAAAGCGGTCATCACGGTTGAGATTATTGAATATGAGCCGCATTCCGTGGTCAGCAAAACGATCATCAACAAGACGACAGGCAAAGTGTCCGTCATGTCCTTCGACAACGGCGAAGCGCTCACTGAGACGACGTCTCCATTTGACGCATACGTCCAGATCATCGACGGAAATGCCGAAATTGTGATCGCAGGCGTATCGCATCTGCTGAACACCGGCGAATCCATCATCATCCCGGCTCATACCGCGAATATCGTGCAGGCGAATGAACGGTTCAAGATGATTCTGACGATCATCAAGAGCGGCTATGAGTAATGTTCGCTATTCATTCCGCGGGAACTACTTCCAGGGACATTCGAGGCATGCGACATTGACAAGCAGAATTCACATATATAAAAACGTAATAATCCGCTGAAATTTCCAGGGGAAAACAGTCAAGAACAAATGAAACTCAAAGGAGAGTCGACATGGAATCACATACTACTTCGCGCACAATCAGCGCATTCATCGTATTGTCGTTGTTGCTGATATGCGGTACGGTGCAGGCGCAGGACATTTCCTTCCGTGAGCGCGCCTTGCGCTGGGGAGGAAGTCTTGGATTGAATATGAACAGTGCATCGCTGGGGTACCAGCATCTTCACGAACCATTTCCCAACTTTGACAAGCCAAATACGCTCAACGAAAAGGTGAACGGCACCGGAAAAAGCAGACAAACATCGATCAGTTGATGAAAGTTTACTCTAACGTCCTGAATATCTACGGCGACCGGATGAGAAAGAGTCCCAATACCAGGGTTACGTTGCTGAGCAGCGATCCCCAGGACAGGGAAGCCCAGATCGCCGCGAACAGGGTAAAGAGCTACCTCGTCAATACCTTCGGTATCGCGGCAAGCAGAATCACCATCGATGTCGAAGAGCCCAGAAAACCATCGGGAAGCGAACTTACCGATCCTGCGTTCCTGGGCATGATCGACGATGAAAATCGAAGGGTACACCTGTTGTTCTCGAATCCGGAAATGTACAAGGCGATACCTTACTCGATAACGGATGAATCGCCTTTCGAGAACGATATGATTATCACTATCGAACCAAAGGTGCAATACAAGAGCTGGAAGTTGTCCATAAACGGCGAGAACAGATCGTTGAACGCCGGTCCCTATCGTGCGCGCAGCGCGAGCGTCGACCTCTCCCCGCTTATGCAGGGGCTCAGGGAAGGCAAGTTCAAGGCAAGCGTCATGATAACCCTGCAGAACGGCACCGAGGTCACGGAGACCCTCGATTTCAAGATCTTCAAGGGTGAGGAAACGGCAAATGCCGCTCGCTATCTCATGGTGTTCGACTATAATCAATCCGATGCGGTTCGAGCGTATGAGATCCCGCTGAGAAAGGAAATTGTCCCTGGAATGGTGACGGGCAATACTGTTATTATCCACGGTCATACCGACGTCATCGGCAACGAAGAGGGCAATCAGACACTCTCCCAGGCGCGGGCGGATGAAGTAAAAACCATCGTCGAGGATGAGCTTCGCCGGACGAACAAGACAGTGAAAGTGGTTGCCATAGGTATAGGCCAACAGCAGATGCAATACACCTTCAACAATCGCTTCCCGGAAGGCAGAATGTACAACCGCAACGTCTTTGTCGAGGTCGTAAAGTAACGACAACTGCTCCCTTCCGCATGTCGCAAGACGTGCGCGATACAAAGCATCATACCCCGTCTCCAGTGGCGGGGTTTGCTGCATTATGGGCGCAGGAGGCGGACAGGGGGCGACACAGGCAGGCGCGATGGATTCCCGGGCGGAATCCTGGTCTTGATGCCCATCGTGTCGGTATAATTATCCGACATTTTCAAGAGCATCGCGCCTTTTGCGCTTGAGCTGCTTGAAATACGTAGGCGTCAAACCCGTCACTTTCTTGAACTGCGTGGAGAGGTGGGCCACGCTGCTGTAATTCAACTTGTAGGATATCTGCGTGAGATTGAGTTCATCGTACAGGAGCAATTCCTTGACTCTTTCGATCTTATGCGCGATGACGAACTGCTCAATGGTGGTACCCGTCGATTCCGAAAACAGGTTGGCGAGGTAGGTGTAGTCGTGGTCCAGCTTCTCGCTGATATAGATGGAATTCTTGATTTTCGGCATTTCGTCCATGTAATGGACCATTTCAACGATGACGTTTTTTATTCTCTCGATAAGGATGGCCTTCTTGTCGTCCATCAACTCCAGTCCCGACATGAGCAATTTTGCCCGAATGAACTCCCGTTGCGCCGTTGAAACGCTTCCCTTGACCTCCACTTCGCCCAGATCGACAGCTCCATACACAATGCCAAGATCATCCAACACCGCCTTCACCGCCATTTTGCATCGAATGCTGACCATGTATTTGATATAGAGCTTCATGCACGAGCCTCTATGGTTCGATGCGATGCACTCCCTCCTGATTGAAGACGTTTGACGGAAAGGAGATCGACGACGGCACAGCGGCGCTCCCCATCGGGGTAACATCGTACTTCGTTATTGGCCGCGGCGGCGGCGAATTCGAACATGGACAGTCTTCCAGCTCATTTTACAAACCGTACCGAAATGTACGAAAATTCCCCAACCAGTGCATACAGGGGATGCAGGGAACTCGGGAGGCGGTATTTGGATAACTCCTGCACGAATCCTGGAAACCCCAGCGAAAATCCGCGTTTGAACACGTTTCGACCAGTTGCCCAACGTGTGCATTGATTTCGCGGACCAACCACCACCCTCTTCCCCGTCTTTCAACAAGTTGCCGCACGATTGCCCCCAGCACCTCATTCGTTTGATCCAGGATTTCATGATTGGAAAATCGCAGCACCGTCACCCCGAGATTTTTGAAGTACGCATCTCTGCGTTGATCCTTCAGATGCTGCTCTTCCGTGTTGTGGGATTCGCCATCGCACTCGATAACGAGCAGCGCCTCATGGCAATAGAAATCACAAATGTACGGTCCGAACTGATATTGCCGACGGAATTTCGCTCCGTTCAACGCATTCCGCCTCACATGCCGCCAGAGCAACTGCTCCGCCATCGTTTGACGCTGTCGCAGATTCTTCGCTTTTTCGAGCAGGGTGCTCACATGATAGCCACCGCGGTAATGCGGCTCAACCACGGTGACTGAAGCCATATCCGGATACCGCCTCATGCGGTACGATCTTGCTTGCTTTCCCATGAGCAGGCTCCCGAAATTGTAGCTGAAATGTTTTCGTGCAGGTTTGGGAGAGAAGGTAGTTAGTTCTTGGACTCGTCTGTATTTGTTTGCCCTCTCCCCTGCCCCTCTGGTATGTTGAATTATGGTGTTCCGTTGCTTGTA
>CAYJMN010000174.1:0-3974 GCA_964371045.1 uncultured Chromatiales bacterium | reverse complement strand
ACACTGACAGCGAGCTCTCCTGGCGCTGGCTGCGGGATTCGACGGTGATCGCCGGCGCGGACACGTCGATCTACAGCGCTCGCATTCCCGGTTCGTATCAGGTGATCGTAACCAATGCGCAGGGGTGCCGCGATACTTCCGACGCCGTCTTGGTGGAATGGCATCCCTCGCCGGAGGCGCTCGCCGGTCCCGATATGGACATTTGTCGAGGCGGCAGCGCACTGCTTGGCAGTACCCACATTGCCGGGCTCACATACAGTTGGTCGCCCTCAGCGGGACTTGCTTCAACCAGCACCTCGCGGACCACCGCAACTCCAGACTCCACGACCAGGTACGTACTCACCGTCACCGACGGAAAAGGCTGTGTCGATGCGGACACCGTCATGGTCACCGTGCACAAAGCTCCCACGCCCGTGGTGACGGTTACGGGTGCGACGACTTTCTGCGAAGGAGATTCTGTGCTGCTCGCGGCGCCGGCGGGCTTCTCTTCGTACCTGTGGCAACCTTATGGCGAGATAACGGAGCGTATTATCGTGAGAAGCGGCGGTACGTATTCCGTCGAAGTCACCGATGCGTACGGCTGCAGTGGCGTCTCCGCTCCGACCGACATAGTGGTGCATCCGCGTCCCGATGTGCTCATCGCGGGACCCGCGTCGGTCTGCAAACGCACGCAAGCGAACTATTCCGTACCTGGACAAACGGGCGTGACATATACATGGACGGTTGAGCAGGGCTCGATTGTCTCTGGTGAAGGCTCGTCGGATATCCGCGTACAATGGAGCGATCTGGGGCCGGGAATCGTGCGTCTGACCGCAAGCAATACCGCGACCGGCTGCACGGCGGCGAGCGACGTACTCGTCGACATACTCGACGCGCTGCGTCCGAGGGTGACGCCCGATCCGGCGGTGCTGTGCGCGGGTGGAAGTCTCGAACTCGATGCCGGTTCAGGGTATGCGAACTACTCCTGGTCCACGGGTGAAACGACGCGGCGCATCACGGTACGCGCGGGTGGTCGCTACATCGCTTCGGTGGACGACGGCGCGGGCTGCAGCGGTGCCGATACCGTGGATGTGACAGAACTTCCCCCATTGCTTCCATTGGTTGAAGCCGTCGGACCGACGAGCTTCTGCGCGGGCGACAGCGTGCTGCTGCGGATACAGGCACCATACGCGCGCTACAGTTGGCTGCGCGACGGAACGCCAACCGGCGATACGCTCCGCGAAATTGTGGTGAGTGCGGGCGGTGCGTACACCGTCGAAGTGATCGATGTCAACGGCTGCCGGGGAACCTCCCTCCCCTTCGTCGTCGTCGAATATGCGAAGCCCGAGGCGCGCATTCACGGACCCGCATTCGCCTGCGAGAACAGCATTGTTACCTATCAAGCCGCTCCGACGGGATCGTACGCGTACACGTGGTCGGTCAGTGGAGGTGTGATCGAGTCTGGTCAGGGCACGGAGACGCCGCGCATCCGCTGGAGCAGCATCGGCGGCGGTCTGCTGAATTTGAGCGTAACGGATCTGATAACCGACTGCGCGGACACTGCCTCACTTTCCGTCATGATCAGCGCGGGATATGCACCCGCGGTGAAGGTGATCGGCGACACGCTGCTCTGCGAAGGCGAGTCCGTCACGCTCGAAGCCGATGCCGGATATCAGAGCTACGAATGGAACACCGGTGAACGCACTCGAACGCTACTCGTCACCAAATCCGGCAGCTATCGGGTGCACGTTTCGGACTCGGTGTGCGATGGCTGGTCCGCGCCGGTGAACGTCGTCGTGCGTCCGGCGCCGCAACCAGTGCTCACCGCCCTTGGACCGACAACGATTTGCGAGGGCGACTCCGTGTTGCTCGAAGCGACGGCGGGATTTTCGCGCTACGCCTGGCAGCGCGATGGAGCGATACTCGGTGCAACAGCGCTGAGGCTCACCGTGCACACCGCCGGGAGCTACAACGTTTTCGTCACCGACGCGCATGGTTGCGAAGGCAGCTCCCCGCCGATTATAATTTCCATTTATCCGACAACGAAGCCCGTCATCACCGCCAATGGCCGCGTACTGACGGCCTCGCCCGCGCGCGGTTGGCAATGGGTGCTCGACGATACGCTTCTCATCGGCGCGACGACGCAAAGCATCGAAGCTCCCCGCGCCGGACGCTACATCGTACGCATCATCGACGACAACGGCTGCCGCGCCGAGTCCGAGCCCCTCTACGTCTCCCCCACCCTGGCGAGCTGCACACTGCTGTTGCCGGACCTGCTGGCGCGGCCGGGGGATCACGTATCCATTCCGATCATTCTCTCCGAAGAGCAGCATTTGATACTCGCGGGATCGGGAACGGTCACCTTCGATCTCGTCTTCGATCGGACCATGCTGTCCTCGTTCGCGGGAGCGTATCGCGACAGCTCCGGGCTGCGCAAGCTTGCCGTGTCCGGAATCCTCGCGCCATCAGGACAAGCGGTTGCAACCGTGGAGGCCTTGGCGCTCTGGGGCATCGCGGAGGAAACACCGCTCACTCTTGAGAATGTCCGCTGGAATACCGGCGACGTGCTGGTCACGGTCGTCCCCGGTCGATTGCGCCTCGATCTGTGTCACGAGGGCGGGACGCGTTTGTTCAATGCCTCGGGACGTACGCAGTTCCACGGCAGCCGACCGAATCCCTTCAACGCCGTCACTCTCATCGATTACGAAATCGGCGAGGCGGGAGCGATGGAGCTGGCGGTACACGACGCGCTCGGTCGCCGCGTGGAGGTCCTCGCAAATGGCAACGCCGTCCCGGGACTCTACAGCGCGGCCTTCGATGCGTCCGATTTTCCTTCCGGCGCTTACGTCGCGATACTGCGCACCGCAACGACCGTGTCATACCGCTGGCTGATGCTGGCGAAATAGGAGCAACCCGTTTTTCAGGATATTTTGAACCGTATGACGTTAGATATCCAGAGCAGCACATGAAAAAGATCAGTCACACGCACATAATAATTCCTCCGGCGGTTCTTCTGCTTCTCGCGATCGCCTCCGTGTCCGGAGTACTCGAAGCGCGGGTGGAAACATCGCGGCAGAGTCCACAGAGCCGAGGTACGATAGCCGATATCGGAAGCGGCACGCGGTCCAATGCCCCGGTTCACGCTTCGTCCCGGACGGTGGTGATTCCGGATGAGGGACTCGGTAACATAAAGCATAGCATCAGCGGCAATCCCATACCCGGTACGACAAACATCGCGGACACCAACCTCGCCGCCCACCTGCTCAGTAACACGGGCATTCGCTTCCAGGAGAATCGCGGGCAATTCGCGGATGCGGACGGCAAAGCGCGCGACGAGATTTTGTATCGCGCGGATTTACCCGGAGCGCAGATTTATGTACGATCAGACGGCATCAGCACGGTGTTCACGCGGACTTCCGGTACGCCCGATCCCGTGGCGGATCCGATGGCTCTCGGGGAAGCACCGGACATCACCACCGAAACATATCGCATGGACATGACGCTCGTGGGCGGCAATCCCGATGTGCGTGTGCGGGCGTATGACGAAGCTGCGGGCAAGGTGATTTTTTACACGGACCGCCATCCCGACGGCTTGCATGGCGTGCGCGAGTTCCACCGCATCGTGTACGAGGAGATTTACCCGCACATCGATCTCGAGCTGCTCTCCAATGATGGACGATTGAAATACAACTTCATCGTGCGTCCGGGAGGCAGGCCAAACGATATTCGCATGCGCTATGACAATGCAAAGGATGTGCTCGTAGGCGCTGATGGATCGCTGTCGATCAACACGCCGTTGGGGAGCATGCGGGAAGATGCGCCGGTGTGCTGGACGGAGCACGAGAGTGAAGCAGTCGCGGCGGTATTTTCATTGCGGGGTACGACAGTCGGATTCGAGGTCGGCGAATATGACAAGAGCAAAACGCTGATCATCGATCCCTGGGCGACGTATTATGGGGGGAGCGAGGAGGACTGGGGACACGACATCGTGGTTG
>CAYJMN010000173.1:0-3977 GCA_964371045.1 uncultured Chromatiales bacterium | reverse complement strand
GCAGGTTTACACTAAAAGGTCAACACGATTCAGGCCTCCTCAAATCGTAAATCGTCAATCGTAAATCGTAAATCGTCCCTCTTCTGGCACCTTTGGCGGAGATTTTGTACTATTCACTGAGAATGTTTCCAAAATGAGAATGGAGCCACGTTGCGGCGAGTCGTTTCATGCTGCCTGCTTCTTCTCCTGCTGCAAATGCATCGGGCCGACGCGCAATCGCTGTCGTTGTATGACATCGATACGCGTGCCTATCCGCTATTGCGAGCCAAACTGCTGCTGTACGATTCCGAAGGAAAACGCGTAGAATCGCTGTCTCCGGATGAACTTTTATTGACGGAGAACGGCGTGCAGAGACGCGTTCTCCGCGTGGATTGTCCGCCCGTTGTACCGCTGTCTCCTATTTCGGCCGTGTTAACGATTGACGCTTCGGGGAGTATGGACGGTCCGGGGCTCGTGCTGGCGCAGGCCGCCGCGAACGCCTGGATCGATGCGTTTCCCGCAGGACAGTCCGAATGCGCGTTGACCTCGTTCAATTTTTCAAACGTCCTGCATCAGGACTTCACCAACGATCGCGCGCTTCTCCGCTCCGCTGTGAGCGGGCTCACCGCGGGTGGAGGCACCAGCTTCGACGCGGCGTTCACGAAGCCGTTTGCCGGAGCGCTACGGGTGGCGACGAGGGGGAAGCACAGGAAGGTCGTCGTGCTTCTCACGGACGGCCATGCCACGGGAGACGAGACCGCGATTCTCGCCATGGCGAGGCAAACGGGCACACGCATTTACTGCGTAACGCTCGACAATCGGATGCCTGATATTTTGCGGAATGCAGCCGAGCAGACAGGAGGCAGGTGGTTCGAGAATGTCCGCGACGCCGCGGAAGCCGCCGCGATTTTCCGGAGCATTCTCGACATGGCGCAGGATCTGCCGCCATGCGTAATCGAGTGGGAAAGCGCGGGCTGCGATTATATCCGCTCCGTTGTGTGCGAAGCTCCCGCCTTGCGCGCGCGTGGGACTGCAACGTATTCGGTGAGTTCGGACGACCTTCCATTACTCGACATGAGCCCTTCCCGCGTCATCGCGTTTGGCGAGATCGCCCCGGGTTCCTTCGGCACGCAGAGCGTCACCATCACGGCAAAGCACGCAGATGTGGAAATTCGATCGATCCTGCCTGAATTCGGGATGTTCGTGATTAGCGATTTCGGGGGAAGTCCGCCGCCGTTCACCTTGCTTCAGGGACAGAGCCGCACCCTGACGATCCGCTACAATGCCGTCGACTCCGGCTACGTGATCTGTCGATTCGACGTTCAAACCAGCGCGTGTGACGGCGGATTTTTCGCAACGGCTGGCACGCCGGGTACCGGCAGGGATTGGCGAACGATCACGCTCCTGCATCCAAACGGAGGCGAGGTGTTCGTCGCCGGCAGCGACACCGTCATTACCTGGAAAGGCGTCGCGCCAACCGACCCGGTTAACCTCGAGTACAGCACGAACAACGGTGCCACTTGGCTTCGCGTGGCGACGAACATTTCCGGGCTTTCGTATCTCTGGCGGGTCCCGAATACGCCCAGCGACCTGTGCCTCGTACGCGTGACTACACGTCTGCCCCTGACAGTTCCTCAAGGCATGGTGATCGTCCCGGCCGGTACGTTTGCAATGGGCGACCTCACCGGAATGGGTTCCCAGGAGGAGCGCCCTTCGCACACCGTGACGTTGACGGAGGCTTTTCTCATGTCGGAAACAGAAATAACGCAACGGCAATGGATCGATGTCATGGGCGTCAATCCATCGATCACGCTGGGTGAAAGACATCCTGTGCATGGTGTGTCCTGGCTCGAAGCGATCACGTATTGCAACAAGCGATCAGGGTTGGAGGGACTCGACAGCTGCTACCTCGCGAACGGCTCGCTGATGTACTGCGACTTCGGAAAGAATGGCTATCGTTTGCCCACGGAGGCGGAATGGGAACATGCCTGCCGCGCGGGATCGTCGCTCGATTTCTCCAGTGGATCGATGCAGGAACCATATTGCACACCTGTCGATCCTGCACTCGATCGCACCGGTTGGTATTGTGGCAATACAGGCGATCCCAAATCGATCGCGGAGAAAAGCCCCAACGCCCTCGGCCTCTACGACATGCACGGCAACGCAGGCGAACTCTGCTGGGATGCGTTCACCGGCTACCTGACGTCGGACCAGACGGATCCCGCAGGACAGAATCCTCGTCCCGTCGGAATGTCCGCCCCGGTGCGCGGAGGTCATTGGAAGGAATCGGCGACCGGTTGCAGATCCTCTCGCAGGGATCAGGTAGCCACGAACCGTCCCCGCGTTACAGACGGTTTCAGAGTCGTGAGGACGTATTGATGAAACCGCGACACAATATCGCCTTTTCGAAATTGCCCATGCGAATGATCATCGTCGTCGCAGCGGTTCTGTTCCTGTTCACGGAGAAAAGTTCCGCGCAGATCAGCGACGTGTCCGATGCCGTGTTCTCCATCGTCGTTCCTTCAGCCAGGGCACGCGATATCGATATGGGCACGCTTGTGGTCGGAAGCACGAGGGATACGCTTGTCGGCGGTTTCTGTGAAAACACAGGCGTCGTCGATATACGTATCGACACGCTGTACCTGCAGGGCGCGCAGTCGGGTGACTTTGCCGCGACGTCCGGCCTTCCTCCATTCCGTTTGTCGAAGCAGGCGTCGCATGCTGTTGGTTTTTCCTTCACTCCTCGCGCCGCTGGACAGAGAAGCGCGACCATCGTTCTGGTCACGCAGGTGGACACGCAGCGCTACACGATTCGCGGCGTCGGGATCGAACCACAGATCGCCGTCGAAGCCGGGATGATCGATTTCGGCGTGGTTCCCGTCGGAGGAAAAAGGGATAGCACGCTCGATATCATGATCAGGAATATTTCCGCAGCGCCGGTGACGGTGAGCGGCATCATCGCTGGAGGACCGGACACCGAGCAGTTTTCAGTGCTGAGCGGAAGCGCTCCGTTCATGTTGCCTCCGTTCGCCGTTCATCCGATGACCCTGCGTTTCGCTCCTCGCAGGGGAGGGTGTACCAGCGGTAGTCTTGTATTCGAATTGGACAACAGCGCGCAGCGGCCGGTCGCGCAATTATTCGGCGAGGGTGTGAGCGTCCAGGCTTCGGCCGTCATCGCGGTGGACAGCGTTTCCGCCCGTGCAGGCGATATCGTGACCATACCCATACGGCTGCTGAATGATGAAAATCTTCTCCTCAGCGGCGCCACCACGGTGTACACGGAGCTTCGTTTCGATGCCTCGATGCTTGTGCCGGTTGGCGCGACGCCAAAGGGAAGCATGGAGGCCGGGTTCCGCATTATCCCGCTCGACAATCTGCCGTTGCTTGTCGGAAGCGATCGGATCCTCGCGACGGTGGACCTCATGGTGACGCTCGGTACGAATACGGAAACCGCGCTCGAGTTGCGGAATTCCGCGGCACGCGGAGGCGACGTCGCGCTCACGGAAGTGCCTGGCGTGTTTCAGCTTCGCGACGTGTGCGAGGAAGGAGGGGAGAGGCTCTTCTCCTCACAAGGACGTTTCCGCATTTTGCCCAATCAACCCAATCCCTTCAACGGCGAAACCGTCATTCGTTTCGAAGTCATCGAGCGCGGAGCAGTGCAGCTCGATATTCTGGATGTGACGGGCCGCGTGCTCGCCACGCCGCATCAGGGTCCTGCCGAGCCGGGTGTGTACAGCATTCCTTTCAATGCGGGCGGTGCGGCTTCGGGAATCTACTCCATTCGTCTGCGCAGCGGAGCGCTGGTCCAGCACAGGTTGATGCAGTTGTTGAAATAGTTGTGTGCCATCCAGCGCTTTCCACCGTTCCATTTTTAGATAACATCAGGGTATCGGTCCGTGCCAAACAAGCTCGTCATCCTGAGTGTGCCCACCAGCGCTGCGCACCGGTCCATTTCGGAAATGACACGTGGATGGTAAGGATATTTCTTGTATCCCACG
>CAYJMN010000172.1:0-4036 GCA_964371045.1 uncultured Chromatiales bacterium | reverse complement strand
GATACGAGAGACTTCAGGATTTGAAGGCAGAAAATTTCTTCTCCGTGCATATCCGTGTTCATCCGTGTAATCCGCGCACGTATTCACGTCCACCTTCGCTTTGATCTTCAGACAATCAACGGCTGCGCTGACGAGCTTCGGCGGACAGGTAAAGCGGAGTAGCGCGGAGTTTCACAGAAACGCGCCTGACCCCCGGGGGATGCAAGAAATATCCACACCATCCACGTGTCATGGACGAAATGGACCGGCGCGCAGCGCTGGTGGGCACACTCAGGTCGCAGACTCGCCGCGGCGAGGTGACGATGTTTTTGGCCTCTGGATCAACTCACATCTCCTTGATGTCATGAGCAGCGGAGCGCCCGGTAAAGTTTTTCGGTAATCCTCGACGTTATCGGGCGCGTAGTCGAAGGGCGGCGTACGGCTTTCTCGGTGTTTGCAGGTACTGTCCTCAAGATGTCATTAGCACGGCCGCCGCGGAAATACCTTTCGGTTATGCCCTGTGTTTGCACGGCGGCTCCGCTACTGCGGAGAAGGGTGATTGGCTTCGAAACGCACGAGGAGACTCGAGATAACTGGTCAACCAATCACCCTTCGAGACGTCCCTCTGCTTGAATTTGAGCTTCGAAACGCACTTTTCCTGTCGGGACTCCTGCTAATGACATCTTGTAAAATCGGCTTAAACAGGCCAGATTCCATAGTTTCACCAAATGGGAAAATTATGAACTCGGCGGATAGATGTCACCCAAGAAATGGACCGGTGCGCAGCGCTGGTTGGCTCACTCAGGGTGACGATGTTTTTTGGCCTTTGGATCAACTCACATCTCCATGATGTCATAAGCAGGACTGCGACAGAGCGAGTATAGCTTGAAATGCCGATGTTTGCATCAGCCTCAGGCTGATCGATGCATGATGCGTTCCGTAACGCATTCGGAGACTCGAGATAACTCGCTCACCAATCACCCCGCCGCGGCGAGGTGACGATTTTTGTTAACGAGATGAGGATAATCCGTCAATCGTCGCCTTCAACTCACCGCGGCGAGTCTACGACCTGCGGTCTCCGACCCCGGCCCCTGTAAGGAGAGGGGAGAAGATATCGTCAATCGTAAATCATCATGGTGGCTGTTATTGATTGTTACCCTTCCGTCCGGTATTTTTAATGCTGGACCTGTTCATCGTATTTACAATTCATCAGGAAGCACATGAATCCCGCGACATTTATCGACGACCTCAAGGCGAGAGCCAGAAAACTCGACAAGCACATTGTTTATCCGGACGCGACGGATGAACGCGCGCTCAAATCCGCGCGCATCGTCACCGACGAAGGGACCGCGAAAATCACGCTGGTCGGCACGGAAGCCGATATCCGTCTTCAGGCCGAAAAGTCAAACGTGAACCTCGATGGTATAGCCATTGTCGATCCTGCACAGTCGCCGTTTCTGAACGAGTATGCCAGTCAATATCTCGAATTGCGCAAGAGCAAGGGAATGACCGGGGAACTCGCCCTTCAGACGGTACGCAATTCCCTGTTTTTCGCCGATCTCATGGTGCGCAACGATGCCGCTGACGGCTGCGTAGCCGGATCACTTTCGACGACGGGTGACGTCATCAAGGCAGGTCTCCACTGCCTCGGACTGAAAGAGGGCATCAAGACCGTATCCAGCCTCTTCATCATGAAATTCCCCGATAAAATATACGCGTTCGCGGATTGCGCGGTCATGCCTCTGCCCGACGCTTCGCAGCTTGCGGACATCACCATTTCCACGGCCGATAATTTCGCTTCGCTGACGCAGTCGGAACCGCTGGTGGCCATGCTGTCGTTCTCGACCCGGGGCAGCGCGAAGCATGAGCTGGTGGACAAGGTGCTCGAAGCGATGGCCATGGTAAAGCAGCGCCGTCCGGATCTCAAGGTCGACGGTGAGATGCAGTTCGATGCGGCGATCATTCCCGCGATCGGCCAGAAAAAAGCTCCCGGCAGCGAAATAGCAGGCAACGCCAACGTGCTCGTCTTCCCGGACCTTCAGTCAGGAAACATCGGATACAAGATCGCCGAGCGACTCGGCGGCGCGGAGGCATTGGGACCGATCGTCCAGGGTCTCGCTCGTCCCGCGTACGACCTTTCCCGCGGCTGCTCCGTCAACGATATCGTCGTCACCACCGTCTTCAACGCAGTCATGGGCGCGGTGTAGGAGCGAAGAGGGTGGAGCGAAGAGCGTGGAGCGAAGAGCGTAGAGCATAGAGCGTGGCGCGGAGCGCAGGGTGCGGGTTCTTGTGGCTCGGCGGAAACGATATTGGTACTTGCGCTTTTGAAAATTGATCGCGAAATGGTGGGCATGCTACATTGAGGCCTTCCGCGCTATGCGCTTGGCTCTTAGCTCTCAGCTCTCAGCTCTCAGCTCTCAGCTCTCAGCTCTCAGCTCTTGGCTCTCAGCTCTCAGCTCCTAGCTCTTGGCCCTATGCTCTCAGCTCTTGGCTCTATGCTTTTCGATCTGCATACACATACCGCAATCCACGATCCGGGGGTGGTCGCGATTCGAAGCGTCCATGCGCTGGATGCGCGGACCGGGCTTCCGGAGGGATACTGCAGTGTGGGATTCCATCCCTGGCATATCCGCACGGATGATGCGGATGCCGCAATCGGTGTTGTGGAGGAAATGTCGGTGCTGGAGCGCGTTGTCGCGATCGGTGAGTGTGGACTGGACAGAGCGATACGCACACACATCGACGAGCAGACGGAAATATTTCTGCGACAGGTACGGATAGCGGAGCGGGTCCGTAAACCGCTCATCATCCACTCCGTGCGTGCCTATTCGGACTTGATGGGTTTTCGCAAGCACTGCGACAGTGAAATCCCGTGGATCGTGCACGGCTTCACCAGTAACCGGGACGTCGCTTATCGTTTGCTTGAACAGGGAATGTACCTTTCCTTCGGCACGGCGCTGCTGGATGGCGACGGCGGTGTGCGAGACGTGTTCCCCTTGCTGCCGCTTGAACGAATCTTCCTGGAAAGCGATGAGCACGGATCCGATATTCGCAAGATCTACGATGAAGCCGCGCTTCTTCGCGAAATCGACGTCGCGGCGCTGACGGCCGCAATAAACGATACTGTACTCCGGATTATTCCCGGCATCGATGAACGGACGCTCCTGGACTGAAGGAATTTCAATCAAGAGTACTGGACTGGACCGCAAAAGTCATCGTACCTTTAACAGCATGAATGCTTTTCCACAATGGCTCGAACGTACCCACCTGCTCCTTGGGGATGAGGCGCTTGCGCGTCTGCAAGGATCGCACGTTCTCATCGTCGGTCTCGGAGGTGTTGGAGCGTACGCCGCCGAAATGATTTGCCGCGGAGGCGTCGGGAGTTTGACGATCGTCGATGGCGACGCCGTTCATCCCGGCAACCGCAACCGGCAGCTTCCCGCGCTCGTCAGCACCGAAGGACGACTGAAGGCCGAGGTGGTCGCCGAACGCCTGCTGGACATTAATCCCGATCTCAAATTGAAGGTGATCGCCGAGTACATCCGCGACGAGCGGCTCGAGGAAATCGTCGCCGAACCCGCGGATTACGTCGTGGACGCGATAGATACCCTTTCGCCCAAGGTGTTTCTCATTAAAAATGCTCTCATGCTCGGCCGGCGCGTCGTCAGTTCCCTCGGAGCGGGCGGCAAGACCGATCCCACACTCGTCCGGATCGACGACATCGAGCGCTCGCATCATTGCAGACTGGGGAAGGTCCTCCGGAATCGCCTGCACCGCCTCGGTATTCGCAACGGCGTCACAGTGGTGTATTCCACCGAGGACGTGGACCAACGTTCCGTCATCCCTGTCGAAGATGAGTGCAACAAGAAAACCATCGTCGGCACAATTTCATACATGCCTCCGCTGTTCGGCTGCCTGTGCGCCTCGGTGGTGTTGCGAGGGCTCGTAGGGGAGGGGGAGGTGAAAAGGTAGGATCGTGAAAAGGTGAAAAGGTAGGATCGTGAAAAGGTGAAAAGGAAAAAAGGTGAAAAGGAAAAAAGGTGAAAAGGTGGGGTTC
>CAYJMN010000171.1:0-4092 GCA_964371045.1 uncultured Chromatiales bacterium | reverse complement strand
CTTCACCCTTCACCCTTCACCCTTCACCCTTCACCCTTCACCCTTCACCCTTCACTCTTCACTCTTTACTCTTTACTCTTTACTCTTTACCCTTTACCCTTTATCCTTTATCGAAGAACCTCAATTTCCGCCAAATCCACTTCAACCACCACGCTCTGCCTGAGGCCTTCGACGAAGATCGCGACTTTGTTGGCGCCGCGGTACTGGGAGAGTTCGCCTTTGAGGCCGGTGAGGGGTCCGTGGATGACTTTGACGGGGGCACCTTCGGGGAGGCGTTCGGGAAGCACTTCCAGGGTGCGGGGCCCGGCAACGGCGATGCGGATGCTTTCAATGATGTCGGGACGGACTTCTGCGAGGACGCCTGCGAAATGTATGTATTTCAGGACGCCGTATATTTCGAGCGCCTTGATGCGCTTGCGTTCGTCCACGCGCACGAAGATGTAGCCGTTGAAGAGCGGGACGATGACGCGCTTCTTGCGATCGGACCACTGGCGCACCTCCTCCCGCAAGGGGAGGAACGATTCGATTTCGAGGTCGATCAGCTGCTGATTGACTTTTTTCTCGAACCGCGGCCGGACATAGATAATGCGCCATTTCAGCAAGGCGCGCCCACATCAGCCGCGAACGGTAAAAGAGACACGAGGAAAATTGTTAAAGTTGCGGTCAGGAAACATGTAGTGGAAGAATATGGCCGCGTAGAGACGTTGCATGCCGCGTCTCAAAATCCGCAACGAACGCAGAGAATGGCCGCGTAGAGACGTTGCATGCCGTGTCTCAAAAATGGCAACAAACGCAAAGACGTTAGGGCCGCAGAGGATCTACACGCGACAGAGGGAGTTGTCGATGCCAAGCGCGAGGTCTTTCGCGACCGTTTCGAGGTCTTTTTGCAGGACTACATAATCTGGCTGCGCTATCCAGTTGATTTTCGCGAAATCGCGAGTATCAAAATTCGCGAGAATGCGGGAGATATCGAGTTCGTCCACCCACATATCCTTGCGACGTGCCTCGGCAACAATCTGCATCCAATTGAAGGAACAGTTGCGTGCGATGTGAATAATATCGACGACGTCCCTGGCCTCCTGCCGCGGCAATGCCGTGAGTTTGTTGGACAGAATATTCATGAGGTTGTCAACGCGATCAAACAGGTTTCTCTTTGTGACGGCGCCAACCCTGGCAGGGACATCATTGACGAGATCGATCTTCAAATCCACGCCACCGCGCGAGGCCGCGATACGCACAAAGGTCGCGGTGGTAATGCCAACGTCGATTCCGTCATACGGTTGTTGACGGAGGGTGCGCACCACACGTTCCGCTTCCTGCGCGAACATCGCCTCGTCGTTCCAGAAAAAATCGAGATCGTCGGAATATCTATGATGCAGATACTCCCGGGAGAGCGCCGTTCCGCCGGTAAGATACATGGAGTTCGAAAGCCCGTTCAATGCCGACAAAACGGCATCCTGAAGCGGATACAACTTATCCCGATACCAGCGTTCTGGCATATTCATAACGTTCCCTCAATGACGCAGGCCAGAGTCGGAGTAACACATCATCGGACAAAGCCTCGGGCAGAAGTTCCCGCGGCACCAGGCGCTCGATCACGTGCCAAGAGAACGAACGCAGCAGACGATTGTATATCGTATGTCGGCCAAAACCACCGATGCTTTCTCCATGGTCAAGTATACGCAACACGTCCTCGGGAGTAATATCTACGTCCCAGAGGATCTTGCGAAGGTACTGCAACCGCATAGCCTCGTCGAACATTGACACCGGGGAGGCAGCATGAGCGCTTTTACCAGAATCGATCTGCATTATACATCCGGGATGAGGAATGGCCGCGTAGAGACGTTGCATGCAGCGTCTCAAAATCCGCAAGCAACGCAAAGAAAGAAGGGCCGCGTAGAGACGTTGCATGCAACGTCTCAAAATCCGCAAGCAACGCAAAGAAAGAAGGGCGCAGAGAAACAGCCAACTTACAATGTTAACCCCCGAGGTTCTCTGCGTCCGCGAGATCCTGTGCTCTGCCGGTAGCGCGTTTATTGGCTATGAGATTCGGCAGATCGATAAACGGGACTGAGGTGTCGTCGATTGTTACAAGTATCCGTTGGCCGTAGCAATCGTCAAAATCAACACCTTTCAGAGCGGTCAGCATGTCTATGCGATTAGGTGGCTGGCCGAGCTGAATGACCATGTCCGGGTCGAGAAAATCACGTTCGCTCAGGTCGAGGTCACCAAAACCGAAGTCCTGGAGTGCAGAGAGCAGGCGCTGGGCATTTTCCGGTGTCGGCTGAATCCAGACATCGAGATCCTTGGTATAGCGTGGATAGCCATGAAACGCCACGGCATAACCGCCTACGACGAGGAATTGAACCTCACGCGCGTTTAAACACTGTACAAATTCTTTGAAATCCCGACTCAGCATGATATTTCCAGGAATTGTACTCGGCGCGGATGTCTTCCAGAGCCTGGAGTCGTTCCTGCCAGGGCCGGGCGCGCCAGTAATCCGCTTCGATGGATTGAAGTGCGATCGGGAGCTTGCGTACGATTTTCAATAGTGCCATGAAATTAGAACGCAAAGAAAGAAGGGCCACGTAGAGACGTTGCATGCAGCGTCTCAAAATCCGCAAGCAACGCAAAGAAAGAAGGGCCGCGTAGAGACGTTGCATGCAGCGTCTTGGCACAGCTCCGCCAATTCAGTCCCATTTGGGGAGACCGATTCGGCGAATGCGAGACCCGGTATGTGACTACGGTCCGGGGAGACTCTAAAATACGAAAATCGCGCCACAGATGAGGCACGACGCTGTCAGCGAGAATGCTCCGGGCGTCGTTCAATGCCGCGGCGGGACCTTTCCGCGCGGATATCGGGACGGGGAACATCGATATGCGGGACGGTACTGACGTCGGGAGTATCGATGTCCTGGGAGCGTTGTTGCATGCTCTTTTTTGCTTTGGAAGGTCTATTCATCGTTGCGCGGGTGTTACAATGTTCATCCCGCCGGACATTTCCGGTGATTCATGTGCGTTGTGCTGTTGTTGAATAATTACGCCAATGGTCATTCAACCGCCGCTCTGCAATCGTAAAATTTCGTCGCGCAGACGCGCGGCTTCTTCATAATCTTCCTGCTTGATCGCTTCGTCGAGCCGGGTTTCGAGTGCGGCGAGATTCTGTTCGCGCGGGGCGAGGACGGAGTCCGCGGCAGCAGTGCTGTCAGGCGTTTCTTCTCCTTCGGGCACGAAACCGGCTTCTTCGAGCACTTCTTCGGTTACGAAAATCGGTGCGCCGTAGCGCACGGCCAGGGCGATGGCGTCGCTGGGACGCGAATCGACTTCGTCAAGCGCGGTGCTGTCGAGCGAGAGCCGCGCGTAAAACGTGCCTTCGCGCAATTCCGTGATGGTCACTTCCGTGATCACAAAGCCCAGGGTATCGATCACGTCCTTGAACAGATCGTGCGTCATAGGCCGCGGCGGCTTGATGCCCTCGATCTCCAACGCGATCGCCTGTGCCTCGAAGGCGCCGATGATGATCGGCAGCCGGCGGTGTCCATCCACTTCGCGCAATATCAGCGCATACGCTCCCCCGCTGGAGGAGGATGTGGAGAGGCCCAGTATTTCGACGCGAATTTTTGGCATGAGAAACGTTGAGCGGAGAGCTGTGAGCTAAGAGCTAAGAGCTCGGAGCTAAGAGCTAAGAGCTTGGTGCTCTCCAGTTTTTTTAATTATCGGTTCAAGTGAAGTTTCGTAAACGGTAAAGGGTAAAGGGTAAAAGCCGAGAGTCACTGCGTCATGCTGATTAGCCGGAGGCTGACGGCGCTTATTTTCTCCTCTTACTCCCCCCTCTCTCTCAAGAGAGGGGGGCCGGGGGGGTGAGTTGATGGTTGTGTTCACTCTTCACTCTTCACTCTTCGTTCGTAACTCTTAAGCCTGCTTATGACATCATGGGGACCGTACGGACTTACCGCGTTTGCGGATTCCGGATGCCGCCCTTCGACCTCGCGCCGGATAGATTTCGTGCAATATCGTGAGGAGTTCCTGCGGCACTTCGCTGCTCATGACATGTTTGGGTCCGTACTTATGAACACCGTAGAAAACCGGATG
>CAYJMN010000170.1:0-4551 GCA_964371045.1 uncultured Chromatiales bacterium | reverse complement strand
ACAAAAATATTGACGAAGAACCTCTGGTCGGAACCTGTTTAAGTTAGCGCCTATGCCCCCAACCCCTCTCCCAGTAGGGAGAGGGGAGGCCTCCTCAAATCGTAAATCGTCAAGCGTAAATCGTAAATTCCCAATTCCTTGCTCCTCCCGCGCGATCATCGTAGCTTACTTTGCTTGTACAACTTCATCGGACCAGGTATGCGATTCTTTATTACGGTTGTTTTCATCGCGTCGATTGCGGCGCTCGTTACATCCTGCGGCAAGAAACAGGAGGGGGATATGGATCAAGCCAAACATCAACTGGTGATCGAACGTCTTGCGATGTTTGCGGATACCGAAATCCAGGTGGATCTGTCGTCGCTGACGGAACGCGAACGTCTGTGCGTCGAAAAACTTGTCGAAGCCGGACGTCTCGCGGATGACATTTTCTGGCGGCAATCGTCGCACGAGGCGATTGCGGTGCGAGATTCGCTTGCGGCTATGGACGACGCGGTGTCGAAGGATTTCTACAATTACGTGATGATCAATTACGGTCCGTACGACCGCATCTTCGAGGGCGAACGCTTTTTCGGCGAAGGTCCCGTGCGCAAACCGCTCGGCGCGGGGCTCTATCCCGCCGATATGACGCGCGAAGAATTTGCGGCGTATGTGAAGGCCAATCCATCCGAACAGCAGGCGTTGGAGAGCCAGTACACAGTCGTGACACGCAAGGACGGCAAGCTTCGCCCGGTTCCCTACCATCAGCACTATGCCGAGGTGCGCGAGCTGTCTCGTCTGTTGCTTGAAGCCTCCGAGCTGGCCGATGATCCGGGTCTCAAAACCTACCTGTCGCTCCGCGCCAAGGCGGTCTGGACCGACGATTACTACGACAGCGACATGGCATGGATGGATCTCAAGACCAACAATATCGATGTGGTGATCGGTCCCATCGAAAATTATGAAGACGGACTTTTCAACTACAAGACGGCATACGAGTGTGCCGTGATGGTGAAGGATGCGGAAGGTACAAAGGAATTGCAGCTGTACACCGGTCACATCAATGCGTTCGAAAAGGCTCTTCCCATCGAGTCGAAATACATTCGCGCCAGCGCGGGAAGCGGAAATATTCTCGAGGTGGTGAACATCGTGTTTTTTGGAGGGGACTTCCACGCCGGCGTGAAGACCATCGCCGCGTCTCTGCCCAACGACCCGCGTGTGACGGACAAGAAGGGCGGAAAAAAGCAGATGTATAAAAACCTGATGGAAGCGAAATTCGACAAGATCGTCGTACCCATCGCGGAGCGCATTCTCGATGCCGAACTGCGCCCCTTCGTCGACCGCAAATCCTTCACGAGCTTCGTCACCCTGCATGAAGTGTCGCATACGCTCGGCATGCCGATGGTGCACGGACAGCCTGACCTCAGCGTACGCAAAGCCATGAAGGACAGGTATTCGGCCATCGAGGAATGCAAAGCGGACGTGCTCAGCATTTACAACAACATGGAGCTGCTGGACGAGAAAATCATCACGAGCGACGACTTGAAAAAATCGATCGTGACCTATGTCGCCGGACTCTTCCGCTCCCTGCGCTTCGGCGTCGAGGAGGCCCATGGCAAGGCCAACCTCGTTCAGCTCAACTGGCTGATAGACAAGGGTGCCGTTAAGGAAAAGGGCGATTTCTGGACGATCGATTTTGACAAGTTCATGCCCGCGCTCACGGAACTCACGCGCGACGTGCTTATGATAGAAATTCTCGGCAACTACGACGGAGCAGGCGAGCTGCTGACCAAATTTGGTATCATGACCTCGGCAATCGACGCGACCGTCGCGAAGCTTACGGACATCCCGCGCGATTTGAATACGCGGTACACATCGTTGGAAAAATAAACGGACAAAAATATCCCAACCACCACCCGCGGTCGTGAGATCGCGGGTGTTTTGTTATCCGCACACCATCCATTTTTCGGGGCCGCGTCACCTGTATTTCTGTGTGAATCTGAGGGATTACAGAATGACCCAGATTCCCACCCAGGGGAGGGCTGTAGTTCTTATCGTGTAATTTTCGTTGCTGTTGAGAAATCCACCCAGTTCGATGCGGAGCCTCTTGTGCTGGATACGCACAGCGGCACCGAACTCCAACTGGAATTCGTATGCACTGGTGGGCACGATGCATTCGAGCAAAAGCCGGAACGATGTTGATAGCGGAATCTCCGTACCGAAAAAAAGTACCTGCCCCTGATCGCCGTCGTCATCCAGCATCGCGATGCCGGCGGAGGCGTTGACGGTGCCGAGTGCGGTTGAATAAACCATGTAATACAATTCCAGCGGATCGGAACGGTAATCGTATCCTTCGATGATTGACACTCCAAACGCCAGCGCCCGCTGTATATTCGCGAGCGGGCTTATCTTCATCCCGACGAGGTAGGCGTCACCTTCGCCGAAGCCGTTCAGGTACATGCTTGCGCCAGTGAATGTTATCAGGTTTCCGAGTCCGATGCCTGCGGTAAGAAATGCAAATTCACAGACGCCCACGATTGGATGGTTGTCCGGCATCGGCCACGCCGTGGGTGTGATGATCAGACCGGAAGCCGGCGCAGCATGAAACTGCATTATCGCCGCGTCGGGCTCTTCCTCCAATTCCACAGCGATCATGGTGCTTTCATCCGCGCGGGCGATGTTCACCTTCAGTATCTTCGATACACGGCCTTCATCGTTTATGAGTACGAGTGTGTCCGCATTCCAGCCTACGAATCGGCCGCTAAGTGTATCGCCACCGCGTGTGATCACTGTGTACATGGGTAGATCCGGATACGCCTCCTGCGCGGCGAGCCTTGGGCAGCACAGCGGCAGCACGAACAGCAGCATGAGGCGGATGGGTAAGGATTTCATTGCGGCGACGACAGGCTGATTCGTTAATGGAAATGAAATGTAAGGATTTGTGCGTCAGAATTTCGACGTCACGAGGCGCATATTGTATCGTTGAGAATGCAAGCGGCATGGGACCAGAAATCCGGTGCCTTGTTGCAATGAGCCATGTTTGTGGGGAAGACGCGGGATGTGAACATGAAAGGGCGGTGTTTCACCGCCCTTTCTCGTTGCTTATCGCAGCGCATCGTTGCTATGCCTGATGCTTCCAATCCCAGGGGCTGACGTTGCGTACCCCATAGAGCATCACGCAAAGATTTAGAGCACGACCGACGCTCCGATCCAGGGGAGGTATCCCAGGTTCTTCATGCTGAAAGGAAGGATCACACCCAGATCGATGTCGAATCTTCCAGTCTGGAATTTCACCCCGGGGGTAAGGTAGGAGATTTTCCGGCCTTCGCGCATCAGAAACAGTTCCGATACAATGCGGACGTGGTCACTGACAGGGAGATCAATACCGGCGACCATGAACATATCGTTCTCGTCGCTTTGGTAGCCGATGCCGCAGGTCAGATGACTCGATCTGTACCCGCCCAGGTTCACCGTGCCGATGAGGAAGGGAACGGTGGAAAACATATCCTCGATGGAGACAACTGTCACACCCGCTGCTATGGCGCCAAGCTGTCCGGATATCGGGGTTGCTTTCAGCGTCCCGTGGAGCAGGAATCCTTCAGCCTCCGGGAGAATAGAGGTGCCTCCCTGGACCGTGAGGTACCCTGCGATACCATAAGCGATGGTTGGAAAAAATACCTCTTGCACTCCGAGCCGCACATCGCCAGCGGCTTCGGGATAGGCGGTCGGGATCATGAAAAGGTTGGGGCTCCCATTGCGTGAGCGATGCATCGATGGAAGATCGGCGCTCACGGACTCCGAATGCGAGGCAGATGGGCCGGCCTCTGTGGCGCGGGGAGGGACAGGTGTTCGGCCGTGACTGAGATTCATGATCGATGAGGCGGGGATGCGCGCCGTGACGCCGTCCCGTGTTTTCAATACCAGTGTATCCGATATCCAGCCCTGGAGATTGCCTTCGACGAGCATCCCCTCCCTTGTGGTTACCGTGTACATGGTGCTGTCGGTCGAAGCCGGCAGACTCGATTGCGCGCTCATTGTTCCAATGCTTAGCGTCACGCATGCGATGATGACGCCCGTTAACTCCCTGCAGGTCATGGCGACCTCCGTTTTGTGAAACAGGTGAAGAGACTCGATAAAAAAGCGGTAAAAAGGGGCGGTAGATCAGTATCCCGAAGTTCTGCGGATAATATGCGTCATTGTGGTATGAAATAGCAAGAGCAAAACGGTTTCTTACAGAAAATTAATGTCCGGAAGGCTGTCTCGGTCAACCAATGATTCGCCGTGTTTGTAGAGACGTTGCATTACGTAGAGACGTTGCGTAGCACAAGGTGCAGGAGACGTTGCCGCAGAGACGTTGAACATGGGTGTTGTGCATTTTGCTAAACCTTGCGTGCAACGTCTCTGCCTGATGCAACGTCTCTACAAGTCGTGCGGTGTGCTGAAATCCGCGCGCAACGTTTCTGCGAAATGCAACGTCTCTACACGGTCATTCCTCCTCCCCCTCTCGACCTCTCCCCCCTGTCCCCCCTCTCCGCAGCGGCGTAAAGATATGAGGCCGGAAGCGGAGAGGGGGGC
>CAYJMN010000169.1:3621-4701 GCA_964371045.1 uncultured Chromatiales bacterium | reverse complement strand
CCCCCAACCCCTCTCCCAGTAGGGAGAGGGGAGAAGAAGAGGAGGAAGAGGAAGAGGAAGAGGAAGAGGAAGAGGAAGAGGAAGAGGAAGAGGAGGTGTGTCGGTTAGGAGCTTTGATTATTAAGGACCTCTCTACCTTTTCACCTTTTCAGGATTTCCATTATCCATTATCCATTATCCATTATCAATTCACTATGACCTTCACCCCCACATCCCTTAGCGGCGTATTGCTGATCGAACCAAAGGTTCACGGCGATCACAGGGGATTTTTCATGGAGACGTTTCGTCGCGATCTTTGCGATGAGGCGGGGATTCCGGTACTGGTGCAGGACAATCACTCGCGATCGGGGAAGCACACGCTCAGAGGTCTGCATTTTCAGCATCCGTACGGTCAGGGCAAATTGATACGCGTTGTGGACGGCGCGGTGTACGATGTGCTGGTCGATGTGCGGAAAGGATCTCCGACGTTTGGTCGTTGGGAAGGGCATGAACTGACGGGTGAAAACAAGAAGCAATTGTGGATTCCCGCGGGCTTCGCGCATGGTTTCTGCGTGCTGACGGAGAGCGCGGACTTCCTGTACAAGTGCTCGGACTACTACCATGCCGAAGCCGAGATGACGCTGCTGTGGAACGATCCCGACATCGCGGTACAATGGCCGATAACGGATCCGATACTCTCTGAAAAGGACAAGGCCGGCGTTCCGTTGCGAAATCTTCCTCGTCTGCCCGAGTTCAGGCAATAGCGGCAGTTTCCTTTGTTTAGTCACATGGGCGGCCAATGGTCGCCCATGTGCGTTATGCGAGGGGAGGGCGGCGTGGTGGAAGTGCGCACGTATTCTGTTCCCCGCGAAACTCCGTTCACGAAAAGAATACGTACGCGGATTTTCGCGGATCAGGGCGGATGAACGCGGATAAGAATTTTTTAAATTCAGATCCGAGCCACTTGTGCATTTTTCGTCCAATCTCAGAATACGTGCGCGGATTCACGCGGATAAGAGATTTTTAGACCTCAGATCCGAGCGACTTGTGCGTTGGTCGTTCAATTTCCAGCGAGTTGACAAGATTCCTCTTTGTGGATGA
>CAYJMN010000169.1:0-3521 GCA_964371045.1 uncultured Chromatiales bacterium | reverse complement strand
AAAGCGAAGGTTTGCCGAAAACAGAATCCACCAAACCTCTTATCCGCGAAAATCCCACGGAGTGACAAGCGCGCACGTATTCATCGGTAACACGTACGCGGATGAACGCGGATCAGAGAATTTTGGACCTCAGATCCGAGCGACTTGTGCGTTGGTCGTTCAATTTCCAGAGAGTTGACAAGATTCCTCTTTGTGGATGAAAAGCGAAGGTTTGCCGAAAACAGAATCCACCAAACCTCTTATCCGCGAAAATCCGTATTAATCCGCGAAAATCCCACGGAGTGACAAGCGCGCACGTATTTATCGGTAACACGTACGCGAATTCACGCAGATAAGAGTGTATAAGACATCAATATCGGATGATCTGGGGGTGTACTTCAGAGCCGATGTTGTTTGTTAGTCCGCACGTGTCAATACAGGATCGTAGCTCCAGAACGTTCGGGTCTGGAGTAAACAAATCTCTTATCTGCGAAAATCCGCTTTAGTCCGCGTTAATCCCACGGAGTGACAAGCGCGCACGTATTATTGTTGTGTCGATGGAACCGATTCGCTGCCGAAATTGGTTTGCCAGAGGTAGTGAGTGAAGCATTTACCATCCGGAAAAACCAGATCAAACATGAGAAAAGCACTTATTTTGTTCCTCCTTTCAAACATGTCGGTACTCTCGGCTTTCGCGCAGGACAGCGGTGCGATTCGGGGAACGGTGTACGATGCGGTGACGAAAGAGCCGATTGTTGGCGCGAACGTCTTCGTTCTTGGCACGTCGTTCGGCGCCGCGAGTGATTTAAACGGCGTGTTCAGTATCGGCGGACTGCCCCCCGGGAGCTACAGCGTCCAGGCATCGGTGATAGGGTACAAAGCCCAGATCTCCACGGACGTGGCGGCGGCGCCAGGCCGTGAAGTGCAGCTTGTGTTCGCGCTGCAGCCTGCCTCGATCGACTTCGACGAGGTGGTGATCGAAGCGGCATGGTTTCGTGAAAACGCGGACGCGCAGGTGAGCGCGCAATCGCTTTCCTACGAAGAAATCCGCCGCGCTCCGGGCGGACTGGAGGACGTCATTCGCGCGATTTCCGTGCTTCCGGGTGTCGTGCAGGCCTCGGCGGGGCGCAACGACCTGATCGTCCGTGGCGGAGCGCCTTCCGAGAATCTGTACGTGGTCGACAATCTCGAAATCCCGAACATCAATCATTTCGGAACACAGGGTGCGACGGGCGGTCCGCTGAGCTTCGTCAATCTCGATTTCGTGCAGGACGTAACGTTTGCAACCGGCGGCTTCGGTGTGCGCTATGGCGACAAGCTTTCGTCCGTCATGGATATCCGGCTCAAGGAGGGACGCCGCGACCGGTTGGGTGGAAAGCTGACGGTGTCGGCATCGCAATTTGGTCTGAATGCCGAGGGCCCAATCGGTTCGGCGGGTTCGTATCTGTTCAGCGCACGACGCAGTTATCTCGATTTCATTTTCAAAGCTGCGGGATTCGGTTTCGTGCCGGAATATTGGGACTTTACAGGCAAGGCGACTGTCGCTATCGATCAGCAAAACGAGATTTCCTTTTTGGGGATAGGAGCGCTCGATAATGTTCGTTTTTTCAACGACACGGAAGATCAGCGCTTTACGAATTCCCGGATACTCGGCAATTCGCAGAATCAATACTTCACGAATTTCTCATGGAAGCATTTGATGGGCAAGGGATTCGTGACCGTCGGTTTCGGGAGGACCTTCGTCGACTACGATTTCCTCCAGACGGATTCGCTGTTGTCGCCTGTGTTCCGCAGCGATTCGAAAGAGGGCGAAACCAGTCTCCGGGCGGACGGTGTATGGCTGCTTGACCGCGATCTCGAGTTTTCCTTCGGAGGGCTCGGGAAACTGGCCCGCATCCAGGGGGACTTCGCGCTCACGCCTACCTCCAACACCGTTCAGTCGGGTCCCGCGCTTCCGGCGCTGGCAAACCGCTGGGATACGACGGCGTTCAAGGGATCGGCGCACGTACAGTTGGCGCGAACATTTTTCAATCGGTTGCGCGTGACCCTCGGAGGCAGGTTCGATTATTTCAATATGATCGACAATCCCGTTGCGATCGCTCCGCGGGCGTCAATGCGCTACAATTTATCCGAATTGACGACGCTGACGCTAAGCGGAGGCAGCTACTATCAAGCGCCCTCGTATATCTGGCTCATGTCCAATTCCTACAATGCTGGATTGAAGCATGTTCGTGTGGACCAGGTGGTTCTCGGCATCGAGCGACTGCTCCGCTCGGACCTGAAGGTCCGCCTCGAGGGATATTTCAAGGACTACTCGGATTATCCGGCGAGCATCGATCGTCCCTGGCTTGTGCTGGCCAATACCGGAGCGGGGTACGGCGGCGCAGAGGACGGATTCTCCGCTTTTGGCATCGAAGATCTGGTCAGCGAAGGGACCGGACGTTCGCGCGGTATCGAACTGCTGGTGCAGAAACGGCTATCGGAGGTGCCGGTGTACGGGATTTTCAGTTTGTCCTACAACAACACCGCATACGCGGCGCGCGACGGCGTGCTTCGTCCCGGCCTCTACGATCAGCGGATCATCCTGAATCTCAGCGGCGGCTACAAATTCGACGAGCACTGGGAGGCCAGCCTGAAATTCCGCTACGGCAGCGGGACGCCATATACGCCTTTCAACGCAAGCGGAGAGCAGCTCTTCGCATCCGATTACAATGCAGCCTTGCTGCCGCCCTTTCATTCCCTCGACGTCCGGGTCGACCGGCGCTGGTTTTTCACCGGCTGGAACCTGATTGCATACATCGATATCCAGAATATCTACAATCGAAAAAATTCGCAGTCCTACCGTTGGGATCCCCGCAACAACATCGTCGAAAGCACCGGCGGGTCTATCGGGATTCTGCCGACCATCGGGGTGAGCGCGGAGTTTTAGGGAGCTTGGAGCGCAGAGCGCGGGGTGCCGGGGATCAGGAAACATCGGTAGCACAGAGAGCACAAAGATCGCAGAGAGCACAGAGATTTTTTTCAATGTGGTCGAAAGCTCGGGTGGGTATATCGGGATTCTGCCGACCATCGGGGTGAGCGCGGAGTTTTAGGGGGAGGGGATGGAATACCTACGCGGATGTACGCGGATTATTGCGGATGTACGCGGATAAGAGGGTTACTGATCCGCGATAGCCATATTCGTCATCCTGAGTGTGCCCACCAGCGCTGCGCGCCGGTCCAAATCATGGATGACATCCGGTTTTCTTACGCGAGTTATCAAGCTCGTCATCCTGAGGGCCGCCACGCTGTGATCATTCGTAATTGCATTGAGCGTCACGTGGCGGCGTCTCGAAGGATGATTCGTTCCGTTACGCTCCAGGGGACTCGAGAAGACTTGCTAGCGAATCACCCTTCGAGACGCAGCCGATCTGGATAAGTACTTCGATCTGAACTCTTTGCGCGGCTGCTCCTGCTAATGACATCATTGAGATGTGAGTTGATCCAGAGGCCAAAAAACATCGTCACCCTGAGTGAGCCAACCAGCGCTGCGCACCGGTCCA
>CAYJMN010000168.1:0-4786 GCA_964371045.1 uncultured Chromatiales bacterium | reverse complement strand
TAAGACGCACATATTCGCCAGCTCGCACATTGATGCTGATGCGGGCTTCGCCGTTGAGCGAGACAGGCTGCGGCCAGACGGGACCGAGGCCAAATGTTGTGATGGGCGCTGACGACTCCACCCCCACCAATCCATTGATGCGGTAGGTGACGGCGATATCCTTGGGCAGATTCGGGGCCTGACCGGCGATGGTGAGGGCTGTGGCGTGGAGGCCGACGGGCAGCGCGGTGGTGGTTGGCTGCACGGCGATGTGGGCTGCATGATCGCCTGCGACGGGATCGGCGTTGATCCACCACTGGCCGCCCTGCGCGGTCCAAGGCATGGAGAGTCCGCCGCCGGTCCAAAGTTCGACGTATTGCGGGACAGGCAGCGGGTCGTAATGTTCGGCTTCGAAGTGCAGATGCAGCGGCGTGAAGACGATGCCGCTGGACGCGTTGGGTACGACATGCACGCGGTGATCGCAGCCGGTGATGCTCCCCTGCTCGTCGCTGCTCCAGGTCCAGGATAT
This sequence comes from uncultured Chromatiales bacterium, assembly GCA_964371045.1. GTDB lineage: Bacteria > Bacteroidota > Ignavibacteria > SZUA-365 > SZUA-365 > JAOSJT01. The sequence continues at coordinate 4,278 of CAYJMN010000168.1, read as the reverse complement.
GGGATACATGCCGACGTTGGAGAGCGCGGCGGTTGTTTTGAGCGACCACCAGCGGGTGCTGCTGTTGTTGGGAAGCAGGTCGCCGAAGCTCATGGTCGCATTGCCGCTGGCGAGTTCGAATTCCGGAGGCAGGAGTATCGTGGCCGCGCAGTTGTGGAGTGCGACGGTGCCGGTGTTGGTGGCGGTGTAGGAGATTTCGAAGGGCTCGGGGATGATGCGTTCGTAGAAGGGATCGATGTGGAGGGAATCATGACCCGAGACAACGCAGTGCGTTGTCTGTACATGGGGCCATGCTTCGATATTGATTTTGGCATTGCATTCTTTCCATTCGCCTTGCTCAAGGGAGCGATAGCGGATCGTGATATCCTGTTCTTCCATGAGGGTGTCGGGGAGCGGATGCAGCAGCCATTGCAGTTGCGTGACGCTGTTGCTGTCGATGGAGGCGAGGGTTTTGATTGCCGTCTCGCCGGTCGCGAGTGGAAAGCGCGGGGCATTGGCGAGATCGATCTCCGCTTCGATCTGTGTTTCCTCCGTATCGAGAATGTTGCGCAGGTCCAGCGTGACCGGCACGGGATCGGGCTCGTAGCGCAACTCGTCGCGGATGAAGCGGACGGTGTCCGGCGCGGTGATGTCGCACAGCAGTCCGTCGATGCCAGGGATGTGCATGTCGTGCGTGCAGACCGAGAGCACGCTGTCATTCGATCCGTAGGTGGTAACTTCGAAGTGGGCTGTGCGCGGATTGCGCAAGGCGAGTGGTCGCAATCGCCATTGCCTGTTGATGTTGCCGCTCGGCGCTATTGTGCCGCCGGGTTGCGAGAGTGGATCGAGAGCAAGGACTCCGGCTGTCGGGGAGATGGTGAGATCGATGCGGGAGATGCCGATGGGAACCGTGCCTACGTTCGAGAGCGTGTAATTGAGCTGTGTCCTTTCGCGATTTTCGAGCTGCATGACGGTCAAGGAGTCGGGACCGGTGAGCGAACAGACGACGCTCTCGTCGATGATGAGAATATCGACGACAAGGAAGCAACGCTGGATGATGCCGTCGGACTCATACATGAAGTACAGCGTGTCTTTCGCGTTCGCGGCTGGTGGATTGCTGATCACCATCCTCCATGATTGCGATACGCGGGCAGCGGGACTGATGGTGAACGGATCGCGCGTGACCGAGTCACCCGGCGCGGGAGAAAAATGCGGAGCGGAGGAGAGATCGAGCCAGGCACGGACGTTCAAACGGATCGTGTCCAGCGGATTCTCCAGTTGCAGCGTGTAGCGCGGCACGGGAGGTGAGGAGATGCCAGATGCGAGGTTCCAGTTTATGCGCACCGGACCGCTTGCCGCGCACGGGAGTTCCAGCGCGTTCGGTACGCGTGTATCCGTCTGGCAATGGCTGATAACGAGCGCGAAGGTATCGAGCGCTTCGGCTTCGATGCGGATCACGCGACCGTAACCCAGGCGCGAGACGGTGACGTCGATGGGCAGGACGTGGGAGGCACCGGGGGCGAGCAGTACGCCCGGACGTAGTGTACCGCCCGCGATGCCGCACTGCGCGGCGGCGCGCACGCGAAATCCATCGATACGCAAGGTGTCGGGTTCCAGATTCGTGAAGGTAGCTGTGTAGCGTATCGGACCGGCGGGACCGGTCGGTGTCGCGGCGTAGCCGGTGCTGGTCCAGTACAAGTCTTCGGGACCATCGAGCGTGCAGACGAGATTCGGATCGGGTTCGTCGTAACGTGCGATGAAGATGTCGTGTTCGCAGAGTTCCTCGCCGGTAGGATAGGTCTGGCCCGACTCGGGATCGACATAAAAGACTCTGCAGCGTACGACGGCCGTATCCGATATCAAGCGGGTATCTGTCACACGCAGCGTCCAGGAGCATTGCGCGGTCATGCCGGAGGAGAGATCGACCGGCGACATGGGTTGCGTGGGCGTACCATTGACAAGAGCAAATCCCGGCGGGACCTCGATCAAGGCATGCAGGATGCGCGCGCCCTTCTCCGCGCTGTGATTAGTCACGGCATAGTCCACGCTAAACTCCAGCGGCTCCACATACAAGCGCCGCCGTTCTATGCGCAGCGTATCGATGCACGCGATACCGCAGCCCACCTGCCAGCAGGGTGTGTAAATACGGAAGCGGACGAGGTAGTTGTCGTGATACGTCGTAGGATCCACGCCGGAAGGATAATTCGGTGGGATATACTTTGGCACGCGCCAGGAATTGTGGAAACGGGGAAATTGATAGAGGCCGCCAGTACCCTCCTGAAGATTGGCGGGGTAATAGCGTATGGACAGGTAGGCATATCCATGTCGATCGAGGAAAAGAGATTCAGCTTGACCCAACCGTAGTGGAAAGTAGGGCGCATTCCAATGCGCGGTGTACCGAACGTCCAGATCTTCGTCCATATCGATGACGTATCGATCGTAATAATTCAATGGGCCCGTGTTCAGGGCATTTTGCGCGACGAGTCTTATGTCCACTGCTGGCCAATACCTGGCGCGAAACATGGTGAATCCGGGACAGGTTCCGTTTCGATAAAATGGAACATGATACGCATCCGGAACGGATGTGCCATAGTATACTCCATCGAGGAATTTACCGCTGGGAGAGAGCTTCATGATCCAGTTGCCGTAGGCAGCCGGATCGAACACCTGCGCCAGTAGTTCCATGGTTCTCCAACCGGATGGAATGGTGTCGACAGGATCCAATTGGGCGCCCTCCGTCCCACCGGAGACAAACAGATTTCCGTTGCCGCCGCGATGCAAGGATGACAGCCTGAATGATTGTGTCCCACCATGCGGAAGATCTGAATATGGGATGAACGAGGAAAATTCCAGACGCTCTCCGTTTGGAGAAATCCCGGCTACCCAAACTCCGTTGAATTTTCCACGTCCAAGCTGAGGCGCCGAAATCATAGGGGCGTAAAGATAATGGTCCCATCCGAATCCCAAGGCGAAAATAACAACACCGTTCCCATCCACGGTGAATTTGGGTGTGATGGACCTCGCTGCTCGCCGTGCATTGTTGGGGTCTTCATTGCTGCACAAGACTGTCGAATAGATTTCGCGCGTGAGATCATGGTTCAAGGCGACAAGAACCGGGGCAAAGCATGCGTCGCAAAACTTGGAGCGCATCAGCGCCGTACTGGACACGGTCATCGCATTCGTATGATTTCCGCCGAGCACGTAGACACCTGTAGCGGAAACCTTCAGTTCCACGACATCCAGGGCGCCCGGTCCGCCTAGATATGTTGCGCCTGCGAGTGTGCCCGAAGGCTGCAGCGCGAACACGTATGTCGTAGGGTTCCACCCGGAAAGATGATTCAACGGATAGGATTTCAGGGAGGTCGGCAATAACGGCGCTCCATCGATAGTGGTGAAACTCCCGTAAACACGGCCCTGTTGGTCCGTATCCATTAGCGAATTCCTAAAGCCTTGACCACTACCTGTACCTTGGCTCTCCCAACCGGAGTCCGATCCCAGGAGAGATCCTATGGCACGTCCGCCGATATACGTACAATACCTAATATCGCGACCAGTACTGTCGAAACCGACAACAAAGTTATCCCATGTTCCATTAAATGTGCCTCGCGCGGCGTTCTTCACTGGAAGGTCCGGTGATTGCGTACAACCCATCAGAGCCACTGCTCCGTTTGACGCTACGGTATGATGCCATATATGAGCCCCGTAACTGTCATCCGTCAGGCGCGAAACTGTATTAAATTCGATTGTCAAATGCAGTGTATCCTTATACATGAATCCAGGCCCGACGACCGGCATTCCCAATACCGCGCCATCGGCGCCGCTGCCGGCTCCCGCTGAACTCCTCATGCCGCGAAGGCCCGCTGCTGCCATCGATTCCGCAATCATTGTCCGAACCTCCTGCTCCGCTGCTCCTTCCACTTCGAACCTCATGCGCGATACATCGCTACCCGGCGAAATCCGCACCGATTGCCGCAAGCCTCCGTGCTCGCCTTTAGCGTATTCGATATCGATGCCATCCCACACATTCTCATACCGTACCGCGCGGTGATTGGCGACGTTCTCGTGCCAGCCGGTCGAATCCGGATGCAGGTAGAAATGCGTCACCGCGCGCGCGGTATCCAATGCGATGATGCGCATGTTGGGAGATGGATTGATAAAACCGATTTTCACGCTCTCCATCGGCGTGCCTTGACGGAGGGCTTCCGGACGCTCACCGGGGACATCGGGTACCGTCCGTGGTCTCCCCAGAATAATACCATCCGTACACAGCCACGTGGAGGTCCTATCGCGAAGCATTGC
>CAYJMN010000167.1:0-4809 GCA_964371045.1 uncultured Chromatiales bacterium | reverse complement strand
GATGAAGGCGAAAATGAGGATTCCGCCCATTTTGCATGATGTCATTAACAGGAGCAGCCGCGCAAAGAGTTCAGATCGAAGTACTTATCCAGATCGGCTGCGTCTCGAAGGGTGATTCGCTAGCAAGTCTTCTCGAGTCCCCTGGAGCGTAACGGAACGAATCATCCTTCGAGACGCCGCCACGTGACGCTCAATGCAATTACGAATGATCACAGCGTGGCGGCCCTCAGGATGACGAGCTTGATAACGCGCGTAAGAAAACCAGATGTCATCCAAGAAATGGACCGGTGCGCAGCGCTGGTGGGCACACTCAGGATGACGTATTTGGCTATAGCAGATAAACTAACCCCATGTCCTCCATGAAATGGATCGCTGCGCAGCGCAGGTAAGCACTCTCAGCTCCCCGGTCTGCGCACTCTATACCCAGTTCTCAAGAGACTGGCCGCTGCACGCATGCGGATGGTGGTCCACCAGGTCTCCAACAGGAGGCCGAGCTGCATTGTCAGAATGGCGAAGAGAGCCCCCCCGACGAGATCGATCACATAATGGTATCTGAGGTACACTGTTGCGATGATGAGCAGCGAACCTATGATTGCGAGGAACCAACGCGAGCGGGCACGGAATCGGAAAGCGAGGATCATGACCAGAAGCGTGATTTGCGTATGGCCGCTCGGGAAGACGTCGCGCTGGACTACTCCTGCGGGATTTGGGGTGCCTGCCGGTATGGATTCGCCGGTATTCGTGTATGCTCGGAGCGCGGGAGTGACGAGCAGACCCGGAAGTTCCGTTTCCGTGTCCTCGAATTCATGCAGTGTGAAACGCGGCCCGATGGCGGGAACGGCGACGTAGCCGAGGTAGGACAGATAAAATCCCAGAATGACGATCATGAATACCATCTTGAACGCCTTCATCCTGCGCATCCGGTAGAGATCTATCGTCAGAACCAACGGAAGCATGTAGAAGCTGCCATAGGCGATCTGCAAGATTTCGGTCAGCCAGGGTCGTTGATACGGTGCGAGCCATTGCGTGGGATGGATACCGAATACCGCATGGTCGATGGCGATGAGCGCTTCGTCATAATCAATCGGATGTATCGCCGGGACAAGGTAATACATTGATTTGAAAGCGATTGGGATGCAGAGCATCATGTAAAATCCATGCAGCAGGTTCCAGATGTGCCCCCTCCGCGAAGCGAAACGCGCCAGCACTCCGATGACGATCACGATCGCGAGGTCCGCACCGAAAAACAGCCCCCAGGCAGGAACGTCATCCCGATAGATGGGCGTCACAATAGCAAGGAGGATGAAGAACACGGTGTTCGTCACATCGGTGCTGGTGTAGTCGGCGAGGAGTTTTTTTATTATTACTGGTGCGCGCATACCAACGGCGAGTGCGGGATTCTTGCGTCCATTGAGTTATGGTTCTGTACAGAAGGGGAGTCGGAAGGATCAACCGTCGTACTACCCGGGAAGGCAATGTAACACTTCGGAGCGAATCGTGCAGATTGACGAGAGCGAAAAGTTATCGCCGATTGCGGATTCCGAACATGCCTTAGCGTAACATTACACGCGCTCAGGTACGACGCTCGTCGCTCTGTTGTTTTTCTGGACAAGCAGTCTCCGCAGGGATGTCAGATATAGATCAGCGTGAGCAGCGCGAGATAGATCAGCAAGCCGAGAGCGTCGTTCGTCGTGGTTATGAAGGGGCCGGTCGCCAGGGCCGGATCGATGTCCATTCTGTCGAGAATCAGCGGAACCGTCGCGCCGACGATCGTGGCGTTCGTGATGACGATGAGCAGGGACAGCGCCACCGTAAGTCCAAATCGCATGTCGCCCGACCAGAGCAGGACGACGAAAAAAAGCAGCAGGCCGAGCGAGAAGCCCATGAGCAGAGCGGAAGTGAATTCCCGTGTCAGCCGGTGCAATGTGCGTGTGAGCGCGAGTTCGCCTGTGGCGAGTCCACGTACCACGATCGACGAAGCCTGAATGCCGGCGTTGCCTCCCATCGCCATGATGATCGGTATGAAAAACGCCGCGGCGAGCACCTTGCCGAGTTCCACCTTGAAACTGCTGAGCACGAACGCGGCAAGAATTTCGCCGGCGAAGCCCACCAGCAGCCACGGCAGCCTGCCTCTGAAAATCTCCAGCACCGACGATGACGTGTCCGTATCGTCCATGATACCGGACATACGGGAAATATCTTCCTGCGCCTCTTCGTGGATGACGTCCGCTATATCATCGAAGGTGATGATGCCCACCGGACGGTTCTCCGCGTCGACCACGGGCAGGGTGAGCAGATCGTACTTGCGCATCACATTGGCGACATCCTCCTGATCGACATCGGTGCGGACGCTGATGATGTCGCTGTCCATGATTTCCGCCACCTGCGTATCGCCTTTGACGAGCAGGAGGTCTTTAAGATCGATGATGCCACGCAGCTTGCCTTCCTCGTCCACGGCATACACTTCGTACACATCGGGCGTATCCTCGGCGGTGCGGCGAACGGACTCGATCGCATCCTGCACGGTGCCGGAAACAAACACCTCCGGAAACTCCGTCGCCATGAGTCCGCCTGCCGTGTCTTCGTCGTAGCCGAGCAGTTCGCGCAGTTCGGCGGAATCGTCAGGTTCGAGCGTGTCGAGAATCTGCTCGGCGATGTGCTCATCGAGTTCCGATACGATATCGACCGCATCATCGGAATCGAGTTCGACGACGATCTCGCTCAGGCGCTTCGCCGTCAGTTCCTCGATCAGCGCTTCGCGAACGTTATCCTGAAGGTCGAGAAGGACTTCGGAAGCCTGTTCGGGCGGGAGCAGTTCGAAAAGATATTTCGCGTCCTCATCCGGCAGCTGATTGAGGATGTCGGCGATATCGGCGGACCGTAGGTCGGTGAGAATATTCAGCAGCGCGCCGGCGGATTCCATCTCCGCCAGTACACGAATATCCTCGAGCAGTTCCGCATCGGCGAGCGTGGTGGTGGACTGCACGCCATCGACGGAATCGTAGAAGACATCTTCTTCCTGGCTGTCGATTCTCTCTTCGTTCATTCCTTTTGCAGGTTGTTGCTCAAGATGATGAAATCCCCGACGGAGAGTTGCTCGGGACGGAGTGCGAGATATGGAAGGCAGTCCGGTGGAAGAGCCGAGGCGTCGATTTCAGCGAACCGCAGGGCGTTGGCGATGGTCTTCCGCCGTTTCCCGAATGTGGTCTTGACCAGAGTTCTAAAGAACGAATAATTTTTGATTTCCGCTAACAATGTGTCATGAAATTCGAAATGCACCACGCTGGACCATACGTTGGGTTTCGGGACGAACACATTCGGCGACACGTGGAAACAGCGTCGCACCTTCGCGTGCAGCTGTGTCATGACCGAAAGAATGCCGTACTCCTTTCCTCCATGCGACGAAACGATTCTGTCCGCCACCTCCCGCTGCATCATGAACACCGCATCGCGAACGGCGGAGGGAGACTCGAAAATCCGGAACAGGATCTGGCTGGTGATATTGTACGGCAAGTTGCCGATAAGCCGCAGGGGAGCGCCCGAACGTGCGCGAAGCTCGACGAGATCCATCGCGAGGATGTCCGCATGCAGCAGTTCGAGTCGCGGGAACGCCTCAGCCGGGAATTTCTCCCGCAGCCATGCGATCGATCGTTGATCGATGTCCGCCGCGATGATACTCGCCCCGGTTTCCGCCAGCAACGCCGTCAACACACCCTGACCCGGACCGATTTCCAGCACCGTATCTTCCGTGTCCGGTGCCAGTTCCGCCACGATTTTCCGCGCGATATTCATATCGTGCAGGAAGTGCTGCCCCAGCGATTTTTTCGGCTCATAGCCCCTGATGCTCATCCCGCAAGATACGGGGGAGGGGGGAAAGAGAGAAGCGCCGCCCTCACCCCCGGCCCCTCTCCCAGTAGGGAGAGGGGAGAAGAATCGCATCATCAAACGGAGTCAGAAAACGTACGCGGATTGACGCGGATTGGAGCGGATATACGCGGATATACGCGGATAAGAGTTTTTTTAAACTTCAAATCCGGGCTGTGGTTTTGTCGAACAAATCAGGTGCTTGCCCTGAGACCATCGGGTAAATGGACGTATAGAGCAGAAGCCAGCGGATAAAGAGAGCAATGAGAGCGATGAGAGCGAGGAGATTTTTATATGGGTCCTGGCATCGATGGCACTGCGTACATTGGCGTACAGAGCGATTCCATGGGGTGAATACCCCCGCACAGCCTTTCGAGCTGCGCTTAAAAAAGCTCTCCCCGCTCTCATCGCTCTTTTCGCTCTCTTTACCAACGGATTCTGCGCTGAGTTCACAATCCTCGCACGATCTTTGCGCGGCGGCTCCTGCTAAAGACATCGAGGTAGTACCTAGTCTTCTCGTACGTTGCGGAACGAATCATTTCAGAAGGAATCTTCGACATTCGAGACGCCGCCATGCACACGCAGTTCAATGACCAACGCTAAGACTATGGCGGCTCCTGCTAATGACATTGAGGTAGTACCTAGTCTTCTCGTACGTTGCGGAACGAATCATTTCCGGAGGAATCTTCGACATTCGAGACGCCGCCATGCACACGCAGTTCAATGACCAACGCTAAGACTATGGCGGCTCCTGCTAATGACATTGAGGTAGTACCTAGTCTTCTCGTACGTTGCGGAACGAATCATTTCCGGAGGAATCTGCGACCTTCGAGACGCCGCCGAAGAGGGATTTCGCAATTACCGGGCTTTTTTTTGCTGCGGCTCCTTCATATGACATCTGGTAAAATCGACTTGGACAGGCCTGATTTCATAACTTCACCGCTA
>CAYJMN010000166.1:0-4809 GCA_964371045.1 uncultured Chromatiales bacterium | reverse complement strand
GCTAAAGCTGCCACCTAAAGGTGGGGGTTTTAACCCTCCCAAATGGGGACAATAAGGGAAAGCAGGAAAAAAGGAAAGCAGCTCCCTCGACGGTCAAAGCTTCCCCATTCACGCTTGACGTTTCCCGGAGAACGACTCCCGATTCACGGTTCACGATACCCTCATTCCGCAATCCGAAATAATAAAAATCCCGCCCCTTGCGGAGCGGGATTAAGAAAGGTTGACGGAAGGACGCTTACTTGTTCAGCGTCATCTTGATCGTTTTCGAGAAGCTGAGGCCGCTCTCGTTGCCCGTCATCGTTACGATGGCCATGTACTGGCCGCTCGGAAGCGTGGAGGCGTCGAAGGTGTAAAGATGCATGCCCGTTTCCACGATGCCGTCGACGGCGACAGCCACTTCACGACCGAGCATGTCCACGATGCGCAAGTGCACGCGGCTGGGCTCGGGAACGCTGTACTGAATCGTCGTCGTCGGATTGAATGGATTCGGGAAGTTCTGACTCATGTCGAACGTCGTCGGGGTGAATCCATCATCGAACTTCGGAGCCACGCCGCCATGCTGCTTCATCCAGTTCAGCTTGATGGCCAGGTAGTCGAAGTTGTTCACCACGCCATTGCCGTCGGTATCCATGTAGCAACCCATCGCCGTGAACCACGGAGCACCGGCCTGCGGCTGCCAGGTGATGTAGGTCAACGGGTTCTGCACGGCGTCGGCACGGTAACGCGCCGGTCCGGTCAGCCACTGCGTGCTCAGGTTCGCGTCGTGAATGTACACGTTCAGGTCCTTGCGGTCCCCATAGTTCACAACGCCGTCGTTGTTCACGTCGCCGGGCCACACATCGCATGGCGTCGCGCCGAGGGGCACGAGCAGCAGCGACGAGGGATACGGCATGTAGTTGCGGTAGTAGCCGCAGGAGTTTTTCGTGTTGAACACCAGCTCGATCTTGTAGTAGCCCGATGCCAACGTTGACGGCAGATTGAAGTAGTAGGTGCCGTCCAGCGTCTGCCCCGCCAGCTTGTTGCCGGTGAAGGTTTCAGAGTACATCAGCTGATTGCCCGGTACGCTGTAGAAATTCGCCGTCATCTGGATAGTGGCGTCGAAGGGCGGGAAGATCACGCGGTAGTGGATGCCGATCGTGCCGGGAAGTTCCACATACCCGATCGGGTTGCCGCCGCCGTCCACGAAGTCGTAGGTCAGACTGTTGGCGATCAGATAGCACGCTTCGTCGGCGCCCATGTACGGACGCACGCGCGGCTCGAGATCGATGTCGTCGGTCACGGCCGGGAGCGTCACGCCGATCAGATCGTCGTCGTCGTCCGACGGAGCGATCAGATGCATGTTGCCCGCGGCGACATCCGCGAAGCTGACGATCTTGCTCACGGAGTTTCCGTCCTTGCCCGATGCGGCCTGCAACGCTGCGAGGTTGGCGCGATTTCCGGCCCAGTATGCAAGGTTAGCACCCATACTGTGCCAGTTATTGTGGTCGGATTCGACTACGTTGGCGCCTGGAGAGACATACCACGCGAAGCCGGCACCTCCGTGCATGACGATGTTGTTGATATACCGGTTATTCGCGCCTTGGGACGAGTACAACGCATAACCGCTCGCATACCCGCTTTCAACCCGGATGGTGTTGTGCGCGAAGAGGCTGCCGTTGCTGTAATAGTGGTAGATGCCGTAGTAGGCGTTGGTCACATTGCGCACGACCACCATATTGTTGACGATACGCGATGTACCGGCCTGGTAGTAGTTGTCGAAATAGATGTACAAGCCGTAGGCGGTGGAGCCTCCGTCAGACAGGAACGTGTTCCTCTCCATTTGCGTGTTGAAACCGTACATGAAATACCCCAGGTACTTCGTGGCGTACGGGGAGTTCTGTACAACCTTGTTGCCGATGAATTTAACTTCGCCGACGTAATAGAAGTAAATCGGGAAGTAGTACTGGCCGGTGAATTCGGAATCCTCCACCCTCACATTATTTATCGTCGCGGTCGTGCCGCTGCCGTAGACGTACATGCCGAAAGCGCCACCACGGATACCACATTTCCGGACAGTGAGATTGTGATTCATCGCGCCGTTGGGCGACCAGATCACGGCGTTGTTCGTCGAAGTCGATGCCACTACCGGACTGATCAACTCCAGATTCTCAAGAGTGATATTCTGCGCGCCGCCGGTGATGTACACGACGACGCCATAGGCGGTATTGAGCGCACGTATCGTCATATCCTTGAACGTGATGTAATTCACGGCATTGAAATACAATGTCGGGTTGCCGGTCACTGACGTGAATTGCAGGTTCACATCCGCTTTATTGCCGGTCTCCGATTGGAACGTGATGGTGTTGGTCGAGGAGGTTCCCGCAATCGTCGCGCCATTGCCCAAAGCCGCTTGTTCAGTATACGTCCCCGACCGAATATTGAACACGACAGGGCCGCACACGCCATTGGCGTGCAAATCGGCAATCGCCGCGGAGAAGGTCGGATAATTCGGGGATGCGCCGCCGATGGTGAAGGTGCCGCTCAATGCCGGCTTGAGTGTGACGATAAGCGAATCGTTCGTCGGGAGCGAATCCAACTGCCCGTTTGGACTGCTGGTCCAGGCCTCAAGCGCGTGCCCGATACCCGAAGCGAATGAATATGTGCCAAGAGTGACGGGGGCTGCTCCCAACGACGGCAATGAACCGGTCCAATTGATGGGGGTCTGCAGCACGTTGTCGTATTTCCAGTTGATCGTCACACTGGTCAGTGTGTTGACCCCATAATTCCGAAGGTTGACGGTAACAGGTTCTGTTCCCGCGCAGAAATTGACCGGAGACAACAGACCTGGAATGCCGGCATCATTCTGGAACGGTGAACTCAGGTCGAATCCGAAGGCGTATTCATACGCATCGCTGGTTCCGGTCGTCGCGTTACAGGTGCCACCATAAATGCGCCGATACGGGGGTACGGTCACGGCATAGGTCCGCAAGGTCACGCCGCCGGTATACCCTGTGTTGCATGCCTGGATGATAAGGGCTTGGGCAGGATTGTAATACACGGGGATCGGAAGCTGAATCGAGAACCATGTATCGGCGGCCCCTGCGGGGACACTGAGCGGCGCAGAATAGATGCTCGTCGCGCCTACATAGTAGGTTGACGTGCTTGGGAAGGCGCTCGATGCGATCTGCGCCATCTTGATGTTGAACGTGGTGTACGTGGACGCCGAATTGGCGACGGCTCTCTTGAAGTACACCTTGGTGATGAATCCGGCATAGGCGCCGGTGAACTCATTCGCGAGGTACTGAAGCTGCACCTGCGTCGTCGACGAGAAAGGGAAAATGTTGGTGCTTAACGATCCCGTCGGTACAAAAGTGAACTGCGGAGATTGTGCCAGGGATGTGTTATTCACCGAGAATGCGATGAACAGCGCCGGTATAAGCAAGGACGCAAAAATCATGCGTGTCTTCCGGACGTTTGGATCAAGATTCATAACGAATCTCCTCGTGTTATGGATGAGTAGGTCGAGTCTTAAACGCTTGATGATGAAACCGGAACATTTTCTCGAAAGCAGCGACGGAATCCGAACGAAAAATTCAATTCACTATCGATCATTCGCGGGAGTCTCGACTCTTCTTTCGAAAACGCTTCCGCATGTGAGTAAAAGGTTCTTTAGGTTCTACTAAGCGAAGGTATGCTAGCGTTTTTGCAAGACATAAGCAAGCCCCGGATTCTTTTTTCCCTTGTTTCCATTATGTACATTTTATTGCATTTATCGTGGGTTTACTTGGATTATTCGCGGGCGATGCCGCAGGCGCGCATCCATCAGGACCCCGAGGTTCGAGCAGTTCCTTACTCTTCCAGGCGACGCTGTCAACTTGGTAGCTGCGTGAAGAACATTGGGCGCCTTGCACTGTTTTCTTCACTGTCCACATCCACAAGACAATCACGAGCTGCTCCGCAGTGGTGCTGTTTCCTGCGGATGACCGGAGAAAAAGTGGAAGAACGAAAAAAACAGGAATCAGCCGTCTTGTGTGCTACACTCCCCGCTCCGCGCTCCGCGCTCCCCTCTCCGCGCCCCACAAAAAAATCCCGCCCCTTTCGAGGCGGGATTGTGAAAAGAATGTCGTGGCGCTTACTTGTTCAGCGTCATTTTGATCGACTTCGAGAAGCTCAGACCACTCTCGTTGCCTGTCATGCTCACGATGGCCATGTACTGACCGCTCGGAAGCGTGGAGGCGTCGAACGTGTACAGGTGCACGCCCATTTCCACGATACCATCAACCGCAAGAGCGACTTCGCGACCGAGCATGTCCACGATGCGCAGATGCACGCGGCTGGGCTCGGGTACGCTGTACTGAATCATCGTCGTAGGATTGAACGGATTCGGGAAGTTTTGACTCATGTCGAACGTCGTCGGGGTGAATCCATTATCGAGCTTCGGAGCTACGCCGCCATGCTGCTTCATCCAGTTCAGCTTGATGGCGAGGTAGTCGAAGTTGTTTACCACGCCATTGCCGTCGGTATCCATGTAGCAGCCCATCGCCGTAAACCACGGAGCACCGGCCTGCGGCTGCCAGGTGATGTACGTCAGCGGATTCTGCACGGCGTCGGCACGGTAGCGCGCCGGCCCGGTCAGCCATTGCGTGCTGAGATTCGCGTCGTGGATGTACGTATTCAGATCCTTGCGGTCCGTATAGTTCACCACGCCATCGTTATTCACGTCGCCCGGCCACACGTCGCATGGAGTCGCACCGAAGGGTACAAGCAACAGCGACGAGGGATACGGCATGTAGTTGCGGTAGTAGCCGCAGGAGTTCTTCGTGTTGAACA
>CAYJMN010000165.1:0-4904 GCA_964371045.1 uncultured Chromatiales bacterium | reverse complement strand
CTTCGCTCTCTTTCACAGACAGGTGTGCCATTCTCCAGTGAAGCTTCGGCGGGCAGGCAATCGTAAATCGTCCCGCCTTCGCTCTCTTTCACCTACAGGTGTGCCATTCTCCAGTGAAGCTTCGGCGGGCAGACAATCGTAAATCGTAAATCGTAAATCGTAAATCGTAAATCGTAAATCGTAAATCGTAAATCCTCCTACCCTTCTTCCCAGATTCGAAAGTCCGGTATATCCCTGTGGAGTCCGTGGAAGAAGGCGAGCTGGAAAAACATGCGCAGGCCTTCGTGCGCGTCGTCGGTGAATTTGTAGCGGTAGTGCGGCGGGATTGCGGAGGTCGCGACCGAGAATTCCGAGGTCTCCATGGCGCGTTCGAGTTCGCGGAGGGATTCGTCGTCGAGCAGCTCCCCCGCCTGTTCGATAGCGGCAGCCGCAGCCGCATCGACGCTCGCTTCCCAACCGAGAAACACTTCGCGGACAAACGGGAGCTGCGTCATGTCGAACCATTCGTCGATAAGGTCCAGCCCGGCATCGGGAGGAAAAAGATACCCGGGTTCGGTGGAGGTGCGCACCAGGGCGTCCACAGTGGTTAGAGCATCAATATGAAGCTGAGTTACGGGCTGGAGCCGCGGCTTCATCCCGTATTTTTCCTTCAGCACTATTTGCGCGAGCATGGTGTCGATGCCGGGAGCACCATAATACCCGAGCGTTTCGATGCTTCGCAGACCCTCCCTGAAGTAGAGCTGTACGTCGTTCGTGCTGCCGCCGGCGGTGAGGCAAGCCCCTGGAAGCAGCACGAGATCTCCTTCGCGTTTTCCGAACAGCAGCGGCGACGTGAGAGCGATATCGGCCTGGTGTTCCAGCAATAGCCACTCGATGCGATCCGCAGGTTCGTCGGTTGCGGAAATCGCCCCCTCGCCCGCCTGCAGCACTGCCGCGACAAGTCCGTCGTTACGATCCTGCTTATGATACACAAGAGATCTCATGCGCATGCCTTTGGAAAAAAAGAGACATGCGTCGCATGCCTCTGATTTCTTGAAGAAATGTAGAAATGTTTTTCCTGTCCCGGCCCTTGCGCGACGTTGTTGTCGTTGGATCGCACCGGACGTCCGGGAGTCGGGCCCGATCAGGTGGTCTTCGCGCGGACCTGCTTCGCAGCGAGAGTGCGAAGATAAAACAGCTTGGCGCGGCGGACACGACCGTCGCGGACTTTTTCGATTTTCGCGAGGGATGGTGAATGGACAGGAAAAATACGTTCCACACCCACGCCGTTCGAAATTTTGCGTACGGTGAAGGTCTCGCGCGAGCCCGCGCCGCTTCTGGCGATGACGATGCCCTGATATTCCTGGATGCGCTCTTTATTGCCTTCCTTGACGCGCACGTGGACGTTGACGATATCGCCGGGCTTGAAACTCGGGATGTCGGTCTTCAACATCGAGCGTTCGAGCAGGTCAATGGTGTTCATCGGTGTACTCCTTTAAATAGGATGTTCTTTGTATGATTACTAGCGTTTATTTTTTTTTCGTTCGTTGTGTAGCCGCTTCCTCTTCCGGAGGGAGCAGGTCCGGTCTGCGCTGCCGCGTCAAGGCGCCAGCTGCTTCAGCGCGCCACTTGCTCACGAGCTTGTGGTCACCGTTGAGCAGCACGTCGGGGACCGTTTTGCCGCGATATTCCGGTGGCCTCGTATAGTACGGAGAATCCAGTTCACCTTCCATGAAGGAATCCGAGAGCAGGGATTCGCCGTCTCCGATCACGCCCGGTATAAGGCGCACGACCGCGTCCACGATAACCGCCGCCGCGAGTTCTCCACCGGTGAGGACGTAATCTCCGATGGACAGTTCCCGCGTAACGAGCACATCGATCACCCGCTGGTCGACACCCTTATAGTGCCCACAGAGAATGATGATGTTTTCGAGCATCGACAGGCGCTTGCAGCGCTCCTGCGTCAGCACCTCACCCGCCGGTGAGGTAAGAATCACTTCGTCGTACGGCCTCTCGGCTGTGAGGCGCTCCACGCATTCGAAAATCGGTTCCGGTTTGAGAATCATTCCGGCCCCGCCGCCGTAGGGCGAGTCGTCGATGGTGCGATGGCGGTCGTGCGCGTAATCGCGAAGGTCGTGCAACACGAACTCCGCATGGCCGGCTGCTTGCGCACGCTTGAGGATGCTTTCGCTGAAGGGTCCCTCGAAAAGCGGAGGGAATGCCGTTACGATGTCAATCCTCATCGGTATCCTCGAACATGCCCGGAATGGGCTCGATCGTGATGCGGCGGTCGTCGATATTCACTTCCCGAACGAAGGCCGGCACCGCGGGGATAAGCACTTCCCGGCCCTCGTAGTCCACAACGTACACGTCGTTGGCGGGAAGAAGCATCACATCGAACACCACACCTCGTTTTTCACCGTTCACGGTTTCAACCCTGCAGCCGATGAGATCATGGACGAAATACCTGCCTTCCGGCAGCGTCTCCATCCGATCTTCAGGGATATACAGGTTCAGCCCCTTCAGGGACTCGGCGGTTGTGCGATCGTCGCATTCGGTGAACTGAAGAAGTATCCTGCCGGAGCGATCGCTCGCTTCTGCGATATGATACTCCCGAGTCTCGTTTTCGGAGTCGCCGAGCAGCACGGTTTCAAGCCGCTCGAAGCGTCCGGGGATATCCGAGAACGGATGCACGAACACCGCGCCGCGAATTCCGTGCGCGCTCGCAATAACGCCGATCAAGCAAAGGTCGGGCATACCGCCTCCGTACCCGGACTGCGCGACTATTCCGCTGCTTCAGCGGGCGCGTCGGTGGCGGGCTCTTCAGCGGGGGGCGCTGCCGCCGCCGCTTCCGCCGCCGCGGTTGCCGCTGCGACTGCCGCTGCTTCTGCTTCGGCTTTCGCTTTTGCTTCTTGCTCCGCTTTTACCTTCGCCTCGGCTTCAGCCTTTGTTTTTGCTTCAGCTTCCATGGCCGCGGCTTCGGTATGCGCTTTTCTCACCGCGCGACGTTCTTTCTTCGTTGTCGAAGACAGGCTGCGGGCTGCTTTTTCCTGACGCCATTTCTCCAATTCCACCTGGATTTCTTCCTCCGTTTTTCCTTTGCGGAAAAGGTGGAACTGCAGCATGAGGCCGACTTCACTCAGGAGGCTTTTTGCCGTATCGGTGGGCTGGGCGCCGACCTTGAGCCAGTACAATGCGCGCTCGGCGTCGATTTCAATACGTACCGGCCTGGCGACCGGAGCATACTGACCGAGTGCTTCAATAAAACGACCGTCGCGCGGGGAACGCGCATCGGCGGCGACGAGCTTATAGACCGGCGCTTTTTTCCTGCCTCTTCTCTGCAAACGAATTTTTACCACGGAATTTGACCTCCAAAAAACGAAAGAACGGTTATGAAAATTTCTGATTCATCATGTTTTGTGCGAACTGCCGCATGCCGCCCTTGGTGAGGCGCTTCATCATTTTCTGCATCTCGGTGAACTGCTTGAGCAGGCGATTGACATCCGGAACAGTGGTGCCGCTGCCGGTCGCGATGCGTTTGCGTCTGCTGCCGTTGATGATGTGCGGCTTCTGACGCTCTTCAAGCGTCATGGAGAGGATCATCGCCTCGATTTTGACGAAGGACTTGTCGTCGATGTCGGCCCCGCGCAGAGCTTTGCCCACACCGGGAATCATTTCGATCACACTGCTGAGCGAGCCCATTTTCTTCAGCGCCTGAATCTGCGAGTAGAAATCCTCCAGCGTGAACTGGTTCTTCCGCATCTTCGCTTCGAGCTTCTCCGCCTCATTCTCGTCGAACTGCTCCTGCGCCCGCTCGGCCAGGGTGACGATGTCGCCCATCCCCAGGATGCGCGAAGCCATGCGGTCGGGATGGAATTGCTCAAGCGCCTCGAGTTTCTCGCCGACGCTGGCGAACTTGATCGGCTTGTCGACGACGCGACGAATGGAGAGAGCAGCGCCTCCGCGTGTATCGCCATCGAGCTTGGTCAGGACAACGCCGTTGAAATCCAGTCGATCATGGAAGGCCCGGGCGGTGTTCACCGCGTCCTGACCGGTCATGGAATCGACGACGAACAGGATCTCGTTCGGCTTGACCTTGGCCTTGATATTCGCGACTTCCTGCATCATTTCTTCATCGATGCTGAGGCGTCCCGCAGTATCGATGATGATGACGTCGCACAGGTTCTTGCGCGCGAATTCAAGCGATTCTTCCGCGATCTTCACCGGCTCTTTTTCGTCGCCGGAATACACCGGCACGGAAATCTGCAGGGCCAGCTGCTTGAGCTGCCCGATAGCGGCGGGACGGTACACGTCGGCCGCGACGAGCAGAGGCTGACGCCCCTGGCTCTTCAACATGCGAGCGAGCTTGGCGCTGAAGGTGGTTTTACCGGAGCCCTGAAGACCCGCCACCATGATGACGGTGGTTCCGCTCTTGGCGAATACCAGATCCACTTTCTCGGTACCCATGAGGGCGACGAGTTCGTCGTGCAGGATCTTGACGATCTGCTGACCCGGCGTAAGACTCTTTAGTACGTCGGCCCCGAGCGCTTTTTCCTTGACCGTGTCGATGAAGTCTTTCGTCACCTGGAGATTCACGTCCGCTTCAAGCAGGGCGCGTCGCACTTCACGCAGTGTTTCCGAGATATTATCTTCGGAAATGCGGTGCTGGCCCTTTACTCGGCGGAGGGCTTCTTCCAGTTTATCGGAGAGGGCTTCAAACATAGTGCAATTCGGGTACTATCGTTTACAATCGTACTAGCTACGTAAAATAAGGAAGAAGCGGGTAAAAGCCAAAGGATTTGGGATTTACGATTTTGGATTTACGATTTACGATTTTGGATTGACGATTGACGATTATCAGCACCGTCACCCTGAGTGAGCCAACCAGCGCTGCGCACCGGTCCATATCATGGATGACATCTATG
>CAYJMN010000164.1:0-5054 GCA_964371045.1 uncultured Chromatiales bacterium | reverse complement strand
ACGAAATGGACCGGTGCGCAGCGCTGGTGGGCACACTCAGGATGACGAGCTTGATAACGCGCGTAAGAAAACGAGATGTCATCCATGAAATGGACCGGTGCGCAGCGATGGTAGGCACACTCAGGGTAACGTGCTTTGCTATGCGCTACGAAACTCTTATGTCACCCATGAAATGGACCGGCACGCAGTTCCAGGGATCGCACTCGGTTTGACAGTCCCACAAATCGTCAATCGTCAATCGTACCTCGTACCTCCCCTCATCCCCCTCCAGCAAGCCAGCGGATGATGTTGACCAGCAAATGCGCGTTGCGTTCTCCGGCAGGGGTTTGCATGCCGACCGGGAGCTTGCCTTCGCTTCCCTTTTGCGCGGTGAACATGGCCGCTTCGCCGAACACGACTACCCTGCCCTTCCCGTGCTCGATCGCGGCGCCCTGCCGCCAACCCTCGATCTGGACGCGTTTTGTTCCTTCGGGAAACTCCCATGCTCTACCAGGTTCGAGCGAGACCATTTCTTCACCGAATAGCAGGAGCGGTCGGTGAGGGACTTCCACGCGGAAGGCGGAGCCGGTGAAGCTGACGACCGAATCAACCGCTCTTCCGTCCAGCTGCGTTTCCGTAATCCAATGTCGGCAAAGAGTCTCGTTCTCCTTCACGAACAGCAGACCCCTCGACGACTTCCCATGGTACATGGCGAATCCATTGCTGAACACCACGCCGAAACGCCGCGCCAGCCTGTCGATCGCGCCCGGCATCGGCATGTGATCCGCGATGAGGAACAGCGAGCCGCCGTCGCGGACCCAGTTGTCGAGTGCGACGATCTCGCCGGCGCCGAATGCATCCTCGACGGGAAGCGACCAGTCCTCCACGTTTCGCGCCCCAAGCGCGTTCGCGATGACGAAGATGTCGCACTTGCGCAGTTGACCGGTCATCACCACGTCTTTTGAAGGAAACACACTGCAATTGTGCGCTTTCAGCAAATCGGCGAACGGCTTGTATCGTCCCTCCGCCGTGTGATAATTATTATGCGCCTCATCGATGAATATGATGGGGCCCATCCCTTGCCGAAAAGCGACTTCTCCTACGACGGGAAGATAGGAAGGATCGACTGTCTGCTGCGCCGCGACGCACACGGCAAACAGGAACATCGATATCAACGTGAGGGTGAAGCGTGACATCGGGAGTTTCCTCCGAAATGATATATGCGGGAAGTTAGGGAATTCCGCACTCATCGGAAACAGTTCCATTCCGATCGCATGGCGATTTTTCTTACATTACCTCAGCTCCGCATACCAGCATCCGACGAAGTGAAAGCACGACATGAAACTGACTCTCGACACGCTCGATACATATACACCCGCGCAAGGTCCTCTCCTGTTTATTATCATGGACGGGTACGGTATTGGCGTGGATTATCCCGGCAACGCCGTTCACCTCGCGCGTAAACCGAATCTCGACCGGTATTTCAAATCAGGTCTTTACACCCAGCTCAAGGCGCACGGTCCCGCTGTCGGACTCCCGAGCGAAGACGACATGGGCAATAGCGAGGTCGGTCATAACGCGTTGGGCGCGGGACGCATTATCGAACAGGGCGCGAAGCTGGTCAATAAAGCGATTGAAACCGGTGCGCTGTGGAAAGGCGACGTCTGGCGATCATGCGTCGAAAAGCATCGGTCACACGGCGCTCTGCATTTCATCGGCCTGCTTTCGGACGGAAACGTGCATTCGCACATCCTGCATCTTCTCGCCATGCTCGACCGGGCCGCCGTGGACGGCGTCGAATGCGTGCGCATCCACACACTGCTCGACGGACGCGACGTGGATGAAAAATCCGCGCTTCGCTATATCGGGCAATTGGAAGAGAAGCTGAAGGAAATCCGCTCGCAGTATGGATTCGATTATCGCATCGGCTCCGGCGGCGGTCGCATGAACGTGACCATGGATCGCTACAACGCGGACTGGTCCATCGTCGAACGCGGCTACAACGCACATGTCAAAGGCGTCGGCAGAGCTTTCACCTCCGCAAGCGAGGCTGTTGAAACATATTATGCCGAGAATCGGGATATGACGGATCAGTATATGGATTCCTTCGTGATCGCGGAGGATGGCGAGCCCATTGGCCGCATCATGGATGGCGACTCCGTGATTTTCTTCAATTTCCGGGGTGATCGCGCCATCGAAATCTCACGGGCGTTGACCGAAGCCGAATTCCATGAGTTCGAGCGCGGACCGCTTCCGGACATCGACTATGCGGGAATGATGGAATACGACGGCGACATGCATATTCCGCCGCGCTACCTCGTCAATCCCCCAAATATCGATCGGACGATCAGTCAATATCTGTGCGCCGCCGGTGTGCGGTCGTTCGCCATTTCCGAGACGCAAAAATTCGGCCACGTGACATATTTCTGGAACGGCAATAATTCCGGCTACATCGACGAAGCTCTCGAGCGCTATGTCGAAATTCCTTCGGACAGGATTGAATTCGACAAGGCGCCGCGCATGAAGGCCGACGAAATCACCACGGCGTCGCTCGCGCTCCTGGATGAGGGATTCCGCTTCGGTCGCATCAATTTCGCCAACGGCGACATGGTCGGCCACAGCGGCAAGCTCGAACCCGCTATCGTCGCCATCGAGACGGTCGACGCCTGCGTCGGTCGTCTGACGGAAAAAGTGCTGGGCATGGGCGGCATCGTGGTCATCACCGCGGATCACGGCAATTCCGATGAAATGTTCACGGAGAAAAACGGAGTACGTACTCCCAAAACAAGCCACACGCTGAATCCCGTACCTTTCTGCATTCTCGATTCGCGCACGGACCCGGGCTATGTTCTCGCCACGGTCGATAATCCCGGGCTGACCAACGTCGCGGCGACCCTGCTTAACCTCCTTGGTTTCGACAAACCCTCCGATTACGAAGCCTCGCTCGTCAGCATGCGCTGAGGCGCTGCGTAGTGACGAGCCTAACTGACCGATGGCCGCCATGCATTACATGAGACGAACCACAAGGGGCGCGACATGCTCTCAAACTGGCTGACCTGGCGCCGGGTCGCGGTACAGCTCGATGCGTCGCTTCGCGGTGCGCGGATCGCCGAAGTGTTCACCCAGCAGAAAAACGAACTGGTACTGGCTCTCGAAGCCGCACCCGGTGACGTGCATGTGCAACTGTCGGTGCAGCCGGGATTCACCTGGCTTCTTCCGAAACCGGAATTCGCACGCGCGCGGAAAAACTCCCTCGATCTTTTTCCCGCGCTGCCCGGGGACGTCATTCTCGACACCGCCATCGCAGTGAACGATCGGGTGCTCCGCCTGCGACTCAAAAGCGGGAGGACCCTGTATGCGACACTGTTCCCCGCTCGCGGAAACCTCCTGCTGCATGACGTGGATGGAACGTTGATCGAACGTTTCAAACAAGGCAGACCGCCTGTAGACACCCCCGCACTGATGTACGATAACGCGTTGCAGCTTCCGGACGCGTATGAAATCGTTCACGCATTCAGCACTGCCGGTGAAATGCATGCGCTCGATGCACTCAAATCTCTCCGCCCGTGGTTGCAGGGCACAATCGCCCATGAACTTCTGCATCGCGCCGAAATCCCCGAGGCGACCGATGTTCGCGCTTGCTCGAAGGACGCTGTACAGTGTCTGGCGGAGGTGATGACAGCGGTACGCGGCGACCTGGAGAGCGGTCCCGCATGGGTGTATATGTCCGGCGAATTGCCGCAATATTTTTCGCTCATCCCACTGCGTCATATAGAAGGCGCGGAACCGCGGCGATTCGACAATCCCGTTGAGGCGATGTTCTTCTTCGTACGAAAGCACTGGGCGACGCGCGATTTCGTCGCGGTCCGCGATCGCATGATCCGCGCTACGACCAAAGAATTGGAGAAAACGGAAAAGAAGATCGCGGAACTCTCATCCACGGCGGAACTGAAACGCATGGCGGAGCACTGGCGCAAGCTCGGCAACCTGCTCATGATCCACATGCTTGAGCAACCGAGTCAGCCAAACTGCATGATCGTGCCTGATATTTTCACCGATCCGCGGCTCGTGGTCAGCATACCGCTCACCCCGGGGCAGTCGGTGCTGGAAAATGCCCAGCGTTTTTTCGGCAAAGCGCAGCGCACCACCGCTTCGGTTGCCTACGTGGAGGAGCGGCGCGCCATGCTGCTGCGTCTCCGTGAGGCGCTGCGGGAGATGCTGGCACACAGCGATACCGCCGCTTCCGCACAGGAGCTGCGTGAAGCCGTCAAATCACATTCTACATTGTTACGGAGACTAGGTTTGACTGAACAAGGCATACGCGACGAATCCCCTTTCCCGTTCAGGCGCTTCGTCGTCTTTGGCGGCTTTGAGGTCTGGGTAGGCCGCAATAGCGAGAACAACGACGAGCTGACGGTTCGCCATGCCCGTCCGAACGATATATGGTTTCATGCGCGCGGCGTCGGTGGATCGCATACAGTCCTTCGCGTCGGGAGCGCGCCAGGTGATCCACCGAAGGAGGCTATTCGCCAGGCCGCATCCATCGCCGCATACTACAGCAAACACCGCAACGCGAAGAACGTCCCGGTCGCATACACGGAGAAAAAATATGTCCGAAAACCCAAGGGCGTCCCTGCCGGCACCGTCATCATGGAAAAAGAAAAAGTGATCATGGTGCAGCCGATGCTCCCCGAAGGAGGCGGGGAGGATTGACGATTTACGATTGACGATTTTCGATTTACGATTGACGATTGCCCCGCCGTGCACCGGTTTATCGTGTGTGACATTTGAGAAAAAAGTATCGTCACACTGAGCTAAGCACCGCAGCAATAATTGTGTTCGAAGAAAAATGGTAACGCGGTGCGGAGTCGTAGCGTTGCGTTCGTCCTTCTCGATGTCCATAGGTCCGGAGCATCACATTTCATGAACAGCGCAGCTCCGCGTGAAATGCCTAGGTCAAAGGGATAAATACGAATACGAACGCGGATTTTCGCTGATTAAAACGGATTGCGCGGATAAGAGTTCTTGCATATATGTCTACAAAAACTTTACGGATTTAAAGTCAAAGACTTTCT
>CAYJMN010000163.1:0-5128 GCA_964371045.1 uncultured Chromatiales bacterium | reverse complement strand
CGTTAATCCGTCTATTCCGCGCAAATCCGTGCACGAATTCAAGACGTGCGCGGATTACACGGATGAGCACGGATATGCACGGAGAAGAAATTTTCTGTCTTCAAATCCTGAAGTCTCTCGTATCGGGGTTTCAAAAACTCTTATCCGCGTTAATCCGTCTATTCCGCGCAAATCCGTGCACGAATTCAAGACGTGCGCGGATGACACGGATGAACACGGATATGCACGGAGAAGAAATTATCAGACTGCCATATCCGCAAATCTCTCGTATCTGGGTTCCAAAAACTCTTGTCCGCGCAAATCCGTGCACGAATTCAAGACGTGCGCGTTAGTCCCTCCGGGGGATACAAGAAATATCCACACCATCAACGTGTCATGCCCGAAATGTACCGACGCGCAGCGCTGCGTTACTGACTCCGGGAGTCATATGAAAATCATGCACCGGCGGACCCTTGTCTTCCAATGCCTTGCGTGATATACTAGTGAACCATGTTTTACAGGAGAACGCGGCATGAGCGAACACCAAAGCACACCCACGGGCGCGATCACATGGACGGATCTCACCGTACCTGACGCGGAAAGTCTGCGCGATTTCTATAGCGAGGTGACCGGCTGGACCTCGGAGGCAGTCAGCATGGGCGAGTACTCTGATTTCAGCATGAACGATGCCAATGGCACTCCGGTCGCAGGCATCTGTCATGCGCGCGGGGTAAATGCGGGACTGCCCCCGCAATGGCTTGTGTACATCACGGTCGATAATCTGGAAGCCAGGCTTGCCCGTTGCGTGGAGCTTGGAGGCAAGGCGCTCGCCGAAATCCGCTCCCTCGGACCCATGGGCAGATACTGCGTGATTCAGGATCCCTGCGGGGCCGTGGCCGCCCTGTTCGAACCATCATCCACGTGAATTATGCAAGCCGGCGTTGCGCACCGTTTCATTTCATGGATGACGTGAGCGAGGCTTGGTGAGAAATCGTATACAAAATTCGTCACGCCACGGAGCCGTCATTGTGCAAATCGTCTTTCCGGTACATTGATTCGAGGAAGCTCTCACAAGCTTTCCCACCGCCATGCCGGCTTTGATATGATTCCGCGCGAAGCACTGTTTGACTGACGCAGCCACAAATCATACATCGTATTTTCTCACAACTGACCAAGGAGAAACGCAATGAGCATGATGAAAGAATTCAGGGAATTTGCCATGCGTGGCAATGTGATCGACATGGCGGTGGGTATCGTCATCGGCGTCGCATTCGGAGGCATCGTGACGTCCTTCGTCAACGACGTGCTTACTCCGCCGCTTGGCCTGCTGCTCGGTGGCGTCGATTTTTCTTCGCTGACGCTGATGCTCAAGGCGGCGCAGGGTGAAACACCAGCGGTCACACTGAACTGGGGAATGTTCATCCAGAAAATCTTCGATTTCATCATCATCGCATTCGCGATTTTCCTCGTGGTGAAAGCGATGAACTCTATGAAAAAACCGGTAGTACAAGAAGCCGCCCCGCCGCCAGCGCAGGAAGTGCTGCTTGGCGAAATTCGTGATTTACTGAAGCAGAAAAGCTGATCGATTGGCAATCAGGCGCCGCGGTGTTACTTTTCATCGCGGCGTTTTTTTCAATGAACGAGGCCATTATGAGTGTCTTTCCGCATCGTCTGCGCGTCCTCCACCTGCTTCTCGCCGTCGTGATGTTCGCATCCTGCGGCAACAGTGAAGAGGACGCCGCGCGCGATCCGAACGTGCTCTATGTCGGAACCGCGGAAGCGGAGGACGGTGTACCTATCGCCTACCAGCGGAAAGGAGGCGGCTATCCCAGTATCGTGTTAGTCCATGGCTGGGCTTGCGACCGCACCTACTGGCGCAAGCAGTTCGATGCGTTGGCGACCCGATATACCGTCGTCGCCATCGACCTCGCGGGACACGGGGCATCCGGAAACCACCGGAAAGCATTCAGCATGGAGGCCTTCGGGGCAGACGTCAATGCTGTGGTCAAAAAGGAGGATCTCCGAGCGATTATCCTCACCGGACATTCCATGGGCGGAGCTGTGGTGCTCGAGGCCGCGCGCAGAATGCCTGATCGCGTCATGGGAATCATCGGGGTCGATACGTATCACGATATCCTCGCGGATGGGAACACCGCGGAGGTGGATTCCTTCATCACCGCCATGCGGAGCGATTTCAAGGCCGCGACACAGCCATGGATCCGGAGCATGTTCACCGCCCATGCGAATGCGTCACTTGTCGAGGAAATTGTGTCGGATATGTCTTCCGCCGATCCCGCGGTGGCGGTGGATGCATTCCGGCACTACGCGCGTTATAATCATCTGCCGGGCTTCAGGGAGATTGGCGTGCCGCTCTACTGCCTTAATGCCGATCGCTGGCCAACGAATCTGCTCCCCCTTCGTCAACTTCTGCCCAGCGCGGCCATGACGTCGATGCCGGGCAACGGGCATTTCGTCATGCTTGAATCCCCGGATACGTTTCTGACGAATTTCACCACCGCCGTCAATTATATCAAGGCCCACGTCCGACGGAACTGATGCCGTACGGATGACGGGAGACGCGCTTCACCTAACGACGCAGTACAACATGGCTGACACATTGGGACTCCTCGCTCTGCTTATAGGCCTCGAACTCGTGCTCGGGGTCGACAACATCCTCGTCATTTCAATTTTCGTTTCGAGGCTGGAGGAATCCCGGCGCAATCTCGCGAGAATCATCGGACTGAGTCTCGCGCTCGTGGCGCGTCTCGGTATGCTCGCACTCGTCCTCGCTCTGACGAATCTGACAGAACCGGTGCTGTTCCATTGGTCCGTTCGCGATCTGCTGTTGCTGGCTGGAGGACTCTTCCTGCTGTACAAGGCCGCGAAGGAGATTCACCATACCGTCGAACTTCACGACACGCATCCGAGCGCAGGGAAGGTACACGGCTTCGCCGCGGTGATCGTTCAGATCGTCCTGCTGGATATCGTGTTTTCGATCGATTCTGTCATTACGGCGGTGGGCCTTACGCACATTGTCTGGATTATCATTTCCTCGGTTGTGGTATCCTTTATTGCGATTCTGTTTTTCTCGAAACCCATCGGCGATTTCATCATGAGGACGCCGACAATAAAAATTCTCGCGCTGTCGTTCCTGATCACGATCGGCGTCACGATTTTCATGGAAGGTATGCACCAGCACGTACCGAAGGCTTATATCTATTTGCCCATGGGCTTCGCACTCATGGTGGAGATTCTCCAGTTGCGCTACGATTCCAATAAGAAAAGGAGTTCGCATTTGGGTGAGGAATAATCCGACGTGCAACCGTGTCGTGCATCAATCCGTCATCGCCGCATGATTTTTCCCTTGACGCGGGCCGGAAGAATCGGCAAATTTCCTGCTTGTACCACGTATCGTTCCGCCGGGAAACTCGGCATGCGCGGCATCCCGGTCCAAAGACCCGACGGCTGGTCTCCGGGCGATGGGACGATACAGGAAATCGAACACTTCTCAACGGAGGCGCCATGAGCGATCCTTTATTCCACACTCCCGCCAGCGATGAATACGCTCCATACTACCAGACCTACATCAGTCTGTTGTCCGACGGAGATATTCTTCGGATCCTCGAAGAGCAGATGAACGAAACGCTGACGTTGCTCGCTTCTCTCACCGATGAGCAGGCCGCAATTTCCTATGCCCCGGGAAAATGGAGCCTCAAGGAAGTGATAGGCCATATCATCGATTGCGAGCGCGTGTTCGCGTATAGGGGTATGTGTTTCGCCCGCGGCGACAATACGCCTCTCCCGAGTTTTGAACAGGATGAATACGTGTTGGGAGCTGATTTCAACGACAAACCGCTAGACAAGCTCGCAAGCGAATTCAAACACCTGCGCATGTCCAATATTTTCATGTTCAGTACCTGGAGCGAAGCCGTGCAGGCCCGGCGGGGTACTGCGGCGAACAATTCCATCACCGCGCGCGCCATTCCCTTCATCCTCGCCGGTCACGAGCGCCATCACCTGAATATCATCGCCAAACGCTACCTGTCGTCCGATGAACGATGTTGATCCAGAGGCCAGCAAGCATCGTCACCTCGCCGAAGCGAGTCCGCGACCTGAGCGTGCTCACTCAGCCTGAGGCTGAGTAAGCACACTCAACAACGTCCCGGGAACACGCACCGCCCCCGGAAAACCGTGCGGCGCCTGCGGAAACCGCCGCAAGCGGCGGACTGCCAGAAACGTCCGGGACCCGGAATCATACGCATCCTCCGCTCCCGAACCTCGGAAGATTTATGGAAACTCAAACCGAACAGACGATTCAAACGCAGGACAGATCCATCTCACTGCTGCGGGCAAATTTTGTCATGGTCTATTTTGCCGTTCCCGCAGTGCTCATACCCGGACTGCTCTGGTACGCGCTTTGGGGCATGGAGGATATTGCCGCGATGTTCTGGACACCGGGAATCGGCGTAATGGTGCTGCTGACGCTTATCCCCGGAATCGTCGTGCACGAAGTGCTGCACGCAGTGGCCTGGGCCTGGTCCGCGAACCTGCCGCTGTCGAATATCCGTTTCGGTTTCCATTGGAAAACCGTGACCCCGTACGCGCATTGCAAGGTCGCCATCACGGCGCGCGCCTATCGCATCGGCGCCGTGACGCCATTGCTCGTGCTGGGTGTGCTTCCCTGCGCGATAGCGCTCGCGCTGGGCAGTGCCCCATTGCTGGCCTTCGGATTGTTTTTTACCTTCGCTGCCGGTGGCGATATGCTCATCCTCTGGCTCATCCGCGACGTCGTACCCACCGCTCTGGTCGAGGACCATCCCACCCGCGCCGGCTGCCTCGTACGATTGGAGCAAAAGGCTAACGGATAATGCAACCAGACTCTTTACTCCGCCACGGGAGGGCTTCGAGTTGATCAGCCTGTTAATGACATCTTTGTCAATGCGTGTTCTCCTGGCGTCAGTCAACCTCGTCATGCTGAGTGTGCCTACTCAGCCTGAGGCTGACTGCACACCGGTCCATTTCATGGGTGACATGAGGGTTTCGTAGCGCATAGCCAAGCACGTCACCCTGAGTGAGCCTACCAGCGCGCGCACTGGTCCATTTCGTGGATGACATTCCCTAAATCCGCGTTACCGCCGTAAATGCATTC
>CAYJMN010000162.1:0-5159 GCA_964371045.1 uncultured Chromatiales bacterium | reverse complement strand
CGAAAATGAGGATTCCGCCCATTTTGCATGATGTCATTAACAGGAGCCACCGCGGCAAGATTTTAATTTAATGTTCTGATGTTGTTCGGTGGCGTCTCGAAGCATGATTCGTTCTGTATCGCACTTGGAGACTCGAGAAGACTTGCTCACCAATCATCCTTCGAGACGCCGCGACGCAAAAACAGTACCATGACGAACGATCAGGCTGTGGCGGCTCCTACTTATGACATCAAGGAGGTACCTAGTCTCCACGTGCGTCAAGGAACGAATCATCCTTCGAGACGCCGCCAAGCAAACGCAGTGCCATGACGAACGATCAAGCGGTGGCGGCTCTTTCTTATGACATCTTGGACGTACCTAATCTCCTCGTACGTTACGGAACCAATCATCCTTCGAGACGCCGCCATATGACACTCAATGCAATTACGAACGATCATATCGTGGCGGCCCTCAGGATGACGAGCTTGAAAACGCGCGTACGAACCCTGATGTCATTCACGAAATGGACCGGCGCGCAGCGCTGGTTACCTGACTCAGGATGACGGTGCTTGTTCACGATCTCTACGGACCGGATGTCACTTATGATATGGACCGGTGCGCAGCGCTGGTAAATACACTGCTAATGTCATCAGGGTGGCTCCTAGTTTCCTCGTGCGTTACGGAACGAATCATCCTTCGAGACGCCGCCACGCACACTCAGTGCTATGACGAATGCGCATCCTGTGGCGGCTCCTGCTAATGACATCTTGTAAAATCGGCTTAAACAGGCCAGATTCCATAGTTTCACCAAATGGGAAAATTATGAACTCGGCGGATAGATGTCACCCAAGAAATGGACCGGTGCGCAGCGCTGGTTGGCTCACTCAGGATGACGAAGCGATTAACGATAAAACGGATATTAAGGACTATGGATTCCGACATGAATCAACCTACGCGAATGTCGACGACAATGCTCCTCGCGCTGCTCTCAGGCCTCGCGGTGCTACTGCATGTCGGGATTGAATTGTTCGCAGGATACGGAATATTCCGGGACGAATTCTACTACATAGCGTGTAGCAAGCGACTCGCTTTCGGATACGTTGACCACCCACCGTTTTCGATATGGGTGCTCTTTCTGTGGAGACAGCTAGCAGGAGAATCGCAGTTCGCTATCCGGCTGCTGCCGGCGTTGGTTTCCGGCGCGGCGGTGTGGATGTCGGGCTCGCTTGCACGTCGCATGGGCGGAGGACGTACAGCCGTCGTGTTCGCATCCTTGCTGTTTATTCTGTCACCGATATGCCTGGCGTTTGCTTCGATCTGGTCCATGAACATTCTCGATCTCCTCTTCTGGCTCGTCGCGGCCAGGATTGCTCTCGATGCACTGGAAGAGGGGAAGCCGCGTCAGTGGCTGCTGCTCGGTGTGGTCCTGGGACTCGGATGCATGAACAAGATCAGCATGGTGTGGTTCGGTCTGGGTCTGGCCTCGGTACTTATAGGCAGCGGTGCACGCAGGCAGCTCCGCACGCCGTGGCCGTGGGCTGCGGTGGGAATCGCGCTGTTGATCTTCCTTCCCTTCGCGCTGTGGAATGCCTCTCACGATTTCGCGCATCTCGAATTCATCCGGAACGCGAGCATGGATAAATATGGCGGCATCACCCGGGCGGATTTCCTCTTCAGCGCAATACTCATTCATAATCCCTTCGCGATTGTCGCCGTGCTCGGCGGACTGTACTGGACGCTTGTCGGAGCGGGGCAGCGTTTCCGTGCGCTCGGCGTCATCTGGCTGGTGACCTTCATCATCCTTCTGGTCAACGGTCATAGTAAACCGGAGTACCTCACCGCCGCGACGACGTTGATGTTCGTCGCCGGCGGTGTGTGGATAGAGCAGTGGAGCGGCAAACGTGCGAACGTGTTTCGAGTGGCATTTACGGCAGTGATACTCGTTTCAGGAATTTTGCTCGCGCCGCTCGCCGCACCGGTATTGCCAGTGGAATCCTTTATCGCGTACAACAATGCGATTGCACCGCCTGTAAAAAACAGCGAAGGCCATGCAATGGGCGAGCTGCCGCAGTTTTTTGCGGACATGCACGGCTGGGAGAGCATGGCCGCGACGGTGTCAAAGGTCTACTCCTCGCTCCCCGATGAACAGCGTACCAGCGCAGTCGTACTGGCGCATAATTACGGCGAAGCCGCGGCTCTCGAATATTATTCCGATCGCCATCCTCTTCCCCGTGTTATCTCCATGCACAACAACTATTGGCTCTGGGGCTATCCGTCAGGCATCGAAACGGTGATCGTGATCGGGGGAAGTCAAGACGATCATTCGACAGCGTGCAAAAGCGTGGTCGCCGCCGCCACGCACAGGCACCGTTACGCCATGCGCTACGAAAGCGACCTCACGATATGGATATGCTCAGGCTTCCGGGTTTCAATATCGGAGATCTGGCGCAGTGAAAAACACTACATCTGACTTTCAGGAAGCCGGCTGTTTTGCTTTCCCGATTCGCCGCTTCCGGATAGAATCCATATCTTTAAGGTTTGCGGTTTCATTTCAGAATAAGGAAGGCAATGGAATACAGATTTCTGGGACGATCAGGCCTGCGCGTGTCCGCTCTCTCTTTTGGTTCGTGGGTTACCTTCGGCGATCAAATCGGAGAGGACACCGCGTACGAATGCATGAAGGAAGCTTGGGATGCCGGCGTGAATTTTTTCGACAATGCCGAGGCCTATGCACACGGCGTGTCCGAAACCATGATGGGCGCCGTGCTGGCAAGGACGGGATGGAAGCGTTCCGACCTCGTGCTCTCGACAAAGATTTTTTGGGGTGGCGACGGCGTTAACGACGGCGGACTCTCGCGCAAGCACGTTATCGAAGGTACACATGCGGCGCTGCGTAGACTCGGGACGGATTACGTGGACCTGATTTTTTGTCACCGCCCCGATCTGTACACGCCCATCGAAGAAACGGTGTGGGCTATGAACCTCCTGATTCAACAGGGCAAGGCGCTGTACTGGGGTACGAGCGAATGGAGCGCCGAGCAGATTCGCGAAGCGTATCACATCGCCCGACGCGAGCATCTGATTCCCCCGAGCATGGAGCAACCGGAATACAATATGTTCAAACGCGAACGCGTTGAACGTGAGTATACGGCCTTGTATCGCGACATCGGTCTGGGTACCACGATCTGGAGTCCCCTCGCCAGCGGAATTCTCACGGGCAAGTACAGCAACGGCATTCCCGAGGGCAGCCGCCTCTCGCTGCCTTCGTACGAATGGCTGCGCAAACGATTGATGAGTGCCGACGGACAGACCAAAATCGCGAAGACAAGCCGGCTCGCACCCATCACCGCTGAGCTAGGCGCGACGCTTGCCCAACTCGCCCTTGCCTGGTGCCTGAGGAATCCCAACGTGAGCACTGTTATCACCGGCGCATCCAATGCCGCCCAGGTCAACGAAAACATGAAAGCGTTCGACGTGCTGCCCCGGTTGACGGATGAGGTCATGCAGCATATCGAAGAGATTTTGCAAAATGCACCGCCGCCTCCTCTGAACTGGAGGAAGATGTGACGATCGCAACCGGCGGTCCGGAACATCGCCGATCCCGCTTTGGACACTAAAGGCATTCACAGATTAGCATACCGACATGTACGATTTTCAACAGAATAACCGCTTTTTCGCACAGGTGCCCGGAATGATGGAGGCGATGTGCGAAGAGGAACTCCGCGAACTTGGAGCGAAAAACACAGAGGTGGCGTATCGCGGTGTGTCGTTCGAGGCCGATGCCGCGGCGCTGTACAGGATCAATTACTGTTCGCGCATGATATCCCGCGTGCTGGCGCCTCTGATGAGTTTTCGATGTACGGACGCGGCGGTTCTCACGTCGCGCGCGAGGAAGGTCAGCTGGGAGACGCTGTTTTCCGTCGATCACACCTTCGCCATCACCGCGTCGGTAGCGAAAAGCAGCATCAACAACTCGCTCTATGCCGCGCAGTGCCTGAAAGACGGCATCGCGGATCACTTCAGGGATGTCCGCAACAATCGCCGCCCTTCCATCGACACGGTGAATCCGGACGTCCGCCTGAATCTCCGCATCGAAAAAGACGAGGCCGTCATCAGTCTCGACACCTCCGGCGAATCGCTGCATAAACGGGGTTACAGACTGGTTGCCGGCGAAGCGCCCATGCAGGAAACCTTGGCCGCCGCCATTATTCGCCTGAGCGGATGGGACGGGGAACAGCCGCTGTGGGACTGCATGTGCGGTTCCGGAACGTTGCTTGCGGAGGCCTTGATGCATTACTGCCGCATCCCCGCCCAGACGCTGCGCCGCAATTTCGGTTTTTTCTACATGCCCGATTTCGACGAACGTGTCTGGAGGACGGTAAAGGCGGAGTGCGACAGCGCCGTGCGTCCGCTGCCCGAAGGTCTCATCATGGGCAGCGATATTTCCCAGCGCGCCGTTTCCATTGCCGAAGAGAATCTCTCCCGCCTTCCGTACTCGCAGGCTATCGGTCTAAGCTGCCGCGCCTTCCAGCACGTGAAGCAATTCGAGAACGGCGTTCTCCTCGCCAATCCGCCCTATGGCATCCGCATGGGCGAGTACGAGCAGGTGAAGGAACTGTACCGGGATCTCGGCGATTTCATCAAGCAGCGCTGCAAGGGGACCACGGCGTTCATCTACACCGGCGATCCCGAACTCCGCAAGGACATTGGCCTCAAGACGAGCCGACGGTATCCCCTCGTGAACGGCAAGCTCGAAGGCGTGCTCGTGAAAATCGAGAGCTACGAGGGCAGCAAGAAGCGCTACTATGCCGAATACAAGGCCGCCGAACAGGAGCAAGGCAAACCCGAAGAAACTCCGGAGTGAGCTACCGCGATGCGGGCGAAAATGACTGTCGGCACATTTCGCGGCATTTGTGTTCCCGATGTTTTCCCTGATATAAAGGATTTTCAGATTCTGTAATAAACAACAAAACGGACGGGAAATATCCCGTCCGTTTCGTTGTTGGAGAACTCCTTCCTGCTTCGCCGTGGTCATCCGCACCGAAATGTCGAGGGGTGTATTCTCAATGAGCTAGCACGATTTCGTCGAGCGTTTTTGGTACTGCACGTTTACTGGCACCCGAGGTCGCAAAAGTGGGCGATTCATGAAACGCCACATTCCGCGCCGGGGGTCGCAAAAG
>CAYJMN010000161.1:0-5394 GCA_964371045.1 uncultured Chromatiales bacterium | reverse complement strand
GTTCCCCCCTCTCCGCAGCGGCGTAAAGATATGAGGCCGGAAGCGGAGAGGGGGGCCAGGGGGGAGAGGTCGAAATCTGCGCGCAACGTTTCTGCGAAATGCAACGTCTCTACTAAATCGCGGATGCGATGGCAACGTGTTACTTGCTGTAGTAGTCGATTTGTCTCTCGATAGCCGCGCCGCACACCGGACAGAAGGGGCCCAGCGTGAGCGAGAACATCCGGCAATCGAGCGCGGGACGGTACATCCCCTCGGAGATGTATCCCGCACCTTCGAAGGCGCCAACCTTGCCAAGCAGATCGGGATTCGATGTGATCGCATTCGATCGCTTCATGATGGGATCTCGTTTTTCGTAATAGTCCGCCGCGAGACGATCGAGGGTCATGAGCTCCGCGCGCATGTTATCATATTCTTTTTTGCTCCAATCGGTGGGGATGGGCAAACCGTCGGTGACCTGCGACTGCCATTTGATCCGCGGAGCGTCCAGCAGGCGCGTGATGTTGGGTTCCCAGGGCTCGACGCCGGCGGGATAGAATTCCTCATATCCGGTTGAGGAACTGTAGTACTCGTCCCCCAGTCCGCCGAAACTATGCCCGAACTCGTGCACATACACATAGTCACGCTGCCACGCCTGGTCCTTGTTGTTCTCGATGGTGTATGTGGTGGTGTACAGCTGATAGATGCCGCCGCCGCCGTATCTGCTGTCGTTAAGCAGGATGCAGATGAAATCGTAGGGCGCCGCCGAGGCGAGGTCGCGCAGTTCACGATTGGACTCGGTAAGCACGTACCGCTCGCTCCCGAATGTATTGTACATCGTGCCGAGCGCGGTGTTTTTCCAGATGTTCTTGTCGGGAACATCGATCCCGCTTTCGGTTGAGACTGCGCAAAGCGCACGGACGTTGAAATCCTTTTTTCGCTCCTTGAAGGGCGGAGTATCGAACATCACGTCGTTGAAATGCTCCGCGTCCGTCTTGAATTTGTCCATGTCCTTCGCAGTATAGCCGTCGCCGATGATCAGGATGTCCACTTTTTTATGGATGTCGCCATTGTCCATCAAGGCAACGATTTCCGGAGCGGGGGAGCGACGTTCAATGCTCACCACCGTCGGATCGGAAGGATCGATAACCGTGGTGAACACTTCCTCGAACACGAGATACTTGTTCCTTCTGCTGAGTGTAAGCTGAATCGTACGCTTCGGGAAGGGAATGCGCACGCTTTCATGAAAAGTTTTCCATATCCCTTTGCCTGCTTCCGCCGTTGTCTGCCACTCGTTGAACACCGTGGAATAGCCCCGGGAGTAAAGCAGCATCCCGCTGCGGAGATCGAACGCGCGCACCAGGAACTCGCCGAGATCCAGCGTGTCTATGAGGTTCACCATACTTCCCGACCATACGCCTTCCTGAAAGACCTTGTCGAGCGTGATGCGTTCCTCACCCCGCGTCCCGATGTGGTGATAATCCACCCGCATTGTTTTGTCGATGAAATATCGATTGAAATCGACCTGCGCGGCGGCGGGGATTGCGAGCACGACGAGCAGCAGGAATAGTGTACATTTGAATCGCATGAAGTCCTCTTGATTGAACAGTGATCGTTCTCGTTGAAAAATACGCAAATCACCGATACATTTCAGCGTGGACCTTCGCACGGGCTCATTGTTTGTTACAATCAACCTCCCCGGAGCGGACCGGCCCCCGGAGTGACCGCGAAGGTGGACAGGCCGCTCCGTCCATGGCGGGAGACACGTGAACGGTTCAGTGGACAGAGCTACGTGTCGGATAGCGGCATCCGATGCTCCACGCTGAAAAAACTCTGGCACAGGATTTGCTGCCTTTCACGGAGCATTTTTCACAGGAGACGTTACAATGCACCTTGCTTCCGTCAGAATCGCAATCGTATCACTCGCGGTGCTCGCGGCCTGCTCTTCAACGGGAAGGCTCGGCGAGTACAATTTCAATCAGACACGCGTCGTATTCCGCCCAATCGCCGAAGCGCGGGCGATGACTGCATCAGTCTGGGTCGATGATCCGACCCCAGGGCTTACTCCCTGGACGGCGGTCGCTTCGGTATTCCTTTCCATCGTTGGTAGCGCGGCGGCGAGTGACGATGTGTCCAGGACAATCAACACGGACGGTGTTGCCTCCATGTTATCGGAAGGTCTCGAGAAAGGTATGGCCGACCGCTATGGCATAACCACAATGCTTGAAGGTGAGGGCGAAGCGGATTTTATCGTAGAAACCCGCCTCCGCGACATCGAGTTATCATCGGACGCAGGCGGTGTGTTTCTTCACCTCAAGGTAGACCAGGTCCTGCTCGACTGGAATGACCGCTCGTGCATTTACAAGCAAGGTATCGATGAACATGTCGCCCTCCGTTTCAATCCGGCAAGCATGATCCATCCGACGGTGGCAACCGTCGTCGGCGTAGTGAGCGCGGCACAACTCTTGGCGATGGAGGATGAGGAGATTCAGGATGCTGTGCTCGCGACGTCAAGCGATGCGGCATTGATGCTCTCGGATTCGTTCATCAACGCCGTCGCGCGCTCGCGCTGATCCTGTCAGGACCGCAACGAACATCCCCGGAGCTTGCACGCTCCGGGGAAATGCCTGGGCACCTGACGTTTCCATCCCGTTCTTTCCCGAAGCGGAATTTCAACGGCCACGAGTCGATGGAAATTCGCCTCAATCCACTTCGGAGACTTTTTCCATAAACTGCGCCCGCAGGTATTGCCCCGGGTCCGCCGCCTTGTGGAAATTCAGCATTCCCTTGAAATCCGCGATTTCATTGAATTGGTGAGCCGTCATCCACTCTTCCAGTCCGCGAAGCAGGGGAGCGATGGCGCCGAGTCCGTCCTTGTACAGCAGAGACGCGACCTGTACCGCGGCGGCGCCGGCGAGCAGCATTTTGATCACATCCTCCGATGACTTGATGCCGGTGGACGCGCAGAGATCGTAGGGCAGGTAATGCGACATCAGGGCGATCCACCGCAGCGGGGCGTGCATTTCGTCGTGTTCGCTGAAAGAGAAGGTCGTGCGAAGTTTGAGATTCTCGATGTCGATATCCGGTTGCGTAAAGCGGTTGAAGAGGACCAGGCCATCGAGATTCCGTTGGCCGAATTCCACGGCGACGTTCGGCAGCGCCGTGAACGAAGAGCCGATCTTGAGTGCGACCGGGATCCCGACCCGCTGTTTCACCGTCCCCAAAATCTCATAGTACAGTTCCTCCACCTTTCGGCCATCCATGCTCAGATCCGTGGCTGTAGTGAAAACGTTCAGCTCGATCGCATCGGCGCCGGCGCTTTGAATTTGCGAGGCGAAATCCGGCCACCATGCCGTCGAGACGCAGTTGATGCTCGCGATGACCGGAATGGAGACCGCGGCCTTTGCTTCCCTGATAAGCGCGGTGTAATCCTGGGCGCCGTACAGCAGTTCGAGATGCGCGTAATAGTAATCGTAGGCCTCGGTGTGGTCCAGAACGGAATCCAGCACGCCGAAGTCGCGCTGCGCGAGCACTTCTTCGAAAAGACTCTTCAGAACGACCGCGCCCGCACCGGCTTTTTCGCAGGCGATGACGTTTTCAACGGATTTCGTAAGGCCGCTGCTGGCCACGATGACGGGATTCTTCAGTTGCAGTCCGAGGTATGTGGTACCGAGATTCGGCATGTGTGCGCTCCGGGTTTCAATTACTGAGTGGGAATTGACATAAAAAAGAAATATCATCAAAACGGGTAATTGCTGCAACATCACATTTGCACATTGCATCACCGTTTTGTAATATCCGATTAGAAACTCTTTAGTAGCAATCCACACGCACCATGACTTCAACACGTTCACTTCCGACGCGCATTTCCCGATTCAACCACAGCCTGCTGTTCGCGGCGTTTCTCAGTCTCGCGGTTCAATCTTGCGGAAGCCTGGAACTGGCGACGGTTGCGGACACGCAGTTCATTCTTACGACGAGGACATTGCCGCTGACGTGCATCCTGGTCGCATGCGACACGCGCGACCTCAATTTCAAGTCCGCCATGGAGACCGACCTGGCGCTGTATCTCAGGGAGCATGCCAGTGTGATCGTCTTTCGCGATATCGATCTATTTTCTCCGCTGAAATCGATGACGGACAAGGAGAAGCTCTGGGCGCTGAAGGATGCCGGAATCCAGGGCGTACTTTTCCTCAACGGCGGCGGAAGCGGCCGATCCCTCCGCGACTGGTTGTATCCCGATGCGATGGATCTGGATACGAAAACCCAGGCCTGGGTAGCTACCTGTGTGCGTCTGTTCATTCCCGAAAGCGGCAGTGTCATCTGGGCGGCCGGACTTCCCGAACAGGAGCAGCGGGTGACACACGACCACCTTACCCGTTCCTTCCACGCAGCGATCGTCGGCGATCTCCTCCTTCGCGGATTTATCGCAGTCCCTGTGGAGGAGCAACCGATGATCAGGGGATTCAATCGGTAAGGGGGATTTACGATTTACGATTTACCAAGTACGATTTACGATTTACGATTTACGAGGTACGATTTACGATTTTGGATTGCTGAGTCACGAATGATCATTTGAAGCGGCCGACGGTAGCGAATCGGATCAAGCCACCGTGCGATTCTGACAACTGAAAGCGTCCTGATGTCAAGGCGGAATAGTTTGGATATCCATTTGGCCTTGAGTTGGAACTCGCTGCTCTGATCATTCTGAGGAAAGGGGAATAATAGGTTTCTGGAACAGTGCACGAGAAAATGGATGACATCATGGGGTTCAGTTTTTCTATCTTGGGGAATGGACAAGGGAGAGTTCAAACAACGGACAAAAGCCTTCGGCATTCGGGTGATTCGCTTGGTCGCGGCGCTACCCTCTTCCACGATTGTACCCGTGATCGCCCAGCAGTTGGTCAAATGTAGCACCTCTGTCGGTGCTAATTACCGTGCAGCATGTCGAGCGCGGTCTACCGCCGATTTCATCGCAAAGCTGAAAATAGTTGAAGAGGAATGCGATGAGAGCCTCTATTGGCTCGAGGTTATCGTCGAGGCTGGATTGATGCAAGAACATCGGGTATCACTATTGCACAAGGAGGCCAACGAAATTCTCTCCATCGTCGTTGCATCGATCAAGACATTGCGTGCGCGTGGCGAAAAAAATAATACACAAAGAAATACAGATGACTCAGATAGTAACTCGGCCTCATCCCCAACCTCACCCCCAACCTCCGTCCCTCCCTCACCCCCGCCCTCTCCCCCGACCCCTCTCCCAGTAGGGAGAGGGGAGTAGGACACATTTATTTATCACACCTCTTTACCCTTTACCCTTCACCCTTCACATCGTAAGTCGTAAATCGTACATCGTAAATCCAAAATTGTGCGAGACTGAAAAAAGTTGACCGTATTTTGGTTTACATACGGAGCAAC
>CAYJMN010000160.1:0-5742 GCA_964371045.1 uncultured Chromatiales bacterium | reverse complement strand
GAGAAAATGCTCGGATCATTGAGAAATGCGTTTCCCGGCGCGAAGTCGAAGCACGCACGTTCGGGCTTCTACGAGTCCAGCAAGTACGTACTTCCTGATGTCATAAGAAGTGTGCCCACCAGCACTGCGCACCGGTCCATTTTTTGGATGACATATCGTAGGTTCCATGCAACCGCCGCGAATGCATCCGCACGTGTGAAATATACACTGTATTATACCTCTTCCTCCCCCTCTCTCGTGAGAGAGGGGGCCGGGGGGTGAGTTGTTCGAGATCCACAGAGGCCGGGTCCGGAGGGTTGAGTTTATGAGACCAGGCGGATTCAAGCCGATTTCACAAGATGTCATTAGCAGGGCCGCCACGCTGTGATCATTCGTAATTGCATTGAGCGTCACGTGGCGGCGTCTCGCAGGTCGCAGACTCGCCGCGGAGAGATGATTGGTTCCGTATCGCACGAGAAGACTAGGTATCTCCTTGATGTCAGGGGACAAAGCAATAGAACTTGTCGTGGTCTCCCCCGTCCTCTCCCCCCTGTCCCCCCTCTCCGCTGCCGAGGTCGCACCTTTCCGCCGCTGCGGAGAGGGGGGAACTAAGCAATAATTTAAGTTGATCTATTCATATTTCACTAGAAAGATTCACATAATACAGCAAAGCCTACAGGTCCTTCCTACTCCCCCTCTCCACAGCGGCGTAAAGATAAGTGGCCGGAAGTGGAGAGGGGGCCGGGGGGAGAGGACGGTGCTGCGCTCAGGTCGCAGACACTCCGCGGCGATGTGACGATATTGACTAGACCAACTAGTAGTTGCGTCCCGTGACCATATAAAACGCCATACGTCGTGCTTCCCTGGTTGCATCAAAACCAGGAACAAAAGATCTGCAGATGATTTCGTATTGCACGCTGCTTGACTGTTCAAGCCGCGTGACGAGATAGCTTATCGACGTGGAATCATCGACGCTTTTCGTTTTGATCAAAACATCGCTCGCAATTTCAACCGGCATACCCGTATGATTCCTGATATAGTTCAGGGCATGGTCCCAAGCCTTGTAATCTTCCTGGAACGTCAGGTTGAACGGATTGCTGAGCCGTCGATAGAGTTGATCATCGGCTGTGAGAACGTCCTGCCGGTCGATATAGACTTCACGGCCATCGACGATTATCAGGAAGTATGTGGTAGTTTCCCACATGTCACCGGAGAAGTACCCGAGTGTGGTGATTGTATCTCCTGCATGACCCTGAAGCGTTCCGAGTTTCGTTCCAGCGTGTCCCTTTTCATCCATGGCATAATAGGCCGGAAAATCCTTCTCGAGAACAACTTGCTGTGTGTACCGGCTCAGCTTCCCCGAAGGAAGAAGGTTAATAACGAAACAGCCCTGCAGGGAGAGCATGAGCAGCCCGACCAGGATTACGTTCAAACCGATGGTTTGATGAGATCTACTTGAGATCATAGTCAACCAGCGTTTGGACGTTGCCTTCTGTCCAGCCGCCACCTGGATCCTGACGCGCCGGAAAAGACGTTTTAGCTATAAAACCGAGAGTGGGGGCATAATATATCAGATTATCTCCGGTGACGTCGATAAAGATTAGACCGTTCACCGTCATTACTACATGGAACGAAAGCTGCACCTTTTTTACCGACAAGGATGCGCCCTTTACGGTCATGCTCTCCGTACCGAGCAGGGAAACGGTTATGGTGTCACGCGCGACTGTAGTCAATCCTAGTTCTGTTGCTGAATCCGCAGACGACGCAATGCTCTTGACCCCGGTTCCGACTGGAAGTGTAAACCACAAGGGAACTCCTGTTGACGGGGAGGTACCCAGCACCGAAACATTGTTATTCGTCTCATACGTGAAGTACGTCGTATCGAGAGCGCCGGCTCTTGCATTTTCAACAACGACGACGCCGGTCTTTCCGGCGATGGCGCCGTCTGTCCGCAAGATGGTACTCACGGACGTAATCTGCGAGCCCGGGATCATGGTATTCGTGCTGTCGGTGGAGTACTCGTCAAACGTGAACGTGCTTCCGGGTTTTACCTTGACGAATTGCTGAGCAGTATTCGGCGTTGTGGGATTATCCTTTGAACAGGATGAGAAAAAGGAGAGGCAGAGTAGAGAGAGAAGGCCTACACAAGCAGTCATTACCATGTGCTTGAATCCGGGTCGTTCGTACAATGTGTTCATGGATTTTGTCCTCTTCGTTGTGTTGATTCGTTCCGTTGATTTCAGATTCTGTTTACTTCACGATGGTCATGCTGCGAGCCGCCACGGTGCTTCCCGCTTCGAGACAGTGGAATAGATTCCAACTTGTAAAGAAAAGACTGTAACATCTATCGAGCCCGCGCTCGCCGTAATCCACGTTGAGCCGTTGTCGATGGAGCGGAAGACTCCGTAGCCGATGCCGGTAATGAGAGATGTCCCGGAGACGGCAAACTTATAATGGATAGACAGGTGCGTGGATGAGGCGGCTCGAGTGGGTTCAGGATGATTCAATGAACGATAGAGAATGACTCGTGAACCGACTCGTTGCAGTCAATATAGCCACCCATGGTAGTATAACGCAAGAAACAGACCGGATATTCTCCATTCTGCACTATTGACACCGGGGCGCCAATGGTACCGGGCGCTCCATGGAGCGAAAGGTGATTTCATTTACTTTCGAGCGGAACGATCAGGAACGATGTTGCGATGCAAGAGATGGAATTGTACTTGACTATCAACCCTTCATGAGCTAATGCATCCCCGCCATCTGTTATATCGGATATCTCGTTCCGGTAATGGTGTCAACCAGTCACGATTCCGGTAGCACGTTTGACCGCGTGAACAGGCGCCACCTCTCCGAAGCAGCAGCCGTTGTTGCCATCCTCACGCGTGAACTCGCGAACAACGTCTCCATCCCGCTCCCCGACGAAGCTCAGAAGCATATCGCTGTGGACGACTAATTCGCGTACTACTGAAAGAAAAAAACAACGAAAAGGGCCGCGCATGCGCGGCCCTTTTCGTGTGAAAAACTCGAATAACTTCGCGGCTCAGGGCGTAAGTTCCACCGTTTTGTTGTGCGGGGGGCAGCCTTCGCCGATTGCAAAACCGAATTCTCTTGAATTAAAGCCCGTTTTCAGAACATCCACTCCGTACTCACCGCGACAAAGGTCACCAAATTCCGCGACGCCGGCTGAATTGGTCGTCTTCGTTGCGATGACTGCGCCATTCCTCCACAATTTGACGGTGGCGTCGGCGATTGGTTGGTTCGCGCCATCCACAACGGTTACGGTCAGTTCGCCTGAACAGCAAACGTAGACGGCTGTAAGATTCGCGTTCGTTACAACCGGGTCGCAATTTTCGTTGATGAGGAAGCTTCCCTCGTTCACCTCGAACCTGTCCGTCGAGATACTCCAGGTATATGACCCGGCGCAGAGGCCGTCGACGATAATACGGCCATTACTATCGGTCACGGGATCCTCGATGGGGACGCCGTTTTTCTTAATGATAACCCTCGCACCCGGGATCGCCGTCTGGTTGCTGTCGCGTACGAAAAGGGTCAGCACACCGGTACAGCAGACGACGGGATTCTGAATCAGCGTCGCTTCTCGCGCAACGGGATCGCAGGTGGTGTTGATGACAAACGATCCTTCAACAGCCTGCCAGCCTTCCTTCGAGATCCGATACGTGTATTCGCCCGCGCACATTCCGTCGATTCCGATGCCACCGGAGGCATTGGTGATGGGATCTTCGACTGCCACGTCGTTCTTATACACAATCACTCTCGCGCCCTGAACGGGGTTGCCATTGGCATCCCTGACGATCAGCGTAAATACCCCGTTGCAGCAAACTTGCTGCGTCTGTTCCATCACCGCACTGCGGGAGACCGGGTCGCACGCGCTGTTGATCGCGAAGCCGCCTTCGATAGCTTGCCAGCCTTCCTTCGAGACGCGATAAC
This sequence comes from uncultured Chromatiales bacterium, assembly GCA_964371045.1. Classification (GTDB taxonomy): domain Bacteria; phylum Bacteroidota; class Ignavibacteria; order SZUA-365; family SZUA-365; genus JAOSJT01. Next base: position 1,812 of record CAYJMN010000160.1, on the reverse strand, counting down.
TGAACTCACCTTGGCAAAGACCGTCGGTCTCGATCGTACCGGTGGAATTCGTGAGAAGGTCGCGGACAACCACACCATTGCGCTTGATCACCACCCGTGCGCCGACAATCGGATTATTGGCATTGTCGCGGACGACGAGCGTGAACACACCGCTGCAACAGGCCGGCGCTTCGAGCACAACAGATCTTTCAACAGGACCGCAATCTTCGCCGATAGAGAACGTCAGCTCCCGAGACTCATAGCCATCCTTCGAAACATCGACGCCATACGAGCCGGTGCAGAGCGAATCGAACACCACGACGCCATTCGCATTGGTGGTTGCCGTGCGGATAATGCCGCCGCCCTTCCATAAATGCACCGTCGCGCCGGGGATGCCCACGGCATCCGGCGTTTTAACCGTGAGAGTCATGACGCCCGTACAGCAGATCTGAACCGTTTCCATCACGGCGGTGAGCGACACCGGCTCACAGGCTTCGTTTATCGTGAACGTGGCTTCGTACGTGCGATATCCTTCGCGGGAGAGCCGCAGGGAATACACGCCGGGACAAAGGTTGTCGACAGTAACGACGCCGTTGGCATTCGTGCGGGGATCTTCGATAATTTGTTCGTTTTTCCTAATTAGGACCAGTACGCCCTGGATTCCGACGCCGTTTTGATCTTTTGCGGTCAGAGTCAGCACGCCATTGCAGCAACCGCCGGAATCGGGAATCATACGCACATTCACGCCGGTGCTTTCTGGATCGAGTTCGGCGACGGGATCGATATCTTCAAGCCGCTGCGTGAGGTAGCCCGGCTTCTGGATCAGCAGATCGACCGTAACGCGGGGCACATTCAACAACGTGAAACTTCCGTCGGAACTGGACGTCGTTCGCGCGACTTCCGCCCCATTATCGCTTGTTAGCGCCACGATCTCGGCGTCTGCCATCGGTTCGGCCGAGGTCCCGCTGCGCACGACACCCGACAGGTTTACAGTATCCGTCGGCGTTGTGGTGGTTTCGTCGGAACAGGAGAGCGAGACGAAACACAACAACACGGCGGCAAGGAATGGATAGAATCGAGCCATAATGCACCTGGAAAAAAAGAGTCTGTTTGAAGGGCGTGGCCTCTATTTGAGGCGAGAAAGGTGCGGTGATTATCGAAAAAAGGCCATAAGTAAAGATACTATGAACACGCGAAAGGTTACAGTTTACGATTTACGATTGACGATTGACGATTTACGATTGACGATTTACGATTTACGAATTACGAATTACGAATTACGAATTACGATTTTAGCCTGATTTCAACGCCGTCACCTCGCCGCGACGAATCTGCGACCTGCGTGTAAATACGTGCGCGGAATTACTCTGCTCGATCAGTCCAGCCGGTTGTCAACGATTCAGATCAACGTCTTGACGATTTTTTCTCAAGCGGCGCAACGGGAGCGGCGAGACGTTTGAGCACGAGCGTCGTGCGATCGACAATGCTCCATTCAACGGGTTCCCCGGCGGTGAGATCAAGCATGCGGGCAGCTTGCATGGGGATGGTAATGTAGAGTTGTTCGCTGTCCTTACGCTTTATCGACTTAACTTTTGTCTGGTGACCCATGGAAGCTCCGTTAACCGTTATCTACTGCTTGGAAAAACCCGGGAATTATACAAGCGAAAGATAATTCGCGTGAAAGTAAAAAAGCACCATCACCTCGCCGCGGCGAGTCTGCGACCTGCGAGACGCCACCGAACTACGTCAGAGAATCTACTTGAGATTTTGCCGCGGTGGCTCCTGCTAATGACATAGGTACGTACCTAGTCTCCTCTTACGTTACGGAGCCAA
>CAYJMN010000159.1:0-6305 GCA_964371045.1 uncultured Chromatiales bacterium | reverse complement strand
CGCAACCTTTGACCGGTCTGGCGCCAACGGCCGCTCTGACGGTGTACGCGCGGGCCTTCTGGGCTCAGGATCAGAACGGCGCGAACAACAGCGGCAGCGACACAAGGAAGATCGATCTTACCAAGGTTCATGGCAACGAGAATTTCAACTCGATGATCGCACCGGCGTTCACGGATTACGCGGGACTCCTGGATTATCCGTGGATGGTACAGGACATGAATGGCGGCGCCACCTGGCGGCTGGCCAATGGCGTAGGCATGTCGGCATCGATCGGCCTTGAGTATCCCGGCGACGCACAGCCAGGCGACGACTGGGTGTTCTCACCCGGAGCAGTGTTGGAAGGCGGCGCGAGCTATCGTATGGCCTTTCAGTTGAAATCGGTGACCGGAGCGCCGCAGAAACTCGAGGTCGCATTCGGAACAAGCCCTGATCCGGGTTCGATGACGACGTTCGCGGTGTTTTCGAACTTCACGAACACGAGTTTCCTGTCCGCCAAGCAGATCGCAGGGGGCATGGATCCCTTTTTCAACACACCGGAAATCGACGGCCCGTATTATCTCGGCTTCCGCGTGACGAGCAATGCGGGTGCCGGTGCCGTCGTGCTGGATGATATCGTGCTCGACGACAATCCCTCGCCGCCGCCGAAAATTGGCTTCGGTCTCCCAGGTGATCCGTTGATCACATTCATCGATACACCCGCACGGAAGATCCAGCTTCAGGCCAACTACAAGACCCCCGGTCTGATCATCCGGACCTACGAAGTGGCTAATATGACCAACATTTACGGTGCCGACGGCGACTTCCTCTGGGACGTCGAAACCACGACTCCGTGGATCACACTCACGAAGGCGACTCCAGATCCTACGCTTCAAGGATATAACCTGAATCCACCGCGTCCCCGCCAGTTCCAGGATTTCACGATGACGGTCAATCCCAACGGTCTCGCCCCGGGCCTGCATGTTGGACAGATCACCTTCTACGGTATTCTGTTCAACGATGACTTCCCGCCACCGAATTTTGGATTGGTCGCAACCAATGAGCCACTGACGATCGATGTGGAACTTCGCATCGTGAACGCCGGCTCGAAGGGCGGTCCTCCGTACGAGGAAGCGCCGATGGGCCTGATGACCGCCGGCAACACCTACAACTTCATCGCACCGATCACGGGCACCCCGATCGCGACGGTGGAAGTGACGAGCGGCGTGATCAACTCGATGACCATCCGCGTCTACCCGAACCAGCTGCCGCTGAACCTCGCGCGCATGCTGTATGTGAAACGCTACTGGCAGATCACGCACACCGGTACGGGCTGGATGGCGAACATCACCTTCCCGTATACCGATCAGGAAGCGACGATGGTGAACGACCGCAACCAACTCCGCGGCGTACGTCAGCCCGTGCCGCAGGGTAGATGGGAAGATCCCATCATGGGCACGAGTTCCGCCTCCGATCCCGTGATGAATCTGGTGAAGGTGTTCGATTTCAATGAACTGAATATCGGCGGCAATATCGCGCTGGCTCAGCCGTACTTCGTGTCCGCGAAGATAGGCGATGATATTCCGACGAGTTTCGGACTTGAGCAGAACTACCCGAACCCGTTCAATCCCACGACCACCATCACTTTCGATGTGGCTGAAGAACGCACGGTGCGCATCGTCGTGTACAACAGCCTCGGTATGGAAGTGGCGGAAGTGGTGAATGACCTCGTCCCCGCCGGACGCTACAGTGTCGATTTCGACGCGAGTAGCTTGCCGAACGGGACCTACCTGTACCGCATGACCGCGGGCGATGTTGTTCAGACCAGGCAAATGGTCTTGTCGAAATAGACCTCCCTCGTTGATCATCGGTATGTGACAGGAGGGCCGCCCGTCGGGGCGGCCCTCTCTTTTTTATTTCGGATTTTGGATTTGGGCTCGTACGCGCCACGCCGAGGCGTTTTTTATTCGAAGTACACGCTCAATCCAGCGAGAACGAAGGTGGGGATTGCGGGGAATTGCGGATTTCGGATTTGGGATTGCAGGTCACGGGGTACGCGGATTTCGGATTGCGTTCGTCATGCGAAGCATTTTTTATTCGAAGTATACGCCCGAGCCACCGATAGCGAAGGAGGAGATAGCGGATTGTGGAGCGCGCCGGGAGTGCGGAGAACGGGGAATTTCGGTGTGCATAGTGAAGGGAATCCTCCTGCTTCACGTCAATATGTCCACTTCTTCACAAACGGGTAATGCAAACGTGTACATCGCGACAGCGAAAAAATACTTCTGAATCGGCGGGGAAAAAAATACACTTGCAATTTTGTTGTTCGCTTTCTATTTTCCACCATTGAAATAGGATAAAATAGATCCACAATAGCGCCGTAATGGACGCATGAGACAGGTCACCTGAACCTGGCACCGTTCACGTGAACGATGCGAGTATGTGGAATCAGGAATCAGGCTGAAAGAGATATTTTTACACTTTTCTTGCAAACAATCCGGAAACACTCATACACAGTTACGCGAGGTTGTTATGATACACTCCTTTACCGTTTTTTTCTTGCGAACGGAGAAACAATTGCTGCTGACGCCATTCCTGGTGTTCGCCTTGATGTTGATTTTCTCCTCCACTGCTTCGGCGCAGTACTGCGCCGCCGGCGCCTCGGTGTGCGATGAATACATCAGCAACGTCACCGTAGCAGGTATCAACAATTCCACCGGTTGCGGTCTTGTCGGCGGATACTCGAATTACTCCGCCGGGGCGCCAGGCGCGATGACCGCCGGTTCGGCGTATCCAATCACCGTGCTCAACCCGGTGTCGTATTACCCGGACGATTATGCTTACATCTGGGTGGACTGGAACAACAATGGGTCGTTCGCCGATGCCGGCGAATATTTCACAACCACCACGCCGAACGGCAACAATTTTTCAGGCAGCATTCTTTGCCCCGTTGGCACGTTGACGGGCGCGAAGCGGATGCGCGTACGCATGAGCTATGCCGTGGTACCCGGCAATCCATGTGGGAACGAGACCTACGGCGAGGTGGAGGACTACACGATCAATGTCACAGGTCTGGGCGATCCTCCTCCCATCATTGCCCTGGTATCCTCTCCGAGTTGCGCCACTGCCGCGAACCAGACCGTCGTTGCATTGATTACCGACAACGGCTCCATTGCGGCGAATGCGATCTGGTTCCGGAAAAACACGGGATCCTGGTATAATGCCGCCGCGACGAGCGTTGTCGGAAACACCTACACCTTCACGATTAATCACGCCACGCTCGGTGGAGTTGTCTTCGGCGACATGGTGCAATGGTATCTCGGCGCTCGTGATAACAACAACGGAGTGAGCACGCTTCCATCGGGCGGCAGCGGTGCAACTCCCCCGGGTTCCACGCCTCCCGCGACGTTCAATTCCTACAGTATAGCGGTGCTTCTACCCTATTATCAGAGCTTCGATGCTGTCGGACACGGCTGGACTACTGGAGGAACACTTTCGAGCTGGCGCGTCGGTACGCCGGGCGGTCTTGTCGGAACAACCGCATCCTCGCCCCCGAACGCGCTTCTGTGTCAGAGTACTGCGTTTACTTACAACGATAATGAAGTATCGTGGGCGATGAGTCCCCCGATGAATTTTTCCACTCTGGTTACCGATCCTGTTCTTGCTTTCTCTCACAAGCACAATATTGAGAGTACCTGGGACGGTGCTTGGGTGGAATACACAACTGACGGCGGGGCGAACTGGGTGACGCTTGGCACATACCCTCCTCTCCCGACTTCCCTGAACTGGTACAACGTCGCGAGCGTCTATTCACGGGCTGGTCCCTGCTGGCATGGTGATTTCTACGGATCCTGGAAACGCTCCGTCCATACGCTGACCGGTCTGGCCGGTAAGTCCTGCGTCCAGATTCGCTTCCGCTTTAACTCGGACACGTCCGTGAAATACAGCGGATGGGCGATCGACGACATCGCCATCGGTGACTTCCCGCAGAAGGACATCGAAGTCCTGACCGCCAGCGTCGGCTACGGCCTGAATCGCTGGGCGCAGGTCGAAACCCTTCCCCATGTGGTTTCCGCGACCATCAAGACCAACGGGTGGGAAGCCCCGCCGACATCCGTGACTGTCGTGTACAAGGAAGGTAGCCTGCCCGCAAGCGCCCTTGACGGCACCGCGCAGACCTTCACCCCGACCTGGGCTGCCGGAACCGCTACGCTGGTCTTCTCGACGCCATACACGCCCGCAACGATTGGTCCGAAAACGCTGTACGTCCGTGCGTTCTACACCGGCGATGCCAATGCGACCAACGACAGCAAGACCTACGTCATGACCATACAGACGGATAAGGTGTACGGTTATGAAGACTTCGAAGGCCTGACCGCCACCGGATTGCCTTCAAGTTTCCGGGCGGGCTGGACGTACATCAATAGCGGCGGCCCGAATACATGGGGTGTGTTTACCGATGGTCCCCGGTATGTGGGCGCCTACATCAGTGACGGGAACGCCAACGACCATCTCGTCAGTCCTCCCGCTCTGCTCAGCGCAGGCTCGAGCTACCGCGTGCGCTTCAAGTATAGCGGCTGCAGCTGGGGCGTAGCGCCGACGACACTGGTGCTGATGTACGGCCAGACTCCGAACCCGGCGCAGATGACCGTGGTCAACACCTGGATCGTACCGCAGGTCAGCAACTACGTCGACGCAACCGGTGTGATTCCCGGAACCGCGCCCTACTTCAACACCGATCCGTCGGCACCCGCGAATTACTACATCGCTTTCCAGGTCACGAATCCTTCAGGCACCGGCTGCGTGGCGATCGACGACATCATCATGGACGACAACCCTTCGCCGCCGCCAAAAATCGGCTACGGTTTCCCTGGTTCGCCCGTGAGCACATTCGTGGATGATCCTGGTGTTCCTATCGTGGTGTCCGCGAACTACAAACAGCCGGGGATGATCGACAAGACATACGCCGTGACCACCACGACCAATATCTACGGTACGCTCGGCGACTTCCTGTGGGACGTCCAGAGCGCGACCCCGTGGATCACGATCACGAAATCGATTCCCGATCCGACGCTGCAGGGCTACAACTTCACCCCGCCGCGTCCGCGTCAGTTGCAGACCTTCACCATGACCATCGATCCTTCGGGCTTGCCGGTCGGCGTACATATGGGCAAACTGACGTTCTACGGTATCCTTTTCAACAACGATTTCCCGCCTCCCGCGAGCGGTCTTATCGCGACGAACGAACCGTTCAACGTGAATGTGGAACTTCGCATCATCGCGGCCGGCAGCGGCTCGGGCGCGTCATCCATGGTGCGGACACTTGGCCCGCTTGTCGCGGTGAATTCGTATCCATTTACCGATCCGACGACAGGCGATCCGATCGCCACAGTACACGTGACGAGCGGCCAGATCGATCAGATGACGATCCGCGTCTTCCCGAACCAGTTGCCTCAGAACCTGGCTCGCATGCGGTACGTGAAGCGGTACTGGCAGATCACGCACGTCGGCACGGCCTGGACGGCTGACGTCACCTTCCCGTATGCTCCCTCCGAGGCCTCCATGGTGAACGATCCGCTTCAGTTGCGCGGAGTCCGCCAGGCCGTGAATCTCGGGCAGTGGGAGGATCCGATTGTTGGAACAACCTCCACATCCGATCCGTCGGCCGATCTTGTCAAGGTGTTCAACTTCAACTCGTTGAATATCGGCGGTAATATCGCACTGTCGCATCCGTATGCGATTTTCGTGAAGTCCGACGGCGTGGCGCCCGCGGCGTTCGGTCTGGAGCAAAACTATCCGAATCCGTTCAATCCATCCACGACCATTGCGTTCAGTGTTGCCGAGGAGCGTCCTGTGCGCCTGGTGGTGTTCAACCAGCTCGGTCTCGAGGTGGCGGAACTGATCAACGAAACACTGCCGGAAGGCAGCTATACCGTGACGTTCGACGCGCGCGATCTGGCTACAGGTTCCTACCTGTGCCGCATGATTGCCGGCGACTACGTCAAGACGATTCAGATGGTGCTTTCGAAATAACAGCACAGTCGAAATCGGTTAGCCCTCCTGATCAAAGGCCCGCTACGGCGGGCCTTTGATGTTTCTGGACCTTCCTCTATCGTCACCATGCGACCAATAATCAGCGCCCCGCGCCGGCCCATTTCATGGATGACATGAGGGTTTCGTAGCGCATAGCCAAGCACGTCACCCTGAGTGAGCCAACCAGCGCTGCGCACCGGTCCATTTCGTGGTGACATCTTGTCTTCAAAGTAAATAAACTCCGTCACCCTGAGTCGGGTAAACTTCGCTGCGCTCAGGTTTATATCAAGGATGAC
>CAYJMN010000158.1:0-6321 GCA_964371045.1 uncultured Chromatiales bacterium | reverse complement strand
CGTACATCTATGTTTTAATACCGCTTCATGGCCTGTATCGCATCAAATATGCTCCGTTGACGAACCGGATGGAGTCCGGCGATATCCCTCCTCAATTGCCTCGAATGCGGCTCTATCCCAACCCGGCGAGTGGCGCATTGAGCATATATTTTTCGGATGTGGATGAACAACATTCGAGTACGCTGGTCGTTTTCGATGTGCTTGGCCGCACTGTCTGGATGTCCGAGATTAAGGAGAAATCTGGAGTAATGAATTGGTCCCTCTCCAAGCCGGATGGTACCAGGGTTCCCGCCGGATTGTATTTCGTGAAGCTGCAATCCGGTGCAAATACTGTCATAGAGAAAGCTTTGGTTTTATACTGATTATAATAGCACTTTCACTCAGGAGGTTTGAAATGATACGTCCTGCAAGATCCACGCGCATGTATGGCAGCATAGTGTTACTGTATGTGATTTTGTCGTTGGGCAACGCCGCCGCTCAAACGCCGCCACCTTCGGAGATAATACAAACCCTGATTTTTCCAAGTCCCATTCAACCGGAGTACAAAGACTCGAAAAACTTGGCGATTCTCGAACGGTTTTCCGTAAATACGTATACGGATCGATTCGAATACTTCTCATTTGACAACAAGAACTACATTGTGGCTAAGGAAGGCTTGACGAACGATACGGCGGGATTCGTCTTCTACGACGCCACGGATCCAGCGCAAGCATTCAGAGTAGGCAGAATCAATCTTCTCTCGAATTATCTTGCAAGTGACATGGAGGTTGTCAGCTATCATGACACGATACGATTGTTTTTATACGCGCCACGAAAGGACTCAACTGTCTCCATGAATCTATTTCTGGATGTACGAATAGCAACAATTCTAATAGATGCATTATCAACATCGCCCAACATCATAGATTCGCTCGATTATTCTAATTATGGGATAACGGTGCGACACGACAATCCAAGCTGGACTACCCATGAGATGATTTATTATCATGACGGCATGCTGTTATTCGCTACAAATACGAATTATCTTCGATACGTTGACGTTTCGACTCCCTCTACATGGGACACTCACTCAGACATTGTGTTATACCCAAATACCTCGATAACTCTGCACCCACAAGTTAAAATCCACGAAGTCAAGGCGCTCACGAGACAGGATGGGAAAAAAGTCGTCGGTCTTGGTGCAGTACGTGGCGGTATGAGATTGCTCACGTTCAATCAGAATTGGGGTCTCCTCAGTATTGTTACGCAGTATTATGATCATGACCGGACGTTTTTACCGAATACGATAATAAATCCCAATAAAGTGATGTTCGACCCTACCGTCCATTACCCGTTGACGGATGAGCGCAACAACAAATGGGACTATCGGATGTGTCACAGCGTGCTGCCGTATGATCAAAATGATCGGCGATACGTTTTGACGGTTGATGAACACACCACCAGCGCTTCAGGGCAGGACTCCGCCGGAAACTGGATACCGGAGATTTGGGAAGGGCTTGATTTCTACGAACCGAACGCTGTGGATGATTTAACGAAGCAGAGCTACCCGGTTTATTATAGCGGCGTGCCTGTTCTGATGCCGAACGGTGCGCCACTAGAAAGGAATGGTTGGAGTGGATTTACCGAGGTCGACACGCTGCGTCTGAACTTCAACCACAGAAATCACCCCAAGCATCGTGGCGTCGATCCTTTGCGAATTCAGGGAGCGTTTCTGCGGATCTGGGACCGGGACAGTCTCGGCATCAACGATTTGCAGGCAAATCAACACAAACTATTGTTCAATGCTTACGACGTCCAGGAAAGCGAGACACACCCGGAGGGGTTAATCGGACTCGAGAATATCCCGGAGGTCGCGGACGTGCCTACGGGACTCCACGAGCCCTATCTCGTTGGTAATACGCTGTATCTTGCTGGGTACAATACCGGCCCGAGAATATTGCGTTTGAATGGACACGAGATTGCCGTACGGGCCTACTGCAGGACCGAATCCTTCCTGAGCAATGATTTGAACAGCGTCAATTTTTACAACCGCCCGGATATCCTTATGTACGCAAAGGGTATATACCGCCTCGTGCCCGATACGAACAGACCCGGCATCGTCTACGGCAGCGATCTGTACAATGGGATGTGGATCTTCCGGTTTTACGACAGCACGCTTACGGATACATTGAAGCATATCGCTTTTCAGGAAAGCATACGGATCGGAACCGTGGAAGCGGATAAGCCGCTTCGATTCAAAATCGGCGCCGGTGGCGCGGTTATCGCCGATACCGCGAAAGTGGAATTCTTGGACAATACCGGCTTCGCCTGGGAAACGGAAGATTCTCTCGTTGTGAATGGTGAACTGAACATCGGCGCTGTTTCCTTCGATACGACGCACTATGCCGCACCCAGAAATAAAATCTATTGCGGCTCTGGAGGCACCGTGTATCTCGGTGGTATGGAGAAGGTCATCACGGGAAGGTTGAACATTCATGTCGCAGCGGGCGGGCGTCTTGTTGTGCTGAATGGCACGACGCTTCAGCTCCTCGATTCTTCCAACTTCCTGGTGGAGGGCGACCTGACTCTTGAGTCATGTACACTCAGCGACGGATGCCATTTCATCGCCCGCGGACAAGGCGTCATAACCATCGACACGGCGGCAGAAGTATCAGGACTGAAGGACGTCCTGATCGCGGATAGACAAGCCGTCCTTAAATTCAGCGACTCCTGTGTCGTACGCATGCAGCGGGGCGGCGGAATTATTTGCCGCGGTATCGCGCAGACTCCCGTAAGCGGTGCGGGAGGAGCGGTATGGTGCAGGATACAATCGATGTATGCGCAAACGAATCGGCGATGCCAGGCGGGTGATGAGTGGAACGGATTGTTGCTTTACGGTAACTGGTCCGGCACCGCCATCCGTAATATGTTCATTCATCATGGTGATCCCGGTCTGTGGACCTACAGCGGCAATCCGATCATCGAGGATTGCGAGATATCTTACAATCGTGTCGGATTCAGGATTACCGAGGGCAATCCAGTGGTGCGGCATAACCGCATTAGTGAGAATCTATTCCTTGGACTTGATGTACAGAACCACGACTACCCCGAATTATCCAGCAACAGAATTTGCCACAACATAAACTACGGTTTACATCTATATGGAGGCAACGACGTCTGGTACGACAACAGAATCGACAGCAACATGACCGGAGTAGAGGTAATTGAGTTTTCGAAGGTCTATTTCAACAAATGGGACGGGTCCTTCCCTCCCGCGATGTGCGACACTTCGAGAGGTAATGGAATACGATACAATTGGTCCGGCGGTGTAATTGTGCGTGAGTACAACAGAGCGGAGTTTCATTGCGATAATAGTGTATATCGAAATTCCGTTAACTGGGGAGCCACATACGATCTTGGAATCCAATCTTGTGCAAGAATCATCGGTTGGGGGAACTACCCCGACAGCATACCCGGGGTCTCCCCCGATACCCTGCGGTTTTCCCTTTCGTACAACGGGATATTCCAATGGGCTGATCCCACCGATTCTATTCCGACTCCCGGGAGCGATCCGGTGCTCCTGAAAACGCTCTCCGCCAGTACTTTCAGCGCTGCAATGGCGCGCGCGAATCGAAATACGCAGCAAGGATTCTACGCAGCCGCGCAAGCGGATTACGCATTCGCCGCACAGGAAGCGTCCACCATTCAGGAAGCGCTGCAAAGTTTGATCGATTGGCGTGAGATGGTTGCGATTGCCGAGCGGGACTCCATCGTTGTACAACCCACGTATAAAAGTCCGTACTGGCATGTACTTGAGAACGGATTATCCGGATTGAGCGCCTATTCCGACAGTTCATGGAAACGCAATATGGCCTCGGAACTCCTGTCGATCGAGCAAATACGGAAAAGAGATACGACGGATGCCCAGGCACGACTTACAAGCATCATCAGTCACTCCGGTTCGGCGAGCTGCGTCAGGCGCTCGCTGTTGCGACTGGTGTACTTGCAATATTGTATAAAGAGCAATTATTCCGCTGCTTACTCGTATTACGAAGCACTCAACAATGCCTATCCGCGCACGTATGAAAACGTGTACGCGAAGATTCTGCTCGGACTCGCACCGGATAGCGCGGATTGGGCGGCCATCGCCAAGCAATCCGGCGAAGAAGATCTCGGCAATACCGATGCGCAGCCTCACGCGCCCCTATGGCTCCAAATTGAGGGGCCATGGCCGAATCCATTGTACGGCATCGCGAATCTACGGGTACATGTCGAGGAGCAGATCGTCACGGACCACTATCTCTACGATATGAAGGGAAGCAGGCTACGCTCGGTGCATAGCCTACAGCTCAACGCGGGCTGGAACGATGTCGTGATCGATTGCACCGGACTCTCCTCCGGAGCGTATATGCTTGTCTTCCAACGTGGAGCGCGGCGACAATCGGTGAGGTTAAATGTCATTGGGAGGGACTGACGTGTACTCATTGAGACGCGGGGAGGTCGCGAGCACCGATGTCGTTGCCTCATCGATACACAGGCACCGAAAACCGTCCGTTGCTGATGCGGCGTGTATTGGTAGGATACCCATATCCCTTGCGGTTGCGGCTGGAAAATTCGAAGCTCCCTGTGCACCGGCCACCGGAGTCCTCAAAGGTGTCGACCGTGATAGTACCTGTGTTGAGCGTATCCGTATGAAAAGTCCATGCGATGTCTCCCTCAATACTGCTGTACACGCCTTCTCCCGGTTCGATTGCGTACACGCCCGGTCCGGTGAAATCCTCGATTGTGATCATGATAAGTCCATGCCAAGCGAATGCGTCGAAAAAATACCCATGAAGCATAAATGAGGGATTCATCGCAACGAATCCACCCGGGAACGAGGCTACCGGGCGAATGGAGTGCTCCGTACCTTCGACGGTGGCGATAAGACTGCTTTCCACCGGCTCGGTGACAGAATTGCCAATGAAGCTTCTTATCCACGTGCCGGAAATCAGACTACTCCCAGTGACAAACAGGGTGTCGCCTTTCAGCGAATAGCTGATTGTATCAGAACCGAATCCTGTTGAAATGGATATCCGACCTCCTCTCGCGAAGAACACTGTAACTCTACTTGAGTCCAGCAAATAATCGAGTTTCCCCGTCGCGATTTCCACCGCAAGTCTGCGGAACGTCAGATCGCGCAAAAGAGAAAAGCCGCGGATAATACGTGGCGGATGGAGCGCGGAAGGCAACTGTTCCTTCATCTCATACCACGATCCTACAAGCTGAGGGTCGGCGATGCCCGTGGAATCGGGGGCATGCGTATCATCGCCGCAACCGGTGACAGCAAGCACCATTGTAAGCGTAAGTGCGCAACATACCAGGTATTTCATCGCCTCTCTCCTTAATTATGTAGTTATGCTTGCGACTCGGCGGAATCCACGACATTTCGGGGATAGTGATCTTCAGCTATAAAAATGATATCGGGACAGATAGCTACCAGTCTTTCGCAACTGTTGCTGTCACTCCATCGGCCCCCCCTCGCCGGCGGCACAGTCTATACAGGACAGTCTGATCCTCAATTATAACGATTGCTCAGCCGGGAAGCAAGTGCAAAAAAGAAGGGCCATATCTGAAGTCACTTCGCCAATTTCTCCGCCTGCTCGCTCCTCACATATTTTCACGCTTTGCTCTCAGACGTTACTTTTTGTTGTTCGAGTCTGCTACTCGAATGAATACGTGCGCGGATTAGACGGATGAACGCGGATATGCACGAATCAAAAAGTCTTTGATTTCATAACCGCACGTCTTATGTATACGGGATTGCAACAACTCTTATCCGCTCCGATCCGCATTCATCCGCGAAAATCCCACGGAGTGACAAGCGCGTACGTATTTGTCTGCGACCTGAGTGTGAATACGTATGCGGATTAGACGGATGTAGGCGGATATTCGCGGATAAGAAAGTCTTCGACTCCATATCCGCAAGACTTTTGTATACAAGGGTGCAAAAACTCTTATCCGCGTCAATCCGTATTCATCTGCGAAAATCCGCGTACGTATTTGTCCCCGGAGGTTCGCTGATCCTTCCAGCGTATGACATCGAGGAGTCTTTACTTGCTAAGCTCGTAGAGGGCCGGACGTGGGCCCTTCCCCGCAGTAGCGGGGTGCCCATGAACATCAGTGCCTGCTAATGACATCGGGGGTCAGGGTTCCGATGCTCTAGTCAATACCGTCACCCTGAGTGTGCCCACCAGCGCCGCACACCGGTCCATTTCATGGGTGACATAAGATTGGTCTCAGCAGCATCAACCAAGTCCGTCATCCTGAGGGCCGCCACGGTCTGATCGTTCGTCCCAGCAC
>CAYJMN010000157.1:0-6357 GCA_964371045.1 uncultured Chromatiales bacterium | reverse complement strand
GCAGGTTTACACTAAAAGGTCAACACGATTCAGGCCTCCTCAAATCGTAAATCGTAAATCGTCAATCGTAAATCGTAAATCGTCACCTCCACATTCTCCACACGCTCCAGCCGGTCATCAGGAAAAAGCTGAACGTCATGGCGACGCCGCTGACGGCCATGAGTATGCTCCAGGCGGGATGCTGGAAACGCACGAGCCACATGCCTCCGAAGGTCAGAACGATGCTGACGAAGGGTTCGACAAGGACGAAGCCGCGGAGCCAGGAAGGGAGTCCGCTGCTCATTGCGAAAATAAGTCCTACGGCAAGAAACAGCAGCGACAGCGTGATGATGTGTGCGTGGGTGATGTTGAGGATCTCGGCCTCCGATTTCTCGTACTGGATTTCGCGTCCTTCCGGCAACGTGTCGGGATCGATGCCCATCGCTTCGGTACCCCGGTAGCGTTCGGCGATGCCCTCGGTCGACAGCTGCGTCGTGTGCTTCACAAAGAACAGCCCATGCGTGAAGCCGAACGCGGCTGCGAGCAAAAACGCGGTAAGCAGGAGACGTATGTTGAGCGGCAGTGAGCGGAGCGCGGGAAGATTCATCATCGTGCGTCGGTTGTGATGAGATAACGTGCAAGCGTGGCGAGAGCGCGGGCACCGCGCGTGATGGAGCGCGAGCTGATTGTCGCGCCACTGATGTTCCGTATCGCGCGTCCGACCTGGAGCTTGTCGCTGTCGGATTTCCCGCGGAACTGCGAGCGAAACATCTCGGAGGCGACTTCACCGCCATGGGACTCCCGATACTTCAATATTTCGAGATCGATAATTTTCCCTTCCCGATCGAAGCAGGTCAGATAGGTGATAGGCCGCGATTTGCCTTTGACATTGTCGACGAATGCCCAGCCGAGGGATTCGCCGCCCTTCATGACGCGCCATGCCTCGACGGCCTTCCAGGGATGCGATGACCCGTTGCGTTCGTTCAGCTGCGTGATCGCGTCGGTTTCGAGCTTCAATGGGAACGCCGTCGCCGTAACGCCCGCCCCGTATATGCGGTGCAGCGAGTCCTCGAAACCGCATCGGGACTGCGCGATCGCAGTCCCGGTAACGAGCAAGGTGAAGATGATACAGCACAGTGTATCAGAAAAACGCATACCCGAATCCGATATTCAGCTGTCCGCGCGATTTATCAATGACCGCGTTGTCGAATTGCTGATAATCGAGCTTGACCGCGACACCTGGATCCGGTTTCCAGGTAAATCCGACGGTGGTATCCATTCTGTCATTGGTCTCTATGGGGTCAAAGCCCGTTGTCTCGGCCTGCGTATTGTATCCTTCATATCGTCCGAAGACGAAAAGCTGCTGCTCGGTGTCCGCGAGGTGCCGCAGGAAATCGTATGCGATCTCGACATAATATCCGTTCATTTTATCGGCGACATTGTTATTGAACACGGCGTTGAGCTTTTCCGCATCGTTCACCGAAACCATCGCCCCCTCGGCGCGTAGCTCAAATCCTCCCATGCTGAATCGCGCATCCCCGGCGACGATCGATGTGGATGCGTCTCCCAGCGCCTCATTGCCCCCCGTAAGACCTCCGGTGAAGAACGATGCGCCCAGATTCAATCCAGCGAGCGGAAGCACGTCGACCCTGCCCGTGAAACCCATATCGGCTGTAGACGCCTCGGCTGCCTTCCAACGACCACCGCGCAATCCGTTGGACGCGCTGAGGCCACCACCCATGAAACTGGAAACGGTGTACAACTGGATGGTAAGCCCTTCGACCGGGGTTGAAAAGACTCCCACTCCCGCTTCACGCCAGGTTGTAGGGATAACCACGCGATGGAAACTCGGGCGCTCGACGCCATGAAACGTGTTTGGTTCATGAACCTGATTGATGATGCCAACCGGGGGAAGGACGATACCGGCACGGACTCCGACTTTACTCCAGGGCGTAAATTCGAGATACGCCTGTTCGATGCTGAGTTCTCCGGGACCACTGCTCGAAGTGAGGAAGGTGTGCTCGAGTTCCGTTTCGGAGTAAAATCCGATCCAGTCGTTGAACTGATGATTGAGATAAATCACGAATCGATGCATATCCAGCATGCCTTTGGCGGAACCCTCAGGCTCGTTGTAATGCAATTCGCCATATCCACCGACGGTTGTTCCTGTTTCTTGCGCTTTCGCGAGGGGTGAGGCGGCGAGGAGGAGAATGGCGAAGAGGTAACGGGTGCATTTCATAGAAAAACTCCAATAAGTGAACCAATTTAGATTTGGTATAAATAAAAATAGACGGTCACATGAAGAAAAGCAAATCAGGATTCCGATGTGGGTACCCACGCCTCGTCCCGGTTTTTTTCGGGGATGACACGAAGGTTTCGTAATGCATAGCAAAGCACGTCACCCTGAGCGCAACGACCGCGGCACAGCTTGAGCTTGAAGCACCGCCATTCACGGTCGTGGAGTCGAAGGGCTGCGTTCAGCTCCCTCGGTGTTTGCAAGCCCGGTCCCACTGATCTCCTGATGAGCGAAGCATCGCGGCAATAATCACGTTCGAGGAGGAATCTCAGCACGGTTCTCCGCTACCGCGGAGAAGTGCCCACGTCCAGCTTTCACGGTGTTCACAGATCAATAAAAGTGGTTTCGACTCCGCTCAACCACCGGAATACCGGCCACTGAGCGGAGTCGAAGGGGCAGCATCCGGACTTCCATGGGGCTAACAAGTAAAGGCTCTTCGATGTCATAAGCAGGAGCCGCCACCGTAGGGTCGTTCGTAATTGCATTGAGCGTCACATGGCGGCGTCTCGAAGGATGATTGGTTCCGTAACACTCGAGGAGACTAGGTACCTCCCTGATGTCATAAGCAGTGTGCCTAGCATCACTTCGCGCTGGTCCTTTTCTTCCATGACATCATTGTACCAGTACGCGCCATCCAAGCTCGTCATGCTGAGTGTTCCTACTAGCGCTTCGCCTCGGTCCATTTCGTGGATGACATGATTTTGGTACTATGTAACCGCCGCCCGTGTATTCTCATGTGTTAAATACACACCAATTCTTATATCTTCCTTCCCCCTCTACCAAGAGAGATACCATGGGGGGTGAGTTGATTGAGCAGGCAGATTCCGGCCAATTTTGCATGATGTCATAAGCAGGAAAAGTGCATTTCGAAGTTCAAATTCAAGCAGAGGGACGTCTCGAAGGGTGATTGGTGAATAAGTGCCACCGATCCTCCTCGTGCGTTACGGAACGAATCATCCTTCGGGACGCCGCCATGCAAACACAGTGCTGGGACGAACGATCAGACCGTGGCGGCCCTGCTAATGACATCTTGTAAAATCGACTTAAACAGGCCAGATTCCATAGTTTCACCAAATGGGAAAATTATGAACTCGGCGGATAGATGTCATCCATGATTTGGACCGGTGCGCAGCGCTGGTTGGCTCACTCAGGATGGCGAACTTGGTTGACGCTGCTGAGACCAATCTTATGTCACCCATGAAATGGACCGGTGCGCAGCGCTGGTAGGCACACTCAGGATGACGAACTTGGTCGACGCTGTCCAGACCAACCTTGATGTCCCCCATGAAAAGGACCGGATTTCACATTTATTAGATAGTCAACCCGAGATCGCGGTTTTACCTTTCCGATACAACGCGTACTTTCCTTCTAACCAAGGAGATCACCAATGTACTTCATGCTATTCTACACCACCGTCGACGATTATCTGGAGCGTCGGATGCCGTTTCGGGAGGAGCACCTGGCCTACGCCCGCGCCGCCCAGGAACACGGAGAACTCGTCATGGCCGGAGCGCTCGCGGAACCCGCGGACAGCGCTGTGCTCGTGTTCCGCGCTGAAACGGCAGAGGTCGCCGAAAATTTTGCACAAGGGGACATCTACGTGCGCCAGGGTGTCGTTACCTCGTGGCGGGTCCGCCCCTGGACCGTCGTGATCGGCGGCTGACGGCGATATACTGCGCTTGCACCGCTGCGCCGTAATCTCCCCGGACTACAGGGCTCGAATGAGGCTATGTTCGCTTGATGCTGATGAATGCCGACATGCGCGCAAGCCTGCGGCAATCGACAGGCCTGGCGCTGTTTGATTGATCGCGCAATGGCCCTATCTTGCTTCAACAGTTCAATCACATTCTGCCGCCATCCTTACTTCTCTGCACAAGAGTAACGAGAGATATCGCGAACAGGAAGGTAGCCGTGCAGGAGCCAGGAGCACCGAGATGACGCCGCCCGCAGTCTTGCATCGTATGGAGCAGCAATTATTGCAATGGGAGCACTCAGCCGATCGGAAGGCGGTGTTCCTTGGATGCTATACAATGATGACGCGCAACATGCACCATGCGGTCGAGCAAGGGGAATTCGCGGACGCCGAGTGGGTGAGTCGCTTGCTGGCGCACTTCGCCGAGTATTATTTCGGAGCGCTCACCGCATACATGAACGAGCCCGATCTGTCACATCCCGTGTGGCGCATCGCGCATGACGCCGCCGGGAATAAGGACATCACATCACTCCAGCTCTTGCTGCTTGGTGTGAATGCGCATATCAATTACGATCTCGTGCTCGCGCTCTTTGATATGCTCTCAGAAGAGTGGCCGCAACTCGATTCCCGAACCCGGTCGGAACGACATGCCGACTACTGCCACGTCAATGCGATCATCGCACGCACAATCGATGCCGTGCAGGACGATATTCTGTCGCCATCCATGCCTGTGATTGGTCTCATCGATTCTCTCATGGGTCGTGTGGACGAAATGCTCATCTCGACCCTGCTCACTCGCTGGCGCGACGATGTGTGGCAGGCGTCTCTGCGATTGCTCGATGCCTCGGACATCAGAGAACGCACTCTCGGAATTCAGGATGTCGAGGTGCGCGTCATCGAACGGGCGGACATGCTGGCGATGCGTGATTGGAACTCGGTGAAAAGCCTCCTGCAGAGAGCGACGCGATGACAGGCGCGATCCGGAACGACGCTATCGGCAACCGCACAGACCGATCCGGATGTTCAACGACATCCCTTCCGCGGTCGGTGTCGGTGGAGACATGCAGAGCACGTATAGAATTTTTTTCCACACGACTCCTGCAGCAATTCTCGACAGATAGAATGCAGGACAATTACACAGGAGGACACATGAATATCACCATTAATTCCGATAGCAGTATCAGCACCTCTGTGGAGCAGATAGAACGCATCACCTCACTGGTGAGTGACGAACTCCGGCGCTTCGACGAGCAGATTACCCGTATCGAGGTGCATTTGAGCGATGAGAGCAAGCGCAAGTCAGGGACGGATGACAAACGCTGTCTGATGGAAGCACGTCTCTCGGGTCTGCAACCCATCGCTGTCAGTCACCAGGCCGGCTCGGTACACCAGGCCTGCGAAGGCGCGACAGAAAAACTGAAGCGTGCGCTCGACAACGCCACCGAGCGCCGCCGGGATCGCACGGAGCACAAAGCGTAGAGTACGGTTGGAGCTTTTCGCTCTCTGTTCTCCGCCCGCAGGTAGTGGATATCAGGCCCCGATACAACTTGTGATCCGGGAAACTATAGCTATTTTGTGCGGTATGCGCTGCGATGCACAGCATAGACGCGCCGTGTACCGTGTGTCGGTGTCGTGCAGGCGTATCACGTCATCCACAATTCAGGATATTGCTCAATGTCGGCAGAACCATTGACGGCGAACGTCGTGTTGACGAACGACAAACTCCAATTTACCGGTGTAGCCGGAGAATTCCCTCCGATTTATCTCGATTACATCCCCCCCCTTGGCGATGGACAGGGCTACATGCCTCTTCAGCTCTTGCTGATCAGTCTCGCCACGTGCAGCGCCGCTTCCGTCGTCGCCTTGCTGCGCCGCATGGGCAAAACCATCAGTGCTTGTACCGTCGACGCGTCTGGTACCCGACGGGAGACCCATCCTACCGGTTTCGAGTCGATCGCGCTTGACTTCACCTTCGATTCCCTCGATGCGTCTATGGCGGAAATCGATAAGGCGATACAGCTTTCGGCGGATACCTATTGTCCCGTCTGGGCCATGCTCAAGGGCAACGTGGAGATCCGCACTCTCGTACGGATAATGGAGAGATCGTAAATGCTACTGCTGATGACATCGGTGTTCATGTTTCCGATGCTCTAGTCAACACCGTCACCCTGAGTGAGCCAACCAGCGCTGCGCACCGGTCCATTTCTTGGGTGACATCTATCCGCCGAGTTCATAATTTTCCCATTTGGTGAAACTATGGAATCTGGCCTGTTTAAGCCGATTTTACAAGATGTCATTAGCAGGAGCAGCCGCGCAAAGAGTTCAGATCGAAGTACTTATCCAGATCGGCTGCGTCTCGAAGGTCGAAGATTCCTCCGGAAGTGATTCG
>CAYJMN010000156.1:0-6409 GCA_964371045.1 uncultured Chromatiales bacterium | reverse complement strand
TTCCATAGTTTCACCAAATGGGAAAATTATGAACTCGGCGGATAGATGTCATCCACGAAATGGACCGGTGCGCAGCGCTGGTTGGCTCACTCAGGGTGACGGTATTGACTAGAGCATCGGAACCCTGACCCCCGATGTCATTAGCAGGAGCCACCGCAGCAAGATCTTAAGGTGATGCTCTGACGTTGTTCGGTGGCGTCTCGAAGCATGATTCGTTCCGTAACGCACGAGGAGTGTAGGTACCTCCCTGATGTCATAAGAAGTGTGCCTACCAGCGCTTCGGGTCGGTCCATTTCGGGCACGACACGTGGATGGTGTGAATACGTGCGCGGATTACACGGATGAACACGGATATGCACGGAGAAGAAATTTTCTGTCTCCTAAAGTCTCTCGTATCGGGATTTCAAAAACTCTTATCCGCGTTAATCCGTCTCACCTGTCCGCCGAAGTCTGACAGCGCAGCCGTACGAGTGTCTGAGGATCAGGGCGAAGGCGGATCCGCGAAAATCCGTGCACGTATTCATCCGCGGAGCTTCGCTGCTACTGTCTTTGATTTCGACAGTTGGTGCTGTGTAATTTCATTCACATTCAGGATGACGAACTTGGTTGACGCTGCCCAGACCAACCTGATGTCACCCATGAAATGGACCGGCTCAATCACGAAACAAACGGGCGCAAACGTCAGTTGAAATCGATTGTGCTTCCCGAAACAGGGATTCTTTTCCATTTTCAACTTTTGTATCTTTTTGAATTATGCAGTTTACCCTCACACGATATCCACGCATGAAACCGCTTCTCGTCCTGCTTTTTTTCGTCTCCATGTGCGACGCCGCCTCGCAGCCGATCACCCTGCAGTATAATCTTCGGACTGGATCCTCCTGGAATTTCAGGCAGGTCGAAGAGATCAGCGCGCTTGCCCAGACGAACGACGGAAGAAGCACGCGTTTCGAAAGAAAGACAACGAGGTACCTCACCCTTTCCATCGATGAAGCAGGGATGAGCGGTGTTCTCTACACCTTCCTTCAGGATACGGCCGTGGTCGAGGACAAGGATTTTTCAACGCCCGGACAACAACCGGATCTTGAAAATATTCTTACACGTAAACCTGTACAGGTCCGCATCAGCCCTTCCGGAAAAATCGAGTCCACCACACCGCTCGTGCCGCTGCGTGTAGACGCACTGCTCGGCACGCAAGGCGGGGATGCGATGTTCGCACAGCGCGCCGCGATACTTCCCGTACTCCCCACCAGGGAGTTGAGGGTCGGCGATACGTGGACGGAAACCACCAGCGACACGCTGTATCCTTCCAAGGAGCTTCCCAACTACGGCCGCGGTACTGGTGTCCGCAATCTTGAAAGCGCCACCACCTACAACATCGATGGGAAGGAAACCAAAAATGGAATCGAATGTCTGAAAATTCGCTGGCTCGGAAGCGTGTTCATGGAAGAAAAAATCCTGTTCTCCAGCCTTGAGGAATTTTCGGAAGACAACACAACGATCGAAGGCACGATGCACATCGCTATCGCCACCGGAATGCCGATCGAAGTGGAGGTGCGTACAGAGAAAGAGAGCACGCGTGCGCTGTTCGGAGATCAGAGTACCGTCGTCCCGACATCCGTTTCGTCCATTACAACGCTTGACTTCATTCCACAATAAAATCCTCTCGGAGTTCCAATGAAAAACATCCTCACCATCATCCTGCTAATCGCCGTTCTTGCCGCCACAGGGCAGGCACAGGATAAGGTGTACCGCTATGAAAAGGGCAAGGACTACAAGTATCTTCTCGAAGAAACCAGGATGCAGATCCAGGAAGTACAGGGTCAGACGATCACGACTAACACTGAAAGCACTGTCGGCGCCACAATCTCCATCACCGATGTGAGCGACAACGGCAACATGGCCGCCACGCTCAAGGTCGATAATGCACTCATCCTCGTCGAGAGCGATAACGGTACCGAGTCGTTCGGGAATGATATGTCAGGCAAATCGATCGCATATACGTTCGACCACCTCGGCGACGTTGTCGATGTCGACACCAATACCACGAAAGATATAGACGGTCAAGCCGCCTCGGTGCTTATGAAGATGAGCGAAATCCTCCCGAAGCTGGATCCTTCCAAACTATCCGTCGGATCCTCCTGGACCGTGACGAAAGTCGACACCTCCGGTCAGGATGAGAACGTGATGATATCGGAAACCGAGGCCAAGTACACGGTGAACGGTAAAAAGCAGGTCAATGGTTTCGATTGCCTTGAAATCGCGCTGACTATGGAAGGCGAGATGGAGGGGACTATGGTTCGCGGCGATCAGGAAATGTCGATGAGTGGCACGCAACAAGCGACTGGCACGATAACCTACGCTCAGGCCGAAGGCATTCTCGTCGGCTTTAAATTGGAAACGACGGGGGATCAGATGGTAGTGCTCGCCGCCATGAACATGCGCGTTCCCATCACCTCGACGTCGACCATGAACGTCGAACTCGTCACGAAATAGTACGCGGTATCGTACGAGGAATCCCGCTATCCGGCGGGATTTTTCGTATTTTTCTCCGTGATATATCTTGCTTCCCGGAAGGCACGCGCCGGGATCGCGGCACGGATACGTAAATGTGCACGTTCCCTCGTAGTCTTGCATTGCGCAGGCAACGCTTCACCTTCATTCCTGGATGAAGACAAGAACATTTTCCAGGTTTCCACGTACAACGGAGATCAGTTTTTTCCATCAATTCCGAGGATGACAATGAGAGCGCTTGATACGATGGTACGTCGAATCTTCTTCGTGTTCTTACTCCTTTCGTCGTTTACTCTCCCTTATACCGCCTTTTCCCAAACCGAACCGACTACCGCCGACAGCATCGCCGTCAGGGAGATGCAGACCGCGCAGCGTGAACTGCTCGATCAGGTACGCGAACTCAGGGAGAAGCTCGACGCGGAGAAAGCGGTAGCCGACAGCCCCGCCAAGGACAGTCGCATTTCGGACATCGAACGTCGATTGAGTGTCATCGAGGCGCGCGTCGATTCGCTTGATGCCGAGATCACCCTCCGAGGAGGCGAGTCGCAAGTTCTGGATAATTGGGAAAACGAGTGGGAGGATACCTGGGAGGACGAGGCGTCCGAGGAAAACGGCGAATGGAGTTGGTGGAACAGAGGCGATGACGATGAGAATCAATTCAATTTGAGTGAAAGTTTTTTCCAGAAATTCCCTGGTGATTTTCCCTGGATGTTTCCGCTGACGTCACGCCTGCACGAGAGCTTCTACCGCTATAACCGTGTTGAGGGCGTATATATCGGACTAGCGCAGGTGAAACGTCTGTACTGGCACAGCCAACCATGGCTGGTGAGTACCGGTTCGATCGGGTATGGGTTCGCGAATCACACGTGGCGCTACAGCCTCGGACTCTACCTCCCGATCTATCTTGAGAATCAGATAATCGAATTCGGCGGGGAGGGGCACAGCTTCACGGACACGAAGGACGAGTGGAGTTTCGATCGCGACGAAAACACGGCCACGGCGAAAATCGCGCGTGAGGATTTCCTTGATTACTTCGAACGGCGCGGGTTCACCGCCTCCGCTGCGTGGTATTACAAAGGTCCCGCCGATCTGAACCTTCGCGCCTCGCTTGGGTACGTGCACGACACCTACGCGAACATGCGGCGCGTCACGAACTGGTCGATCTTTGGCGGCGACAAGGAATTCCGCCTCAATCCCATGATCAACGACGGCAACGTGAACAGCTTCATCATCACCGCCGGCGCGCAGACGCTCGCATCCTTGTCGGACAGGTCGCACGGCTGGGACGCGCTCTTCTCGCTCGAGCTGGCGGGAGGTCCCGCGAAAGGCGATTTCGAATTCAACCAGCTGACGGTGGACGTTCGACGGTATCAGCCTTTGAGCGAGCACCTGACCTTGAATCTTCGCGCCCGCACCGGCATGAGCGACGGTATCCTCCCTGCGCAGCGCCATTTTGAACTGGGCGGTCCCGGAACCCTTCCGGGATATCGTTTCAAGGAATTCGCCGGCTCGCACATGGCGTTAGTCAATACCGAACTCATCATCCGCAGCACCATCGCGGGAAAGGCGAAGGGCTGGGCGAAAGGCATACTGCGCAATACGAACCTCATTCTCTTTTTCGATGCCGGCGCGACAAACACCGCCACGTCGATCTCGAATCACAACGTAACGAACGGCGCCTATGACGCCGCTTTCAGCGAGGACATGGAATTCGACGCCTGGAAATCGGATGCCGGTATCGCGCTCGGTTCCGCCGACGGCGACTTCCGCATCGGCGCGGCCTGGCGTCTCGACCGCAGTGAATCACCGAACTTCATCATCCGTTTCTCCCGGCCCTTCTGATTTTTTTCCCTTACCTGCACAACGCTCCCGCCTCCATTCGCGGGAGCGTTTTTTATTTTCCTCAGCCCGAAGGGCGCCACCAACCTCCCTGTATATTGCATTCTTTTCCAGGCGTGATTAAATTTCGCCGTCAATCCGGCGGACCCGGATGCGCATCCGTCGTTTACCAGGGCTCGATCGATTGACGGCAACACAGCATCACCCGATCAATTCCTGAGGAGGAGGAAACATGATCATCCAGCTTTCGCATTGTTGTTTGCAGCTTGTCGCGGTCGCTCTCCTGGCGATCACATATCCGACGAAAGCAGCCTCACCCGCCAGCGTGTTCTTTATCTTCAATCCGGCGGACTCGGTGCAGTTGCATACCGCCGGCAGTCCGGTCCGTATTGTACTGGCGGCGAAGGATACTGCCGGAAACGTGATCGCCGACTGGAATTCCAGAGGAACCTCGATCACTCTGATACTGCGCAATTCCATGGCGAATCTGGATTCGTCCTCGCGTTCGTGGAACGGCGATCCTGAAGGATTCTCCTGGGCACAACTGTATCGGGACGGAGCGCGGCTCACGCCTTCGGCCGTGAACAGGTGGGTTATTCCGCCATCGGCATTCACCGATGGACTGCTGGAATTGACCCTTGTACACACCAAAGCGGAGCAAAACATCCATTTCGAGCTGTCCCCCATCGGATCGAGTCCGAAGCAGATGTCCGCCCGACTGAACTTCGTGGCGGATGAAGTCACCAACTACTTTGTCGCGATCACCTCGGCCGCCCCGCCAGACAATGCTGTCTTTGTTCTGCGACCGTATGAGCTTATCGTCGCACCCAGGGATCGCTGGCTGAATGTATCCTCCACGGAAATTCTCAGCCTGTTCTCGGCGCGTTGGCCAGGTGAATTCGGCGGAGGCCAGGGTACCGCAGATCTTTTCGCTGGTGCGGTATTTATAAAAGGTTCCACGAATTTTCCCGTTGCCTCCCGTAATGAACGCCTCCACCCGGATGATCCCCAACGCATCATTGTGTACTCGGTTCAGAACTCCGCTGTCTACGGCGAGAGCAGCCTGTTCGAAGTGCGCCCTCACGCTCCGAATCCTTTTACCCTGATTGGCCCGACACACCGAGGGGAGCTCCGGCTGACACCCAACCGCACCGATGATTTTATCTGGTCGAGGCCAACACCACCGGATCCGTACACGGATATCCGCATTTCCGCGAGCGATACGACGCTGCGCTCCGACCAGGTCCACTATACTTGGGTCATTGTCGACGCACAAAGTCTCACACACGCCATTCGCCTGCCGTCCAACAATCATGGCCTCGATCCCCGGATCACGCTGACGCACGGACATCTGGCTCAAATCATGTGGAGCATCAGCGGAAGTACCCAAAACAATTCGCACCTTTGTGTATGGTATGTCGAGGCGGACGACGGATTGTACACAACGCGCTCCACTCCCCTGCCCGGTTATGAAGTGACGATTAAACTGACCATCCCTTTACATACCACCGGAGTGCCTGCTTCGACCGGATTTACGCTTGAGCAGAATTTCCCGAATCCCTTCAACCCTCAGACGACTATCCGCTTCTCCGTACCCCAAAGCGACCGGGTCAGCTTGAAAATCCTGAACCTCCTTGGCGAAGAAATCAGGACGATATACGATCAGGAAACGACACCCGGCACCCATGAATTCAGCTTCAACGCAGCCGGCCTCGTGCCCGGAGTGTACATCTACGCACTCGAGACGAGCACTATGCGGCTTTCACGGCGCATGGTCGTGCTGTAGCGAAGAGCCAAGAGCCAAGAGCGAAGAGCCAAGAGCCAAGAGCCAAGAGCCAAGAGCGAAGAGCCAAGAGCCAAGAGCTAAGAGCGCGGAGCGCAATGAGCGGAGAACATCGCTTGTCTCAAAATAAGAAGAGGGCAGAGTCCGAAAACTCTGCCCTCATGTCATGCAACTCGTGCGCGAGATGAGCGCCCAATGCTCTTAGCTCTTAGCTCTTAGCTCTTGGCTCTTGGCTCTCAGCTCTCAGCTCTCAGCTCTCAGCTCTCAGCTCTCAGC
>CAYJMN010000155.1:0-6605 GCA_964371045.1 uncultured Chromatiales bacterium | reverse complement strand
CCACGAAATGGACCGGTGCGCAGCGCTGGTGGGCACACTCAGGATGACGAGCTTGGCCAACGCGCAGACGAAACCATCGGCAGGGTCCCCTTACCGCAAGCGGTTGCGATCATCCCAGATCGGATACAGCAAACGGTAATCTCCGAAGCCTGTTTCGTCGATAAAAACGAATTTTCGGTTCACATCATAGTATTCCCAAATCTCGTAAGGTTTCGCTTCCACATCGACGGGATGACGGTCGATATAATCAGGAGGCCCGTAGATGATGTATGTCATTCCGCGATCCGTTTTCCAGCCGTCGATATAGTGCCCGAATTGCTGGTTCGCGAAGGCGACGCGATTGTAGTACTCCATCATCGCGGCATTACCCTTGGCGCCTGGCGAGGGATTATGGCGTTCCCAGAATTCCTCGAAGCGGCGACGGCGATCGTCGCTGCTTTCGGGTTGCTTTATATAGTCAAGCTCATCCCCGGAAGCATAATATCGCAGCTGCTCAATTGCTTGATCCAGATCGACGATAGAAATTGGCGCACCGGCTGTAAGCCATTCGACCATGAATTGACGTTCGGCCGTGGCGAGCACTCGTGCCGCTGTGCTGTCGTCGATACCGCGAATTGTGGTTTTGAGAACGTAGCTCCCGATACCAAGACTCGTGCTATTGATGTTGGCGAGAAAGGTGTTGACACCCTGCTTCAGCGGCTGTACGTCATTTTTGGTATACACCTCCGTGCCGCGTTTGCTGATACTGTACGAAATGTCCACGGCGCCAATTTTGAAGGGATTGTAGATTTCATAAAAAAGATCAAAGCCATTTTCGAGCGACGCGACATTCGGATTGATCTGCGGTGAAATCTGTTTTTTGCCCTCCACGGATTCAACGCTGCGCACCAACATGAGATCGCTGATTCCCATGAGATTCTTATCGTATGCCTGTACGGTGCAACCTCGTGAAAGGCGGAATTTTTTCTGCGATTCCCTGTCTTCGAATATTACTTCGATCAGGTATTTCCCGGGATCGAGGTTCAACGAGCGCTGGCTGAGATCGTAGTAGGCCGGATTCCTCGTCCGTTCGAAACTCAGGAGTTCCATACGACGCTCCCACGTTTCCTCCTTGATCAGCATTGTGTTTTCAGGGTCGCTTACAAGCACGGTGATGGTATATCCACTGACGTAGAATTCCTGATTTTTCACGAATGTTACGATATCGTTTGGTATGTGGACGAAAATGTCCACCCGGCCCTTGAGCCCAAATTCGTCATACCCGGCGAAATTCAGGATGTCGAAATAAAAAGGCTGTACACGCATATTGTGCACGGTCTGTCCCGCCTCGGTGGTGGATTGCGCCGCCGCCGGATTCGAGAACGGCATGCCGGACATGAGCAGAAGGAAGAGGCTGATCGAGAACATTCGTATCATGCGTCACCTTTCGAGTGTAGCAACGAGGTCGTATTCCGATGCGTCAGTGATGAGCGCATCAACGAAGGTACCAACGGGGACGGGGCCTATGAATTGGCTGCAAGGAATCAGGACTTCATTGTCGACTTCCGGGGCGTCGAATTCCGTACGGCCGATCGCGAACTCGCCTTCCACGGCATCGAGCAGGACCCGCATCCGGGTCCCGATGCGCGTATCGTTCTTTTTCTGCGAGATCCCGCATTGCAGTTCCATGATCGCGTCGCGGCGTTCCTCTTTCACTTCCCTCGGCACAGGATCACCGAGAATCCACGATGTAGTATTTTCTTCCTGCGAGAAAAGAAAGACCCCGAGGCGATCGAATTCAGCATCTTTAACAAATTCGTACAGAGTCTCGAACGCCGCATCGGTTTCGCTCGGATAGCCAACAATGAGTGTCGTGCGGATTGCGATACCGGGAACGCTTGCACGCATGGCTTCCAGCAATTCCTCCGTCCCGCGGCGGGTAATTCCCCTGCGCATGGATTTCAAAACACCGTCGTCGATATGTTGTATCGGAATGTCTATATAGCGACAGATCCGGTCTCGCTCGCGGATCAGATCGAGCGTTTCGAGCGGGAAATGCGAAGGATACGCGTACATTAAGCGGATCCATTCCAACGCGTCGATGTCCGCCAATTCATTCAGAAGTGCGGGAAGGCGGCGTTCACCATAGAGATCTATTCCGTACGAGGTGGTGTCCTGAGCGATAAGGACCAGTTCTTTTGTGCCCAGATCTGTGAGAAATTTCACCTCATGCACGATTTCTTCAACCGGTTTGGAAACGTGGCCGCCGCGCATCAGGGGTATGGAGCAGAACGAACAAGGGCGATCGCAGCCTTCCGAGATTTTCAGATACGCCGTGTGCGACGGAGTGCTCAAGTGGCGCTCACCGAGCAGATCGCGCTTGAGACTGCCGCCGAGAGTTTCGAGTATGGCCGCGAAATCCGTCACTCCAAAAAACTTATCCACCTCCGGCAACTCCGTTTCAAGATCCGCACGGTAGCGTTCGGACAGGCAGCCGGCGACGTACAGGTGCTGAATCTTTCCGTTCTTTTTCAGTTCGGAGGCTTCGAGAATGGTATTGACGGATTCTTCCTTCGCGGCGTCGATGAAACCGCAGGTGTTGATGATGACTGTATCGGCATCCCTCGGATCGTCGACGATGCACAGTCCGTTTACGTCGAGCTGACGCATCAGGACTTCAGAATCAACGGTGTTTTTTGAACATCCGAGTGTGATGATAGAAATATTCCGAGGAGGGGAAGGCCGCATTCTGTATGTTTTTTTCTGGTTATCGTCGTGTATGATCATCCGCTTCCGCTCATCGCCACGAGACGGTGTGTGGCCGCGACAAGACTCCGTCGCGAGGATTCAAGTATGACAAACAATGTTGCGGATTTTATCCCCGAACGCAAGTCATTCCATTATCGCCCTGACGCGTTCAAGATCCTCTTGCGTGTCGACGGACAGAGATCCCTCCCTCACCAGTCCGACACCAATGCGCATCCCATGTTCGAGCGCCCGGAGCTGCTCAAGCTTTTCCAGTTCTTCGAGTCGGCTCACGGGGAGTGCGGCAAAGCGCAACAGAGCTTCGCGCCTGAAAGCGTAGATGCCGATATGCCGCAACCACGGTCCTTCCTCAGCGCCGATCCCATCGCGTATATATGGAATTGGGGCGCGTGAAAAATACAGGGCGCGGCCGAGCGGGTCCGTGACTACCTTGACAATGTTGGGATTCGCCGCCTCGATCAATGACGTAAGGGGACACGCAACTGTGCCGATATCGACAGCTGGATCGTCCAATAATGGTCGCAGTGCCGCGTTGATCGTCTCGTCAGGCAATAACGGTTCATCTCCCTGTACATTTGCTACTATCGCCGCGTCGATCTGTTTTGCCACCCAGGCCACGCGTTCCGAGCCGGATGCGAGATTGTTGGGCGTCATCATCGCTTCACCCCCAAAATCTTTTACCGCCTGCATGATGCGCTCATCGTCCGTGGCGACGAGCACGCGGGCCGACTGCTGCGAGCGTACGCAGCGCTCATACACATGCTGAATCATTGGTTTGCCGTGGATGTCGGCAAGCGGTTTGCCCGGAAAGCGCGTGGAAGCGTAACGCGCAGGAATGACGATGAGAAGGTCGATAGCACTCATGAAATCCGATTCCGAAGGTTAGTAAGGCGCTCCGGGACGATGCCTACATCGCCCAGTCGACCTGTCCGTGACGTGCCCGCGCGTGTAGGCACTTTCCAACCTTCATTTTTAGGGTGCGGGAGCACGATGCACCGTATATCGTTCCGGGAGAGTGCCCCGGCATCAAATCGCCAGGTCGTACATGCGATAGATTTTGTAGCGCTCGGCGTTCATCAACTTCGCACCGCGATTCATCATTTCATTGTCTTCAAGGACCCACGAAGCTTCGCCGAGAAAAATATTGTGCGCGGCGGCTCGTGTAAGGACTTCCCAATACATCACTGAATCGAAGCCCTTCCCGCGATACTGAGGCAACACACCAAGCACGACGATACGTGTGAGATTGATGCGCTTCGAGCCGGTGAGGATGTGATACAGGGCGGGGATCAGGGCGCCGCTTTTGTTTTTTATCAACACCTGGTTCAAATCCGGCAGAGACATCGTGAATCCGACAGGTTCCCCGTCCTTCTCGATGAGGAACACAAGGTCCTTGAATTTTCCCACAGCCTGAACGAGATCCTTGGCGAGAAAATCGAATTCGGCATCGGTCATGGCAACCGCACCCCAGTTGGCTTCCCAAATACGATTGTACAGGTCCTTTAAAATTACCGTTTCACGCGCGAGGTTCTTGAAATCGAAGTTCCGGATCGTCACACCATAGCGTTCGCGGACGAGTTTCTGACCACGCTCAAGCTTCGGCGTCAGCACATCATCGTGTCGAAGGAGATACGCATACAGATCTTTCGCCTTCCTGAATCCATGTCCCTCCGCGAGCAGGTTGTAGTATCGCGGATTGTAGGTCATAAGAATCACGGGTGGACGATCGAAGCCCTCGACGAGCATGCCGATCTCGTCGTTGACGGACGGGTTGACGGGGCCGCGCATCGTATCCATGCCTTTTGCGCGAAGCCAATTCCCGACCGCGTCGAAGAGAGCGTCTGCGACATCCTGCGCGTTGATGGATTCAAAGAAGCCAAAAAAGCCCACCTTGTCGTGATGTACGTCATTGTGGTTTCGATTGACGATCGCGGCGATGCGTCCAACCGGTTCGCCGTTGCGTTCAGCAATGAATAACTGGATTTCCGCATGCTGGAAGAAGGGATTTTTCTTCGTATCGAGGAGCTTCATGCGGTCCATGAGCAGAGGAGGGACCCAGTTACGGTCCCCCTCGTAGAATTTCCACTGCAGCTTGATGAATTTTTTTGTCTCGGAAGTCCCGGAAACGGGGCGAACAGTGACGGTCATGGAGGTGTTCCTGTATCTATTCGATTACGCCGATTTTCTTGCCTATATCGCCGCAGATTTCCAGAATGCGGTCCAGATGATGTTTCTCATGCGTCGCCATGAAGCTCGTGCGCATCATCTGCATACCCTGGGGCACACCGGGACTGATGAACACATTGACGAACACGCCGGCGTCGTAGAGTTCCTTCCAGAAGATGAAACTTTTCATATCGTCGCCGATAATGACCGGGACCACTCCGGTTTGTCCATCTATCACCTTGAATCCGAGTTTCACGAATCCCTCACGCATGTATTGCGCATTGGCCCGAAGTTTATCCACGAGTTCAGGTTGTTCCTCGAGAATGTCGAGCGCCGCGATCGCGGCGGCGACGCTGGCCGGCGTAGGGCTCGCGCTGAAAATGAGCGCGGGAGAATGATGTTTGATATAGTTGATGACCGCGCGTTCCCCAACGACGAATCCGCCGAGGCTTGCGAAGGTTTTCGAAAACGTACCCATGGTCATGTCCACTTCGTTTCCGAGCCCGAAATGGCTGGCGGTTCCCCGACCACCAACACCAATGACGCCTGTTGAGTGCGCGTCATCGATGAGGATGCGGGCGTTGTATTTTTTCGCGATCTCGACGAGTTGCGGGAGGTGGACGATTTCGCCTGT
Source organism: uncultured Chromatiales bacterium (assembly GCA_964371045.1). Classification (GTDB taxonomy): domain Bacteria; phylum Bacteroidota; class Ignavibacteria; order SZUA-365; family SZUA-365; genus JAOSJT01. The sequence continues at coordinate 1,060 of CAYJMN010000155.1, read as the reverse complement.
GGTACTGAACACACCATCGGAAACGATCAGCTTGCCTTTATCGAGAGGCAGCCTGGAAATGACCCGTTCGAGGTCATCCATCTCATTGTGCTTATATCGATCGAAGGTTGCGAAGGCGCCTTTCGCCATGAGATTTCCGGCCACGATGCACGCGTGATTATCCTTGTCCGAAACGATATACTCACCTCGCTGCACCAGTGTGGGGATGATGCCTTGCGCCGTTTGATAGCCGGTGGAAAAGAGCAGGCAGGATTCCCTCCCGAGAAATGCCGCGAGCCGTTCTTCGAGTTCGTTATGGAGGGTGAGTGTACCGGTGAGATACCTGGAGCCGGAGCAACCGGTACCGAAACGCCGGATCGCATCTATTGCCGCTTCTTTTACCCGTGGGTGCGCGGTGAGACCGAGATAGTTGTTCGAGCCGGCCATGATAATCTTGCGGCCTTCGATGCTGACGACAGGGCCCTCGTTTTCCTCGATTGCTCTGAAATACGGATAATACCCTTGCGCCTTTACCTCGTCTGCGCGGGTAAACGCTCTGCATTTATCAAAGAGATCCACGAAAGCTCCTGCTGTAATTTTTCATAAAACAATTCGTACGAATCCACGCATTCTCAAAGGAGCGGCGTAATGAGACGGTTCAAGCTGAATCGGCGTTCATTAATGCGAAGAACAAGTTTCAATATACCCCTGCGGGATGTGAAAGTCAACGCGCATCAGAATCGCGGGAAATTATGGGAGATTGTTTATAAACGCCGTCACCCTGAGTCAGGTAACCATCGCAGCGCGACGGTTTATATCGAGTGTGACATCATAAAAAAATGCATATAAAGCTCGTCAGCCTGATCAGCCTGAGGCTGACTACCAGCGCCGCACGCCGGTCCATTTCGGACATGACACGTGGATTGTGTGGATATTTCTTGTATCCGCCGAGGGACAGGCGCGTTTCCGTGAAAATCCGTGGAACTTCGCTTTACCTGTCCGCCGAAGTTCGTCAACGCAATCGTTGATTGTCTGAGGATCAAAGCGAAGGTGGACGAGAATACGTGCGCGGATTACACGG
>CAYJMN010000154.1:0-6770 GCA_964371045.1 uncultured Chromatiales bacterium | reverse complement strand
AGTGGGCGATACATGAAACGCCACATTCCGCGTCGGGGATCGCAAAAGTGGGCGAAACATGAAACGCCACATTCCGCGCCGGGGGTCGCAAAAGTGGGCGATTCATGAAACGCATTCCACGCCGGGGGTCGCAAAAGTGGGCGATACATGAAACGCCACATCCAGTGCCGGGGGTCGCAGAAGTGGGCGATACATGAAACGCCACATTCCGCGTCGGGGATCGAAAAAGTGGGCGATTCATGAAACGCCACATTCCGCGTCGGGCGGTTTTCCCAGATATAAAGGATTTTCAGATCCTGTAACAAATAACAAAACGGACGGGAAGATCCCGTCCGTTTCGTCTTTGGAGAACTCTTTCCGGCCGCGTGCCGGGAGCGAGATTTTTTACTTGCCGCGACGTCCGCTGGCCTTTACACCGCTGCCGTCGAGAACAGGCGTGCCACCGCAGACGCCGCCGCCGGTCGATCCGCCACCGCGAACGCCTTTACCTGCCGGCGAGCCGCTGCCTGTGTTGCGCACGAAGTCGGGATCCTGGCCGTTGGGAATGCCGTCGCCGTCAGCATCGGGAGCGTTGTCGTTGATGCCGTCGCCGTTTTCGTCCACGAAGCCGCGTCCGTTTGTTCCGAGCTTCGTACCTGTGTAGTCTGCATCCTTGCCGTTGGGAATACCGTCGCCGTCGTCATCAGGCGCGTTGTCGTTGACGCCGTCGCCGTTGGCATCGACGAAGCCGCGGTTGGCCGGACGGTTCTGTGCTGAAGCATTCTCTGTGCTCACGATAGTGAGGATGAATGCCAGGCTGAGCAGTGCTGCGAGGGAGATGAGGTGTTTCATGACAGTTCCTTGAAATTGTGGGAGTGGGTAATCAGTTCTGCACAAGGAGCTACCAATGCCGTGCCAAAAATGAAAACCATGAAAACACAGAGCCTTTCGCACACGCGCCAGCCGAAAATACTTGCTAGTGGCAAACAATGTCGAGGCCCGGCAGGGATTGTCGAGGAATTACGGATGACGCCTCTTCACTGAAGCAGGTGCACGATGTCATATCAATCTGGAAGCACTGAAGCGGGAAAAGACGCGGATACCCGAATTACCACAAACAACACAACAAGGGAAAAGTAGTTCCGATGGATGTGCAGGGAGTCGAATCCTGCGATCAAGGACAGTGATCCCATTCACACACTCCCTCTTCATCTGAACACTCTGAGACATGCGATGCATTCTCATTCGCATGTGCTTCACGACGGGGCTTCCGAAAAGTTGTAGTACTCGCCTGGGCCTGTTATCGCGTGTTGGACCAGACCAGCCTGGTGAATAATTCAGTATCGTGCCGGGTATCACAACCAGCGGCGCGTTGTCATTACGATCAATTGATCATACATCAACATTGTCAATTCAGGAATCGTCATGCACGGCACACGATATTTTCTCACGCTCCTCTTAAGTTTCGTGCTTACGACGGTGTATTCGCCTGTCGTCGCGGCGCAATCGTTGAATGTCACGCTCGTCGGGACCTGGCTCGGCTCCCTCGAGGTACCGGGTGGAAGGTTGCGCGTCATTCTGAATATCGCGAGCGAGGGCGACGAAGTTACAGCCACAATGGACAGCCCCGATCAGGGTGTGCGCGGCATTCGCGTCGCAAGCGTTTCGTTGGATAGCGGCAGGGTGCTGGTTGACGTTCCAGCGGTCGGCGGCGGCTTCGACGGCAGTTTGCTGCCTGACGGGAATACAATCAATGGTGTCTGGATGCAGCGGGGAATGAAGCTAGCGCTTGAATTGAAGCGTGTTGATAGCGTGGAGACGCCCAATCGTCCGCAGCAGCCTAATCCGCCGTTTCCATACGAGTCTCTTGAATTGGGATTCGAAAATACTGAGGCGGATGTGCATCTTGGCGGCACTCTGACGTTGCCCGCTGGAAAGGGCCCCTTCCCGGCCGTCGTGCTTGTCAGCGGATCGGGACCACAGGATCGTGACGAGACCATTGCGGGACATCGGCCTTTTTTCGTACTTGCGGACTATCTTACGCGACGTGGGGTGGCGGTCTTGCGCTTTGATGATCGCGGAGTCGGAGAATCCACCGGAAATGTGTCGCAAGCGACTACGCACGACTTTGTCGGCGACGCACTGACGGTGTTACGCGCGCTCAAGGATAGAACCGACATTGATCCGCTGCGTATCGGCATGATCGGGCATAGCGAAGGCGGCATCGTGGCTGCTATCGCCGCTGCGACAACCGATGACGTGGCATTCATCGTCATGATGGCCGGAACAGGGCTGCCTGGCCAGGACATCATTTTGAGACAGAGCGAATTAATACTCCGGGCGAATGGTGCTTCCGAGTCTGAAATCACTGAAAATGCAGGAATCCAGCGACGGCTCTTCGCCATTGTCATGGATAGGCGGAGTGATACGGTGAACGTCGAAGCCTTGAACCAGGTGTTGCAAGAACATTTCGATACACTTGACGTCGAAGCGCGTTCGCGCATGGGAATGCAGGGTGACGCGGCGGATGCGTACATTCGCATGCAGGCAACTCAGCTGTCAACCCCCTGGTTCAGGACCTTCCTGACACTTGATCCCCGTCTTTGGCTTAAGCGAATTGACAAACCAGTACTTGTCATCATAGGTGAGAAGGATTTACAAGTTCCGGCCGACGAAAATCTCGCGGCTATCGAAGGGGCCTTGACAGAGGGGAGACACGCCATGACGAGGATCGTCAAACTGCCAGGCCTGAATCACCTTTTCCAGACCGCTACCAGCGGTTCCCCGAGTGAATATGCGAGGATCGAAGAAACTATTGCGCCCATCGCGTTGGAAATGATCGGTGACTGGATTCGTGACGTTGTTGGTGCGGAAAACGGTCGGTAGTACGCATTGAATACCAACGGTGGTATCATACGCTCTCCTGCGGGGAAGCTGCCCAGCTGAGATGGAGTTCGGAGGAGGTTTGTTCGGTCACCCTGCGGGCTGGGGAGCCGTGTGGCGATCACGCCTTTCCCCGATGAATACAGGGATCGGAGGATGTGTCGTCCTGCGGACTTGTGTGCCTGGATGGAGGTGCGGGTCCTCTGGCTGACACCCGGCGTATGGGAGGTTTCGCAGTGCGGGCTCTTCAAAATCATCATTCGTCAAGGGGAAAATCGCCCTGCTATGCGGATTTCTTGTATTTTGTGATTCTGAATTGGGCGTTCGCAACTATGCCAAAGACACAATTTGCAGATATAGCCGTTCCCACCATCCCGAAGGATTCGCTCACGTACGGCGTCCCGGATGGTCTGGCCGGAAGCATTGCTCCGGGCATGCGCGTCGTCGTGCCGCTCGGGCGACGCCTCCTGATGGGCTTCGTGCTGCGTGTGCATGAGGAAATGCCCGATTTTGCAGTGAAAGCCGTACAGCAGGTGCTCGATCCCGAAGCAATTCTCTCCCCGGACATGATTCGCCTCTGTACCTGGATGCATCGCTACTACTGCTGCGGACTCGGCGAAGCGCTTAAGGTCACGCTGCCGCAGGGAATGGATGTGGACAGCGAGCGGCACATTTCCCTGCGCACCGATGACGATCTCGCCATTGTCCGTGCGGTTGGAAAATCGAAATTGAAGCGCGAAATCGTGGAAGCGCTCAAAACCGGTGAGGTCATTTCTGAAGAACAACTACGCGCAAGGATAGGCATGAAAACCATCAGCGCGCAATTGAGAGAGCTTTTCGCCGAAGGTATCATACAGATCGAATCCGTCATCGATCGGCCTGCAGCGAGGCCCAGGATGGTGCTGGCGGTGCGTCTGCTGCCTGCATGGGCGCGGGAGGAGAAGGTGGCGGAGTTGTTCGAAATCATGGAACGTCGCGCGCCAAAGCAGGTGAATATCCTCACGGTGCTTTGGCAGGAGTGGAAAAAAGGTTCGCGTAGCGTCACGATGGCCGATCTTGTCAAGCGCTCCCGCTCGTCCAGCACACAGGTGCGAGCACTGGAAGCAAAAGAGATCGTCGAAATTTTCGAGGAAGAGCTTGTCAGGGAATTCGTCTCGCGCTTCGAGGAGCGCCCGAAAAAGATGACGCTGACCGAAGAGCAGCGCGCTGCGTTGGCGGAGATACTTCCCGCGATCGACGCGGGAGGCGCCAATCCGATGCTGCTCTATGGAGTGACCGCGAGCGGCAAAACACAGGTGTACATCGAAGCGGCGCGGCATGCGCTGTTCCTCGGAAAAACCGCTCTGGTGCTCGTGCCGGAAATTTCGCTTACGCCGCAGCTGGTCGCGCGCTTCAGGCAGGCCTTCGGCGCGCTCGTCACCGTGATGCACAGCCGCATGTCCGTGGGCGAGCGCTACGACGCTTGGCGGTTGACTCTGCGGGGTGATTACAAGGTGGTCGTCGGTGTCCGTTCGGCGGCGTTCGCTCCTTTGGCCAATCTGGGCATCATCGTCGTGGACGAGGAGCAGGACGGCAGCTTCAAGCAGTCGGACACCGATCCGCGATACAACGGACGCGACGTCGCGGTCATGCGCGGACATTTGGAAGGCGTTCCCGTGCTGATGGGTTCCGCGACGCCTTCGGTGGAAAGCTGGTACAACGCCCAACGCGGCAAATATCGCCTGCTTCGGCTCGACAATCGCATCGACGATGCGCGCATGCCGGAAATACAGGCGGTGGATATGGCGGAAGCGCGACGGATGCGTCTCGTGAAAGGATCCCTTTCGAAGCAGTTGATCGACGCGCTGCGCCTTCGTATCGAGCGTGGCGAGGCGTCCATCGTGTTCCAGAACCGCCGCGGATTTTCGCCGCATCTTGAGTGCAATGACTGCGGGTATGTGGAGGAGTGTGAAAACTGCAGCATCAGTCTCACCTTCCACAAGGACGGTGAATTGCTGCGCTGCCATTACTGCGGGTACTCAAGAAAAGTCCCGGTTATCTGTCCGCAGTGCGGCGGCACGGAACTCGACCGCGTGGGCAGCGGCACGCAGCGTATCGAGGAGGAACTCGCCGAAGCGCTTCCCGGCGCGCGCATTCTGCGCATGGATTCCGACACAACGAAGAGGAAGGGCTCGCACGACCTGATGCTGACGGCGTTCGGCGACGGCGATTACGACATCCTTCTCGGCACGCAGATGGTGGCGAAGGGACTGGATTTCGATCGCGTGACGCTCGTAGGGATCGTTTCGGCGGAACAGTCGCTGTTGTTCCCGGATTTTCGCGCTTCCGAACGAACCGTGCAGATGCTCACACAAGTCGCAGGCCGTTCGGGCAGGGGAGAGTCGCCGGGCACGGTACTGATCCAGGCTTCCATGCCGGACCACCCCGTGTTCGATTTCGTCTATCGGCACGATTACCGGGGTTTCATGGCCTCGGAGATCGAGAGCCGCCGTACCCTTTCGTATCCGCCGTTCACGAGGCTCGTGTGTATCCTTTTTGCAGGAGAAAACGAGGACGCCGCGGCCAAAGCCTCGGAATCGTATTACAGAGAACTTAGGAAATCCGCCTCCTTTTTCATCATGCATCCTCCACAGCCGGCCCTGCTGAGCAAAATCAACAATCGCTACCGGTACCAGCTTCTCCTGCGCGTGGATAAATCGCGCGACCCGGACGGTGGGCTGCTGCGGTCGGAACTGAGGAGAACGGAAGAAGCGTATCTCCGCGGGGCCACAACGCGAACAGTTTCCATTACGATCGATGTCGATCCACAAACACTCCTGTAACCATGGTCAACCAACTTTCCGATCTCGCCGCCCATCAGACAATTCAGGCAATCCTCACACCGGCATTGATGATTTCCGCCTGCGGTTTGCTGCTGCTGGGCCTCAATAACCGCTATGCCACTGTTGTCAGCCGCATTCGTTTGCTGAACGACGAGAAGCGTCGCCGACTTGCCGATCCTCACGGTGTCGATCGGGACTACGTCGACGCATTGCGCTTCGAGAGCGTCATGCGCCAAATTCCCGCGCTGCTGACGCGAGCCAATTATCTGCGGCGCTCCCTGATCCTGCTCTGGCTTGGCGTCATGTCGTATCTGCTGTCGTCGATCGCGTTGGGTGCGGGTATTTTTCTCGGTTTTCAGGTCGCTGAGTTAGCGGTCTGGATCTTCATGTTCGGCCTCGCCATCGCATCCGCGGGAGTGGTATTCGCGCTGCTGGATATCGCACTGGCATACCGGGTGCTTCGGTTGGAAATCGATATCTACTGAGCCGACAGTCGGGTAACGCTGTTTGCGAACTCGCGAGATCGCTGCGCCGATTTACTTCGGGGATGACAGCAGGTTGGTTTCAGCAGCGTCAATCAAGTTCGTCATCCTGAGTGTGCCTACCAGCGCTTCGCCCCAGTCCATTTCATGGGTGACATCATTTCTTCACGCATACACAAGTACCGTCACCCTGAGTCGGGTAAACTTCACTGCGCTCAGGTTTATATCGAGTGTGACATGGTTTAAATGTAAAAAAGTACCGTCATGCTGAGCGCAGCGCCGGAGAAAATGCTCGGATCATTGAGAAATGCGTTTCCCGGCGTTCCGCTACCGCGGAAAAGCACGGCATCCGGTTTTCTACGGTGTTCATAAGTACGGAGCCAAACATGTCATGAGCAGCGAAACGCCGCAGAAATGGTGGTGTCGAAGCAAAAACGTCGGTCGGCGCGGAGTCGAAGGGGCAGCATCCGGAATCCGCAGGTCCAGTAAGTCCGTACGGTCTCCCTGATGACATAAGCAGTGTGCCTACCATCGTTTTGCGTCGGTCCGTTTCGGGCACGACACGTGGATGGTGTGAATACGTGCGCGGATTACACGGATGAAC
>CAYJMN010000153.1:0-6811 GCA_964371045.1 uncultured Chromatiales bacterium | reverse complement strand
CTTCACTCTTCACTCTTCACTCTTCACTCTTCACTCTTCACTCTTCACCTTGTGATCCTCACCCCTACCCCGTTCAGCTACTTTATAGCGGCACGTCGAACAGCATGACGCTCCCAGCTTCCGTAGCAAGGATGTCGAGGGCGGGTTCTTGCTCGAGGGTCACGGCGTCGCCTGTGGAGAGGGTGTGCGCGTCCACGGTGTGACGGCCGTCGATGACGAAGAGGTAGGCACCGCGGCCCGCTGCAAGGTCGTGCCGAAGCGCGACACCCGCATCCAGCGATGCGATAAATATGCGGGCATCCTGGTTGATTCGAAGGATGCCACCGCCCTGTGGACCGGAGGCGATTTCCAGCAAATGATTGCTCCATTGTACGGGATCGATGGCGACCTGCTCATACGATGGATCGAGATCGGTCTGCGAGGGCATGATCCAGATCTGGAGCAGGCGGAGCGGATCGGTTTTCGACTGATTGTATTCGGAGTGGTATACCCCTTTTCCGGCGGTCATGCGCTGAAGCTCCCCTTTACCTATCACACCCTGTCCGCCGCTGCTGTCGCGATGCTCCAGCACACCATCCACAATCCAGGTCAGAATTTCCATATCGCGATGCGGATGCATCGGAAAACCGCCCCCACCATCTACATAATCGTCGTTGAGCACGCGCAGCGGTCCGAAGCGCATGTGCCGCGCGTCGTGATAATTGTTGAACGAGAAACTGTGATAACTACGCAGCCATGAGGTGCTGGTCAATCCGCGGTCACCGCCGGGACGAAGCTGTATCATGAGAAAACCTTTTTATTTTGAATTTGAAATAATAGTGTAAAAAAACTCAATACTCCAGGCGCGTGCCGAGTTTTTTCAGGAGCACCGCGAGCTGCTCCTGCTCTTGCTCGGTGAGCGCTTTCGCGACTTCGGAAATGAAGGTGGCATGCTTCGGAAAAATCTCCTCGAAAAGCGACCGTCCCTTCGGCGTGAGATCCACAATGATGGAGCGGCGATCACTGGCCGCCGCTTCGCGACGGACCAGACCTTCCTTTTCCAGATTGTCCACGACGCAGGTCATATTTCCCCCGCTTACAAGCATCTTTCTGGACAATTGACCGATCGTCATGGCGCCCAGATGACCAAGGCACTCAAGCGCGCCGAACTGCGGTTGCGTGAGGCCAAAACCGCGGATATCATGCACGCTCGCCTTGTTGAACACCGAATATGCCCGCGCGAGTTTGATCCAGAGACCCAGCGCTTTATCCTCTCTGGCGCCATATTTGACTGTGCTTCGCAAGACATCCTTTAAATTTAAATATCTTCAACTTAGTGATTTTTTCAATATGATAAAAACGCGGCGAAGATTTTATTTTCTGTGTGCGTGCAGCATATTGCTGTCATGAGTCTGATCGACGAACACTGCGCGGCCATTATCGAAGCGTTGCGAACAAGCGGAAAGCCCGAGAACCTCGTGGGCATGGCGCGTTACGGCATCCGGACGGACAAGGCATTCGGTACGAATATGCCGTACCTGCGCTCTCTCGCGAAATTGGCCGGCAGAAATCACGATCTCGCGCTGGCGCTCTGGAAGTCCGGTTGGCATGAAGCCCGCATTCTCGCGGCGCTCGTCGATGAGCCCGGCAAGGTGACATCGGCACAAATGGAACGCTGGGCCCTGGATTTCGATTCATGGGATCTCACGGATCAGTGCACCAACAACCTGTTTTCGAAAACTCCCTTCGCCCTCATCAAGGTACGCGAATGGGCGCCGCGGGAAGAGGAGTTCGTGAAACGTGCCGCCTTCGCCATGCTGGCCAGCCTTGCTGTCCACAGCCGCATGAGCGACGAGGAATTCATCGCCCTGCTACCGCTGATCGAAAACGCGGCGGATGATGAGAGGAACTTCGTGAAAAAAGCAGTAAACTGGAGTTTGCGTCAGATCGGAAAGCGGAGCCTGCCACTTCATGCGCGGAGCGTCGAACTTGCGTTGCGACTGGTTTCCGCAGAGCAGAGCAGCGCCCGCTGGATAGCCCGCGACGCGCTGCGCGAACTGCAGTCCGCAACAACGATCGAACGAATCAGGAAACGAAAACGGTAGCGTTCGCTCCCGTAGCAAACGAATCAATCAAGCGACACCGACCATGCGACTGATCATATATTCGCTCGTCCTGCTCTCCGTGCAGGGCGCGAAACTCGACGCGCAATCATTTGACGCTTTCATCCTGAAACTTGAGGCGGCCCCTGTCGTCAGACGGCAATTCATGGCGGATAGCTTCATGGCGACCATCGCTGCCACTCCCGTGGTCGATTCCGACTCATCCTGCCATTTCCTTTATCAGGGACAAGCTCAGGACGTCAGCATCGCGGGGGATCACAATGGTTGGAGCGACAGCCGCTCTCTATTGACCCGCGCGCCGAATACGGATCTCTGGTACAGGAAGGACTTCTTCGAGGCCGACGCGCGGCTCGATTATAAAATCGTGGTGGATAAGATCTGGATACTGGATCCGCGGAATCCGCTCACGATTTCAGGAGGTTTTGGTCCCAATTCAGAACTGCGGATGCCCTCGTATCTCGAACCGCTCGAAGTCCTCACCACACCGAACATCCCGCACGGGCGTTTCGTCGACACAATTGTCACCAGCGCTGAACTCAACAATACCCGACAGGTGCGTATTTACCTCCCCGCCGAATACGGGACCAACAATACCGATTATCCGATGGTGCTGTTTCACGACGGCCTGGATTACATCCGACTCGCCGCCGCCGGCGCCATTCTCGACAACCTGATCGCGAACCACGTCATTCCTCCCGTCATCGCGGTGTTTGTCCCCTCCGTCGAGCGCTCGGAAGAATATGCCGGGACCCGCATGGACGCCTTCACGCGCTTTATTGTTCAGGAACTCCTTCCGGCCATCGACCGGGCGTACAGGACGAGAAAGGATCCCCGTTACCGCGCAGTGCTTGGTTCGTCGAACGGAGGGAATATCTCTCTGTATCTTGGAATGAAACACCCGGAAGTGTTCGGGAACATCGGAGCGCAATCCAGCAATGTACAGCCCTCGATCTCGCAACGCTTCGATCAGCTTCCGGCACTCCCCTTGCGCATCTATCTCGATCTGGGAACCTACGATATTCCCATTCTCATCCCCATGGTGAGGAATTTCGTCTCCATTCTCGAGCGTCGCAATTACAACCATTTGTTCCGCGAATACAACGAGGGACACAGCTGGGGAAGCTGGCGCGCGCATATCGACAACGCGCTTTCATACTTCTTCGGCTCTCTTCTCGCAATCGAAGATAAGCACCTTGTACCTGCCGAAGGCATCGAGTTGGGCGCGGTGTGGCCCAATCCCGCAACGTCCTCACTGCAGATACGGATTCGCTCGCAACAACGGACTGACGTACATGTCGGTTTGTACGATGCGCTTGGCCGGCTTGCGCTTGTGGTCGCCGATGGCACGTTCGTTGAAGGTAGCACCACCGTGAACGCGAACACCGCCGGTTTGCCGCGCGGGATCTATCATCTTCGAGTGAATGTCGGCGGTGCTTCCCGCGTCCGTACCATCAAGCTGTACTGAGCCGGGCGCTCTCCGCGATCTCTGCGATGAAGTCCTCGACGATTTTTATCGCCGAGTGCACGGAGGGCGCAGAGAGCACCGAGATTTTTTTTGAGGTCTCAGTTCTCCAACGTTTAGTCGTATCCCGGGAAAATGATCACCGTGCTTCCCTCAACCTCGGAAAACCTTTCGAGATGCGCCCTTAAAATTCTCTCTGTGCCCTCGGCGACCTCGGCGATCTCTGCGATAAAATATCGATCCGCACAATCTTGCCCTCTGCGATAAAAGGATGTTCGCACGATCCTACTCACTCTCAGTTTGCATCGGCGGCTGCGTGGATGGAGCGACTCAGAGCGGGATATTACCGTGTTTTTTTCGTGGATTGGAATCCACCTTGTTTTCGAGTATCTCCAGAGCCCTCGCGATGCGCTGACGCGTCTCCGTTGGTTCGATCACATCATCGATATACCCCCGCTCCGCCGCGATAAAAGGATTCGCGAATTTTTCCCTGTACTCCTCGATCTTGTCCGCGAGCGCTTTTTCGGGATCAGGAGATGAGCTGATCTCTTTCTTGAAAATGATTTCCACCGCCCCCTTCGGACCCATAACCGCGATTTCCGCCGCGGGCCATGCGAAGTTGAAGTCGCCGCGGATATGCTTGGAGTTCATGACGTCGTAGGCGCCACCGTACGCCTTGCGCGTGATGATGGTGATTTTCGGCACTGTGGCTTCGGCGAACGCGTACAGCAGCTTCGCACCGTGACGGATGATGCCGCGCCACTCCTGTTCCGTGCCCGGAAGGAAACCCGGCACGTCCTCGAAGACGACGAGTGGAATATTGAAGCAGTCGCAGAAACGAACGAAGCGTGCGGCCTTGGTCGACGCGTCGATATCCAGCACGCCCGCGAGGACGAAAGGCTGGTTGGCGACGATGCCAACGGAGCGTCCGTCATAGCGTGCGAAACCGGTGACGATATTCGGCGCGAAGTGTTCGTGCACTTCCATGAAATCCGCATTGTCCACCGTGAGGCGGATGACTTCCTTGATATCGTAGGGTTTGTTCGGGTTGTCCGGAATGATGTCGTCCAGCGCGGGTTCCTTTCGTTTTACATCGTCGGTAGTCGGGACGCGCGGTGGACATTCGGCATTGTTCTGCGGGAGGAAGCTCATGAGTCGGCGCACGGCGACGAGGGTCTGAGCCTCGTTATCGTTTGTGAAATGCGCCACGCCGCTCTTGCTCGCGTGCGTCATCGCGCCGCCCAGATCCTCGGAGGTGACACTCTCGTGAGTGACGGTTTTGACGACATTCGGTCCGGTGACGAACATGTAGCTGCTCTGCTCCACCATGAAGATGAAGTCCGTGATGGCCGGCGAGTACACCGCGCCGCCGGCGCAGGGTCCCATGATGGCGCTGACCTGCGGCACCACGCCCGAGGCGAGGGTGTTTCGGAGGAATATATCCGCATAGCCGCCGAGACTCACCACGCCCTCCTGAATGCGGGCGCCGCCGCTGTCGTTGAGGCCGATCATCGGCGCGCCGACTTTCATCGCCATATCCATGATCTTGCAGATCTTTTCGGCATGCGATTCGGAGAGCGATCCACCGAACACAGTGAAATCCTGGCTGAATACGAAGACCAGTCGTCCGTCTATCGTCCCGCTGCCGGTAACGACGCCGTCGCCGAGGAATTTCTGCTTATCGAGCCCGAAATCATGGGAGCGATGTGTGACGAAGGCGTCGATTTCTTCGAAGCTGCCGCGGTCGAGGAGGATCTCCAGCCGTTCCCGCGCGGTGAATTTCCCCTTGTTGTGCTGCGCCTTGATCCTTTCGGGTCCCCCACCCAGACGTGCGAGAGCGCGCATTTCCAGCAGTTTTTTACGATTCTGTTCGGACAAGGTGTTCTCCGTCTCAGGATGGTGATGAAGTGCCAAGGCGCCGTGTTTCCTCGGCCTGTTTCAATTCGCGGTCAAAGAGGGTGGCGAAGGATGATTCCAGCGCCGAGACTGTTTGTTCCGTCACCGCGACTTCATCGAGGAAATCGTCGATGCGTTCGGTCATTTCTTCGGGACGGCTCAAGGTCAGCGCCTGATCGCGGAGCAAGCCCATCGCATCCTCGAGTGTGGCGATTTGCGCGACGAGCAGACGGTTGTCCCGTTCCGCCTTGTCGAGTTTTTCCATGCGTTGTTCCAGCAATCGCCGCTGTTGGTCGTGCGCGGCCGCCAGTTCCGCATCCCCGTCCGTCTCCTCGGGCAACGCGTTCAGCCGTTCCTCGATCGATGCGCGATTACCTGAAAGCGCGTGCTGCGCCCAGCGGTGGTTCGCGTTGAGCATACGCGCGTATCGGTGCAGCATATCGTCGAGTCGGGCGGTGGTGCTGTCGAGAAATATGCGGCTGACCGAGTCCTGCGCACTGTTATGCGCACGGATTTCATTCACCTGCCTGACCATGTTGTCGAAGCGCGCGCGCAAATCGGTTGGAAGTATGCGCGAGAGTTTGGCCAACTCGTTCTCCGCATCGAGACGAGCGTGCCGTTCGATTTTCTTGTCCACAATCCGCCGGTAAGCGGGTGTGACCGGTGCGGCCGCGAGCCAGACTGCTTCACCCCCGAGCCCTATCAGAAGCGGAAATATGTTTCCGGAAATGAGACTGATCATACCCGTTCCCGCAAGGAACAGGAGATTGTACTGCGACGTCAGGGCCGCCTTGACATACCCGAGGTAAGAACCCATGTTATACACCATGTGCTGCTGTGAGTACGAGGTGCGAAAAATATAGGTAAAAACAGTTCGGTCCGCAACCACGGGATTTCGGATTTCGGATTGGAGAATTGCGGATTACAGGATGTCGGATTGGGGAGTTGTGGACTGCGTATTGCGGATTGACGACTGACGTCCCTCGTCAGCGATGTATCTCCTCGAAGGAGCAGTCTCTCGTGATCGTTCATAAAATCACCCTCCCCGTTGACTCTCCGACCACTTCACCGCCAGCAGGTCTACCCCGACCTCTCAGTCGCATGCGTACGCTCTGCTCCCATAACCCGGCTCCGCAGATACGTACGCTTCCCTGCGTCAGGAATCCATGACAAACAGCGAAACCGCCCGGTGCGATGGATCACGCTCTCGATATAACTCATGGATCGCCACGGTTGGCTCGCCGGTTCAAGGAAAGTGGGCGATTCATGTATCGCCGCGGTTGGCTCGCCGGTACAGGGAAAGTGGGCGATTCATGTATCGCCGCGGTTGGCTCGCCGATTCTGGGAAAGT
>CAYJMN010000152.1:0-6881 GCA_964371045.1 uncultured Chromatiales bacterium | reverse complement strand
AGTTCTTGCATATATGTCTACAAAAACTTTACGGATTTAAAGTCAAAGACTTTCTTATCCGCGTACATCCGCAATAATCCGCGTGAATCCGCGTACGTCTTTATGCGCGTGAATACGAACGCGGATTTTCGCTGATTAAAGCGGATTGGCGCGGATAAAAGTTCTTGCATATATGTCTACAAAAACTTTACGGATTTAAAGTCAAAGACTTTCTTATCCGCGTACATCCGCAATAATCCGCGTGAATCCGCGTACGTCTTTATGCGCGTGAATACGAACGCGGATTTTCGCTGATTAAAGCGGATTGGCGCGGATAAAAGTTCTTGCATATATGTCTACAAAAACTTTACGGATTTAAAGTCAAAGACTTTCTTATCCGCGTACATCCGCAATAATCCGCGTGAATCCGCGTACGTTTTTATCCGCGTACATCCGCAATAATCCGCGTGAATCCGTGTACGTCTTTATCCGCGTACGTATTCCTCACGGCATGCGCCTGGCGGGCATGTCGCGGCCGCCTTGATGCAGGATGAGTTGATCCACTACTCCTTCCGCGTTCGCGACAAACTCGACCTGCGCGTCGACGACTTTCAGATAAAACTTTGTTTCGCTGGACGGATATACTTCCACCTTCTGCTGGTTCGTAGCCTGCATGGAGAGCTGCGTTCCTTCACGGGTGACGGAGAGCACGAAGCCCGGCTGGAGTTCGTATCGCCCGAGATACCGGTCAAGCACCGATTCGGAAATCACGGGTTCCCTCACTTCAACCTTCACGCCGAGTTTTTCCAGCATGGCCATCGCATTCGCGCTGCCGGGATTGAGTTCCAGCGCCTTTTGGTAGTGAGCGATCGCGCGCTTGTCGTCGCCGCTTTTCATATACACTTCGCCCATACTGTCCCAGGTATTGAAGGCCTCGGGAAACATTTCCAGATTCAGGGCAAGTATCCGCATCGCCGTCGGCAGATCACCCCGGCCCATATACAGATATCCGAGCCCGTTGAGCTGCTGTTCGGAAAAATCATAGTCGGTATCGTTCTGTTTTTTCAATTCGCGGTAGCGGGCCACCGCTGCCTCGATGCCGTCGCTTTCTATCACCGCGGCTACTTCCTCCGCAATCGGAAAACGCGCCTTGGGAATATCCATACCGTAGAGCACCGCGAACGCAGCCTCGGCGGCGAGGCCGGAACTCGAGGTGGTGTTGTCGAGCGCAGCGATCGTGTACTCCAGTTCGGGCATGTACCATAACTGTGACGTGAAGCCGTTGATGCCACCGGAATGCTGGATTTTCTTGATGGAACGCCCTCCACTGGTCTCCGTCGTCATCGCCAAACCGTAGCCGTAATTGTTCCGTACCGGCGTGGTCATTGCCTGAAGTGTTTCCTTCTTTTTGAATACACGGCCACCGTGCAGGGCGCGGGTCCATTTCAAGAGATCGCTGGTTGTGGAATACAGCATCCCGGCGGAGAATGGCACGCTCGTGTCAAGCATCGGTGCGCGTTCATAGCCGCCGGGAATGCGCTGGTATCCGTTCGCCATGTTCGGAATGATGTCGTTGTTGTTCTCGTAGCCGGTCGCGTTGAGTCCGAGCGGTTTGATAATGCGCTCGCGCAAAACGGTCTGATACGGTTTCCCCGTCATTTTTTCGATGATAGCTCCGAGCACCACATAGCCGGAATTGCTGTAGTGGTAGTTGCTGCCGGGTTCGAATTCCAGCGGGAGTTCCGAGAAGAGCTTGAGGAATGCATCCGTTTCATAATGCGCGCGCATGATGGTGGTAGTGAAATCCGGCCTGTCCGTGTAGCTCGGAATCCCCGATGTATGCGTCAGCAAGTGGTGCACGGTGACCTTTTCGCCCTGCTCCTTCGGGTAAGCCGGGAGATACGCACCAATTGGGACCTGAAGATCGATAAGACCGTCCTCGGCAAGCATGAGTATGAGAGCCGCGGTGAATTGCTTCGTTACCGATCCGATACGGAAACGGGTGTCCGTACTGTTCGGAATATTCCACTCAATGACGGCCTTCCCCACCGCGCCCTGATAGATGATGTCATCGCCCTTCGCTACCATCAGGACGCCGTTGAACGCGCCGGCTTTGTTGTACCCATCAAGCACGGCATCGAGCTGCTTGAGATCCGGTTGGGCCGTCGCGGACGCCGCGGCGAGACAACAAGCTGCGATGAGAAGGAACCACCGTACATATACGTGCTTCATTATGAACTCCGATATTCCAAATAGGTAGTTTGCATTATAAAAAAGTTGGGCTCTTGCCGGATTGGAGAATACGACGCGATCGTGGTAATTCACTTGCGTCTGCCAAGCCGGGCAACGGGCGCATGACGGAAACAGGACACGACGTGATCATTTACCATTCCCACGGCCTGCATGAACGCATAGCAGATCGTGGAACCGACGAAATTAAATCCCAGGCGCTTTAATTCCTTGCTCATGGCGTCGGACTCTATGCTTTTGGCAGGTAACTGCGAGAGCTGTTCGCATGTATGCTGCAACGGTACGCCGCCGGTGAAACTCCACAGCAATGCCGAAAACGATGTGCTCCCGGCTTCGTTGATCACAAGCATCGCGCGCGCATTCCTGATGGTGGATTCGACTTTCAATCTGTTGCGGATGATGCCGGGATTCCGGAGCAGCGCGTCAATTTTGTCCTGATCGTAGCGCGCGATGATCTCTGCATCGAAATCGTCGAATGCCTCGCGATAATGTTCACGCTTTCGCAGCACCGTGAGCCAGCTCAGCCCGGCCTGTGCGCCTTCAAGTATCAGCATCTCGAACAGCCGCCTCTCGTCGTACTCAGGGACGCCCCATTGCTCGTCGTGATACCGTACATACAGGGGATCCTCGCCGCACCATGAACAACGATGTTTCGTAGAAGCCACCACTTCACCTGTTTACGTGGATGGATAGATTTCGGAAGATATCACTTTTTCTCGAACTCCGCCTCGCCGGTAACCTTGCCGAACACGGTGTAGTTTTTCAGTCCCTGATCGGCTTCGAAGCCGTATCCCTGGAGGCGCTCCGTCGGAGATGTGATGGTGACGAAGCGATCGCCGCGCACCATTTTGAGCGCATTGTCCCAGAAGATGTAATCGGTTTCAACCACCGTCCCGCTGTCGGATGTGAACACCACATCCTCGAAGGCTTCGAGGTTTTTCGTGTCGTCGTCTACGCGTCCGCGCCGGGCAAGAAGCCGCGAGGTGTGCTGTTCGCCCTTGTCGTAAAAATCCACGATGATGCCCGAGTCGAGCAGCGTTTCGCGGCGGTCGCGATACATGCGGATGTGGTTCGCGTACAATTCAGCGCGGACGTACCCCGAATCCGAAAACACGACCTTGGAATTCCAGCTTTCCTGATCCGGAATTTTTTCATCGGCGGCGATTCGCTGAACAGGCGGCTTCACCTTTCCTCCGCATGAGCAGACAAGGACGGCGAGCACGGCAACGATGACGACGGATGCACGCTTCACTTCTGCGTCCCTTCATTGAACAATCCTGGCTGCTGATGTCGGGCCGGAATGGAGCGTCCGAGCAATGCGTAGGCCGCCGCCGTCAGCTCGCGGCCGCGCGGCGTGCGCTGGATATACCCTTCCTGGATCAGGTAAGGCTCGTACACTTCCTCTATCGTGCCGGGCTCCTCCCCGACGGCGATCGCAAGCGTATTCACCCCTACCGGACCGCCGGCATATTTTTCAAGAATGCATGACAGGATGCGCTTGTCCATGTCGTCGAGTCCGTGCACGTCGACCTCGAGCGCGTTCAGCGCATGATCGGCGATCTCTTTTGTAATGACGCCGTCTCCTATCACCTGGGCGAAATCCCGTGAGCGGCGCAGCAGACGGTTGGCGATGCGCGGCGTACCGCGGGAGCGCCGTGCGATTTCCACCGCGCCATGAACTTCGTCGATGTCGATGTTCAATATGCGGGCGGAGCGGATCACGATGCTGGTGAGTTGGGTAACGTCGTAATAATCCAATCTGTTGGTGATGCCGAACCGCGCGCGCAATGGTGAAGTCAGCAGGCCTGCGCGCGTCGTGGCTCCGATCAATGTGAAAGGCTTCAGATCGATCTGCACGCTCCGCGCGTTGGGTCCCGAGTCGATCATGATATCGAGCGTGTAATCCTCCATCGCGGAATAAAGATACTCTTCCACGACTGGCGAGAGACGATGAATTTCGTCGATGAACAGCGTGTCGCCCTCTTCGAGACTGGTGATGAGTCCTGCGAGGTCGCCAGGTTTATCCAGCACGGGACCGGACGTCATGCGCAGGTTCGCCCCCATTTCATTGGAGATGATATGCGCGAGCGTGGTTTTGCCCAATCCCGGAGGACCTGTGAGCAGCACGTGATCGAGCGCTTCTCCGCGCTGCTTCGCCGCCTGAATGAAGATGCGGAGGTTGTCCACGATATTCCGTTGGCCTACGAAATCCTCGAAGCGCACAGGACGCAAGGCCGAATCGGCATCGCGGTCTTCCGGTCTTCTCTCCGGGGTCGTATTGTCGGATGGTCGCGAAGGAATCATTGGGTACGAAGCATCTCGTTTGTGAAAGTACTGTGCTCAGAGAATCAACGCGTGAACAGCGCCGCGCTGTCGATCAGGCGGCTTTCGCCCCCGTCGTTCACCGCGTATTTCGAGCCGGACCAGATCGAAGCCGCCCCATGCGCGCCGAGTTTGTTCACGGCGTAAAAATTCACGTTGAATTTCGGCCGGCCTTGTTCGTCCAGGAGGCGTTTCATTTTCGTCTGCGTGGCAATGCGCTTGCAGGCGTAAAGGCAGGCGTCGGTGGGACTGTCGCCCGAACGCATCCGCTCGACGATAAGGAAGCTCGACAGCGCGAGCAGATTCGCTTCACCGCGACCCGTCGATCCGGCGGCGCCGACTTCGTTGTCCACGTACAGGCCCGCGCCGAGGATGGGAGAGTCGCCCACGCGTCCCGGAATCTTGAATGCCAGTCCGCTGGTGGTTGTGCAGCCCGAGATGTCGCCGGCCGGATTCACGGCGAGGCAGTTGATGGTGCCCGTCGTCCTGGTCGCGTCGTACGGGTGCAGTGCCCCGATATCCCGATCGTCGATACCATGCGGCGGTAGCCAGTCGTCCGTGTCGCTCAGATGCTCTTTCCAATGCAGCCATTCCTGACGCGCGCGTTCCGTCAGCAGATCTTCTTCTCTGAATCCATGCGCTTTCGCGAAACGGAGCGCGCCTTCGCCAACGATGAGCACATGATCCGTGCGTTCCATCACCACTTTCGCGACACGCGACGGATTCTTGATATTGCACAGCGAAGCGACACCTGCGCCCCGTCCGGTCGGTCCGTGCATGACGCAGGAATCAAGCTCGACCACACCGTCCTCGTTGGGGAGACCGCCATAGCCGACCGTCGTGTCGTTCGGGTCGTCTTCCACGATATTGACTCCCGCGATGACGGCGTCCAGCGTATCGGTGCCTTTTCGCAGCAGCTCCATGGCTTTCGCCGTCGCCTGCAGACCGTTGGCGCTCGCTATCGTGACTGGCAGGACGCCCTTCTGGATTGAAGGAGATATCCTGGAGAGTCCTGCGCGTGCAGTTGGCGGAATCGTGGCTGCGAGTCCGAGCAGTGCCGCGGATTTCACGAACAAGCGGCGAGTCACATTCTGCGGCTTCATGGTATGCTCCATTCGCGGATGAGATGGATGTTCGGTGCGGTGATCAATCCGTGTACCCCATGCGGCGGACCCAATTCTTGTCGTCGCGCCAACCCTCACGGATTCGGACATGCAGATCCAGGAATACATGGCGTCCGAGAAACGATTCGATATCGCGCCGCGCATCCGTGCCGATGGCCTTGATCGCCTGGCCGCCCGCGCCAATCATGATGCGGCGCTGGCTTTCGCGTTCGACCACGATTTCCGCTGAAATAAAATCCTTGTCCTCTTCTTCCCGGAATTCCGTGATATACACCTCGGTGGCGTAGGGTACTTCTTCGCGAAACAGTTCGAAGATTTTTTCCCGCACAATCTCGCTGACGAAAAACCGTTCAGGCTGGTCGCTGAGCTGGTCCTCGGGAAAAAGCGCGGGCCCCTCGGGGAGCACTGCTTCAACTTCGTCGAGCACGGCATCGAGGCCATCGCTCGCAAGCGCCGAAATCGGAATAATCGTCTTGAAATTGTAGGCATCGTAAATCGTCTGCATCAAGGGTAGAAGGAGTTTCTTGTCGTGCACGAGATCCACCTTGTTCAGCAGCGCGAAAACCGGACGCTTTGTCGCCTTGAACAGGTCGAGCAAGCCGTCCGGAAACACATGTCCGCGTTCTATCGCGCGCGCCGCGTCGATGAGAAAAATGTTGGCATCGGAGTCGTTGATCGCTACGAGCGCGCTGTTCACCATCGCTTCCTGAAGCACATACCGGGGCTTGATCAATCCCGGTGTATCGATGAACATGATTTGATGCGAATCCGTCGTATGGAAGCCCAGCAAGCGTCGTCGGGTCGTCTGGGGTTTTGGAGTGACGATTGAAATCTTCGTACCGAGCACGGCGTTCATGAACGTGGATTTGCCGGCATTCGGCGCGCCGATCAGGGCGACGTACCCGCAGCGATACTGCTTCGGTGTGTCCGTCGGGGATGTGTCTGGCATTTGCGTTTGTCTCCTTTTCTGCATCCAGAAAGCTAGACAGAAAGCGGGGGAATAACAAAGAATTGACGATTGTGGATTTACGATTTACGATTTACGATTTACGATTTACGATTTACGAATTTACGAACGCGCGTTGGGCAAGCTCGTCATCCTGAGTGTGCCCACCAGCGCGCGCACCGGTCCATTTCGTGGGTGACATTCTCTAAATCCGCGTTACCGCCGTAAATGCATTCGTCCGTGTGAAATATACACTGAAT
>CAYJMN010000151.1:0-6983 GCA_964371045.1 uncultured Chromatiales bacterium | reverse complement strand
AGTTCGCCATGTGCGAAATCGATTCCTTTTCCCGTGGCGGCCCTGCTTATGACATGCTGAGGTCGGTACTTGCGAACACCGTGAGAGATGGACATTGCCCCTTCGACTTCGCTCAGGGGCCATTATCCGGTGTTCACGGACCATTCTTCGAGCATTCACAAGTACCGTCACCCAGAGCGAAGCGCCGCAAGAAATGGTGGCGTCGAAGCACAAACGTCGGTCGGCGCGGAGTCGAAGGGCCAATGTTCGATTTCCGCATCGATAACAGGTACCGACCCTAGGATGTCATTAACAGGCTGACTGGGAAGCACAACCGGAGTGACGGGACGCTTCACTCCTCGGCGGTAAATTCCCAAACCTTGCGACCCTCCACCCAGGTGGACAGCACCTTGGCGGTGAGGAAATCTTCTCGGGACACGGTGAGCAGATCATGCGTCACAATGACGAAATCGGCGTACTTCCCAGGTTCGAGACTGCCGAGATCTTTTTCCATACCTGCTGCCCGCGCGGCCCAGATCGTGAACGCTCGCACGGCATCAGTCCGCGGCATGCGCTGAATCGCGTACCAGCCGTCGCGATAGCGATCAGCTGATTTCGGTCTTGCCGGATCTATTTGCCAGAACGCTTCGATATCGTCCTGCGTCTTGGGTCGACCATCCTGATCCATACGGAAAGCGGCCGCGTAGATTCCCAGCAGGGGATTCGGACGTTCGACAGGGAAATCGCTGCCGCCTGGTATCCAGGCGCCCGCCTCGATCAACGAACCCCAGGCGTAGGCGTTTGTGACGCGTTCGACGCCGAGCCGGGCTTCAGCCCAGTACATGTCGCTCGTGCAATGCACGGGCTGCATGGATGGGACCACGCCGAGAGCGGGGAAGCGCGGTATGTCGGAATCCGAGATGACCTGGGCATGCTCGACGCGCAGCGGGGGGCCGGAGCGGGGGACGGCTTTCTGTGCCGCTTCGTACGCATCAAGCACCATGCGCACCGCCGCATCACCGATAGCGTGGACGCAAATCTGAAGCTGCTTTCCGAGCGCGCGTTTGGCCTCCTCGAGTATCGCGCCGGCATTCGTGACGGGAATACCTCTGTTGCCGGGATCGTCGGAATAATCCTCAAGCAACCAGGCGCCGCGCGAACCGAGGGCGCCGTCTGCATAGAGTTTCAATCCCGCCAGAATGAGCTGCTTCTCGCCATACTCCGTGCGTCCTTCTTCCAATAGATTTTCCCACATTTTTCCCGTGCCGTCCACATATCCGACCACGCGGAATGGGAATTCCTCATCGTCGATCAGCTCACGAATGACCCGGACGTATTCCTCCGTCATTCCCATGTCGTGCATGCCTGTCAGGCCGAGTGCGAGGCAGCTTCGCACAGCCGTGGACAGGGCTGTTTTCATCTCGATGTCGGTGGGAGGAGGGATATGTTTGCGTACGAGCTCGATCGCGTTGTCGAGCAGTATCCCTGTGGGCTCGCCTTTCGCATCGCGTTCAATGCGTCCTCCTTCGGGATCCGGCGTTTCCCTGGTGATACCAGCCCGTTCGAGTGCGAGGGAATTAACCCATGCGGCGTGACCGTCGATACGGACAAGAAAGGCAGGGCGATCAGCGACGGCGGAATCCAGCTGTCGAGCTGTCGGGAAGGTCATGTCGGCCCAGTCGTTCTGATCCCAGCCTCGGCCGCGGATCCAGGTTCCGGCATCGACCCCCGCGTCGGTGGCGGCGACCCGCTCCCGTACAAGACGCAACACGTCTTCAAGGGAAACGGAGCCTTGCAGGAGGAGGATGGTTGATTCTTCACCGAGACCGTGCAAATGCGCATGCGCATCAATGAAACCAGGGAAAATGTGCCCCCCGGCCAGATCGATGGTTTCGTCCGGATCCCATCCTTCGAGGATTTGCTCGTTTTCGCCAATGGCGACGACGCGACCATCCTTCAATGCCATGGCGTTCACCAATGGCAGTTCCGGATTCATTGTGTGAATCTCGGCGTTATAGATGACCATGTCGCAGCTGTCCCGAGGGTCGCACGCCGTGAGCATGATGAGGCAGAGTGAGGAGATAAATAATGTGTGTCTCATATTTGTAGCGTTTTTCGTAACCAAATATACAAAAACAGTGTCAATTAGAAGCAGTGTCCGGTACCCGAAAAATTCCTTGACAGCGTAACCTCGCTTAACTATACTGTAACGATGATCAAACCCTTCAAACATCACTTTCACGCCGGTCACCACATGAAACGTTTTCGCACGTCGATATACGCCGCAGTTCTGATGATTTTTCTTTGTTCGGGCGCGGCGCCGGGCCAGACGTTCGGGAAGAACAAGGTCCAGTATACGAACTTTGATTGGTACTATGTCCAATCAGAACACTTTGATGTCTATTTCGCCGAGTCCGGTTATGAGATCGCCTCCTTTACCGCGAATGCCGCCGAAGAAGCGCTCAAAAGCATACAGCGAACCGTTCAGTATCAGATCACCGCACGCATCCCGATCATCGTTTATAATTCGCATAACGATTTCCAGCAGACGAACGTCGTGGGCATGTACATGGAAGAAGGGATTGGCGGCGTGACGGAGCTTTTCAAGAACCGCGTGGTGATTCCCTTCGAGGGATCATACAGCAAGTTTCGGCACGTCATCCATCACGAACTCGTGCATGCGGTGATCAACGATATGTTTTACGGCGGTTCCCTTCAGGCGGCCCTCACGAATCGCATCAGTCTTATTCTTCCACTGTGGATGAATGAAGGACTTGCGGAGTACGAATCGCTCAGCGGATGGGACAATGATTCGGATATGTTCCTCCGTGATGCAGCCACCAGTAACTACCTGCCTCCGATTCAGTATCTGAGCGGATATTTCGCTTATCGGGGTGGGCAATCCGTCTGGTGGTACATCGCCGAGAAATACGGCGAGAAAAAAGTAGGGGACGTGTTGAACAATGTACGCTCCGCCCGCAGTCTCGACACGGGACTGAAAAAATCCATCGGACTCACGCTAGAAGAATTGTCGGAACGATGGATGAACGAGCAGAAAAAACTGTATTACCCGGATGTCGCCAAGCGGGAATCGCCCCGCGATTACGCCAAACGTCTGACGGACCATACGAAGAGCGACGCGTTTTACAATACGAGTCCCGCGATTTCACCGGCGGGTGACCGTATCGCCTTCCTCTCCAATCGTGACGACTATTTCAGCCTGTTCGTCATGTCCGCGATCGACGGCAGCGACGTGAAGAAGATTCTCGAAGGTACGAACACCAATGATTTCGAGGATCTGAACCTGCTCACACCCGGTTTGACATGGTCGCCCGACGGAAAAAAACTCGCTCTCGCATCTAAAGCCGGGGCCGATGACGCCGTGAGCATCATCGACGTCGAGAGTGGAAGTTACGAGCAGCTGCCAATCCGCCGCGACGGGATTTCGGCCGTACACTGGTCGCCCGACGGAAAGAGTCTCGCATACATCGGCAACAGCCCGAAGCAGTCCGACATCTATGTGTACGACATCGCGAGCCGTTCCGAGATAAACCTTACCAATGATCTTTTTTCCGACGAACAACCTTCATGGTCGCCCGACGGGAGGTATTTATACTTCGTGTCGGATCGGAAGTCCCACCTGCGCGGCGACGCCCTGCCTACCGGTTTCACGATGATCGACCACGATTACTCTCAGATGGACGTCTACCGGATCGACGTCACATCGGGCGACATCGCCAGGATCACGGATACCCCCGAGGCTTCGGAGGCGTTTCCCATTTGTGATCCGAAGCATGAGAATTTGCTCTTCATCTCCGACCGTAACGGAATCAACAATCTGTACGTCCTCAATCTTGCGAGCGGACGCGAATATCCGGTTACAAACTCGCTTTCCGGCATCTACCAGATGTCGCTGACCGCGGACGCCAACAAACTCGCCTTCTCCTCCATGTTCGAGGCCGGATTCGATATTTTTCTGATGAAGTCCCCGTTCGATCTTCCCGAACTCGCCGAGCTCGAGCCGACGGAATATTTACAGAGAGCACTGATCGCGAAACAGAATCTGGTATCGCGAGGCCCGGACGCGAAGCAAAGCGATACGTCCGCCGCCGTCGGGGAGGTACGTGAACACAGCGAGGATATACAGATCGCGCTGGGTCCGCAGCAGATGGACGTCCCCGACACGACACAGACAGGTGAGAGGATACTGTTCGGTTCAAATCTCGGCGGTCAATCGAAGGAGCGTGCCCGCCAGGCGTTCGCACTCGGAAAGACGCGGACGGAAGACGGAGAGTTCATCATCAACAAGTACAAGCTCAGTTTTTCCGCCGACCTTGTGTACGGCAACGCCGGCTACAGCACGTTCTACGGCGTTCAGGGATCGACCCAGATGGCCTTCAGCGACATGCTGGGGGATCATCAACTTATTTTCCTGACGAACCTGATCGGAGATCTCAAGAACAGCGATTACGCGCTTGCGTATTACTACCTGCCTGGCCGTATCGATTGGGGCATCCAGGGATTTCACAGTGCGCGTTTCCTCCTTACCTATACTGGCGGGATGTACGACAACCTGTACCGCTACCGACAGTTCGGCGCGAGCTTGTTCAGCAGCTATCCGTTCGACAAGTTCAACCGTATCGAGGGCGTGTTGACATTCATGAATATATCGTCGGAGAATCTCGACGATCCCGATGTTCCGATTCGCGAGCGTACGCTCATCGTCCCGAACGTCGCCTATGTGCATGACAACGTGTTGTGGGGTATGTGGGCACCGATGCGGGGTTCGAGGTACGAGGCTCGTGTATTCGGCAGTCCGGGATTTGGAAGTTCAAGTCTGACATTCATGTCCACCACTGTGGATTATCGAACGTACTGGAAATTCTGGAATGATTTTTCCTTCGTAGTGCGCGGCTCCGGCGGTGGAAGTTTCGGCGCCAACCCACAGCGTTTTTTCATCGGGGGTACGGACAATTGGATAAACAGGACCTTTGAAAATGATCGCATCCCTATCGACAACGAGGAGGATTTCGCCTTTCTGCAGGCGGCATTGCCGATGCGGGGATACAATTACAATGCGCGGATCACCACGAAGTATCTGCTTTGGAACACCGAAGTGCGATTCCCCGTCGTCAAATATTTCCTGGGCGGTATCCTGCCGTACATTCTTCAAACAGTGAACGGCGCGATTTTTGTCGATGTCGGTGCGGCGTTCGACGAATTCGACAGTTTCAAAGGATTCCGCAGAAATCAGGACGGGATGACCACAAATCAGGATCTTCTGATCGGCACCGGTTTCGGTACGCGGATGTGGTTCCTCGGTTTGCCATTCAAATTCGACATGGCATGGGCGCATGACGGGAATGGTTTTTCGAGCCCGAAATTCTATTTTTCGTTAGGAGGCGATTTCTGAGAATGCGGCGTGAAGCCCTCCAAAGCTGCACGTGGCTCGTTTCAGGAATCCGTGTACCGAAGGCACGGTGGAGAGCGGCTCTTGTTAGTGAGCACGTTTCTCCACACGTTTCGGATCGATCAGCATAATGTTCTCCGTCATTCCTGCAATTGCTGTTCCGGTGTGAATGTATCGCCCTGCTTCGGTCGGTACGTGTATATCGTGTTCATGCATGCATGAGTGGGTGCGGGTTCAGAAGATTCAATTCAGATGATGGATGTACTATGGTGGGTTATTCTGTCGCGGTTGTAGGCGCAACGGGTCTTGTTGGCCGCATGATGTTGCGGGTGCTTGAGGAACGCGGATTTCCGGTGGGTGAATTGCGAGCGGTCGCCAGCAGCCGCTCCGCTGGATCGACGGTTGAATTCCGGCGTGACACATATTCGGTGGAAGAGATCACACCCGAAACATTCGATGGAGTGGATATCGCGCTGTTCTCGGCAGGCGGCGCCGCGAGCAGGGAATGGTCGCCTGTAGCCGTGCGGCATGGCGCCGTCGTTATCGATAACAGCAGTGCATGGCGGATGCATGAGGGTGTCCCGCTCATCGTTCCCGAGGTCAATCCACACGCATTGCCGGATACCGCTCCACGCATTATCGCGAATCCGAATTGCAGCACGATACAGATGGTCATCGCGTTGTGTCCACTCAGAGACCGCTACAGATTGCGGCGCGTGTTCGTATCCACGTATCAGGCGGTAAGCGGTGCCGGGCAAAAGGGACTTGACCAGTTCGAGGACGAATCTTGCGGCCGGATTCCATCATCGCCAATATTTCCACACCCCATTATCGGGAATGCCATTCCGCAGATTGCCGCGTTTCTCGAGAACGGATTCACTGTCGAGGAAATGAAGATGGTGAACGAAAGCAGGAAAATTCTCGAACTACCGCAACTGCTCATCTCCGTTACCTGCGTGCGCGTGCCTGTGGCCAACGCGCACAGCGAGGCGATTCATGTGGAGATGCTGAGCGACTTCGAGCTCGGTGACGTACGCACGCTGCTGGCTTCGTCTCCCGGCATCGTGGTCGAGGACGATCCCTCGGTGAATCTCTATCCTCTCGCCGTCACTGCCGTGGGCAGGGATGAGGTGTTCGTCGGTCGCCTTCGCCGTGATCCGGCATTGGAACATGGTCTCGCGATGTGGGTGGTTTCCGACAATGTGCGCAAAGGCGCAGCCACAAACGCCGTGCAGATCGCGGAGCTGTGGCGGGAAATTCGTGAGAGATAAAGGGAGGTACAATTTACGATTGACGAATGACGATTTACGATTTTTTTAGACCGAATACTCGCGGATATCCTGAATCGTCGCCCTCACCTCGCCGCGGCGAGTCTGCGACCTGCGGTCTCCGACCCCGGCCCCTCTCCCAGTAGGGAGAGGGGAGTAGGAATATCAACTCGTAAATCGTAAATCGTAAATCGTAACTCGTAAATCGTAAATCGTAACTCGTAACTCGTAACTCGTAAATCGTAACTCGTAACTCGTAACTCGTAAATCGTGAGTCCGGTCAAAAAAGTCGCTTTGTGTTTTAAAAGCTCCGCGGGGCTTCGAAA
>CAYJMN010000150.1:0-6985 GCA_964371045.1 uncultured Chromatiales bacterium | reverse complement strand
ACGCACGAGGAGACTAAATACCTCCTCGATGTCATAAGAAGGGCCGCCACGCTGACAACGTTCGTAATTGCATTGAGCGTCACATGGTGGCGTCTCGAAGCATGATTCGTTCCGTTACCATAGAGGAGACTAAATACGTCCAAGATGTCATTAGAAGGAGCCGCCGCGAGAAGAAGTTCGATAATTGTGATGACTGGTTCCGGCGGCGTCTCGAAGGTCGAAGATTCCTCCGGAAGTGATTGGCTGGCAAGTGCTCTCGATTCTCCTCGTGCGTTACGGAACGAATCGACCTTCGAGACGCCGCCGACACAAGCTCCCGGAACCATGAACACTCACACCGCGGCGGCCCTCAGGGTGACGAGCTTGACTATGCGCTAGGAAACCCTCATGTCATCCAAGAAATGGACCTGTGCGACGCGCTGGTGGGCACACTCAGGGTGACGATCTTTTTTTTCGTTTACTCAAATGTCACACACGATAAATCCCCGCGCTACGCCCTCTGCTCCGCGCTCCGCGCTATGCTCTCTCCTTCCGTATGCGTATTTTCCCTCTCGACTGATTCGTTCACCGATTCTTCGGGAGGAAATATGTACCGACAGCACATCACGGGAAAGGCGGCAGGAGCCTGCGCGGCATTCTGGATAGCAACGGGGAACCAGTTGCTGCCAACGACCGTGTGGGGACATTACCCGTTGTTGCTGGGCATGTTGCCGTTTATCGCTGGATTATTGATCGGGCGTCCGCTGATCATACGTACTGCGGTTACACCATTTTCGAAATGGCTCGCCGCGGCCGTAGCAATGCTTGCGCCGGTGCTGTTCTACGTATTGTATGAGATGACCTCGGCGCTGAGCTTCGTTTCGGGACAAGCCGACGCCATCTCCTTCATCGTCCCGATGCTGTTGTTCGCTGCGCTCGGCGGTTTGACGATCGACGCACTCACAATCCACGTGGATCGTACACCGGACCATGCGCAACTGCTGACAGGTGGCGCAATAGGTTTTGCCATATTGGTGGCGGCATCGAACGATCTCCCACTCCCCATGCTGTTGCTGGTGTACCTGGTTCCATTCGTACTCCTGCCTACGAAATTCGTGACCGCCGGTGTCCGTCGCTCGGAACCTGCGCCCGTGAAAAAAGCACGTCCCGCTCGTGCACCGCGACTGCCTGACGCTTCCGACATCGCGCTACCGATCCTGCTCACTGCTGGAATCTTTGCCGCAGGCATATTCTTTCGCGCATTTTCCGAAATGCCTTTCGTGACATCCTTCGCGGTGATGCTGCATACAGGGATATTGTTTCTCGCGATCGGACAGGGCATCAATGTCGGGCGGATGCTTAGCTCACGCCTGGACGACGTCCTGAAGGCGTTGCTGCCGGCTCTTGCGGCGGCGGTGCTGTTGGCCGGCTCCTGGCTTTATGCGGAAGGCGGTTTCGCATCGATATATCTCGCGTATTACGATGGGCTCGGTTCGTCGCTGTGGACATACTATTTCCCGGCGCTGTTCATTCATCTGCCGACCTTTATCGTCGCCGCGGCATTTTCATCGAGGGTGAGTAAAGCCGACACGGTGACTCATGATGCATTGCGTCAAGCGCTGCTGATCGCGGCACCTGTGCTGGCCGGATTTGTCGCCTTGTATTTCCTCTCCGATGCCTCACTCTGGCAGGTCAGCGCGCGCATATTCGGCGGGCTCCTGCTGCTGCTGGGCGCATGGCAACTGATACGCGTATTTCGGCCTGAGATGCCGCACATGGTTGCCGGGGCGGTTATGGTGGGTCTTGCCCTGTTCGCGTCCTTGCAGTCCGCCATCGGCTTCTATGGCTTTCTGGACCCGACGCGGTTTCGCGTGAGCGCGGAAGAGAACACCGCGGCGGGGCTCATGACGCTGCTGCAATCGCGTGATTACGACGATCCCTTTTATGCACTGTTATGGCAGCAAAAAACCTCGCTCACACAGTCGTCCCGCACGGTGCAGAGCGGGTTGTATCGTATGGGGCATCTGCCGATGTTGATGGGACCCATAAAGGCGCGCGTACTGATGCTTGGACTCGGTTCCACGGTTTCCCTGCATGGGATATTGATGCATGAACCCAGTCATGTCGATTGCGTCGAGCCCTTCGGACCGGCGATACTCCTGGCCAAGTCGACGAAAAAGGACAAGCGTCCGAAGCCGTGGATGGAATCCGTGGACTTTCACGCGGAGCGCATCGAAAGCTTCGTCCGTCGCGACGATGGTGAGTATGATGTAATCGTATCCGCGGAGCCTTTCGCAGCCCCCGGAATTTCGGCGGCGTTGCTGACAGAGGAAACGATCCGGGAAACGGCTGATCTCCTCGCGACTGACGGCGTGTATGCGCAATGGCTGCCGGTCTCGCGAGTCGGCGTCGAGGGTGTGCGGGCGGTCGCGGCGGCGATGGGATCAGTGTTTCCGCGCATCGAACTCTGGATCAGCGGACCGGATCCGGAGAATGCCATGGCCGGCATTTTCGCCTATAAAAACGATGTGGCGGGGAGCGTTCCAGCTCCGGAGCGACTTGCCGCGCTCGCGAAATCACCGGAAATCGCTTTCCATTTCCGGCAGATAGAAATCGACGCGTGGCCTTCGCTGGCCACCGCTTGGGCGATGGACGATGCCACGATTCGTCGATTCAGTTCCGGAGCGGATGGTCCGGGTTTGTTCAGTCCCCTCCCGCTGCGAAACGCGGAGGATGATCCTTCGCGGGTCTGGACGGATGCACGCGCGCTTCTCGCCGCGCGTTCGGCCCCGCGATCCATGCATGCCGCGGTGCCGGACAGCGTGTTCGCGATCGTCGAGCAGCAGTTTCCCGAACGGCTTTCCATCTTCGACGCCAGGGTTCTGGCACTGCAAGACAACGACAAGGACGCCGTGACGATGCTCGGAAATCTGCTGAAGCTCTCCCCGCGCAACAGTGAAGCCCGCCGGGCGTTTGCCGATATCATGCTGCGCCAAGCCGCGAATTATGTGGGACAGCAGGAGTATCCGTCGGCGTTTCAGCTTCTGAACACCGCGATGGCGCTGGTCCCTCTCAACACCTACCTCCTCCGGCTGCTGATGATTTCCGCATTGCAGACCGGAGACCGCGAATCGGCCGGCCTCGCCATCGACGGATTGAAAAAGCTCGATCCTCTGCACGCGGGCTTCCGCGACAATCAGGCCACCATCCGTGCGCAGCAGGGATCGACCAACGACGCGCTGTTGCTTTATGAAAACGCCATCACGATAGATCCGCTCAACGAGGAGTTTTATTGCAACATGGCCTCATTCCATTTCAGTCAGGACAGGGTGTGGGAAGCGGTGCGGGTGCTCGATCAGGCGACGGACCGCGCGTACTATCCCGCCAAAGCGCTTTACCTGCAAGGGATGTTCTATGCGGAGCAAGGCAGGCAGGATTTTGCGCGGAAGAGCTGGGAAAAATATCAGAGCGTCGCGACACCAATCGATCCCATGCTCGCCGAAGTCGAACACCGTCTCGCAACCATACCTGAAAAAAACTAAGCGGAAAGGATGCCTCTCATGTCATCAACCACAGACATTCTCGCATTTTCTCCCCATCCCGACGACGCCGAGCTGTATTGCGCGGGCACCCTGCTTGTATTGAAGGATAGCGGGTACCGCACGGGCATCGTTGATCTTACACGCGGCGAACTTAGTACCCGCGGCACTCTGGAATCGCGCGCCGGAGAGAGAATCGAGGCGACCAGAATTCTGGAGCTGGACGTCCGTGATAACGCCGATCTGCCCGATGGCGGTATCGCCAACACGCCTGAACAACGTGAGGCGGTGATTCGCTGTCTGCGGCGCTATCGTCCGCGAACGGTGCTGCTTCCTTATGGGCAGGACAGGCACCCGGACCATGCGCATGCCTCGGAACTGCTGCGGGACGCATTGTTCCTTTCAGGATTGGTGAAATTCAAAACCTACGAAGTCGACGGAAGTGAACAGACGGCGTGGCGTCCACCATTGGCTTACCACTACATGCTCTCGCATGACTTCGAGCCCTCTATTATTGTGGATGTGAGCGAGGTGCAGGATCGCAAGCTCGCCGCGATACGCGCCTACGGTACGCAATTCCACACCGGCGAAGACGATGACGGCGTCGCCACCTACATCAGCACGCCGGAATTCCTTGCGTCACTGATCGGTCGTTCGCAGCGTTTGGGATTTCTTGTGGGAGGAAGTTTCGGAGAAGGATTTCTACCGCTGCAGCCGCAGCGATTCGATGCGACGTGGCTGGTCAGCTGAGATCGAGACTGAACCATTCCTGTTCAAGATCGTCCGCCACCGCAGCCAGTTCCTGCAGCATCGGGGCGCATTCGTTTATCGACGTACGCACAAGATCGAACATCGCGAGCAGGACGATGTCGCTTCCGTTCATCAACGTGACGCGGGTATGGCGCAAGGAGGAATTCATTTCGAGCAGCGCAACCGGATTCATTTCCGGCGTCAACTTCCCCACCGCCGTGTACAGAACACCGACATTTTCCGTACCGATCCGCTGGATGGAGCCATACAGCGTCTGCGTGCGGTTCCCCGGCGTCCGGATTTCTATGCGGCTC
Source organism: uncultured Chromatiales bacterium (assembly GCA_964371045.1). Taxonomy (GTDB): domain Bacteria; phylum Bacteroidota; class Ignavibacteria; order SZUA-365; family SZUA-365; genus JAOSJT01. The sequence goes on along the minus strand of CAYJMN010000150.1, from coordinate 2,403 downwards.
ACCCCCTTCTCCCGCCGGTACACGCCCGAAGAAAGCAAGGCCACCTGCTGCATCATATCGTGAACTGTCATGTCAATGCACCACGGTGATATCGACGAGCGCGTTGGGGGCTGCGAAGTCTCCAGCGGGCGGTGATTGGCCGATCACCGTATTCGGAAGCAGTGATTTGCTCTGGCGATACTGGATCGCACCGGCTCGCAGTCCATTGTCAAGCAGTTTTTTTTGCGCTTCGTCCAAACTAAGACCAATGACGTACGGGACCTCCACCTGGGCGCTTTCTCCTCCGCTGACGATCACTTCGATGACGGTGTTCCTGCGGATGTTCCTTCCCGGTGAGACGGTCTGTCCAACAACGGTTTCGGCGGGCATGTCCGATGCCTCGTAGGAGATCTTTCCGACTTTGAGTTCGAGGTGCTCGAGAGCGATGCGCGCGTCCCTGAGGGATCGTCCCGCGAGATTGGGCATCTCGATGAGTTCCACTCCCCCGCTCACGGTAACGAACACATTGCGACCCTCGCGAACGACGTTACCGGGCACGGGATTCTGATACACGACATGGTTTAGCGCGATCTTCGGATGTGGGACGGTATCCGACAGTACTGGTGTGAGATCGGCGTTTTCGAGTATCCTCATCGCCTCTGAGGCAGTCTTTCCGCGTACATCGGGAATCGTGATTTCCGTACGGGAGTGCACGAGGGTGGGCATGAGCCACGCATCGAAAATAAAAAGGACGATAAATATGCTCGATAAAATGATATAGAGCTTGATCGCCAGCTGGGATGTAAGTCGGTCCTTGAGTGACATGGCCGGTTGGGATTTGTTGCTCTGTTGTCGTAATGGCTTGATACGGTCGGGAACTCGTAATGAAGTCCTGCGGCTATCGGAGAACAATGAGCCGGAAAGCGTCCTCTGGCGCCGCGCCGTTATTTCGCATGAGAAGCCGCGCCGGCGAATTCCACCTGCCGCGTCTCGTCGTTGGCGTACAAAACGATGCTGCCCATGAGTTTCCCGGCAAATTCGGGTGTGAAGCGTATGGTGATGGTTTGCTGCGCTCCAGGTTCGAGTGTGAATTCCTTCGGTTCGATCACGACACCTTCGAGCGGACGCACCTCCGGAGGATTGCCGCCGTCCAGACCGCGGTACTCGATCGCCAGAGCACTCTGCACCGCCACGATTTTTTGAACTTCGCCCGAAAGATTCATTAGCGAAAAGGTCGCTTTGATCGCTTTGTTGATGGTCATCGTGCCGAGATCAACGAGTGCGGGATCGGATGCGAGCGCCGATTCGACGTCCGCTTCGATGCGCAGGATATGCGCCGGGCGTTGTTCTCCTTCCACGTAGACCGAGACGCTTTTGCTGACGTGCCCGTTGGTCGTCCGCGGCGGCGTGAATTGCACCGACACCGTCGCCGTACCGCCCGGCGCTATCGTACTGCCCGACACCATCACCGCTGTACAGCCGCAAGCGGCTTTCACATTGGCGATCCGAACCGTATCGCCGCCGTTATTGCGGAGCACGAAATTATGGTCGAGTCGATCCTTGTGCGTCACCTTCCCGAAGTTCCAGGTCGGGCCGCCTTCCACTTCAAGCGACGGGACCGGACGTTTTTGCGCGGTGCAGGAAACGGAGAGCAGCAAAATCAGCAGTGCGATTGTACGGAGCGATGTTGTCATGGATTTGGACGGTTCGTGGTATTTGAATAGCTGGTTCTCGTGTTCGCGTCGCGGAATTCGCAGTGCCGTGAAGCGTAAACATAGTAATGTTGGGAAAATCCCGGCACATCACAAGTGAAAAAATTGTACCGCATACGGATAATGAGAGGGTGAAAAGGCGAGGAGGTGAGAGGGGGACATGAATCGTCCACTTTGGCGCCCCCCGGTCCGGAATTCGGCGTTTCATGAATCGCCCACTTTGGCGCCCCCCGGTCCGGAATTCGGCGTTTCATGAATCGCCCACTTTTGCGAGCTCCGGGGCGGAATGCGGCGTTTCATGAATCGCCCACTTTTGATACCCCTGGTCCGGAGAGTGGCGTTTCATGCATCGCCCACTCTTGATACCCCCGGTCCGAAATGTGGCGTTTCATGAATCGCCCACTTTGGCGCCCCCCGGTCCGGAATTCGGCGTTTCATGAATCGCCCACTTTTGCGAGCTCCGGGGCTGGATGCGGCGTTTCGTAAATCGCATACTTTTATGAGCTCGGGGGGCGGATGCGGCGTTTCATGAATCGCCCACTTTTGCGAGCTCCGGGGCGGATGTGGTGTTTCATGCATCGCCCACTTTTGCGAGCATCGGGGCTGGATGTTGCGTTTCGTAAATCGCTCATTTCGGCAAGCCCCGGCGCGGAATGTGGCGTTTCATGAATCGCCCACTTTTGCGAGCTCCGGGGCTGGATGCGGCGTTTCG
>CAYJMN010000149.1:0-7028 GCA_964371045.1 uncultured Chromatiales bacterium | reverse complement strand
CGTTGATGTGGCAAGCCTGGCAGGGCTCGGCAAGGTGCGCGCCCTGCAGCGGGAATTTGGTCGTCGCGTGATCGAAGGTAGAGGGTTTCCAGGCGACGCTGTTATGGCACTTCGTGCAGTCGTGATCGAATTGCGCGGTGGTATGATTGGGCTGCAATGTGGCTGTGAAATCGCTCTCGTGACACTGCCAGCAGTCCGTGTAGGTCAACTGATAGTTTCCGTTGATGTGGCAGGCCTGGCAGGGTTCGGTAAGGTGCGCGCCCTGCAAAGGGAATTTGGTCGTCGCGTGATCAAAGGTCGAAGGCTTCCAGGCGACGCTGTTATGGCACTTCGTGCAGTCGTGATCGAACTGCGCGGCGGCATGATTGGGCTGCTGCGTTGCGGTAAAGTCGCTTTCGTGGCACTGCCAGCAGTCAGTATAGCTGATATTGTAATTTCCGTTGATGTGGCAGGCTTGACAGGGCTCGGCAAGGTGCGCGCCCTGCAGCGGGAACTTCGTCGTCGCATGATCGAAGGTCGAGGGCTTCCAGGCCGCGCTACCATGGCACTTCGTGCAGTCATGATCAAACTGCGCGGTGGCATGATTGGGCTGCTGCGTTGCGGAAAAATCGCTCTCGTGGCACTGCCAGCAATCGGTATAGGTGATATTGTAGTTGCCGTTGATGTGGCAGGCCTCGCATGGTTCGGCCCGATGCGCACCCTCCAACGGAAACATGGTCGTCGCATGATCGAAGGTCGAGGGCTTCCAGGCGATGACGTTGTGACATTTCGTGCAATCGTGGTCAAACTGCGCGGATGTGTGATCAGGCTGTCGAGCGGCGGTAAAATCAGTCTCGTGACACTGCCAGCAGTCGGTGTAATCGATGTTGTAGTTGCCATTGATGTGGCACGACTGACACGGCTCGGCAAGGTGCGCACCCTGCAGCGGGAATTTGGTCGACGCATGATCGAAGGTCGAGGGTTTCCATGCGACGACAGTGTGACACTTCGTGCAATCATGATCGAACTGCGCAGCGGAGTGATTGGGCTGCTGCGAGGCGGTAAAATCAGATTCGTGACACTGCCAACAATCGGTATAGGTGATGTTGTAATTGCCGTTGATGTGGCACGACTGACACGGCTCCGCCACATGCGCGCCTTCCAGAGGAAATTTGGTCGTCGCATGATCGAAGTTCGCAGGACGCCAGCCGTCCATGGTGTGACATGCAAGACAATCCTGTCCGAATGCTCCGGCGACATGATCGGGATTCGTCGCGGTCTTGAAATCCGTTTCATGGCACACCCCGCACTGTGTAGAGGTACCGGCGAACACCAGACCCGCGTGACAATCTGTGCACAGCGCCTGACGATGACGCCCGAGCAACGGGAAGCGCGTCTTGTCATGATCGATATTCACCGGCATGCGGTCGAGCGGCTGCCACGCCTCTGTGTTGTGACAGTCCTGGCATTGCAGGGTGAATCCGACGAGGACATGGTTCGGCTGTGCGGTCCGGTTGAAATCCTCGGTGTGGCAGCCCTGGCATTCCAGCGGCAAGCCTGTGTACTTGCCTCCGATATGGCATTTCTGACATTCAGCTCGTCGGTGCGCTCCGGTCAATCTGAAATTCGTCAAATCATGATCGAATCTCGCGGGACGCCACGCCTGCATATCGTGACAACTTTCGCAGTCTTGGGAAAATTGTCCGCCAACGTGATCGGGGAAGCGCACCGCTTCGTAGTCGGTTTTGTGACAAGCCCAGCATTCCTTCGGGAGCTTGGAGAGGCCGGAGGTGTGACATGCGTTACAGGGCGTCGCCGCATGCGCGCCGCGTAAAGGAAAATCCGTCCGTGCATGATCGAAGGTCGCCGGCTTCCAGTGCTCGGGCAAATGACAGGCCAGGCAGTTCCTGTCGTATTGCCCTGCCGCGTGATCGGGTTCTTTTACGCCGCGATAATCCGTTTCATGGCATCCGAAGCAATCGGTGGGTGTTCCACTGTATCCTTTCACATGGCAATCGGCACAGGCGAGCGCCAGGTGCGCCGGCGTCTGCATGAATGAAACCGTCGGATGCGTAAATCCTCCTGTCCACGTCGGATTGCCCATGTCATGGCATGCCGCGCAGTTTCTGTCGAAGCCGCCCTGCACATGATCCGGTTCGCGTGCGCTCTCGAATTCCGTTTTATGACAGGCGTAGCATTCCGTCGGCGTGTTGACGAATTCCTTTTCCTCCTGCTGCCGGTGGCAATCGCGACAATCCGCCATGGCGTGCGAACCGAGCAATGGAAACCGCGTGAGTTGATGCTTCGCGACTGCTTCGTTCGGCGACCTCCACCCGGCCGGTGTGTGACAGTCGCCGCATTTGTCGCCCAGTTCGCCCTTGTGTTGATCCTCATGGCACGACGCGCATGCGGTCTTCATTTCAGACATGGGGACGCCGGAATGACACGAAGCGCAAGCCACGCTCGCATGATTGCCACGCAGAGCATAGCCGCTAAGCTTGTGATCGAATGCGATGTCGTTCCGCAGTGCTGACCAGGAGGCCGTGGTGTGACACTGCATGCAATCGATGCCGAATGTGCGGTGCCCTTGAACGCGGAGGCTATCCTTGCCCTGCTGCGCCGAAACGGATCCGGCACCCAGTAGGAAAAAAGCGACTATAAAAAAGATGCGATTGCGCATTGTGATCTCCGGATGGTTATCGCCCGGTCGTGTGACAGGAGGAACATGCCGTCTCGAGCGGCTTGAAACGCATGACGGGCTGGCTGCCGTCGGGTCCTGCGATGAGGTGACAGCGCTCGCAGGCGATTTCTGTGTGCTTGCCTGTGAGCGCGAAACGCGACATCGTCACGTGATCAAACTGTACCGGCTTCCACGCCGGGGTCGTGTGGCAGCGCGCGCAGTCCGTCACGCCATCCGCGGCGGCGAACTGACCGTCATGCTTGTCTGCATGGCAGGCGACACAGCGGATGTCTGCATAACGAAACCTGATTGTCACAACACCGGTGATCTCTCCGCGGGTATGACAGCGCTCACAAAGAGCCGTGCGATGCGCCCCGGTAAGAGCGAACCGCGTGCTTGTATGGTCGAACTGCGTCACGTACCAGCTCTCCACATTGTGGCAACCCTGACAGCCGTCGCGGGCGATGCGCTCGTTGAGCTGACCTGCGTGCGGATCGGCATGGCAAGCGAGGCATTCAAGGGTTTTCCATCTGAATTGATGTTTCCTTGTACCGTCCGCATTGGCTTTCGCATGACAGGTGGTGCAGGATACGGCCGCATGCGCCCCTCTCAGGGGAAAACGTGTGCTTTCGTGCTGCGCGGGTTCGAATCGGGCGGGAGAAAAGCCGTTGAGGTTGTGGCAGCGCTCGCAGGCGCCCTTGTCTTCGCTCTGCGCGAAGTCGCCCTCGTGATAATCCTTGTGGCAAAGGACGCAATGCGTGAGATCCGCATTCTTGAAACGCGCGAAATCTCCGCCGATGTGGCATTGCACGCACTGCAAGCCCCTGTGCCGACCCTCCAGCGGGAAATGCGTTTTCGCATGGTCGAAGTTTCCGCCCGCGATGGACACGTTTTTCCATCCTGCTGGCGTGTGGCACTGCTTGCATTCCTTGCCGAATGTGCCTTTGTGATGGTCTTCGTGGCAGCTGAGACACGTCGAAAATGCGATGCCCTTGAACTGCTTGTACTTCGTGTCGCCGTTTCGCTGCTTTCCGTCATCCTTCTCCGGATGGCAGGAAACGCAAGCGACGCTGGCGTGCTTGCCGACGAGCGCGAATTTCGACTTGTCATGGCTGAAGCTGTTCTTCTTCCACTCCTGAGGCGTATGGCAGCGATCACACTTGCCGAGCTGTCCGCGGTGCTCGTCTTCATGACAGTTGGAGCATTCCGTCGCGAGCCCGAGATATGTCTGTTTTACACGTGCGGATCCTTTTTTCCTGATGTCCGCCGCATGAATATTGTCCGGATTGTGACATTTCCGGCATTCGAGGCCGTCGTGCCTGGCTTCAAGTAAAAATCCGGTCTGTTTATGCTCAAATGCCTCAGGATCCCAGCGAATCAATTTGAACTCGCGTCCGTGATGCTCCTTATGACAGGTGGAGCATTCGAGTTTTTTCGTGAAATGGTGATAGCCCTGCCCATCGTTCACGCGCGAGCGGATTTCCGTATGGCAGCCAAGACAGTTATTTCTGAAGGATTTCTCTCCAAAATTATGACATTTCGCGCAGTTGCCTACCCCTTCGAGATTTTTGTGCGCGTTGGACAGCTTCCCCGGAGAAGCCAGCTGCGCCTTGGCGACCGTGGTCAACAGACACAGAACAAGCGCTGCAAGGATGGTGGGAATGCGCGGCATCATGCTTTCTAAAAAATCCAGGTGTAACCGAGCGAGACGGTCAGCACCACATGGACGATGAGAATAATGAACATGATGATCGAGAACGGCAGATGTATCACGTGCCAATACTGAAACAGCGCGCGGGCCGTATCAAAAAACGCGATCTTGCGGATCAACAGCGATTTACGTTTGGCGATTGAAACGACATGGGCGATCCGCTCCTCCGGCAACTGTTCGCTTTTCAACGTACGCTTCATGGCGCCGAGTCGCGACGCCCGTGCAAAGTCATCCCGGATCAATGCGAAGATCGCACGCGGAACGGAAGCCGGCCGCGCCGATGGCTGCAGCGTGCTGACGGCATCGATCGTATCCAGCGCTTTCTGCGACAGGTGCATCTGCGTTTTCAGGCGCATGCGCAGCACCTCGTTTTCGCGGCTCAGAGTTTCCAGAGTTATTTCGTCGCCCTCGCCTGTTTTCGGTATCTGCGTGTAGATGTAGCGTCCGAATATCCCGCTGAGAGCCACGAAGATCATGCTCCACAGACTTACGGAAACGATACCGCCGAATTTGAACGTCGAGTGATATACGACGAGGGTCGGTCCGAGCAGGCAGAGGAAAATATGAAACTCCAGGAAGTACTTGATCTTCCCGACGAAGCGAAAGCGTTTCACGCGCTTCCTTGTGGAATACATCGCGACGCCTCCCAGCATCATCAGCGATCCGACGATCCCGAGTCCGTGCCCCCAGAAACCGGTAGCGCCCCACTCTTTCCAGTAACGCGCTTCTTCACGGATGCCCTGCTGTTCGCGACGCAGTTGCTCCTCGGACTTGCCCATGCTGCCGAGACCTTCGCGCATCAATTCGATCTCAACGTCGATATCCGATATCCGCGCTTCGTAGTCCGCGAGCGTGTTCCCCCGCTGCGCAGGGGATGTCCCGTAATACCGGAATCCCTCGTACCCGACCATGAGGGCCGCGCCGATGCCAAGCGTGAATAGCGTAATCAGATAGATGCGATGAGATCCAGGCGACATGTGCGAAATGTATTGATGATTCGATGAAAATACCGTGTGGAGCGATACGACGGCAAACAACAATCAAACCGGTTACGTGATACGCCCAAACTACGGAGCAAACGGCTTTTTTACAATGCTCCTCAAGAATTTTGTTGTCACACGAACGGCGCTTCCCTATTTTCATTGTCTGAAGCGACTTCACCGCGACATATCCCTCAAACTCCTTGGTAGCGTGATTTATGGAAGGATTTCTTGTTTTTTTCATTTTCGTCGTTCTGGTCATCGTAACCACGATTCCCTACTTCAAACGCGTAAAGAAACGTGAAGCCGGGGCACGCGAGGCGGCGGAACGCGGAAAGCTCCATTCAGGCGGGCCGGGTGCCCAACATCCGCACATCGACATTTCTCGCTGCATCGGCTGCGGAACCTGTGCCGACGCCTGTCCCGAAGGCGACGTCCTTGGTGTGATCGCCGGCAAGGCCGCGATCGTCAACGGACACAAGTGCATCGGCCATGGTCTGTGCGCAGAAGCCTGTCCCGTCGGAGCGATCGAAATCGTGATGGCCAAACCCGGCATCAGCGCGGACATGCCGCGGCTGTCGGGGGAATACGAAACCAATGTGCCTGGTATGTTCATCATCGGCGAACTCGGCGGGCTCGCGCTGATCAAGAACGCGGTGAACCAGGGTCGCGACTGCGTCGATATCATCGCGACGCGTATCGAGGCGAGCGGTCCCGCGCCCGATGGCGTATTCGATATATGCATCGTGGGCGCGGGTCCCGGTGGAATCAGCGCTTCCCTGCGGGCGATCGAGAAGAAGCTGAAGTACATAACCCTCGAACAGGACGCGCTGGGAGGAACCGTCGCCAAGTATCCGCGGCAAAAGCTGGTGATGACGTCGCCGGTGGAATTCCCCATGCACGGCAAATTCAAGACACTGGAAATATCAAAGGAGAGTCTCCTCGAATTCTGGGATTCGGTGTTCAGCAAATCCGGCCTCGAAGTACGAACGTTCGAAAAGGTTGACGATATCACCCGGGGCGACGATGGAATATTCTCGATTGTCACCGCGAAGGATTCCTATCGCGCCCGCCACATCATTCTCGCTCTCGGCAGACGTGGAACTCCTCGCAAACTGGGTGTTTCCGGAGAGGAACATCCCAAGGTCATGTACAGCCTGATCGAAGCCGACGCATACACCAACTGCGACATCCTTATCGTCGGTGGCGGAGACAGTGCCGTGGAAGCGGCGATGGGTCTCGCGCATCAGAAAGGTAACAAGGTGACCCTCTCCTATCGCAAGGATACGTTCGCTCGCATCAAGGAACGCAACGCCCAGCGTATCCAGGAGTGCATCGACGCGCGGATGCTCAGTGTGATATTCAATTCGAGTCCCGTCGAGATTCGGGAATCCGACGTCGTGCTCGAGGTGGAAGGCAAACGCATGGAACTCCCCAACGATTTCGTCTGGGTGTTCGCCGGCGGTATACCGCCCAACGACTTTCTCAGGCAGGCGGGCATCGAAATCGGTCCCCGCGACATGACGCAGGAAGCCGCGAAGGAAGCCGCGCTCTCCGCTGGTTGAGATTTCGGACGCATGGGTGTTGCCGGGAGCTTCCAAGCTGTACCGTCATGCTGAGTGTGCCCACCAGCGCTTCGCACCGGTCCATTTCGTGGGTGACATTCCCTAAATCCGCG
>CAYJMN010000148.1:0-7251 GCA_964371045.1 uncultured Chromatiales bacterium | reverse complement strand
TATCTGGGTTTCAAAAACTCTTATCCGCGTTAATCCGTCTCATCCGTGAAAATCCCACGGAGTGACAAGCGTGCACGTATTCATCCGCGGAGGTTCGCTGCAACTGTCTTTAATTTCGACAATTCCTGCTGTGTAATTTCATTCACATCTTGGCCAGATCACTGAACACACGAAGATGTCATAAGCAGGGCCGCCGCGGTATGGTCGTTCGTAATTGCATTGAGCGTCACATGGCGGCGTCTCGAAGGTCGAAGACTCGCCGCGGCGGGATGATTGGTTCCGTAACACTCGAGGAGACTAGGTACCTCCCTGATGTCATAAGCAGTGTGCCTACCAGCGCTACCCGCCGGTCTCGCTTCTCCTAAAGTTCATAAGCAGCGAATCCTGTAGAAATCGTAGAGACGTTGCAACGTCTCTACTTACATTCGATACATCCTCAGCTATGCCCCCTCCCAAACCCCGAACAGGGAGAAATCCGCCGGCGAATGTATATAAAAGATTTCAGCGCTTTTTTCCTGAATAACGCTGTTCGGTGTCGAATTTTCGGTCACTTTTCGGCGGTCCTTAAAAAAAAACAGGAATTTCGCCCTCCATGAGGCGGAATTTCCCCACAAAAGCACCCTACTATGAGGATAATATTCCATAGCTAAACTCTTTATTTACAGAATTTAGCGCTCCCTGTATGTATTGAACTCCCTGATTCTTACAAAATTGTAATCTTTCACCCGCTTCTAGGGACTTGACTCCTGTGAATTAATTGCTTACTGTTGCTCCCGAAGTTTGACTCTCATTCTGGATTTCATTTTTACTTCTCACATCCAACCTGACAGGAGTCGTTCGCATGGCACATCACATCATCGTCACGGACCGGAATCGCGGGGATCTCGAGGGAGAGCGGCCGGGTGGGACACACGGAGTGACCGTTGATGACGCCACAACGATGACCGTCGGGTTGGGATCCGCACATCAGGGGTTTCCGCGGTCCGGCCACACGAGCGTCGGACGTACTGTCCTCGTGGAGGGGACGATATCGGGGTCGATCGGCGCGCAGGCGGAGGGCATTGTCGCATTGCCGGGTCGGACCGCGGAAAAGTGCGGTTGTTTTTTCCCTCGCACCTCTGGATCGCACGGACAGGCGACCGACCGGCCTCAGGGAGAGGACGGATCAGGGAGCGGCGCTGTCGCTGTCGGTGACTGCAGTACCGGAAACGTGACGACGGCAGTGTGGGGCGCGAAGCGCTTGGGCCGCCGGGGAAGCTGTTCCCCGGTCCCCGAGCCATTTTCCATGCACCTTGTTTCATCCACCCCGCTTTCCTCGCAATTCATGGCGGAGGGATACACGCAGCAAAGTATAATTCGGGGATTTCAGGATTCCCGCAGGTATGGGAGATTGTTCGCATGAAAACCACATTCATTCATGGCACACCCTCGGGTACGATGGACAAGGCGGATAGCATGAGAAGAAACGATCCCGACACGGCGGTACAAAATAACGGACTCTCAACCCCGCAGCCCGGCATCATGGAGCAGCTCCGCGCTTCCTCCGCCTCCTCCCGCGTCTCTCTCCTCTTCGCGACTCTCGCCATGCTCCTCGGCGTCTGGATGCTCGCCGCCTGCTCCGACGATCTCCCCGACCTCCCCGTCGATCCCCCCACTCCCACCGTCCCGGACACCACCGGTCACGACTTCGTCTGGACCGTGGATACCATCGGGATCGAGCTGGATGACATTAATGACGTCGCTATTATTTCTGAAGACGAGGTCTGGGTTGTCGGACAGTTCGATCAGCGTGGTGATGATGGAAACATCGACTGGTCGAAACGCGGTAATACGGCGAGATGGGATGGAAAGAAATGGACGATACATCGAATTACTGACGGTACATATATTGGTGGCGGCGCGATGGAGACGGTGTTCGCGACAGGACCGGACAATATCTGGATCATGGGCAGTGGTGGTCTGAACTTTGATGGCACGCACTGGACAGCGAACTATTTTTCATCCTTGGGTTATCGGGTTATCACTAACTCGATGTGGACGAGTCACGATAATACCGTGCAGGTTTTTGTAGGAAATTCAGGCAACTTAGTCTATAAGCATCAAGGGACACTAAGCAAGCACAAATCTGCTCCACATGATGACTTTCGTTCAGTGGATAATTTCTCCAACGGCGACGTCCTGATCGGTGGCGGGCTATTCACTCCCGAGATCGGACGACTTTACAGAATGACACCAGACGGGGAACTCACACATATCTTCACTCTGGGCAAATACATCATCGAGCACGTCGATGTCGTCAATGACGCTATTCTCTTCAGTACGCTAAGACGACTGTACCGCTTCGACGGACAAAAAGAGCGAAGCATCTTTGAATCAGACAGAAACATACGCGGCATGAAGGCGAACGCCATGAACGACGTTTTCATGATCACCAATTCATCGACGGTATGGCATTATAACGGCGTCACCGTACGAGATATCGGGCCCGATTTCCCGGACTATTGCATGGGCATGGGACTCTGCGTGCAGGGAGATCTGATTTACTTCGTCGCTATCGGCAACGACCAGCGGGCCCTGGTCTTCCGCGGAGAGCGACGCGACTAATACCGGGAACACCGGTTCAGGGAAAATTTTATTCACCATCACACTCCAAGGGAGGATGTATGAAGGCAACGACCTTGACACTCGCGCTATGTCTCAGCGTACTGCTCGGAGCTTCGGCCTGGGCGCAATCGGGACCGCAGAACACCATCAAGCACAGCCAGACGATGCATCAGTACATCGTCAATCAGGCCTACCAACTGCTCCGGCAGATCGATCCCGCCTCGGCGAAACGCCTTGAAAAACATTTCGACGTGGAGGACAGTCCCAACAGCACCGGCGGCGCGCCCTGGGATGCGCGAACAATTCTCGCCGGCGCCTGGAGGGAGGACAACGAGGATGTGGTCTACGGGTATGGCACCGCCAACAAGGAGCAATGGCCGGACATCGATCTCAGCAGAAAGAATTTCTGGTCCGATTATATGTACTCACAACTTGAAGCGGGTCTCATGGAGGATCCGAAATTCCGGGAAGGCCTGACCACGTGTTCGCATTTCTGGGACGCGGCGTCGACAAGCGCGTGGCTGAGTAAATCGGGGATCAGCGTCGATGGCAGCGGAATCTTCTCGGTCATGGACGACGATAACCAGATCATCACCATCAAGCCGCAATGGACGACCTGGGACAAGGCGCAGCGCATCTTCCGGCCGAACTGGGAGATCGCCGTACGCGACAAGTGGTGGGATCAGACAGAACAGTATTCCTACGACGACGGGAAATACAGCACCTTTCTTCCGGTGCAATCGTTTCCGTATCAGGAAGTCGGCGTGCGCTATCAATCCCTCCCGCATCTGTATAACACCGGGGAGTGTTATCTGATCATTCCGGGAAGGGATATCCCTTCGAAATTCATTCTGACCCCGGAGCAGCGCGACCGCTACGTCTGGGAAATGCTCGGCCGCCTCTGCCATCTGCTCGCCGACATGAGCGTACCCGCGCATACGCATCGTGACATTCACATGGGAAATCTGTATTTGCCGAACGATCTCGGTACACTCGGCGGCATCAATATCACCATTCAGGACAAGGACAGCTACGAAGACTGGATCGCTTCGTCGGCGAACGCCTTCTGGCATGCCGGCAATATCCAGGGCGGCCTGCTGGATGTAAGCAATCAAAGCGATCCATTGTTTTTCCTGTTCAACAGCATGCGCGAGCGTGCGGCATCCTTCGCCTCCGACGACGTCGACGGCTATGGACCCTATGCAGGACTGCCACGCATTGTCGGGGATATGCTCGACCGCTATAATCCGGGGGCCACATACAGTTCTCAGAAGACCCTGCTCATGCAGCAGATCCGCGACAACACGTTGCCATACGCCATCCGCGCCACGGCCACGCTGCTAGCATGGTTCTCTCGGCAGCTCGATATGAACGAAAGCTTCGAGGTGCGCAATGTCGGCGCTGCGGGATACATCGATTTTTTCAATCGTGCGGAGTTCACCATCCCATTCCCTTCTTGGGGAACCTTCTCCGGCACGCGATTCAACAAGCAGGTCGGCGATCCGCTCTCGCTGCGCGCACACATATATATGCATCCGCAGACGAACGCCAAATATGAGCAATGGAAATCTGAATCCGATTTTCTTTCATTCATGCATCAGTATGACGAACGCGTTCAAGAAAATCAGCGCGACGTTCTCTGCGATTATGAAAACGCGCAACGCTACATCGTTCCGACTTTGCAAATCATGGGAGAAGTCGGCCAGGTCATAACGAACGACTACCCTTCCTTCCGCGATCCGTGGTTCGTCGATCCTTCGAAATCTCATGATTGGGATCTGTATCAGCCGGCGATATTCCAGTTCTACCAGCCACATGAAACAGCCACTTCGAATGGTGGTGTTTTTCTCCAAAATTATGAGGTGTTGACACCTGACCGCACCCACTATTCCATCCGCGCATCGAAGATCTGGGACCGCAATACGCTGGCGCACAAATGGCCGGCACCCGAGGTCGGGGATTACATCTTCCAGCGCTGGGAGCCGATCTATGCCGAGTTGTTCGAGGATGCGACAAACGGGCAGAGTCCCCCCGATCCCGCTTTCATCAATCCCGAGCAATACGACACCAAGGCGGTGAACTTCGTGCAGAATACCGCCCTCGTCAACGCGCATGTCAAGGCCCACCGCACTTCCGTGGGACAGAACCCGCCCTCGAATACCAACTCGCAGCGCAAGGTCTCGCGTTCTCTCGATGGCGTATACCATGCCGTGTATGAAAGCGACGGAAGAATCTGGTATATCAGCAGCACGGACAAGGGCGCGACCTGGACGCCCGAAGTGCCGGTCACGGAAGAGGGCGTCCTCGCCTCGCGGCCGACCATCGCCTCCGCCGAGTATGGCGCGCAGATCGCCTGCGTCGTCGATGACCGCGTGGAAATCCGCCTGTTCGAGCAGGGCCAATGGAAGCCGTTCTATTCCGCTCCCGTCACCATGCGGAACGAATCCACGCCCGCGCTCGCCATGCTTGGCGACGAGCCACGCTCGGCCGATCGCTCCATTATTACCTGTCTCGTCTGGGAGGATATCAACGTGCTGAAATTCTCGGTCCTCGTCAACCGCGTCCCGATCGTCGACAACCAGGTGCTCGCTTACGGCGCCCAGAAACCCGCGTCCATCGACCAGCCGCGCTTCCCGAGCGTCGCGGCCTCCGTCATCCCCGTCAGCTCCACCAATCCGACGCAATCCTTCCATACGGCATGGATCGAAAACGGATCGATCTTCCACATCCAGCTCGGCGTCGACCGCTCGCAGACGCAACCGAAACTGTGCGGATGGACTCCCGGATCGACGCTCACGAAGCAGACGGTGCATGCGCGTACCGGCAGCGCGGGTCTGACCTATCCGGCGAAGCATGCACCTTCGATCGCCGTCAATGATCTGGACAATATTTACGTCGCCTTCGATGTGGCAAGCTGGTATTCGCCGTGGCCGACCGCCGGAACAACCGCCGGATCGCCGGGCAATATCTTCGCGGTACGCGAACTCCCCGCCACACTCGCGTACGCCTCCTCTTGGAATACCACCGCCACCATCGTCAGCGCCGCGAATCCGGCCATCGCGCTCACAAGCCCGACCGTGGGCGTCCGGCCCTCCATCGCGCCCTCACCCAAATCCAGCAAAGCCACCTCGCTGCGCATAACCTACAACGACCAAATCGGCGTGCTGCGCACGGTAAAAATGGATGCGAATCTCACAATCGAATATCACAGCGACGGCGTCGACCCGAGCATGACCGTCGCCTCCCGCGCGTCCGATGGCTTGCTCGACGTGTTCAGCGTTCCCGCCGCGCAACCCTACGACTGGCATCTGCTCAGTTCGCGAAACCATCTCGCCAAAACAGACACACGCGTTCCGGCCCGCATGCGCGAAATCCTTCTCTCCAAAGATGACGGCTTCAGCGTCTTCGGACTCTCCGACCTGCGCGTGATCGCCGCCGACGGCGGCCGCAGGGATGTGGACTGGGATCCCGAGCACGACTCGCTGCAGCTTGGCGTCAACGCGACCGTGGCGGGCAAAATGCGCACCGCGCGCATTCCGACCGGCGAGGGCGCGTCGCTGCGCTTCCGCGTCGAGCGGTACGCCGACGGATTGACCGACGCCGCGGCGGCATTCATCATCCGCGTGAAGGACGCGATCACGGGCGAACTGCTCCGGCTGCTCGATTACCCGGTCGACGAACAGGACGGCATCGCCCGCCTCGAACCGAAGACCCTCGATCTCTCAGCGTTCCAGGGCCGCGACGTGATCCTCGAGGCCGACGTTATTGAAACCAACGAGGAGCATCGCATCGACATCGCCGACCGCTACGCGCTGGTCGATCCCGCCTCCTACGAAGCGGAACTCGAGAACGCGGTTCAGACGGAGGGCGGCGCGCCGCTGCTGCTGCAGAACAGTCCGAATCCCTTCAATCCTTCGACGGTCATCCGCTTCGCGCTGCCAGCCGACGCCGCCGTACGCCTGGCCGTGTACGACCTGCTCGGCCGTCAAGTAGCCGTGTTGATCGACAGCCGCCTCACCGCCGGAAATCACGAGGCGCGCTTCGACGCCTCGTCGCTCCCCAGCGGCGTCTACATCTATCAGTTGACCGCGGGCGGACGCTCCCTGACCCGCACCATGCATTTGCTGAAATAATCCCGCCGCGGCAGGGTCACCACACACACACAGCATCCCGCCAATTCCTGCCGCCTCCGCCTCGATCTTCCTCTCTTCCTCTGCCACTGAAAAGGCCCCGCAACCGCGGGGCCTTTTCTATTACAAAAATAACGGTGATGAACACGGATAAAGGATAAACGTGTTTGCCAAGCTCGTCATCCTGAGTGTGCTTACCAGCGCTGCGCATTGGTCCATTTCATGGATGACATGAGGTTATAGAGACGCCAAGCAAACGCCGTCACCCTGAGTGTGCTTACCAGCGCTTCGCACCGGTCCATTTCATGGATGACATAAGATTGGTCTCAGCAGCGTCAACCAAGTCCGTCATCCTGAGTGTGCCCACCAGCGCTGCGCACCGGTCCATTTCGTGGGTGACATTCCCTAAATCCGCGTTACCGCCGTAAATGCATTCGTCCGTGTGAAATATACACTTAATTATACCTCTTCCTCCCCCTCTCTCGTGAGAGAGGGGGCCGGGGGGTGAGTTGTTCGA
>CAYJMN010000147.1:0-7332 GCA_964371045.1 uncultured Chromatiales bacterium | reverse complement strand
CTTAGCTCTTAGCTCTTAGCTCTTAGCTCTTAGCTCTTAGCTCTTAGCTCTTAGCTCTTAGTCCCCGCTCCCCGCTCCCCGCTCAGTACTCCCCGATGCGCAGCCTGGTGCCGGCATAGATCTCCCTGCCCTTGACGGGTCCCCAGGAGAAGGTCGGTTCGAAATATGCGTCGAAGGGACGACGAGCGTTGATAATGGGACCATTTTGCCTGAAATCCAGAATATTCTCGAGACCCATGTACACGTCCACTCTGCCCAGGTTCGCATTGATGTGGGCATTGAGCAGCGTAAACGAAGGAGAACGGGACGGCAGACGGAATTCCACAGGCCAGTTCTCTGTATCCGGCAGATTCTGCGGTCCCTTCCATTCGGCTGTAAGAGTTGCTGTGAGATCCCGTTCGAAAAAGTCCGCGGTCATCACTGCAAGCGCCCGATGGCGTGAGACGAACGGAGGCGCCTTACGCTCGCCTCCACGGTACTCGACGGCGTCGGTCAACATATAACTTGCCCGAAGCGAAACGCCCCAGGGAAATTGAGCCGTGGATTCGAGCATGAAATGATTCGAGGTGGTGCGCTCGCCGATATTCCGGATCACGACGGCGGTGGGATTGAGATCGAAATCAGCGATTACCTGATCGCGGAATTCAGTGCGATACACGTCCATCGTTAGCGTGCCCTGGAAGCCCGCCAGATCGTAGTGGCGGACCACATTCAATCCATAGTTAACGGCACGTTCGGCCTGCAGCGGTATCGGCACGATGATATCACGCCAGCTTGCGAGAAGCGGAGTGAACTCCGAAAAGACCGTCGGCGTCCGGTACGCGGTGCCTGCGGACAAACGAAGCGTGGTGACGTCATCCAGTATGTATCGCAGGAACATGCGAGGAGTCATCACGATTCCCTGTCCGCTGTGATGATCGAGCCGAACGCCGGTGATGAGTGATACCGCGTCATCGAACATAATCATCTTGCTTTCGACGAATACTCCTGGGACGGATTCGATCATGCGATACGCTCCGCCAAAGGATTTCGCCATCGGATTCACGCCCAGATCTACAGTTTCGCGCAAATCCGTCCACGACCACGAGGCCCCGACGGTGAGGAGATGTTCTTCGGCGGGTTCCAGAATAAGCCACGCATCGGCGAATCCGCTGTATTGACGCGCGTCGTAAGAGGTGGTTCCGAAATACGCATCGAGTTTATGCCAGGCCGCGACGGCATGGGTGCGGAGCATCGTTTCATCATTGATGCGGAGATCGGATCGATTGTACAGTTCGGTGCGAGTGTTTTGCAATCGCTGTCCGTAGACGGATGTTCCGGCTCGATGGAGGCCTTCATTGAAGTCCATTTGTCCACCGATGCGGTCCTCCAGGGCGACACGGACACCGGTGCTGGTCATCACACCTTCTTCCTCGTCGAGGTACGACCATTTATTGAGCAGAGAGAATCTGTCGACGATCGGGGCATCCATGAAGCTGTCGCCATCGCGGTCCTTTCTCGATCCGTGCCGGGTACCGTGCAGTGCGAGTATGGTTTTCCAGTCCTCGACGCTGGTGGTCGCGTAGGCGTTGTATTGCTGTTCGAAGTAATTGTTGCCGAACGCGTTGAAAAAGACCCGGTCTTCCTCTAATCCGTCGAGCAACAGCACGTTGATCAGACCCGACACCGACGAGGCGCCCTGCCCCACTCCCCCGCTGCCCTTGCTGACGTAAATCTTGTCGATCCACGGGCCGGGAAGGCTTTGCATGCCGAACTGCTGATTGAGACGGTCGCCGGGCATGGAGATATTGTCGATCAGCACCTGAGTGTAAACGCCGCCAAGCCCGAGCATCGTGAGCTGCCGTGTATCGGTGATGACGTCCGTCGCCTCTGGCTGCACGGACGACGTCGTACCGAAGCAGCCGGCGAGATCGCAGCACGACGCCTTCTCCAGCTCGGTGGCGGTGATCACCTCGGTACGCTGGGGAATCGCGGCGATATACGTATCCGGCGCCGTAGCGGTCACTTCAACCTCCGCGGACGAACGGGGAACTTCCAGGCGAACGAGGATCTCGGACCGATCTCCAACCTCGATCGTATCCGGCCGCCAGGAGACGTGGCTCACCACGATATGTCCGTGGGCTATTCGCGTCATGAGATCGAAGCGGCCGTTTTCGTCGGTCACATCCCCATCGCTCGTTCCGAGCCAATACACATGCGCTTGTGGGAGTGGTGTTTCCACGCCATCCTCGATCGACGTGACGGTACCGTGGAGATGCTGGCTTTGAGCCGCCATCGACAGGGTCAACACCATAACAATGAATAACGGCAGCGATTGCCGCTGTAAAAGCGATTTCATGAAATACTCCTTTGCTGAATAAAAAAAATCAGACTGCGGCGTACTTCTGGAATCTCGGTGGCTGGTGGATGGGAGGAGTTGAGAGGAAAAGGGGAATTTCGTCCGATGCGAGGAATACCTTCGATTCCGGCAGCGATACAGCATCGCACTGAACCGTCATCAGTACTGTTGGCGTGCTGCCGCCGAAGCAGCACTCGGATGTATCCGATGCGCAACAATCGTCGGCATTTCCGTCATCGCAATCGTCTTCATTGTGCTCCGCCTGACACGCCTTTTCCTGGCAAGGCGCGGCAACCCCACAATAGAGGTCCGGTACGATGGTGCTTGCCGTCATTCCGCACGCATACCCTACGCCCAGGAACAGAATGATGAATACTCTGAATCTGAACGAGGGCGAGAAGGCGGTATGGAACAAACTACGCATGAGGATAAATTATGCGATAATCGGACAGGATGCAACTCGCAATTGATAATGGATAATGGACAATGGACAATGGACAATGGATAATGGAGAATGGAGAATGGAGAATGGACAATGGACAATGGACAATGGACAATGCATAATGGATAATGGATAATGGAAATCGTGAATCGTGAATCGAGAAAAGTGAAAAATGAAAGGTTGGGGAATCGTCAATCCGTAATTTCCAAAAGCAAGGAGGCGACGAAAGTCCCTACAGGTCCCGCGCTCTCACCTCCTCACCTCCTCACCTCCTCACCTTTTCACCTTTTCACCTTTTCACCTCCTCACCTTTTCACCTTTTCACCCTTCACCCTTTACTCCACTTCCCCGAGTCGGCTGAGAAGCTCGCGTGCCTGTGAGGCTTCGGGCGAATTGGGGGTTTCGCGGAGACAACGACGAAGCGTCGCCACACCTTCGTCCCTGCGGTCAAGTTCCTCCAGATAGATCTGGGCAAGTTCCAGGTAGGCGGCGGGAAAGCCGTACGCATCGCGCTTGAGTGCGAGAGAGTAATATTCCGCAGCTCCCGCGAATTGTCCGGCATTCTTCTGCCACCGCGCCCCTGCGACGAGCAACGCGGCATCCTCCGTTGATGCATCGATCACTTCCCGCGCCCGGGCTGCGAGCTGCTCGAGGGTAAAATTCGGAGTAAAGTACGCATCGACCAGGAGTACCTCCTTCCAGTCGGGAATGAGCGGCCTCAGTTTTTCGAGCCAGGTTGTGACCACATCCACATCGCCTGTCTGCAATCCGATCAACAAGCACTTGGTGACGCTCTCACGTAACGTTCGGGGATGAATGCGCGCTACCGAATTGGCCGGTGGCGGCGCCGTGTATTCTGCCATGTACCGCTCGAACAGCCACTCGAAATCACGGCGACGCTCGGACTGGTCCTTCGATTGGGAGATCATGGTCTGAAGTTTCGAGTACGTGTCGATTTTCTGCACTCCCGTACCTGCCATCCGCTTCAGAACTACGCGCAATTGTTCCCTGTCCTTCGTTGAAAAATGGTATTTCCGGAGATTCTCCAGTCCGATATACGTATTCAGAGGAAGCAGCACATCCATATCGCGCACGAGCGCGTCATCGAAACGCGCTGACGACGCAAGTTCGTCCATATTCAATTTCAACCACGTGTATTGGCTGCCGAAGGATGTCAGCACCAGCAGCGGCAACAGAAACGACAGCGTGACGCTCCGGGAATCATGCGCATGCAGAAGCATCAGACACGCGGCAGCCACCAGACCGATGGCCGGAACCGTCATCACGTCCCAATCCCGCATAAGCCCGAACGTGGTATTGCCTGTGAGGATGAGCAGCAGCGCGGCCGCGCCGGCGGTCATAGCGAACAGGACGACGGGATCACTCCACGTGATCCTGCGGCGAAGAGCGAGCAGCAGCACCGGAAGAATCACAACCAGGACACCACCGTTGAGCAGCAGCACATTGACTACGTCAAGCAAATGTGCGACGGAGAGTAGGGTATACTCCTGCACGCCCTGCGAAATGCCCCTTTCCACCAGCTCCGCTGGAAATATTGAGAGCACGTAGGGATTGAACGACGAGAGACCAAGCGCGGCGTACACGCCAATGACTGCTATCACAGACAGCACGATCAGCACAAGCGCCGCGCGTGTGAGGGGAATCGCGCCGCCCTCACCGCGCACCCGCCAATGCAGAAGAAGCAGGAATGCTGGGATGAAAATGACGGCCGAGGCTCCGCACGCGATGGCCGCCGCCAGGAGAAGTCCCGCGACGATCACCGATCCATTGAATCGAAAACATTGGTATGACGAAAGAAAAAACAACACGGTGAGTGCGTAGCTCAGCGCGTACAGTTCGATGTATCCGAAGAACATCAGCGATGCCGCTGTAAGCAGTACAGCGGATACCAGCAGAACCGCGCCGTCTTTTTTCACGCGAAGAGTCAGCAATACGCTTCCCCCGGCGACGAGTATCATACCGATAACTCCGACAATCTGAAATGGCCAGCGGATGTTCTCCGGCTGGAACATCACCGCAAGCCAGTGAATGACATGACCCGTGAGCCACGAGGTCGGTTTCACGAGAGCTGTACGATATGCCGTGTCGCCCGCGATGCGAATAATCTCCGTCGCATAGTATGCCCCGTCGCCGAGAAAGGCATACGCGACCTGATAATGCCAGGCCAGGACGCCCCAGATGACAGACACGACCACGACCGCCGCAAGTCGCCATGAAGTGTTGATTTCGTCACCGGCGCCTTCCGTCGTCAGGCGGCCGAGGAGTCGGCGAACAAGTGGGATAAACAGAATGACCGGAAGCGACAGTGCGGCAACGATATCCCACGACAGCGGCAGATACGACGCGAAATCCATTCCCCATGTACGCGTCTGACCACCACCGAATAACGTCGCGAGCCAGCGTGCGGAAAGGAAAACGGTAATCGCGATAAGCAGCGCGCGGTCGGTGGATGTTAACACGGGCTGTGGCTCGCTTCTCCTCCGATCAGGAGTTTGTTTCGTGCTTCCGCGGTTTGACTTTTTCGACGTCGCCATGGTGAATGATTGTGGTGGCAGATGTGGACGGTGAGCGGCCCGTGTAATCCTTCAAATTATCGCGGCATGGAGTGAGAGACAAACCTGCTGTCCGCTGCAGCATCGGAGATTCAGGAAACGAGTGAAATGAGGATATTACCGTCTCGAGCTGACCTATGCCCGTTCCCCGCGGTATGCGCTTGAAGTTTGCTGCTCCTCTTCATTTGAATGTTTCAATGCAGGCAAACAACACGAAACTCACCGCCTTACCCTGACAATCGGGAAAGTCGGTGAGTTTCATATTCGGGATGTCGGACGCGGCGGTGTTTCGCGCCTCGGGCAACCGAATCAGACCGTGACGAATTTCTCGCCCTTGAGGCCACAGGTGGGACATTCGGTTGGAGGCGTACCGAATTCGATATGACCGCAAACGGGGCAGAGATAAAATTGTGTGACATCAAGATCCCGTCCTTCCTCGGCGGCTTTGAGAGCGAGGGCATACAGCTGGGCATGCACCTCCTCCGCCTTGATCGCATATCCGAACATGGTACGCGCTCGATGCGATGAAGCTTCAGCTGCTTCGAGCATGGGCGGATACATTTCCGTGTACTCGTAGGTCTCGCCACCTATCGCCGATTTCAGGTTTTCGACCGTGGACTCGATCCCTTCCAGCGCGCCGAAATGTCCTTCCGCGTGAATGCGCTCGGCTTCGGCCGTGGTGCGAAACAATCGCGCGATGTTCGGAAGCCCTTCACGTTCGGCTTTCTTCGCGTAGGCGCGGTACTTCTGATTTGCCTGGCTCTCGCCGGCAAACGCTTCCTTCAAATGTTCCTTTGTCTCGCTCATCAGGTACTCCTCTTTCGATTCTATCGTTCGGTTCCGCGTGCCATTTCCGACACGTCATGTCGTGAAATATAGCAAGTGACATTCGGGGACGCAACTCCGGTGGGAAGGATGCGGCAGATATCGTAAAGGCATGAAAAAACATGAGTCTGCTGCGCTTGCACTGCGTTTCTTTCGGACATACCTTGCCGGAACACTGATAGTATCCTGGAGGTCTGAATCATGCCCGGCATCGACATCGACGAAATCTACCGCAACCTTCCACCGGAACAGATACCCTGGAACAGACCGGAGCTGCCGGAACCGCTTGTGGAGCTGCTGGATGCCGGTACGATCCTCCCCTGCCGCGCGGTGGAGTTCGGCTGCGGACTTGGGAACCACAGCATTGCCATGGCGCGGCGGGGCTTCGAGATCACGGGTGTGGACCTCTCCCCTACTGCGATTCACTTAGCGAAGGAGAATGCCGCCACCGCCGATGTGCGCGTGAACTTCATCGCGGCGGATGCGACACTGGGGCTTGAGGAAGTCGACGGTGGGTACGCCTTCGGCTGGGACTGGGAAATGCTGCATCACCTGTTTCCAGAACAGCGCACTCCCTACGTCGCCAACCTCGCCCGGCTGCTCGCTCCCGGAGCGCTGCATCTGAGTGTGTGTTTCAGTGAAGACGATCCGATGATCGGCGAGGGGAAACGCCGCGTCACCCCTATCGGTACGGAATTGTACTTCAGCGGTGTTGATGAAATCGAAGCGCTGTACATTCCGCATTTCGATATCATATCCCTCGGCCTCATCGATATTCAAGGTACACGTGGCATCCACCGAGCGGTAAAAGCGCTGCTGCGGAAACCCTGAATCCGAAACTGAGCGGGCGTCCCGGCACCGCTCAGCGGTCGAGTTCGTGAGCTACATGAGAGTTACTTATCTGCATTGACATAGCTCGTCATGCTGAGTGAGCCCACCAGCGCTGCGCACCGGTCCATTTCATGGATGACATTCTCTAAATCCGCGTTACCGCCGTAAATGCATTCGTCCGTGTGAAATATACACTGAATTATACCTCTTCCTCCCCCTCTCTCGTGAGAGGGGGCCGGGGGGTGAGTTGTTCGAGACCCCACAGAGGCATGGTTCGTAGCGGTGAAGTTATGAAATCAGGCCTGTCCAAGTCGATTTTACCA
>CAYJMN010000146.1:0-7403 GCA_964371045.1 uncultured Chromatiales bacterium | reverse complement strand
ACGTTGGTCCAGTGCGGTGTTCATAAGTACGGACCCACAGATGTCATGAGCAGCGAAGTGCCCGCCGCAAAATGTGAGATCAATGCACAGACGTTCAAGGGTATCCCGCTGCTGCGGGCAAGAGCCCTCATCCGTGCTTCACGGTGTTCATAGGTCCCGATCCCCGCATTGACATGTTTTAGACGCCGCGACGGGGAGAAGAATGTAACGCGGAGGCGCAGAGAAGAATGCAACACAGAAGCGCAGCCTCAACGAGCGCCGCAGGAAAAGATATCGTCATTGTATGAATTCATCGAACGTGTCATGCACAACATCCTGAATCCGCGAAATTGATTCGAGCATGTCGTCGAGGTAAAGGCTGATATCACGCAAATACGACCTCACGGGAGATAATTGGCTTGAGTCGCGGTTTGACGCTATTCATCAACACCAGGTCCACATCGCCGCCAAGGAGGCTCTCGAGATGGAATTTCAGATCCATATAATTGTCGAATGTCGAACGTTCGAAATCCACCAGGATATCGATATCGCTCCCGGCATGCTCCTCACCACGCGTGATCGATCCGAAGATACCGATTTGGCGGACGGAAAAACGCCGCGCGAACTCTTCTTTATTTGATCGGAGCAGGTCTATTATCTGACTCTTGTTCAGCATGGCTACTTTCGGATGGCTGTTATAATACATCGAAATAACATACGAAAAATTCATGTCATCGGGGTGGAGATTGAAGTCGCGCACAAATAACATCACGATCCCGCCGCGGGTATTGAATGAAATTCTGCTCTGGTGTTCCCGATTATTCCCTTCGAGTCCGTCCGCCGTTGAGCTATGCGGCGTCACTGTCTCGGGAAGGGTGCTCGTACACGGAAGGTGCGCCGCATGGGTACGAGGTGCGCTGGAGACGCGGATATCTTCGAACAGCAGTTGAAGCGCTATTTCAACACTGCAACTAATTGCTCACACTGATTGCCCGGCTCCAACCATGAGTGTGTTTTCCAGAGCACCTTGGCAGAGAGTACGCCATTGGCGTATATTAATTCATGACCATTATCGAAACGCATACGTTTCGGCATCGCATCGATGCTCTTATGCCATCAGAGGATTATCGTCTTCTACAGCTCAAGCTGTTCGGTGAGCCAGACGCTGGGAGTGTTGTTCCAAACAGCGGTGGGCTCAGGAAAATACGCTGGAGCATTGGTGCTCGAGGAAAACGTGGCGGTTTGAGAGTGATGTAGTACCACAAAGCAACCAGAGGCATCATCCTGATGCTCTTCGTATTTGCAAAGAACGAACGATCCGATCTGAAGAGAGAGCAATTAGCCCAACTCAGCAAGATGGTCCAGGAGGAAATTAGATGAAAATAGACACATTCAATGAACTGCTCGAGAGCATCAGGGAGGGTGGCGCCATCCTCCGTGGCGAACAAGCTGCGGCAAGGACAACCACTGATGAAGAGATCGATGTCAGAGACATCCGTCGTCGGCTCGACCTCTCGCAGATACAATTCGCGGCTGCGTTCGGAATCAGCGTCGCCACGGTGCGGAATTGGGAACAAGGTCGGCGGAAACCTGAGGGACCGGCCCGTGTGCTGCTCAGATTGGCGAAACACAATCCCGCCGCCATTCTGGAATTGACACTTCGCTCCACCACGTCAAGGGCTGCGGGGCGCTCTTTGTAGCGGACATAGCAGATGACCTGTTGTGGAAGAGCAGTGCTCGCACATGAGGACCATCAAATGAAGAAACGGTTCCGAATGCTCGGAGCCTTTTTTCCAGAGGCTGAGGTTGGAACATCGTATACGCGAGGAGCAGGGGCAGAACCGCAGACGACTGATGAGAGGGAGGTGGGAAGGTATCGACTATGCATGAAAATATGACATAAATACGCATAACACATAAAAAATATATGTGAAACGTGTAAAATATACAAGTGCTAAGCGAAATACTTGACATAAACTGCGAAAACCCATAGATTATTATGTGTTTTGCGATACTATGTCGGGTGAATGGAATGAAGCACGACGAGTTTTTCAGGAGGCATCCTGTTTTCTCCGGCAGCGAATTCGCCGAATATCTGGAGGCGCGCGGTGGATACGGCGCACGCGCACAAGAAGCGCTGCTGGCGTATCACCGGCGGGCGGGGAACCTCCTTCAGATAAAACGTGGTTTGTACGCGGTGATTCCCTCCGGCGCTATGGGCGAAACCTATCCGGTCGACCCTTTTCTTATCGCCGGCAGGTTGACGCCGGATGCAGTGCTTTCGTACCACACGGCGCTGGAGTTCCATGGACGTTCGTATTCGATGCACAACGATTTTATCTACTCCTCTGTCCGTCCCGTCGCAACGCTCGCCTTCCGTTCTCATAGCTTTCGCGGTACCAGTTTCCCGGTGGGTCTCACGAGGTCAGGATCGACGGACGTTGGCGTCTTGCTCGAAGAACGGCGTGGCCTCACCCTACGTGTCACCAGCTTGGAGCGCACGCTCGTGGACGTGCTCGATCGACCACGCCTGTCTGGTAGCTGGGAGGAAATCTGGCGCTCTCTCGAGAGCATCGAATTCTTCTCGCTCGATACGGTCATCACCTACGTGTCGCTGCTGGCCAACGCCACCACCGCCGCGAAGGTCGGGTTCTATCTCGATCAGCACCGAGAGACACTGATGGTCGAGGAACACCACCTCAAACGGCTGCGGGAGATGCGTCCCCGGCAAACGCATTACCTGGATCGAGGGAGCAAGGCTTCAGGGAAATTTGCAGCGGAGTGGAACCTGGTAGTTCCGGAAGATATCTATCATTTGAGCTGGGGAGAAATAGAATGAAAATATCGCTGGAGAAACTTTTAGCGGAGTCCGCCACCACCGGCTTCAGGTCGGACCTGCTTGAAAAGGTCGTCCGCCTGCTTGGTCTGCTTCAGTCGATGCAGCAGCACCCGTTTCTTGATGGAAAGCTGGTGCTAAAGGGTGGGACAGCGCTAAACCTCTTTGTGTTCGACGTTCCGCGGCTCTCGGTCGACATTGATCTGAACTACATCGGCGCAGCAGAGCGAGGGCAAATGCTCGAGCAGCGTCCACTGCTGGAAGAGGCGCTTCAAGCAGTATTTGCTCGAGAAGATTATACCGTTCGGCGCATACCCACCGAGCATGCGGGAGGCAAATGGTCGTTGAGATATTCTGATGCCTCAGGGCGTTTGGGAAATCTGGAGGTGGATCTGAACTATATGTTTCGTGTACCGCTCTGGCCGGTAAAGAAATGGAACTCGCATCAGATAGGATCATGGCGGGCATCGGCCATCCCCGTACTCGATCTTCACGAACTTGCGGCAGGGAAACTTGCGGCGCTTCTCGCCCGCGGAGTCGCGAGAGATCTCTTTGATGCAGCTAAAATACTCGAGCATCCGGATATTGAGTTTGCGTCCTTGCGCACGGCGTTTGTCGTTTATGGAGCTATGAACCGGAAGGATTGGCGAACCGTGAGTGTTGATGATGTCGATGTTGACCCGACGGAACTGGGCCGTCAACTGATCCCGACGCTGCGTGGAGTGGGCGCGGCGTTCAAACTGCCACCAGAGGGGTATGGGGCTAGCCCGGTAGCTACATGCAAGGAACTCCTCGCTCGATTGCTTCCATTCACCGATAATGAACGCGCGTTCCTCGATCGGCTCCTTGATCTGGGGGAAATCGATGCCTCGTTGTTAACCGAGGATGCCAACATGCAGCTCCGTATTCAGAATCAGCCGCTGCTGGAATGGAAGGCGCTCAATGTCCGGACCCATCGTGGTCTCGTCTGATTGTCAATATTGCTGTTCGGTGGGATCTCTAGCAGACCAATCCCTTCAGCAGCGTGAACATGATACGACCTCCAGAACGAGTGCCGGTGCTTCTGACGCATGAGCGGTTTGACAAGCTGAGTGGCGAGCACACTCAGGTCGTAGACTCGCCGCAGAGAGTTAACGAAGTTGGTTGAACTGAGGAAGTGTATGTCGCGCGCCACGGCGCCGACGAGCAGGAAATCAGCGCCGAGCGATGAGCACGCGAAAGCAAGCTGCTCCATCACCTCGACGACCGGAGCGTCAAGCTTTCCCGAAATATTGAGTGAGGTATTCGTCATACAGCATTTCCGCGGCTTCGATTGTTCGCGGGTCGCCGACCGCGACCAGATCGGCATAGATCAGTAGCGGCGGCACTATCCCGAGTTCTTGCTCCGGATACTTGAAATCCCAGAACCGTCTTCTCAATTCCAGCTTGCCCTCGGGGGCTTTTCGTAGCTGAAGCTGCTGAATCAGGGGTTTCTGTTCGCCGGTGATATAGAGGGTATCCCTCCCCGCCACCAGGTAGCGCTGCAGTCGCGCCGCCGCCGTTTCCGCACCGGTCAGAGCATTGTTTGGCATGGCACCGAAGTCGAGCGGAGTGACAGGGTCGTAGCGCCCGAGCAGGAGTTTGGGTCGCAGTTTCTCGATGTAGGCCGCTATCCAGAGCTTGACGAGTTCCCGTTCATTCCGTAATCGCATCCCGCCTTCGACGTTTATCATGTAGCGACGTTGTTCAAGATCGGTTATCACGCCGGCCACCGTCCCCAACGCCACCTCCGCAGCTTTCGCGATTTCGCGATACGGTGCATTCCGAAGCTCTCCCGCGCAAAGCAATGCGAATACCACCTTGAGCCCAGCCCAGCCGAAGGTATGTGGAGCGTCCTCAACAAGCTCCCGTTTTTTCCGCCGTTTCCCTTCGATCACTACATGCACGCCACCGGCCTTGATATACGCGTTGCCGGCAGTATCAAGATACTGCACGCCCATTTCGCGCAGGATCGCTCCAACTTCGTCGGTCAGGTATTCCGTCACCAGCAGCACCCCGGTTTTCTTCCGTCGTGCGTCCTCCGTCACTTCCTTCGCGATGAAATGCGCATTGTTTCTGCTCACGTTTCCTTTTATTTCGGCAACGTACCTATACTTCCGGCCGCCGTGTCTCAACAGAAGCTCGGTATCTGCTGGCGTCTTCCCTTGAACTACTTCATCCTCCGCTACTGTAAGATCCACTCCCGCGATTGCGGTGGTTTCCTGAATCGCGGCTTCTATTGTTTCTCTCTCGTCCTTCATTGCTTTACCGTTCGGCACCTTGGTTCATTTATTCACAACGTTCAATAAATATGAACATACAATGATATTGAACGTAAGTCAAGAGAAATGTTCATAATATGTTGGTGTACAAAAATAATGAACATAGATCAAATCTGAACGCCCGGCCGATATGACCGCCCCGGCCCGCTAATCGGGGTAGGTATCGAGCACTTCTCGAGCTGATCGGCGAGGACCAGGAAACTAACATCACGCTTTGAAAATGGATTTGAACAGCTGCTGGGGCCATCCGGGAAGGAGGGTTGTAGATACTATCCTCACGCTCCATTTTAACCTGAACGATCGTCGCTGCCTTCTTTGTACCTTTTTCCTACCACCTACGTCAGACCCAGTCGCGATCCGGCGTTTTTCATCGAATCCCGCGTCCTCGACAGCACCATAAAAAAACGGCCGTCATCTCACGAAAAAGGCCGTTCCGTCTGCCGCAGCGGAGGTTTGTCCACTTGTCGTTCGGGCGGAGGAGCATAACACCAACAAGGACAAGCGTATGCGCATCCACCAAGGCTGGTGGAGGGCGTTTGTCCTCGGTGTAGCTGTAGGCGAACGGCAGGATGGAAAGGGAACGGTATGCAACATGCTGTCAGAGGATGCAGAGAAACCTGGATTGATGACCCAGGAGATCCGCGATGTAGTTGATCGAGTTGTTGACTCCCGTGACGAGAATTCGGCCGGTGCGATGGAGGTGAATCGTTTACTCAGGAATCTACTATCCAGCCAACCGCACTACTTCAACTATTTCGCGCTACTATGCAACGATAAGGCGCAGGCAGTGCGGGTTCTCAAGAACTTCTTTCCCAGGTTGACCGAGGTCACCGGTGGCCATTTCGAGTTCGATCCCGAGAATTATACAGAGGATCGGCCTGCCTTCGACGTTTCGATCGAGGGGAAGGAAGGGAAGAAGAATGTACTCATCGGACTGTAGCGCAAGTACACGGAATCGTTCTCGTCGTCTGTGTATGAGGAGGCCGTTTACAAGAGAATATCCGACGACAGTAAACGATCTGCAAGCGAATATGAGACTCTCACCAAATACTGACGCACCCTCTCGATCGACTTGACGCGCCAAGATTTCATCGACCAGATCAACCGGGCAAGGCGGGCGCAGAGGCCTACGACGCAGCCACAGGCGGCTGAGCCAAAACCTGCGGCCACGGCAACTTCACCCACGGCAACAGTGCCGCTGTAGCATGGAAGGGCAGCGAGCAGTGCACGTGCGGCACCTGTCACGGCAACGCCGCCACCGGCAGTCCGCTGCCCAAGTTCCCGCATCCGCAGGTCGAGAATTGCGTCCTCTGCCACGGCGATGTCGTCGAAAAAGTGGGCAACGACATCGCCATCAAAGACCCCGCCAGGCATATCAACGGCAAGCTCAACGTCTCCGGCCATTAGCGCACCGACTGGTAAGTCCTCGCTTTTCGCATTCTTCCAGCGTCACTTGAAATTTTGTGGGGGGCGCTGCTCATTTTTTGGGAGGAGATTTGCAAATGAGAGTTGCTTGCCTTAGATTCGTAGGAGAAAATCACAGTTGAGCATAGTCAAGGAACATCGAAGCGGACACTCATGACCAGGAAGCAAGCATACGGAAGATCAGGCAGTCGGGTGCTTATAGTTGAATCGGCTCGGTTGGAATTGCTAGAGTGCGGCTTGAGCAATAGCCGGTCATACAAAGCCGCTTGTTAGCTTATGTGTGATATGAATTAAATATATCTATGTGCGAGATTTAGCCAATAGTTACAAGACAAGACAATCAAAAAGGTATCAAGAATTATGACGCAAGAGCAAAAACAAATAATGCTAGGTAAAGTGTTCTCTCCTATCACACCTATACAAGAAAGGGACTTCTTTTTTGGCAGATTGAATCAACTTGAAAAGATAGCCGATGCAATTAATGAAAACGGTCAACACGCTATTTTATATGGCGAAAGAGGAGTTGGAAAAACTTCCTTAGCCAATATTATGTCTAAATCATATACAAATTTGTATCCTGTTAAAATAACTTGTGACAGACAAGATACATTTAAAACTCTGTGGGAAAGAGCCTTTGAAAGTATACAATTTTCGAAAACAACCACTGGACTTGGTTTTAATAGCGAACAAATTACAGAAATTGTAAATTTAAAGGGACAGATTGCAAATATTCCAAACTTAAGATCTAATCAATTAGTAAATATTCTCAACTCTTTTGAACACTTCAAAACACTATTTATTGTCCCCGTTTGGGAGGGTTAAAACCCCCACCTTTAGGTGGCAGCTTTAGCAGGAAATCGCTA
>CAYJMN010000145.1:0-7465 GCA_964371045.1 uncultured Chromatiales bacterium | reverse complement strand
TCTGTCTCCAGATCCTGAAGTCTATTGTATCGGGGTTTCAAAAACTCTTATCCGCGTTAATCCGTCTCATCCGCGAAAATCCGTGCACGTATTCATACGCGGAGGTTCGCTGCTACTGTCTTTAATTTCAACAATTCCTGCTGTGTAGTTTCATTCACACCTTGGCCAGATCGCTCAGCACACAAAGATGTCATAAGCAGGGCCGCCCACCAGCGTCTCGTATCGCTCCATTTCGTGGATGACAATAATGCATGTTCCATCTAACCACGACGCATGCATCCGCGTGTACGATAAATAAGCGCAGGAGACGTTGCCGCAGAAACGTTGGGCTGGTGTCGTGCGACGTGTTACAATCTGCACGCAGCGTTTCTGCGAGATGCAACGTCTCTACAAGGTCATTCCTCCTCCCCCTCTCCGCAGCGGCGGAAAGATATGAGGCCGGAAGCGGAGAGGGGGCCGGGGGGAGAGGTCGGGATTTGATTTCTTGCGTCGCGATATGATATTTGTGGATGCGGTATTTCCGTGACGCTTTCTCCGCATTTCCAGTGAGAACTGCATGTGGAATCGGCGCCGGATTTCCTTCTTTTTCACTTCCGAAAACCACCAGGCGCATGCACGACCCTTCCACCTCGACCCTGGCCTCCGTCATCGACAACAGCATTCAGCGCTATGCTTCGCATCCGGCTCTTTCCTTCGTCGACGGTGTGCCGTTGACGTATCAGGAGTTGGGTACCGAAATCGCACGTGTCCGCGCGGGGCTTCGGCATCTGCAAATACGTCCGGGAGATCGCGTAGGTATCCTGAGCGCGAACATGCCCAATTGGGGCGTCGCATTTTTCGCGATCACGAGCATGGGTGCGGTCGCCGTTCCGCTGCTCCCGGATTTCCATGACAATGAAATCGCCACATTCCTTGATCACGCATGCTGCGACGCGCTGTTCGTGTCCTCGAAGCTGTACACGCGCATCCGTACCCTCGCGCTGCCGACGCTGCGGCATGTGATCGCCATGGAGACGTTCACGCTGCTACCGCACGGCATCGGGCTCACGGAAGCCACCGAGACCGTTCCGCTCTGGAACGAAGCGCTTGGCGAACTTGCTTCGGCAGCGGTAAAGGGCGACGATCTGGCATCGATCATCTACACGTCGGGAACGACCGGAAAATCCAAGGGCGTCATGCTCACGCATCGCAACATCGTGTTCAACGCGGTGAAGGTGCAGACAATCCAGCCGGTGCATTCAGAGGACGTGTTCCTCTCCATTCTCCCGTTGTCGCACTGCTACGAGAACACTCTCGGGCTCGTGCTGCCCCTCATGCGCGGCGCCTCGGTGTGGTATCTGGACAAGCCTCCGACGGCCAACGCACTGCTTCCCGCGCTGGAATCCGTTCGCCCCACGATGATGCTCAGCGTGCCGCTGGTGATTGAAAAAATTTACAAACTGCGGGTGCTGCGAAAGTTCATGCACAACGGTTTGCTCCGGCGTATTCATGCAATAGAAAAAGGCAGACAATTCCTGTACCGCATGGCCGGCAAGAAACTGAAGAAAACCTTCGGCGGACGCCTCCATTTCTTCGGCATTGGCGGGGCGAAACTCGATCCCACCACCGAGCGCTTTCTCAGGGAAGCCCGCTTTCCCTACGGCGTCGGTTACGGTCTCACCGAAACCTCACCGCTGCTCGCGGGCGCCAATCCACAGGTGGTCCGCCCTCAATCCACAGGACCGGCAATGGAAGGCGTGGAGCTTCGGATTGCCGACGCGGACAGCGTGACCGGTGAAGGTGAAATCCAGGCTCGCGGAGAGAGCATCATGCGAGGATATTACAATGAACCCGAACTGACGCGCGAGGCCTTCACCGACGATGGTTGGTTTCGCACAGGCGACCTCGGGATGTTCGACACGGACGGACATCTGTACATCAAGGGAAGGCTGAAAAATCTCATCCTCGGCGCCGGGGGGGAGAATATCTATCCCGAAGAAATCGAGAACGTCATCAATACCTGCGATTATGTTGTTGAATCGCTCGTCGTGGAGAAGAAGGGCCGGCTTGTCGCGTTGGTGCATCTCAACTACGAGGAACTCGAGGAACAGCTCACACATCTTCGCGACGAAGCTATGCAGTTCGTGCAGAAGAAGGTGGAAGAAACGCTTCGCGACATTCATCTCCGGGTCAATACGCGCCTCAATCGTTTTTCGCAAATCCACGCCGTGCAGGAGCAGCGCAATCCCTTTGAGAAAACCGCTACACAAAAAATCAAACGGTACCTGTATGCTTCGCCGCAATGAATGCGCCTGAGCGCAAGACGCAATCCAAAACAGCGGCGCCGCGTACCGGCATCGGATCCGGATGAACGAAAAAAAGGCGAGGAAATCCTCGCCTTTTTTTATGATCCACGTTGCTTCTGTGTTATTTGCTCAGGATGATCTGCTGCTGCAGCGTCGCGCCCGGTGTTTCAAACCTGACGAGATACGAGCCGCTCGGGAGGGTGTTTCCATTGAAGTCGAGCGTATGGAAACCGGCATCCGTCAGCGCCCCGTCAAGCAACATCGCTACTTTCTGTCCGAAGATGTTGTACACCGTGACCGAAAGTTGTGAAGCCTCCGGCAGTGAGAAACTCAGCGTTGTGGAGGGATTGAAGGGATTCGGATACGCCGGATAGAGTGCGATCGAGCGTGAGATCGCCCCCAGACGCACGTACACCACCTTCGAATATTCCGTCGTCCCGTCGCGATCGATCTGCTTCAGGCGATAGGCCATGCTGCCGCTGCGCTTCTCATTCGATGTGAGGTCGTCGGTGTAGGTGTAGTTCTTCTGACTGAACGAGTTGCCCGCGCCTTGCACGAAGCCAATGTTTTCCCAATCCACACCGTTCCCGGAGCGTTCGATTTCGAAACCGTAGTTGTTCAGCTCCGTGGCCGTGCTCCAGTCCAACCGCACTTCGGGGCTGAAATATCTGGCGGTGAAGGATGTGAGCTCAACCGGAGTGGCGCCGATGTTGCCGATGGCGAACGGCG
Organism: uncultured Chromatiales bacterium; assembly: GCA_964371045.1. Classification (GTDB taxonomy): domain Bacteria; phylum Bacteroidota; class Ignavibacteria; order SZUA-365; family SZUA-365; genus JAOSJT01. Next base: position 4,451 of record CAYJMN010000145.1, on the reverse strand, counting down.
AAAAACTTGTAAATCCGATGGCGGTCGCCTTGTAGACGCCGCCGCCGAGATCGCTGTAGGCTGCGGACGTACCGGACCAATTCGAAGAGACGTAGTGGAATATGTAGAGCCCCGTCCGATTGAAGCCGCTCAGAGGTTCATCGGCGGTGTTCCATTGCAGGGTTATAGTGGCGACATTGCCACCGGGAACCTGTTCAACGATGGACCACTGCCGGTTCACGTACGCATTGTTCAGCAGCGGGTGATCGAGAGTTTCCTTCACGCTGACCGAGAAAACATCCGAACCTGTGGTGGCGGAGATCGTCGCGGGATTGTAGCCCGACGAGGTGCCGACAGGGAACACGACAGGGTAAGAGACAGATTTTGCCCCAACCGTCCGCTTGAGAGAACCTGTACCATCGGTTTTGATGTAGCTCGCGGCCGAACCGCCAAGCACTGGATGCAATGAACCAACGGTGAGATCATAGTTCCCGAGCGAAAGCTTGCCGCTGGTGAGCGTGAGCGTGCCGGCGACAGTCGCGGAGTTGCCGGCGAGATCAAGTGTCCCACTGCCTTTGTTGACCGTAACACTGGCGAACGTGTTGACAGCGCTTCCGCCGATGGTCTGATTTCCGGCGCCGTTGAACGTGACCGTGCTCAAACCTGCATTGACGGCCCAGTTGTTCGTCCAGTTTCCAGCGACCGAGATGTCGTTATTGAGCCACAGAGCGCTTCCGGTTTTGTCGATGGTAAGATGATAAAAGGGACTGGGTGCGCTGCCACCGAGAATTTGGGCTGAAGCGCCCGTAAACGTTACCGTCCTCGTACCAGAGGCGATCGCCGAGTTGTTAGTCCAGCTTCCGGTCAGGGAAACATCCTGATTGAGCGTGAGCGTGCCACTGCTGTTGTTCACGAGGTTTTGGAAGGTCGTGACGGCCGTTCCGCAAATAGCCTGATTTCCGGCGCCGTTGAAGGTTACGGTAAAGGTTGAGGGATCGAATTGCGAATTGGCTGTCCAATCCCCACTTACCGAGATATCTCCGGCGAGCGATAGCGTACCGCTGGTTTTATTGATGATCAGATCATGGTAACTGCTGAAGACTTCCGATGGCAGCGTGATGTCCCCGGTTCCGGTCAGCTCCACTGTACTTTCGCCCGGAATCCAGGTCGCCCCGTCGACATTCCCGGCAATCAGTTGTGCAACTTTAAGTGACGCGCCGCTCGCGAGGGAGATTACTCCCTGTTGTGCTGAACCACTCCCTCCGAAGGTGACGAACTCCGAAACCTCGAGACTTGCGCCGGCGGCAAATGTCAGGGTCGCGGTCCCGTTCCCGGAACCCATCGTCAGATTTTTACACTGATTGCTTCCAGTGCTCAACACATTGACCGTTACGATATCGCCTGCATTGATGGTGACCACATCAGTCGGACCGGGTACATTGCTGATTTGGCCCCATGTGCCAGCATTATTCCAATCGCCAGACATCTGGCTGGAGAACTGAGCATACGCCACCGGATTCATTGCGGTCATGCTGAACAACAGGCAGGAGATAAAAAGCAGATATCTCAAAGCACGCGTACCATTGTGAATCATTCTGTCGCCTTGTTAAATAGGTTGTAAAAAAACCGACGATGAGGGATCGCAGGGTTTGGAGGGACGTTGTACGATGGGTTGCCGAAGACGTGAGCTAACCAAGCTTGTTTACAGAGCCAATCCGGTGGCCTGTAAATGATAGAATAAGTTACGTAAATGCTTTGAATAAATCAAATGGCTGTGGTTGCCGCTATCCGCATGTCGTTATCCGCAGATACCATGAAAGACAATCACGTGCTCGTTTTTGTTACAGCAATACAGGAATATATTTTCATTCAAGTGCGATGCGCCGGAAAAAAATATTATGATCTTGTTGTTAAAAAATGATCCCTGTGCGTCGCAGGTTGAAACACTTGCACGGCGATCCCTCCACTTCACATCCCTCCATTGGTTTCCGCCTTATCCTGTCTCGCCGCTCCGATCTTATAGCTGCGCGCATTCCGTTCGAGAATGATGTTGCTATGTACGAGGGGATGGTTCGGATTTGACGAAATGACACCCCGGATTCTCGTCTCCGGGAACAGAGGAGCAAGAGGGAGAAAGGGACAAGCTTCCACGCAGGCATCTCCGGATAAAAGAAGAAGGTGAAAAAATCTTCGCCTTTTCTCACATGAACAGTATCGTGGCTGAACTATTTGCACAGGATGATATGCTGCCGCAATACGCGTCCTGAAGCTTCGAAGCGCACGTTACACGCGACGCTGGGCAGGCTGGCACAGTTGAATTCGAGAGTGTGGAAACCGGCAGCCGTTTGAGCCGCGTGAAGCGGCGTCGCCACTTCCTGACCAGAAGTACCGTCACCTCGCTGCGGCGAGTCCGCCGCGGCGAATTTTCGATCTTCGACCTGACCGAAAGCCGCGCGCTCTCCGGTGGAGAATAACGTAGCATCGTTGAGGGATTGAAGGGATTCGGATACCCCGGGTGCGGCTCAACCGAGCGTGGGATCGTTCCATGACGTACGTACGCCACCTTCGACTACTCCATCGCTTCCTCCAGGTCGATCTGCCGCAAACGATAGATCATGCCGCCGTCGTGCTTCCCGATGAGCGGCAGGCTGTCGGCCCGAGGATAAAAAAAGCGGCCCCTTGAGAGCCGCCAACGTTTTCGTGTCTGGACGCTTTGCCACGGTTCGTTTCTGCCGACGACGCTTAAGCGCAACTGTTTCAGAGGCGATGAGGATCCCGAACACCTTTAAGCAGCAGCAATTGGCTGATCGGCTCGACATCCTTGAGGAGCGAGGAAGACGCTCCGTTTGCCTGCCGCGGGAAGGAAACGCGCATCACATCGACAGGCGGATTCGTGAGGGCGGCTTGTGTTCCGGAGGTAACGGTGGTAATTGGGATATTGAGCGAGGTGTTGCAGAAGAACAGCGTGGGTCCGGTGAAGCTGCCATCCCTCGAACGGGCGTCTTTCGCGTAGTTTCCCGCGATGTCGCTGTCGACAAACACACCACTGGCGTTGTCCAGACAGATACCGCCGGAATGTGTTCCCGACACGTTGTCGTGAATACGCGTGGAGCTGATGACGGCCTTTCCGAAACTGATGTAGACGCCGCCACCGGCCGACGCGCTTTTCCTCGCTATCGATTCGTTTTGCATTATGACGCAGTGCTCCAGACGCAGTACATCGATGCGCGAAGGTCCGCCGGCGTAGAGACCTCCGCCGCGGCGGGCTTTACCGTCCCGCACAACGCAATGAATGAGGATCAGAGAGCCGGTATTCCCGGCCAGGATGGCGCCACCATCGTGGCTCGTACGTACGTTCGATATATCGCCGCCGCGGAGCTTGAGATGCATCAACGTCACCGTGTGTCCTTTTCCGGGCTGGATGTTGAAAACACGGAACGGAGACAATCCGGGGAGGCGCACCTGAAGCGTGACAGGTTCAGCCGTTTTGCCCGCAAGATTGCGTCCGTCAATGGTTATCGATTTTCCGGAAACGTACAGTTCCGATTTCAGGGAGATGGTATTCTCTCCGACAGGAAGTTCGAATGTGATGACGTCTCCATCCCGAGCTTCCGTAAGCAGGTGACGCAGGGATTGTGGTCCGCTGTCGGAAGCGACGCGAACGATCAGGTTATCAGCCATGATCTGTGTCGTGGCAAGCAGGACGAACATCAGCACGGCAGGCAGCATTCGTTTCATCGTAACACCTTTTCATTCAATCTAAGTCTCGTTGCGCATGCATAGGGAAACAACTTCATGCTCACCAGACAATTTAGCGTCGCAATCTTTCAGGGAGCTGAATCAGGAATGAAAATTCCGTAGGATTCAATACACTGTTCCGATTCATCCCAGGCGCCCCAACGCTACGTGCTCCGCGCTTTAAAAAAAAGGCACCCACGCTCACGTGGGTGCCTTCTCTCTCTCTTCAATCTACTCATTTCGCCATCCGCAGCCCTCCTTTTCAGGATCTGTTGGTTTTCAGGATAAGCGTGCGTTGGTGAACACTTTGTCAGGTCCGGTGCCGGGCGTAACTCATCGTTGCGCATCCGGCCTGAACATCACTGTTTCCGTCAGTTCGTCCAGCATCCGCAATGCATGCGTCCGCAAGCAGCTTCCCGAAAAAAGGATCTCTCGTTCCTCTTGCCTTACTTGTTCAGCATCACCCGCTGGTGAAGCACGTGCCCCGGTGTTTCGAAGCGCACCATATAGGTCCCGCTGGCGAGACCCGCCCCGTTGAAGTCCAGCGTATGGAAGCCGGCTTCGACCTGCTAATGACATCGGGGGTCAGGGTTCCGATGCTCTAGTCAATACCGTCACCCTGAGTGAGCCAACCAGCGCTGCGCACCGGTCCATTTCGTGGATGACATCCGATTTTCTGACGCGCGTTATCAAGCTCGTCATCCTGAGTGAGCCCACCAGCGCCGCGCACCGGT
>CAYJMN010000144.1:0-7491 GCA_964371045.1 uncultured Chromatiales bacterium | reverse complement strand
GGAATTTCGATCACTCATCGCAAATCGCAATTGGAAAGTGGTGGATCCATGAATCGACAGTCTCTTGCAATCCGCAATCCCAAAACCGCAATCCACAATCTGAAAGGAGAGCAGAGGGACCGCCTCATGAGGAAATGTTATGTGACACATCACGAAATTGGATAAGTGTGAATAAAAATCCCGTAAGATCTCTCTGAACGCTGACGAAAAGGTCTCGGTAAACACCGGAAAACTGTGAATAAAAGCATCATTAACAAAAGTGTGCAAAATAATCTCATTTTCTTTCTTGCATAAATACAAAGTGTGATATATATTCACAGAAAGGTAGTCGATCTGGAGATCAAGCGTGTAGCCACGAGCGGATACAGTTGTGCCGGTCAGGGCGAATCAACGCAGGATGCACATCCCGGAATAAGACAGGCAGATCGTCAGCGACACCCGATCCTCAATTTCCAAGGAGTTTCAATCATGATGCATTACAGGACACATTACTTCCCGACGCTGGCCGTTTTCTTGTTCGTCGCCGGCGTTTTCGCAGGGCTATTTCCAGGCACGGCCACAGCTCAGTTGAATGGAAATTACACCATCGGTACAGGGGGTAGCTACACCACATTCGACGCGGCGATCAATGCGCTTACCTCAAGCGGCGTTTCCGGTCCGGTGACATTCACCGTGTACGCAGGCTCCCATACTGGACCTTTCACGATACCCGCCATCGCCGGAGCAAGCCCGACGAACACCATCACCTTCGATGGCGGTACGGGCAATGCAGCGACGCGTGTTCTGACGTACAGCACGCCAAGTCAATATAATTTTGTGCTGAAGCTCGATGGGGCGGATTACCTTCGCTTCAAAAACCTCACGATTCGCGCGACCGGCTCCACCTATGGATACGGAGTGCTTTTCACGAATCAAGCCAACTACAACCATTTCATAGCTTGCAGCATCGAGGCTTCGCCAACTTCCACAAATACGTACAGCATCGCTATGCTGGCAAGTAGCACGACTTCGTACTCATCATACGGGAACTGGGCAAACCACACGCTGGTGGAGGACTGCGACATTTCCGGCGGGACCTATGCCGTGCGCTTCAATGGATCTTCCTCCTCATCGACGACGATAGGTCTCAACAATCAGTTTATCGGAAACAGGGTTACCGGTTTCAACAGTTACGGCATGTATTTCTATTATCAGCCAGCACTACAGGTAAAGTACAATACGATTCGAAACAGAACTACCTCGACCGGTTCGAACTACGGTATATATTCCTACTACGCGAACGAGGGCGCGCAGATCGTTGGTAACGACATACAAGTGACGTACAATCCCCTGCGTTCGCTGTATCACAATTACGCTCGAAGCAGCACCAGCATTCGCGGCCTCGTCGCCAACAACATGCTGGTTTGTACCAGTACCTCCACCAATTACGGGCTGTACGTCTCATATCCACGCTACACCGACGTGGTGTACAACAGCCTCAATATGATGGGCGGCAGCACGGGATACGGCATCTACAATTATGGCGCGAGCACGTCGTACGACAACAAGTATCAAAACAACATCATCGCCAAGCAAGGCAGCGGTACGTTTTACGCCATCTACAACACGTATGCGGCGGATATGTCCGAATTTGACTACAATATCTTCTGGTCCGCGGTGAATGGAGCTGTAACATTCCGGTGGAACGGGACGACGTACAGTTCGCTTGCCACTCTCCAAGCCGCCATTCCGACAAAGCATCAGAATTCTTTCTGGGGCGAGGATCCCTATTTTGTGGCGAACCTCGATCTGCACAGCCGCTCACACGCAGGATATCAGGCAGGGATTGCGGTATCCGTGATCACGGACGACTTTGACGGCGATCCGCGGGGTATGAATCCCTGTATCGGCGCCGATGAGTATCCCGCGCCACCTCCCGAGAAAGACCTCGCCGTTCGCGATGTCCGCCTGAATTACGCTACCGATACATGGACCCGAATCGAGGATGCCGGGATGCATGATGTGAATGTCGTGCTCGAGAATACCGGTCTCGGTGCCGATCCGGCGAACATTTCGGTCACATACAAAGTTGGCGGTATGCCCGCTACAGAATTCGATGGTGTGTCCCAGGTTTTCAATCCCGTGTGGACGAACCACGCATCGACGGTAACATTCACGCAGCAGATCACCGGCCTCTCCGCTTCACCTTCGCTTACCGTGTACGCACGGGTATTCTGGGCCCAGGATGAGGACGGAGCGAACGACGGCGGCGGCGACACAAGGAAAATCGACATCGAGAAAGTGCATGGGAGGGAATCGTTTAACAGCATGTCGGCTCCGGAATTCTCGGACTTCCCGGGCTATCTCGATTATCCATGGACGGTGAACAACAACAATGGCGGTGAGACTTGGAACGTCGCGAGCGGCGTGGGTACCGCGGGATCAAACGCAGTGGAGTATCCAGGCGATGGCCAAGCCGCCGATGACTGGTTCTTCAGCCCGGCGATGGATCTCTTCGCGGGATCAAGTTATCGTGTGGCTTTCAATATGAAATCGGTTTCAGGCACAGCGCAAACTGTCGAGGTTGCGTTTGGCACGAGCCCTGATCCCGGCTCCATGTCGACGTTTGCGACGTTTTCCAATTTCACCAACACCGGATTCATGACCGCAAAGCAGCTGGCGGGCGGACTCGATCCTTATTTCAACACACCACTCGTCAACGGCCTTTATTTTATCGGCTTCCGAGTGAGCAGCGCCGCCGGCGCGGGCGCAGTCGTTATCGATGACATCGTGGTTGACGATAATCCCTCGCCGCCGCCAAAAATAGCTTTCGGAATGACCGGCGATCCGCTGAACACCTTTATCGACAATCCGGACAGCAAGATCCTGGTCCAGGCCAATTACAAGTCGCCGGGTTTGATCACGAGAACGTATGAGGTGGTTTCGAACACGAACATTTACGGCGCAAACGGAGACTTCCTTTGGGATGTCGAAACCACGACGCCGTGGATCACGCTTACGAAGGCGACGCCGGAACCGACGCTGCAGGGGTACAACCTCAACCCGCCACGTCCGCGCCAGTTTCAGGATTTTACCATGACCGTCAATCCCAACGGTCTGGCACCGGGTTTGCACGTGGGACAGATCACGTTTTACGGTATTCTGTTCAACGACGACTTCCCGCCGCCGGCGAACGGTTTGATCGCGACCAACGAACCGCTGACAGTCGATGTAGAACTCCGCATCATCAGCGCCGGAACAAAGATAGGTCCGGATTCGGAGGAGGCGTCCTACGGCATCATGACAGCGGGCAATACTTACCAATTCAATGCGACAGGCACCGGCAATCCGATCGCGACGGTGGAAGTGACAAGCGGCGTAATCAACGGTATGACCATCCGCACCTTCCCGAACCAGCTGCCGCTGAACCTCGCGCGTATGCTGTATGTGAAACGCTACTGGCAGATTACGCACACCGGCACAGGCTGGACGGCGAACGTCACCTTCCCGTATTCCGATCAGGAAGCGACGATGGTGAACGATCGCAACCAGCTCCGCGGCGTACGTCAGGCCGTCCCTCGGGGTATGTGGGAAGATCCCATCATGGGCACGAGTTCCGCCTCCGATCCCGCGATGAACCTGGTGAAGGTGTTCGATTTTAATGAGCTGAACATCGGCGGCAATATCGCGCTGGCCCAGCCGTACTTCATCTACGGAAAGGTTGGCGATGGCATTCCGACGAATTTCGGAATCGAACGCAATTATCCGAATCCCTTCATTTCCTCAACCAGCATCACCTTCAATATGGCCGAAGAGCGTGCCGTACGCCTTGTGGTGTACAACAGTCTCGGCATGGAAGTGGCGGAACTGGTCAATGATGTGGTCGGTGCCGGACGTTACAGCGTGCAGTTTGACGCAAGCGCACTGCCGACGGGAACCTACATCTGTCGCATGACGGCGGGGGACTTCGTTCAAAGCACGCAGATGGTGCTTTCGAAATAATCCTCCTCAGTTTTTTCCTTTACGAGGGCTGTCCGAAAGGGCGGCCCTCTTTTTTTACTGCGGATTGCGTTCGCTTCGTCGAAGCAGCATTTATTCGAAACACAGGCTTGAGTCAACGAGAGTAGAGGCGGGGAATTGCGGATTGCGGGCGGAAAGTAGGGGGGGGCTGACAGAGTTCGGAAACAGGGTAATAGGTACACATGTTGTGGCGATGGAATATTGGAGGTTCAGGCAATGCCTTCGGTAGGAGAAGGAGTCGTAGTCGGTTCAATGATGAAGATGTCATCCTGGGGAGAGCGCACCGGTTTGATCTCGAGGGATGAAGAGGTTGCGATCACAATTGCTGTTGCCTCCGCCTCCGACAGTCCAACGTTGATTCCCGATATGCAATCGCCTTAACGGCTTGGGCGGACAAGTCCGATTCAAAGCTTTTGTGTACTGTCTGGAGCTCATACCTACTGCGACATCGGTCTATAGGTCAAATGCGAATCGCCTCGGCGAAAGAGCGACCTCTGGGGAAGCCGTTTGTCGAGCCGAAGCCTGTGTCGCGACGCAGGAATTGGCGCTGCCTGACGGCATGGCTGCATAAGAGGTGCGGCAGGGATGAAGCGGAGTATGCCTCCAGCTTTTGGGAGGGATTATCGGTGGCTGTTCGAAGCAGGGTAGCGCTGGACCCTGATTCGTCTGTGAAAAAAAATCACTAATAGACGGATTCGTGACTTTCTTTTTAACTCGTTTGTTTTATATTGGAGTGGTTGCTAAATCGTCACAGTGCGAAAAAGGCACTAATTTCCCCTTCGCGGAGGATGCATCCAGACCCCCTCAGGCTCTGCTGCTGCAACGCGATACTATCTGCATTCCACTATACACTCATACTCTCATCTAACTCAGCGAGGTCTTTATGATAAAACACATGACTGCTACCAGGGGAAGGCTATCTCCTCGACGTATGAGCATGGCCTTCGCCGCGACGCTCGGACTGGTGGCATTGCTCACCACGTTCGGGAGTCCCCAGTTGCACGCTCAGGGAGCATTGTCGCTTGCGATGGGGTTGACCGCGAACAACGGATCATCCGGCATCTGTTTTGAAGTGACTGCGTTGCAGCCGACCCGGATACATCGTCTGTGGTCCCAGGGCAGCGCGACGACGTCCACCGTCGAGATTTATTACAATCCCACAGGCTTGATCAACGTGCCCAATTCGAGCACCGGTTACAACACAACCGGCTGGATCAGTCTAGGCCAGGTTGGTTTCACGGGCCTCGGGTACGGCACGGATATCGAGATTCCACTCAATCTCAACCTGCTCATGAATCAGGGCGATCGCTGGGGTTTCGCGATCAGGACGGTGTCCGGTGGCGTATCCTATCGCACAGGCGTCGCGCCATATATCATCGCCGATTCCTATCTCAGCGTGAACACGCAAGGATGGGGCGGTCAGGTGCCTATCACCTTCTCCAACTACCCGCGACAGTTTTGCGGGCGCATCACCTACGATCCGGGAGCATCCGGCCCCAACGACGCTGGGATAACCGAGATCACTTCCCCGCAGGCATTCTGCGCCGGCTCGCATCCCGTCATCGTAACGTTGCGCAATTCCGGAACAAACCAGATCACGTCGGTCACCATCAATTGGAAGCTGAACGGTGTGTCGCAGACGGCCTATCCCTGGACCGGCCTGCTCGACACCCTCAATACAACGACGCGCGAGACTTCGGTCAATCTCGGTTCACGGACCTTTGCTCTCGGCGTGCCCTACACCATCCAGGCATGGACGACGAATCCGAACGGGGTGCCGGATACCATCAACAACAACGACACCGCAGCGGTGACCGTCAAGGCGGCACTCACAGGCACATTCACAATCGGCGGCGTGTCGCCAAACTATGCCAACTTCACGGCGGCTGTAGCTGACCTTGTGAACAACGGGGTCTGCGGGCCTGTCACGTTTAACGTGGCCGCCGGCACCTACACCGAAGCCATCACCATCCCCGCGATTCCCGGCGCGAGTTCGGTCAACACCATCACCTTCAATGGCGGGACGGGCAATGCGGCGACGCGCATTCTCACGCATTCGACTCCGACCAGCTATTCGCGTGTTGTTACACTCGATGGCGCGGATTACGTGCGCTTCAAGAATCTGACCGTTCGTCCCACGGACGCCAGTTACGGCTACGGTTTCCTGTTCACCAATTCGGCGGACTACAACGAGATCAGCAACTGCAGGATCGAGATGCCGACAAGCAGCACCTCGGCCTATCATATTGGTATCTGCGGCAACACGATGACGTCCTATAGCTCGTCCGGTGATTTCGGAAACTACAACCTGATCCAGGACAACACCATCACCGGTGGAAGCTACGGGATCCGCTGGTACGGCTCGGGTTCATCCGACTACACGACGGCCACCGGGAATCAGTTCATCGGCAACACGATTACGGATTGGTATTCCTACGGCTTCTACCTGTACTATCCCGGTGGGCAGCTCGATGTCAAGCGCAACCGGGCGATTCAGCGGTCGACGGGGACGTACACAACGACGTCCGGCTACGCGTACTACATCTATTATCCCAACGACGGCCCGGAAGTCAGCTACAACTACGGCTTCGCCGCGTACTCGCCGTTCTACATTTACCGCCCCAATTACTACTACGCCTCGACGAGCAATCGGGCGAAAGTGTACAACAACATGGGCGCGACGAACGGGACATCAACGAACTACGGTCTGTACGTGAGCTATCCGCGTTACACCGATTGCGTGTACAACACGGTGTTCATGAAGACGACCGGCACGGCATACGGGATGTATGTGTACGGTGAGACGACGGCGTACGACAACAAGTTCGCGAACAACTGGATCGCGCTCGAGGGCAGCGGCACGTTCTACGCGCAGTATCAGATGACCTCGGGTTCCGCCATCGATTTCAGTTTGTTCGACAACAACGGCTTCTATCGCAATGGCACAGGCACGGATTATTATCGCTGGCAGGGGACGAGCTATTCCACCCTTGCGGCGATGCAGGCCGCATCTCCCGGCTTCAACCAGAATTCCGTGTACGGCAATCCGTACTTCGTCAGTCTGACCGATGTGCACAGCCGTTCGCATGTGGGCTACCAGGCCGGCGTGTCCATCGCGGGCTTCACGGACGATTATGACGGCGAACCGCGCGGAATTTCTCCGTGCATCGGCGCGGATGAATACCCGGCACCGCCGCCCGAGTTCGACATTTCAATCGCGGATATGCGCATCAATTACGCGCCCGACAATTGGGCGCGCCTTGAAGACCCAGCCATGAACAGCATTGATGTGGTGTTGGTGAACAGCGGATTGAGCACGAATCCCGCGGGCATCACGGTTGTGTACAAGGTTGGCGGCATGCCGGCAAACGAAACCGACGGTGTGGCGCAGATTTTCAATCCCACCTGGGTTGCCAATACAAGCAAGGTGACGTTTACGCAACCTTTGACCGGTCTGGCGCCAACGGCCGCTCTGACGGTGTACGCGCGGGC
>CAYJMN010000143.1:0-8154 GCA_964371045.1 uncultured Chromatiales bacterium | reverse complement strand
CCCAAGAAATGGACCGGTGCGCAGCGCTGGTTGGCTCACTCAGGGTGACGGCGTTTGCTTAGCGTCGCCATAATCCGATGTCATCCATGAAATGGACCAGTGCGCAGCGCTGGTGGGCACACTCAGGGTGACGATCTTGCATAATGCGGATAATAAACCCACAAGTTATCCACGGCACGGAGGATCCCGTTTTGCGCTACGCCAATGCCCTCGCGCTGATGAATCAGCTCCCGTCGGCAACGCTCCTGACACTCGAAGGCAACGGTCAAGAACTCCATCCCGCGGACGGGCCGGTGATGATCGATACCATCGTCAGGCACACGACCGGGTAATTGTCTCCCACCGTTTTCCACAGTGCTTCAGTCCTGGTCAAATATCGTGTGGCTCACATCTGCGCGATATTCATCTCCGATTGTACATTGCAACTCTGCTTCTCTTCATCCGTATGAGCGCAGTTCCGGCCCAACAGGAATCCGCAGTTCCCATTGAGTGAAAGTTGAAACAAACAGGTGCTCGAATGAGCAGACACCTCGCCTCCCTCGTTGCGATATATTGCTTGTGTTTCATTAACACCAGCCATTTGCCTGCCCAGCTTTCCCCGGTTGAGCGACAGCTCGCGCTACGCACCGCCACCGCTCCAATTACGCTGGACGGCGCCGTCGATGAACAATGGCTCACCGCGGACTCATCCGACTCGTTCGTCCAGCACAGCCCCGCGCACAGCAAGCCACCATCGAGACGTACCGTCGCGAAAGTGCTTACAACCGATCGTGCGCTGTACTGTTTGATGATCTGCTACGAAGATGGTGACGCAATCCAGGAATACGCTGGATATCTGGATAACGCGGGAGGCGATTTCGTTTCGATCATGCTCGACACCTTCGGCGACAGGAAAAGCGCCTATAAATTCGCGGTGAGCGCCGGCGGAGCCAGATCGGATGCGCGACTGCTGGACGATGCACGCAATCGCGATTACAACTGGGACGGTGTCTGGTTCGCTGCTTCAAGAGTGTATGATTGGGGTTTTGTCGTGGAGATGGAGATTCCATACCGATCGATCCAGTATGATCCCACGCTGGATGCGTGGGGTCTGGATTTCGACCGCTGGATTCCTGGCCGCACGGAGGACATTTACTGGTGCGCGTATGCCGAAAACGAGGGTCAGCGTATCTCGAAATTTGGACGGCTCGCATTCGATCAGACCCGCCCTTCCGTGAGCGGTCTATCACTGGAATGCTACCCCGTTGCGATCGGGCGCATGGAGTATGTGCGCGATGGGGTATACCACGTGTCTCCGGACGCCGGCCTGGATGTGTTTTACAATCCATCGCCAATCCTCACGCTGCAGGCAACGGCTAATCCCGATTTCGCACAGATTGAAGCCGATCCGTTTTCCTTCAATATCTCCCGCTACGAATCCTATTTCGCGGAGCGGCGTCCTTTTTTTACCGAAGGAAATGAAATTTTCATGGCCTCCGGTAAACAGCACAATTCAGGTTTTTATCAACCCCTTGAGCTATTCTATTCCCGTCGCATCGGACGGAAGCTCGCCGACGGCAAGGAAGTACCGTTGTATGCCGGTGCAAAGGCCTTCGGGCGGCTCGATACGTGGGAATACGGGGGTTTCGTTGCGAGAACGGGTGAAGTCGAGTACGGAGCTGCGGAAACCGCTGCTGTCGAGCCGGGCGCGACATTTGCCGCCGCACGCGTCAAACGACGAGTGCTCGAAAATTCAGATATAGGAATGCTCTATGTCGGCAAATGGAGCCCTTCCCGGCAGACCGGCGTGCTGGATGTTGACGGCGCGCTCCGGAGTTCGTCGTGGCAGCTCGCCTGGCAGCTCGCGCGATCGTTCGACGATGCCGCGGAGGGCGGATACGCGGCCTCAGCCAGTTTTACACGATCCTCGGATACCTGGATTGTCCTGACGCGTGGACGCGCAATCGACAAACGCTTCGACGTCTCGCAGGTCGGCTTCGTGCCCTGGAAGGGCACGGCGAGCCTCGTCGCACTCACAGGCCCTAACTGGTATATCAAGGACAGCCCGGTACGACAGATCTATTTCTATGGCGGCGGCGGAGCAACCTATGAGGACGCGGATCTCTACACTGATATTTCCGCTGCTCTTGGGGGCAACATCACGTTTCGAGCAAATTACGGGGGCGAGATCAACCTGAGTTATGGCGGTGCGAAGGACCAGGGAAGAGTATACACTTCGTACGAGGCCAGCCTCTGGAGCTGGTACAGTGTACATCCGCGGTGGGATGGCAATCTCTGGGGCGGGTATTCCCGATCCTGGAATTTTACGCGGGACTGGCTCGCGTTTTACAGTTGGGCCGGTGTGTCGTTTTATTGCCGACCGACCGGGAATATTTCATTCGGCGTCGAAGTGAATTCGCACTTCGAAGGCAACCCCGATAATCGCATCGAAGACGTCATTATCAACTCCCGTCCCAGCATTACTGTAAACCCTGTCAACGACGTCAGCGTACGGCTGTATGTGGATAATACCTATCGGCATTCGTCCGACCGCGTAGAGCAATGGATCACCGGTCTTCTGTTCAGCTGGAATTTCCTTCCGAAAAGCTGGGTGTATTTTGCGATCAACGATCTGCGCGATCTTCAGCGGCAGTACGACCCCTCCGGCATCCCGCACGCTCCGGTCATGCGCGTTCGCGATCAGGCGGCTGTTCTCAAAATCAAATATCTGTACTATCTCTGAGCCATAGACCGGCGTGAAGCTTGCGCAGGCGGGCTCTGCTCATTGACACAAACACTCTCGTCGTGCCACGCGCATTGGGATCGGCGACTGTACGATATACACCCAGGTTCGACAATCGCATCGGTTTTTCCTTCATGCAGCCGGACCAGGACCAGACGCAAGAATCAACCAAAGTCGGAAATCCCGAAGGAATGCCACTGTTCCCTGACCCCAGCGTCAAGTGGGGGATAGGCGCGAACCCGCCCAGGAATCACCGAATCCCGCATTGATGACACACTCCTCCTCCACCGCGTCAGGTGGCAATCCAGGGACCTCGCTTCCGGCAACATCCAGACGCACCTGAATTCTCGTTTTTCGCACCAGGTGCACATTGCTGTGCATGTTATTCGGAAACTGTGGTATTGTGACAATGCGCAGTGCTTCTGCGATATCGACCTCCGTTTGTATCTGTCCGATAATTTTACAACATTCGCACATTCCGATTGTTTCATTCCGCCGCCGTGGTCGATGGTTCATGGGTGCCCGGAGGCGACACGGGTGCATTCCGGCTTGTCAGAATGGAGCACGTGTTTGGTCGGGCAGCGTGCGTCGCGAACGAATGTTCGTACATGAACGTCGATATATCAGTGCATGGAATCCGGATACACATCGCGAAACACGACAGGCCATCGTTCATATTCATACAGGAGGCGATTATGGATCGGATCAAAGGAATGGGATGGGAACGCGATCTTCCCGATTTCCGGGACTACACCGCGAAGGAGGCGGACATTGCGGATATCCGTTCACAGTCCAACAGCCTGAAAAAAGCGATCAAGAAATCTCCCACGTCCGTCGATCTGCGGAAATGGTGCTCGCCCATCGAGGATCAGGGCGACCTGGGCTCGTGTACCGCGAACGCTGGCGCCGGGCTGCTCGAGTATTTCCAGCGCAGGGCGTATGGCAAACATCTGGACGGCTCGCGCAGGTTTCTCTACAAGGTGACGCGCAATCTGCTCGGATGGAAGGGCGATCAGGGTGCGTATCTGCGCAGCACCATGAAAGCCATGGCGCTGTTCGGCGTCCCACCCGAAGACTACTGGGAGTACGATATCAAGAAATACGATGTGGAACCACCAGCTTTCTGTTACGCTTTCGCGCAGACGTACAAGGCGATAAAGTACTACCGGCTGGATCCGCCGGGACAGAGCACCGCGACTACCCTGTCCGCTCTCAAGGACAACATCGCCGCCGAACTCCCCGCCATGTTCGGCTTCACGGTCTACAGTTCCATTCCTCCGGTCGGCGATGGTAAAGGGGAAATTCCTTTTCCCGAACGTGGAGACAGGGTGGAAGGAGGCCACGCGGTGGTCTCCATCGGCTACGACGACAAGAAAAAAATAGGCAAGCATACCGGCGCGATTATGATCCGCAACTCTTGGGGTACCGAGTGGGGGGACGAAGGCTATGGATGGCTTCCGTATTCCTACATCACGGCCGGACTCGCAGTGGATTTCTGGACGCTTGTCGAATCCGGCTTCATCAACACGGAGCTGTTCGACTGATGCACGACCCCCTCAAGGCGCTGCGGCCAATCCCCGTGTTTCGTACCGCTGATTATTGAAGGACTCGGTGCTCTCGCCGCCAACCAAACGATAATCGACGCATAAGGCGTTGGCGGAGATACCGCGTTGAGGCTTCCACTGCTGTGACCGGCGCATACGGCTCTGTGAGTATGCGCCGGTGTGCGTACTGCAAATGAGGCGGTCCGCCTTCGGCGAAAAGCGGACCGCGGCGTCACTGTCCGTACATTATTACTCATTCTCCGGAGACAGATACCTGTAGACAACACCCGCGATCAGCGCGCCGAGTATCGGTGCCACCCAGAACAGCCACAACTGGCTCAGAGCCCAGTCGCCGACAAAGATCGCCTGGCTGGTGCTTCTCGCCGGATTAACGGACGTGTTGGTTACCGGAATGCTGATAAGATGAATCAAGGTCAATCCCAGACCTATCGCAAGTCCGGCGAATCCTTTGGGTGCCTTTGAATGCGTCGCACCAAGAATTATGATCAGGAACAGACACGTCATGACAACCTCGCTGACCAGCGCGGCAAGCATTCCGTATCCGCCTGGCGAATGCTCGCCGAAGCCGTTCGCGGCGAATCCACCAAGCTCGAATCCTGGCTTCCCCGTCGCAATGATGTACAAGATGCCTGCCCCCGCTATTCCGCCCAGTACCTGCGCGACGATATAAGGCAGCAGTTCCTTTTTATCAAAACGCCCTCCGGCCCAGAGTCCGATGGAAACAGCCGGATTCAGATGGCAACCCGATATGTGTCCAATGGCGTACGCCATCGTCACGACGGTTAATCCGAACGCGATCGCGACGCCGGTAAAGCCGATTCCGAGTTCTGGAAAACCAGCTGCGAGGACGGCGCTTCCGCATCCGCCCAACACCAGCCACAGTGTTCCGATAAATTCCGCGAATAACTTTTTCACGATTCCTCCTTGTTCTTTATAGAAGAAATGGATTCTGTATTCAAACATCGGCCGACAAACCGATTCGCACAGACGCGCACACACCACGTCGGATGAAACGTCTCGGCACAGTTGCTGTGGTACATGTTCCGGGACTGCCGTGTCTGATTCGGCGCACGTTGTCCGATGAGCGCTGTCCGTCGACTGACGTCACCTGAATAGCACGATACTGCTGCTGGAACGAATGTCGGCAATCCTGACAGGACTGATGCCTGCCGGAGTATGAGTTGTCCGTTCCGAGGTAGGCGCCGTGGTGCCATGTCGCTGTATCATTGTATTCAGGTTGAACCTACCGATTAATCATGGTATTGTCAAGCTGTCGCGGTCGGGCGCAAAACCGTGTGAGCGCAGGTGAATACAGCGAAACTGGGGCGATCAAGCCGCACTACACCCGAATCACCTTCATTGCTGCGGATTTCGTTGTGTCGATAACCGCGACTTCTTCTGAATATACCTGGTGCCCGTTGATCCATCTGCCGACGTCTGTGACGTCGGCGCTATCGTTTGACAACACGGAGCATGGGATTTTCCGCGCTGCGCGGCCGCAGCAAATAGCAGCCATCGGCAAGTCCCCGAAGGTTGATGAAGCTGTTTCCAATGTCCAATTGAACCGATAACACTAATCTTCCAGTCATATCGAAGAGCAGAAATGTATCGGCCCGCCCCGGCCCCTCCGAAGCGACTGTAATCATATCGGACGCCGGATTCGGATATATGCTGAACACAGCGTCATCGGCAGGGATCTCCTCGATGATCGATGTCTGCGGCCGACCGACAAAAATTATGAGATAATTGCCCGTAGCTATCTTCACCACGCTCGGATCGCCTCCCTGGATATTCGTCGGCACATAACCATTCCAGACACCGCCATTCACGCTGGCATTGTACCAGATTAGCGGACCGCTTCCGTAAAAACGAAGCTCAGCGTCGCTTTCCACCATGTAATTTCCGGTCCAGTTGTGTGTATTGTCCGATGGAATAGTTGCAACCGGACTGAAGTTCAAGCCGTCCGGAGAAACATAATGCCAGGCGCCTTGTTGAGGGGACCCGATGGGAGCCGAGTAATGCCATACGTTATTGAAATGTACCACCGCCGGATCGATGATTCTGTTGGAAGGATGATCGACACGCGCGCCTGGTTCAAATACGAAGTTGACTCCATCCGCGCTGAGGGCCGAGTACGTGTTGATCGATGAATCCTGTCCCGCACCCGGTATCCCATCGCTTGACGAAAAATAGATTCTGATGCTGTCGCCGCCAACCAACGCCAGCGTCGGATCAAATGGCCGCTGGTAATGTGCGGGGAGTCCGTTGACAATAATCGGAACCGGCTGCGTCCAGGAAATGCCGCTGTCAAAAGAGTATTTGACTGCCACCCGGTCCCACGTGGGCGAAGGATTGGGTCGACGAAACCATTGAAAAGCGGCGATAAGCGTGTCTCCATGCCACCTTATTACCGAAGGCACGCCCGCTGAATCCTGGAACACTGTCGGTGTATTAAAGATTCGTCCATCTGGTGACCAGGCCATCTTCAATGCGTTATTCCATGGGGGCGATCCCTGGGAAAAGCATTGTGCCGCAATTGCGAGCCAGAGGAAAACAACATGTAAGAGCTTGTTCATGGGAACCTGGACAAAATGGTACTCGGATGAAACGAAACGCTGCGCGAAAGCTACGGACAAATCTGAAAAGATCCGTGTCTTGATGGTGGTGCATCGAATACGCTGGATCATCGGGCAAGTTTATTTCGGGACGAATTCAACGCAAAAATAATCCATCCAAAGTCGCTGGCGAGAGGAATTCAACGCAAAGACGTGAAGTCGTCGGTGAGAAGAATTCAACGTAAAGACGCGAAGGCGCAAAGCAGCTTTGTTATTGTACGACAATGATTGTTGCCGGATAGATTTTTCGGTCTTGTCTTCCGCCTCTCATGTTTTACACCGAACATTCGAAAACCTGATATGATTTTATCCTCTTAATAATCTCTCCACTTTGCGTCTTTGCGTTACCTTCTTCATTCTCTCTTTGCGTCTTTGCATTACCTGCTATATTCGAAGATCGAATTCGACAGAATTGCAACGCCGCGCCAGGCGTATCGCTCTTTCTTCTTGCTTGTTCAGCTACCAGTTTGCGGCATACTTCAGGTCTTCGTGTGTTGTCCGTTTCAGGTAGTCATACTTCAGCTTCGTTATCTGTCTTATGTGCAAATAATCGTGGGCAAGCCAATTGCATAAAAACATTCTCGCAGTCATTGTGCCGAATGTCGCATGTTCATAGGCGTTGTCCCAGTCCGGATTCTGGAGCGAGCGAAGCCATGCGACCGATTGTTCCCGCTCCGCCAAAATTCATTGAATTTACCGGCATAGGGTTGTGCTATATAGTTTCTTGATTTCACCCAACCCTGCGGATCTATTGGCGGCAATGGCTCCGATGGCGTTTCAAGTGTATGCTTTACCCTTGCCCGAAAATCTTCCCGTTCCTCGTCATACAAATGACATACAATTTCGAGCAGGCACCTTTTTCGGGAAGGGGTCTCCGGAGATATTGTTCTTCCGGTGCACCGAACAACAGTTCCTTGAATACATTGCTGTTTTCAGATAATCCGCGCGCAATTTCGAGGTAATGCATAGCTGCACCAAGTAACTAATGATGTTGTGAAAACATAGATGCTTGGCGGTTGAAATCCAAATTCATCTTGTTCGACGGATGCTTCATCAATATTGAATGACGGAAACGCGGCGTCACGAGGAAAACGATTCCTCGATGTACAACTGACGAATGACGAGGCGGGATGCTCGGCGCCTCGAACAGGCCAGGTAAACGTCAACTCGAAAAACACGAACGGGTTGTAGGAAGCCTCATCCGATCCACGCTGGTGATGATCGGCCTCGTTTCATAGGCTTTGTCCGTGTG
>CAYJMN010000142.1:0-8156 GCA_964371045.1 uncultured Chromatiales bacterium | reverse complement strand
CAGAGCTTTCATCGCACGGTCATCTGAATACAACGTCTCACCTCCCCTGACTTTCTGCGGCTCCCCTGCTTTGCGTCGCTGCAATAAAAAAGGTAGAGCAGGCCTACCGCACCACCACCATCCGTCGCTCGCCGGCGATGTTCCCATTCACATATAAGCGGTAGACTGCGAGGCCGGAGGCGATGCCGCGGGCGTCGAAGGGATAACGATACTCCCCCGCAGCCTGGGAGCCGAAGTCCCGGTCGAGAACGCGGCGTCCGGCTGCGTCGTGTACGGTGAGGCGCACATTTCCTCCGACGGGGAGGGTGTACGGCAGCACGGTTTCGTAACCGGTGGCGCGGGAAACAGGATTCGGATAATTCTGTCCAACCAGAACGAGGAGAGGCCGGGACCCGGATGACGCGAGTATGGAATAGCTGCCGCGGTACATTCCTCGTCCATGCGTCGCGAGGAAGAGCACACCGTCGGGACGCATGACGATATCCACGATGATGGTATTGCCGATACCGTTGTTGTCTTTTGTCCAGGAGATGCCCGCGTCCGTGGTGACGAATAATCCCACATCCGTGCCGACGAAGATGATATTGTCGTCCTCGGGATGCCAGAACACCGTATTGGCCGGCGCGTCGGGCAGCCCCGAGGCGCCGGTACCGGATACATCGCTCCACGTGGCGCCCGCATCCGTACTACGATGCACATGACCCGCTGAAAATCCGCTGAGCGTGACGAGCACGCGGCGCGCGTCGGTGGGATGAATTGCGAGGTCAGTGATGTACCGATCGGGGACGCCGGCATCGACCCGCGTCCACGCTCCCCCGCCATCGGTCGAAACATGGATATGGCCTCGTGATCCGCCGGTATAGAGCACCGAGCGATCCGATTTCGCGACGCCTATCGCGCTGAGGTATCCTTCGCCCGCGAGATTCCCGCTTATCGCATCCCAGCTCTCCGAAGCGTTGCTGCTGCGGTACACGCGATAGGTGCCCGCGAATAGCGTTCGATGATCCCAGGGCGCCAGCGCGAAGGGTGCGATGAAGGCCACGCGATCCGACGTGCCGAAATCGCGCGAACGCGGAATGCCGGTCATGCTGAGATAAAAGGTCCGCCCGAAATCGGTGGACTTGAGAAAATGCAGATAATAGAGTTCGCCGAACACGATGCGCGGCTCCGTCGGATCGATCGCGGTATACCCGCCATCCCCGCCTGTAACATCGGACCATGACCCTGCATCCAGTGTGCGCAGCGTGCCGTTGTCTATTGTCCCGCCGATGACCATATCGCTGTGAGGATGCGGCGTGCCGCTGTGAAATTGCACGGTCACCATGCCCGCGCTGCGCTCCTCGAAGCTGCTTCCGCCATTCGTGGAAACGAATAATCCTCCGTCGGTGCCTGCGAGAATTGTTTCCGGATAGTAAGGATCGAAAATGATCGCGTGGACGTCAGCGTGCACATACGGATAGCGCTGGTGACGGAACCAATTGCTCATCTGGCGCCAGCTGGATCCTCCATCGGTGCTGCGATACAGGTCGATGCCGCCTGCCCACAGCAGATCGGGATTCGAAGGATGCACGGTGAGCGTGCTGTTGTAGCGGCCCTGCTCTCCCATGTAGGTGTTCCCGTTCAATTCGCTTCGCGGTGTGGCGATGCGCGTCCAGGTCAGACCGGCATCGCTGCTACGAAATACACCGGCACACGTCTCGTCGCTCCCGGTAAAGGATGCGTACACAATCCTGCCGTTCGAGGGCGCCGCCGCGACGACGACGCGCGTGATGTTCCGCGCGTCTATCCCTTCGACAAGCGGTCCCGACCAGGAGACGCCGTGATCCGTGGAACGATACACTCCAGCGCCCTCGACTCCGGCATAACAGAGGCCGGGATCCGTAGCGCTGCATTCGACCATGGCAGAAAATGTGTTGATCGGTCGCGAGAGCACGCGCTGCCAGGAAACGCCGTAATCGCCGCTGCGCCAGATTCCGGATGAGGTGCTCGCGAAGACAACATCTCTTGTATGTGGATCGAAGGCGATGTGAAACACGTAATCGAAATCCGCTTGATCGGTGGATCGCAGCAACTCCCAGGATGCGCCACCGTCTTCAGATGCGTAAATTCCGCGTCCCCATGCCGCGCCGCCCTGCCAAGCGACGTAGCCTTCGCCGCAACCGGCGAAGATACGATCATGAAAAAAGGGATCGACGGCGATGGCGCCGATGCGCAGGTTCGGAAGCACGTCATCCAGGAGACGCCAGGTTCGACCGCGGTCAACGCTTTTCCATACACCACCGCCTGCACTGGCCGCATAGATCACGGCAGATCCCGATGGAACTATCGCCATGCCGCGAATGCGGCCGGCGATATTGGCGGGACCGAGGGAAAGCCAGTTCCAGCTCTGCGCGTCCTTGCTCAGCCCGCCGTTTTCCATGCCGCGGACGTGCGCCATCGCGCGCTCGTGCCAGTCGCGGGGAATGCCACCCGGCCATGACCGCTGCTCGACGAAAAATCTCGCCGCTTCTGCCGGTTTGTCGTGGGGACGTGAAGCACTGTCGGAATGGTCCCACCCGTCGCGCGGCAGCGGAAGCAGCCAGGTCGCGGCGGCTACGACAAACAGCAGCGGCAAACGGGAGTGCATGGCGACTCAGAACAACTGATAGGAAACAGTAAGCAGAAACTTGTAATACGTCGGGCGAAACATGAAATTCGGACGCCCGCCGCGATCCTGAATTATCTTGCTGAATGCGTAATCGACTTCCAGCGCGGGAACGACGTAGAGATTTTTCGCCGGCACGAACGCATACTCCGCGCCAATGACCATGGACAGCCGTAGATCGTGATCTACGTCCAGCGGACCATCCTCAACCACGCGCTTCATATCCGTTGAAAGTTCGGTATCGGTGATCAGGACATGCTTCCTCCGCACCACGCCGAAACTGGGGCCGATGTACACGCGCTCGCCATCCATATTGCCTATCAGCCGCAGCAGGAAGTCGAAATGGAGAATGTTGTAGTCGAAGATCATATCCGACACGATGTATCCGGTAGTCCCGGTGGAGAGGCTGTCCGCACGGGCCGTCGCCCAATCCGAAGAGGCGTTGTTCGCACCTGCGCGGAGATAGAAGGCCAGATCGTCCAGCACAGGAATATTCACGGAAGCACCGAATATCAGGTTCGTACTGGTCATATCTCCCGCGAATTTACAGTCGCACAGGCCGTTGTATTCTCCGTTGGTATAGAACAGAGAACCGCCTCCGTAAAAGGAAAGCTGGTAACCGTTGTAGAGCTGTTCCGGTTCCGTCGGGACCTCGGGTTCGGTCTGTGCGACCGCGGACGCCGCGGTAAACGCGAGCGAAAGAACGAGGCAGAGACGACGAAGGATATCAGTCCGTATCGAGGCTGTGAAGATTCGCATGCAGTTTCTCCAGTGTCAAACGGAAGGCCGCCTGTTTTTCGCGTTCGCGCGCAATGACGTCTTCGGGCGCATTGGAGAGAAACTTGGCATTTCCAAGCTTCGAATCAATGCCATTCACCAGCCCCGTCACACGATCGATTTCCTTCTGCAGACGCTTGCGTTCGAGGTCGATATCGATCAATCCTTCAAGCGGAACAAACACAGCCGCTCCCGCCACGACCGCGGACCCTGCGAGGCGCGGGCGCAAGACATCCATCCCGGCGTTCACGCTGTTGATACGCGCCAGTCGGCGGAGGAAGTGCAGATTCTCCTCGATCGCGCGCAGCTGTTCTTCGCTATGGCATTTGATCGCCACATCGCAGGATTTGCCACCGGGCACATTCATTTCGCCGAGAATGGTACGGATGCCTTCCACCAGCGACTGGAGGAAAGACATTTCCGCGACGGCCTGTTCGTCGATCAGACGCTCGTTTACTGCTGGAAGGGGTTGCGACATGATGCTCGCGTCCTCGCGTCCGGCATCGAGCTTGTGCCAGAGTTCTTCCGTGATGAACGGCATGATCGGATGAAGCATGCGCAGAATTCCATCATACACGCGCAGCGCGCGCTCGAGGGTGCGGCGCTGCACCTCAACGTCATTGGAATACAGACGATCCTTGATCAGCTCGATATACCAGTCGCAGAAGTCGTGCCAGACAAACTCGTACAACATCTTGGCCATGTCGTTGACGCGGAAGCGATCCATGCCCGCGCTGATGTCACGTACGGTGGTATGATAGCGGCTGAGTATCCACCTGTCTTCCAGACCGAGCACTTCGCCGGCGTCGCCGGATTCGCGTTCCATTCCCCGCCAATCTCCGCTTTCTTCGAGACGCCGCTTGTACATGAGCAGGAAGCGTCCGGCGTTCCAGAGTTTGTTGGCGAAGTTGCGGCCGAGTTCGCACTTCTGCGTGGAAAAGAGGACATCCTGACCCAAAGGCGCGAGATACACGACAGTAAAGCGCAGAGCATCCGCGCCGTACTCCGCGATCACATCCAGAGGATCGGGAGAATTGCCCAGTGATTTCGACATCTTCCTCCCTTGCTCGTCGCGGATGATGCTCGTGAAATACACATCGTGGAAGGGCACGAGATCCTTCAGTTCCTTGCGCGGTGAGCCGTCCGGGAGCGGGATATCCGGCATGAATTCGAGCCCTGCCATGATCATGCGCGCCACCCAGAAAAAGATGATGTCCGGCGCGGTGACGAGCAGGCTCGTCGGATAAAAGTAGCGCAGATCCGCCGAATCTTTCGGCCAGTGATGCACGCTGAACGGCCAGAGCCAGGACGAGAACCAGGTGTCGAGCACGTCTTCATCCTGACGAACGGCCGCATCGCAGGACGGGCAGGTGGCGGGATGTTCGCGGAGTGCATCCTCCCAGCCACAGACGTCGCAATAATATACCGGGATGCGGTGCCCCCACCACAGCTGACGGGAAATCGTCCAGTCGCGAATGTTCGTCATCCAGTGCTCGTAGGTTTTCACCCAGCGCTCGGGATGGAAGCGGACGGTGCCGTCGCGTACGACCTGCAGCGCGGGTGTAGCGAGCGAACGCATGCTCAGGAACCACTGATCCGAGAGATACGGCTCGATAGCCACATCAGTGCGGTCGCTGAAGCCCACGCTGTGCGTGTACTCATCGATTTTCTCCATCAGCCCCAACGCTTCGAGATCCGCGACGATGCGTTTCCGTGCTTCATAGCGATCGAGTCCGGCATAGGCGCCGCCGCGTTCGTTGATGGACGCATCCACGTTCATCACATTGATCTGTTCAAGTCCGTGGCGCACACCGACCTCGAAGTCATTCGGATCGTGCGCCGGAGTGATTTTCACGACGCCTGTACCAAACTCGGCTTCCACATACTCATCGGCGACGATCGGCAGCACGCGATCCATCAGGGGAAGCAGCACGGTCTTGCCCACCAGGTGAGCATAGCGTTCATCGGCGGGATGCACGGCGACGGCGGTGTCGCCAAGCATGGTTTCAGGCCGGGTCGTGGCCACGACGAGAAATTCCGACGTGCTGGGTACGCCGTCATGGATAAGCGGATAACGGATGTGCCAGAGCTTGCCTTGCTGTTCCTTGTACACGACCTCTTCATCCGACAAGGCAGTGTGGGCCGCGGGATCCCAGTTGATGATGCGTTTACCGCGATAGATCAATCCCTTTTTATAAAGGCGGATGAACGCTTCGCGCACGGCGTCGGACAGCCCGGGATCCATGGTGAACACCGTCCGTTCCCAGTCGCAGGACACACCGAGTTTGCGCAGTTGCTTTATGATGATGTCGCCGTAGGTATCGCGCCATGCCCAGACGCGCTTGAGAAACGCCTCGCGTCCCAGATCGTGCCGGGACTTGCCTTCGTCGCGCTTGATAGTTTTTTCCACGACCGTCTGCGTGGCGATGCCCGCATGGTCCGTACCCGGAATCCAGCACGCATGATCGCCGGAGAGACGTCTCCAGCGCAGAAAGATATCTTGCAGCGTGTTGTTCAGCACATGACCCATGGTGAGCATGCCGGTGATATTGGGTGGCGGAATGACCACCGTGAACGGTGTTTTCGATGTATCGGGATCGGCATGGAAGAGGCGCCGATCCTCCCAAAACGCGTACCAGGCATCCTCGACGATTGCGGGATCGTATGCGGTGGAGGGTTGCGGCGCTGGGGTCGTCTTGTCCGGCATGTATACTCCGATTGCGTGCTCTTGAATCGAACCGCGCTACATTCATCGATCGCGGTCAATCACGTAAAGTACGAACAATCCGGCAGATACGGGAGGAACGATTGTCGATTTACGATTGACGATTTACGATTTTTCCCCGTGTCCTTACCAGCGCTTCGGACGGATCCGTTTCGAGAATGACATGTTGGTGGGGACCACACGGAGGTTCGCGGATAATCGATGTGATTTCGATAATCCCTTTGTGTTTGATTTCACTCATACGATGGCCTGATTCCCGGGCAAGCGCAGAGGTCATGAGCAGGAGCTTCCGTGGAGGGCGATTCCGCCAGGAATTTTCGGAATTCGCAGCGTGGAATTCCTTGAAACACGCTGATGCTTGTTTCGTGTGTACTGTGCACAGAGCAGGGCACCCTCGCGGTGTTGCGAGTGAATGGGAATGGAGCTATCATCTGGTTTCACTTTTTTAGCAACGCAGACGACGGAAAACCTTATGGCGACAACTCTACCGGGTATACTCGACAACGCGCCTGACGCCTTGCAGGAAGAATTCAGGAAGCACGCCATTTCACAGAACGTACAGACCGGCGCCGAATTGAGTAGCGAGGGCGCGTCGTGTCACTTCTTTCCCATCGTCGCGTCGGGCATCGTCCGAGTGTTCAAGCTGAGTCGCGAAGGCGGTGAGCTGACCCTGTATCGCATCCGTTCCGGGGAAGGTTGCATTCTTACCATGACCAGTCTGCTGCATGGCACCACCTTCCCTGCGAATGCGTACGTCGAGCAGGAAGGACTGGTCTGGCTGATCCCCGCCGCTGTGTTCAAGGACTGGATGGTCCGCTATGCGTTCTGGCGCGAATACGTGATCAACTTCATGTCGCGCACGATCGGCACACTGATCGGTCTTGTCGACGATATGGTTTTCCGCCGCGTGGAATCCCGCATCATCGACTCGCTCCTGCGCAACACCTCACACGAGCAGCCGGTATTTCGCTCCACCCATCAGCAGATCGCTTACGATGTAGGTACGGCACGCGAGGTGGTCAGCCGACACCTCAAGGAACTCGAAACGCGCGGACACATCTCGCTCAGCCGCGGCGCCATCGTCGTCCTCAACCGCCCCGCCCTGCTGCGGATGACGGAACTGCTGTGAGGGGAGCGAAGAGCGAAGAGCGAAGAGCTAAGAGCTTGGAGCTAAGAGCTAAGAGCTTGGAGCTAAGAGCTAAGAGCTTGGAGCTAAGAGCCAGGAGCGAACAGCTAAGAGTCACAGTCAAGCGGAGAGCCAGGGGCGAAGAGCGGGGGTAACCCAATGTCCCCATCCTCTTAGCACTTAGCTCTTGGCTTAGCCCTTCGCTCTTAGCTCTTGGCTTGGCTCTTAGCACTTGGCTCTTGGCACTTGGCTCTTTGGCTCTTTGGCTCTTGGCTCTTGGCTCTTGGCTCTCAACTTTTCCGGGGTGCACGAATTTTCGGATATCGGTCTTCAGGATATTGTGCTATGTTTTCCTTCGTACAATTCATCAGGGAGATTGAAATGTTTCGTTTTCAAACATTCGACATCTGGCAACGTGGGAGCGACGTGGTTGTGCGCTCGTTTCGACTGGCGGAGTTTCTGGAAAAAAAACACATGCATCGGTTTGCTGAGCAGGTGAGGTCCGCATCACTCTCGATAACAAACAACATCGCTGAGGGTTCCGGCAGTGTTTCTCAGCAAGAGTTTAAAAGCTACCTCAACATCGCGCGACGCTCGGTTTTTGAAGTAGCCAACATGTGCCTGATCATTCAGAGACTGGGACTAACTTCGGAAAGAATGCTAAAACCGCTTCTAACCGAACTCGATGGACTCTCGAGAATGATATGGAAATTTCGCCGCAGCCTCCCGGGCAAGCCAGGAGCGAGGAGCTTGGAGCTAAGAGCTTGGAGCTGAGAGCTTGGAGCTGAGAGCTTGGAGCTGAGAGCCAGGAGCTGAGAGCCAGGAGCTAAGAGCCAGGAGCTGAGAGCCAGGAGCTGAGAGCCAGGAGCTGAGAGCCAGGAGCT
>CAYJMN010000141.1:0-8804 GCA_964371045.1 uncultured Chromatiales bacterium | reverse complement strand
CGGACTCGCCGCGGTGAGGTGACGGTACTTGTTTACGATTCGCTATGCTTCACTCCCCCCAGTACCCAAAAAAACCGGCACGCAGTGGCCGGCGCCCCGTGACTCAGAAGAAACTGAATTGTAGCTTACGTTCCCGCGCTGTAGTCGTTCATGTAGGCGAGCTGCTCGGGAGTGAGTGTGTCGATTTTGTGCCCCATGGTGGCGAGCTTCAGCTTGGCGATATCCTGATCCTGCTCGACGGGAATGTCGTGCACGGCCACCGAGAGGCGCTTGCCTTTTTTGGTGAGCTCGGCGATGCGGATCTGCGAAAGGAACTGGTTGGCGAAGCTCATATCCATCACTTCGGAGGGATGACCTTCGGCGGCGGCGAGGTTCACGAGGCGGCCCTGCGCGAGCAGATACACGCGGTTGCCGCTTTTTTTGATGACATATTCTTCGTTGTTCGGACGCATCGTACGCTTGCTCTTCGAGATTTTTTCCAGCTCGGGAATGTTGATCTCGCAATCGTAATGACCTGTGTTGCAGATGATGGCGCCGTCTTTCATCGCGGCGAAGTGACGCTCGCGGATGACGTCTTTCACGCCAGTAGCGGTGATGAACACGTCGCCGACTTTCGCGGCCTGGTCCATCGTCATCACTTCATGTCCTTCGAGCGTGGCCTTGAGCGCGGCCGTGGGCTTGATTTCGGTCACGATGGTGTTTGCGCCGAGACCCTTGGCGCGGCTGGCGACGCCCTTGCCGCAATGGCCGTAACCCGCGATCACAACGTTTTTACCCGCGAATAGAATGCTCGTGGCGCGGAGGATGCCGTCGAGCGTGCTCTGTCCGGTACCGTACACATTGTCGAAATCCCACTTGGTCTCGGCGTCGTTGACTGCGATAACCGGGTACTTCAGCTCCCCGGCATCGGCCATGGCACGGAGGCGCTGCACACCGGTGGTGGTTTCTTCCGTTCCGCCGAGGATGTCCGGAATCATTTTCTTGAACTTGTTGTGAATGGTGAAAATGAGATCGGCACCGTCGTCGAGCGTGAGGTTGGGTTTGAACTCCAGCGTGCGCTCGATGGCCCAGTAGAATTCCTTGACGTTCATGCCGTGCCACGCGTAGATGGAAACGCCGTTGGCTGCGAGCGCCGCGGCCACTTCGTCGTTGGTGGAGAGGGGATTGCAGCCGCTCCAGCTCACTTCAGCGCCGGCGGCCTGCAGGGTCTCGACGAGCACCGCGGTTTCCTTGGTCACGTGCAGACAGCCGGCGATGCGGAAGCCCTTCAACGGTTTCGTCTTGCTGTATTTTGCGCGCAGCGCCATGAGCACGGGCATGCGGCTTTCGGACCATTCGATTTTCTTGCGACCTTCAGCTGCCAGCTTGAGGTCTTTTACCTTGAAATTATTCTTGGCTTTTGCCATGTGTGAATCACTCTCCGATGATGGAAAAAATTATGTTAATGCTTTCTTGATTGGCTTTAGCATGTCGAGCGCTTCCCAGGTGAACTCTTTCTCGCTGCGCCCGAAGTGTCCGTACGCGGCGGTGGCCCGGTAAATCGGACGACGCAATTTGAGACGATCGATGATGCCGTGCGGCGTCATGTCCACGTTCTTCGCGACCCAGCGCTCGATATCGGTATCTGTGACGCCGTTGCGGGAGGTCCCGTGCGTGTCGATGTGCACGGACACAGGCTTGGCGACGCCGATGGCGTAACCGATCTGTATCGTGCACTCGTCCGCCACGCCGGCTGCGACGAGATTCTTTGCGAGATGGCGTGTGGCGTACGCCGCGCTGCGATCCACCTTCGACGGATCCTTGCCGCTGAATGCGCCGCCGCCGTGGGGTGCCCAGCCGCCGTAGGTATCGACGATGATTTTGCGTCCGGTGAGCCCAGAGTCGCCGTGCGGTCCACCGATCTCGAAACGTCCCGTGGGATTTACATGCAGCTTCACCTTGCTGTCGAGCATATCGCCAAACACATCCTTGAGCACGTATTCGATAACGTCCTCACGGATTTTCTTCTGCGTGGCACCGGGATCGTGCTGTGTGGACACGACGATGGTGTGCACGCGTTTCGCGGTGCGTCCTTCATACTCGAAGGTGACCTGCGATTTCGCATCGGGACGCAGGTAGGGCATCAACGTGGGAAAATGTTTACGGATGTCGGCCAGACGACGGACGATCTTGTGCGCATACATGATGGGCAGCGGCATGTACTCGGGCGAGGCGTTGCTCGCGTAGCCGAACATGATGCCCTGGTCGCCCGCGCCGCCGGTCTTTACACCGCGGAAAATGTCGGGGGACTGCTGATGTATATGCGACGCGACGCCGCAGCTGTCCGCATCGAAGCGATATCGCGGATCCGTGTACCCGATTTCGCGGACCGTTTGACGGACGATTTCCTGCACGTCCACATAGGCGGAGGTGGTGATTTCGCCGCCGACCAGAACAAAGCCGGTGGTGGTGAAGCATTCGCAGGCGACACGCGCGTGGGGATCGTCCTTGAAAATGCTGTCCAGCACCGCATCGCTGATCTGATCGCAAATTTTGTCGGGGTGCCCTTCGGAAACGGATTCTGAGGTGAACAAATAGGACATGACGTAATCCAATGTATGGTGATCGATCGTGAAAACGTATCAAGCTCTGCCTCCGGTGTTCCTGCAGCTTACAGGCTCAGAACCGTTCCTTGTGCGTTCGCTGACCGCACGTCGCGCTACATGGCGGGAGAAATAGTGAAGACACTATCCCGGCAGATGATGAAGCTTTATAATTTAGAGAAAATTTTAACATGAAAACACAGGGATCGAGGAATTTACGATTTACGGTAGCGCCGGTGCAAGCCGGCATGATACAGGAGGTGCAAGTCCTCTACATGGAAAGGAGTAGCGACCCACTATGACCCCGAGCTATGCCTGATGCGCCGCAAGGTTCATCTTGAAGCGTTGGCAGGGGTACCGACAGGCCTAGTATTGAGCCCCGAAAACGTAAACACCATTCCGGGTGGCCGACCATTTCGTAATACGGGGAAGGCAACAGGGATCGTGGCGCTAGCGCGAGTCACGGTCTCCACCCGCGGGGTCTTAGACCTGAGCATGTCGGGAAGTCTCATGTACGGAATCCGGGAGATCCCGGGAGGGTGCCGATCAGCCCATGATCGGCAGTGACGGAGAAGGTGATGAGCCGCACGTCCGTCGCGGAGGCCCCCGGGAAGTCGGACTCATGCGTAGTATCAAAGAAACGGAAGAACAATGGAACCCAGCCACATATGTACAGGCGCCACTCCGGCGGATTCCGTGGAGAAAAGGCATGAGGCCGAGGGGAATCCTGAAGAGTCGACCGCGACCGGCACACAGAGGCCGACCATCGCGTTGCCGGGTCTCGACAGGATACGCGAAGCGGCGAAGCAGGACGCCACGCTTCGGTTCACGAATCTGCTGCACCATATCACGGTGGAGTTTCTTGAGGAATCGTACCGCATGCTCCGGCATGATGCGACCGAGGGAATCGACGGCGCGACATGGGCAAGCTACGGAAAGGATCTTTCCGAGCATCTGCGCGATCTACACGCGCGTCTACACAGCGGAGCGTACCGTGCGCTAGCGAGCAAGCGGGTTTGGATTCCCAAATCCGATGGTGGGCAGCGTCCAATTGGTATTGCAAGTCTGGAAGACAAGATCGTGCAGAAAGCGCTCGTGCGCATCCTTGAGCAAATCTACGAGGTGGATTTTCAGGGTTTCAGCTACGGGTACCGCCCGAAGAAGAAAGCGCACGATGCACTGGATGCGGTCTATGTGATGATCGCGCGGAAGAAAGTGAACTGGATTCTTGATGCGGACATCAAGAGCTTCTTCGACACGGTGGATCATACGTGGCTGATGAAGTTTCTCGAACACCGGATCGGGGATCGCCGGATACTGCGCCTTGTCGGCAAATTTCTGCGGGCGGGCGTATCGGAAGCGGGGCAGTGGTCGAGGACGGAGGTTGGGACACCTCAGGGTGGAGTGCTGTCGCCATTGTTGGCGAACATCTACCTTCACTACGTTTTGGACCTGTGGGTGCAGCGCTGGCGAGAGAAGCACGCACGCGGCGAAGTGTACATCGTCCGTTATGCGGACGACTTCGTTGTGGGGTTCCAATATCGCGACGACGCCGAACGGTTGGAGCGAGAGCTCGGGCAACGCCTGGGTGATTTCGGTCTCCAGCTTCATCCGGAGAAGACCCGCCTGATTGAGTTCGGGCGCTTCGCCACGGAGAATCGACGAGGACGTGGAAAAGGAAAGGCGGAAACGTTCACGTTTCTGGGTATGACTCATTATTGTACCGTGAGTCGAGCGCGGAAGGAATTTGCCCTGGGTCGGAAGACCTCGGGCAAGAAAATCCGCGCCAAGCTCAAGGAGATCGCGCAGACCTTACGCCGTAGGCGGCATGTCCCCACCAAAGAGGCGGGTGCATGGCTTCGGCAGGTGTTGGACGGGCACATGCGGTACTTTGCGGTGCCGGGCAACACGTATGCGATCAGTGCCTTTCGGGTAAAAGTGGCGCGACTCTGGCTCAGATCCCTTCGTCGCCGTAGTCAACGGGGCAGGAAGCTGACGTGGAAACGGTTCAATAAACTCATCGATGCCTATTTCCCCAAAGTGCGGGTGCTGCACCAATATCCGACCGCACGTTTCGGCGTTCGACCTAAGGCAGGAGCCGTATGAGGTAGTGCCTCCCGTACGGATCTGTGCGGGGGGTGCCGGGTAACCGGCATTCCTACCGCGACATTTACGATTTACGATTTTTGCGGACCGATTACTCGCAGATACCCGTAAAGCGTTGTCAATCGGCGACGATCGACAGTCGTCGCCCTCACCTCGCCGCGGCGAGTCTGCGACCTGCGGTCTCCGACCCCGGCCCCTCGCCCAGTAGGGAGAGGGGAGAAGAATTGAGTCAATTGCCGCCCTCCCCCGGCCCCTCGCCCAGTAGGGAGAGGGGAGAAGAATTGAGTCAATTGCCAATCAAAAATCCTCCATCCTCCATTATCCATTATCCATCCCTTGCTTCATATCTCCCCGGTGGCCTATATTTGTTTCTCCGCCATCCTAGCTCAGCTGGTAGAGCAGCTCATTCGTAATGAGCAGGTCGTCGGTTCGAATCCGATGGATGGCTCCAAAGCCCCGCATTCAGGTGCGGGGCTTTTTCCTGTTGGGGTATATTCGGAAAATTCAAAAATCGGTTTTCCTTCCTATATTAGCAAAGCCATGTCCCACCTGCCACACATGCACATGCCCGCCGTTTCATTGCGATCCACCAACGAACAGATTTCCGTCGGAACGATTTATTGCATCGGAAGAAATTACATCAAGCACATCCGGGAGCTTGAGAACGAGGTGAACGCCGAACCGGTGCTCTTCCTGAAACCCGCCGCGTCGCTCATCGTCGAGGGTCGGGAGATCGAACTGCCGTCTTTCAGCGGCGACGTTCATCACGAGACCGAACTGGTGCTCCTCGTTGGTGTGGCCGGAAGGAGCATCAGCGAAGGTGATGCGCTTTATCATTTCGCCGGCGCCGGAATCGGCCTCGATCTCACGGCGCGCGACACACAACAGCAATTGAAGGATAAAGGTCTGCCCTGGACGATTTCCAAGGGATTTGAAACCGCGGCATGCGTGTCGGAATTTGTTCCGCTCGGGGACCTGGCCCCGCTCGACGCACTGCATTTTACGCTCGATGTGAATGGCGAACGACGGCAGGAAGGCGACACGTCGCTGATGATATTCGGTATACCTCGCCTCGTCGCGTTTATTTCCGGCATCGTCACGCTGCTTCCGGGTGATCTGATTTTTACGGGCACCCCACACGGAGTCGCGGCGATTCATGCCGGCGATGTGCTGGACCTCGCGCTCGGGGACGCTGTGCGCGCGTCATTCCGCGTGGCCGGAAGGAGCGTGGCCTGATGCTTCAGATGCTTGTTCCAGGTTTCGCGCGTTCAGGCGCGATCGTGCTTATGCTCATTCTCGGGGGCTCAACGTTGTTGCTGCTGAAGCCGGGCGAATCGTCCGTCGCGCGAGAGGAGCGTCCCGTGATCTACGATTCCTCCGAAACCGACTGGGACGACTACCTTTGGCCTACGGACGCCGGCACTGTGCGCACCTCCGATTTCGCGGAATTCCGCAAAACACATTTTCACGCAGGGATCGACGTAAGCACGGGGGGAAGGATAGGGTTCAAGGTGTTCGCCTCACGCGCGGGATGGCTACATTCGCTGACCTTCGAACCAGGCGGTTATGGTTGGTTCCTCGTGCTCAGGCATGCCGATGGCTACTACACCTGCTATGCGCATCTGGACACACCCACGGACACGATAGTCACAGCCTGGTACGCGAAGCTTCGCGCTGAAGGCCGATCGTTCGGCGATGCCACATGGGACAAGGGGCATTTCCCGGTCAAGAAGGGACAGGTGATCGCCTATACAGGAGAAACTGGCGCCGGACCTGCACATCTCCATTTCGAAATCCGCGACCGCAACTTCAACCCGGTGAATCCCGGGCTTTCGAAGAATCTGCGTCCCGTCGATTCGCTCGCACCGGAAATCAAGGGCGTCATGCTTGTTCCTCTGGACGCAGGCGCGACCGTCGACGGTCAGTGGACTTCGAAACCGTTGGCGCCAAGTGGATCGGGGTCCGCGATGACCGCGAGGGGAGTTCCCGTGCTGCGCGGCCGGGTAGGCATCATGCTGCGCGCGCACGACCGTGCGAACGGGGCGACCGACTATCCGACACCGTATCGACTGCGGCTGTTCGTGGACGGGAAGGAGTATTTCTCCTCGAGCGTCATGCGCTTCGCAGATACGCTTGGTTGGTATATCCGTATCGACAGAGACCACGGGCTGATGCAGAATCTCAAAGGGGAGTACAGAAAACTGTATCGCGAGGAAGGCAATGGCCTGGAGTTTTATTTCCCCCAACAACTGGAAGCCGGCATCCTGAGTGCCGAGAACCTCGGCGCCGGTCGTAAAGCCATCAAAATAGTCGCGGAGGATCTGGCGGGCAACAAATCGACACTGTTGATGAACGTCATGCTCGCACACGATTTCCAGGTAGAGCAGTCCGCCTCCGAAACCGCGCTGAACCTCCGCCTCGCGACCGCGGCCGGGTGCCGCTCGCTGTCGCTGCTGGATGTATCAACCGGACAATCTGCTCCGCTTTCCACCTGGACGCCGGAGGAAGCCGTCGCAGGCGTGGCGGTGGATCTTGTCAGGCACAGGGGAAAAACGCTCCGCATCGTTACGGAAGACGTCGCGGGGAACGATCAGATACATGGCATGTTCGTTCCTGGCGGCGCGTCGCGCGCGGCCGGGAGACTCTACCAGCGCCGTGAGCTGTTGTTCGACGAAATCGTGTACGATCTTCGATTGTCCGCGCCGTTCGGCTCTCCGCCCGAAGTACGTCTTATCAGCGGTGACAAAAGCGAAGCGGGTAGGGTGTATCCGTTGGACGCGAGCCGATATCGCGCCGTGTTGAAGGCGTGGCAGGGATTGCGGGGCAGTTCAACGGTCGAGGTTCGCTACGCAGTGGGGCCGAAGACCATCGTCTGGACCGATACATTGCAGCTGTTCCAGATTGACGCCCGGGGAGGTGGCCAGATCAAGTCCGCGGACAAATCCTTCGTCCTGAGTTTCGGTCCGGGCGACGTCTACCGTTCCATGCTGTGCGGAGTGGAAAGGAGGCCCGGTGATTCGATACTGTCCTTCCGCGTGACACCGGACGATCTGCCAATCGCAGGGCGGCCGCTGGCCAGCATCGCCTTCACAGGACACGCGGCCCGATCGTTTCTCGCCGTCGATTCTCCTATGCGAAAATACGGTCCTGAGGCGGGTGTGCCCGGGCAAACCGTCGCGTCGAGGGTCGGACGTTTTCTCGGAACGTACGCCGTACGTACGGACACAACGGGACCGAGTCTCATTGTCGATCTGGCGCGAAAAAGCCGCGAACCGATTCGCATCGTCGTCCGCGACACGCTCTCCGGTGTGGAATTACGCAGCGTCGTCGCGCGCATCGACGGCGAAATCGTGCCGCTGCATTTCGACGAGCACCGGTCACAGCTTTACGTCCCGGCATCGGTGTACAAACAATTCAAGGGGAATGAGCTGGTGGTCACCGCCACCGACAAGGTCGGAAATCGGACACGCGTCACGCGCAGTCTGAAATAGAGTCGTACGGCTGGGTGAATAGTTGGGTGACGTGAGGGTTTCGTAACGCAGAGCCAAGCACGTCACCCTGAGGGCCGCCGCGGGAATACCTTTCGGTTATGCACTGCGTGAACACGGCGGCGTCTCGAAGGGTGATTCGTTTCGGAACGCACAAGGAGAGTAGGTACCTCCCTGATGTCATAAGCAGGGCCGCCACGGTCTGATTGTTCGTCCCAGCACTGTGTTTGCATGGCGGCGTCTCGAAGGTCGTAGATTCCTCCGGAAATGATTCGTTCCGTAACCCATGATCAAGTTCGAACATCCTATTCTTCATGTGATGTCATTAGCAGGGCTGCGACAGAGCGAGTATAGCTTGAAATGCCGATGTTTGCAGAGCAGCGTCTCGAAGCAAGATTCGTTCCGTAACGCACGAGTTGACTCGAGATAACTGGTCAACCAATCACTCCGCCGCGGCGAATCTTCGACCTTCGAGACGTCCCTCTGCTATGATTTGATCTTCAAAACACGCTTTGCCTGTCCGCCGAAGCTCGTCAGCGCTGCCGTCGATTGTCTGAGGATCAAAGTGAAGGCGGACGTGAATACGTGCGCGGATTACACGGATGAACACGGATATGCACGGAGAAGA
>CAYJMN010000140.1:0-8944 GCA_964371045.1 uncultured Chromatiales bacterium | reverse complement strand
CCAATCCGGTGCGTAAACAGGGCGATACATGAATCGCCCACTTACCCCAATCCGGCGCATAAACAGGGCGATACATGAATCGCCCACTTACCCCAATCCGGTGCGCAAACAGGGCGTTACATGAATCGCCCACTTACCCCAATCCGGCGCATAAACAGGGTGATACATGAATCGCCCACTTCCTCGCTCGCAACTGCCGAAATCCCGGATGATGATCCCGCTTCCACGTAAACTTCCCCAGTGTTGACAGTACGCACGCCAGTGGAGTTCCTTGCGGCTGTCGACAAAGCGAACATGCGTATCAACTCTGCGATTGCCTGATCGAGAACGACACCTACCTGATCGCATCCACCGCTTCATTTCCGTACATCACGGCGAACGATGTGATACCACGGAGTAAGAGGGGATGCCGATTGAATCGCCGGTTGGGGGAGGCGCCGGGTGGCTGGCCGATCACCTCACGATCAGCTTCGTCGCACTATGGACTCGGCCTGCTTCGAGCCGCACAATATATACGCCGGCGGGAAGCCCTGTGAGGTCGGCCGCGCTGGTGTTCAGACCAGCCCTGTCGGATCTGTGATCGGAGTGATGGACAACGCGTCCCAGAAGATCCGAAATGACGATGTTCACATCTTCCGCGATGGACGCCTGCCAGAGTATCGTCGTACGTCCGCGTGCGGGATTTGGATATACGGCTATTCGCGTGAGTGCTCCATCGGCCGGTGCCGCGGCGATGTCGAGCAGGGGATCGAGCGGCTGCGCAAGATGCATCACGGACGCGACCGCCAGCTGCGTGATGTTTTTGAACAGTGCCTGATGCGCCGCTCCGGACATGCTCGACCATGTGTCCTGCGGGGAGTGATACGACGGATTGAAATCCGAACCATACTCCTCGATGAGCAGCACCGCGGAATGTCCCCTGGCCCAGAACGGCGCGTGATCGCTGACATCGATGCCCGGTGAGTGCAGTCGTACCTCGTTCGGCAGGGAATACACCTCGTCCACGTCCGTGATCAGGACGGCGAGTTCATCCGATCTGTTCGTGGCGGTAGGGTTTGTGCTGTGGATCTGCACCACCCGGTTTGCGTCGCCATCCCAGGCGATCATGTCGAGATTGACGACGGCGCGGATAGAGTCGCCTCCGTGCACCATGACGTACGCACCGCTGCCGAGCATGCCCAGTTCTTCGCCTCCGAAGGCGATGAATTTTATCGTGTATTCGAACGCGATTGAGTGCAGCAGGCGGGCGGCTTCGAGCACCGCGGACGTACCACTCGCATTGTCGTCCGCGCCGGGGCATTCTTCGGATTTCGAATCAAAATGTCCGCAGATGACCACGTACTCGGCCCGGCGGCCCGGCAGTGTCCCTATCACATTCAGCGTTGTGTACGGCATCGCGTTATTCTCGAGCACCGGCTGCAATCCATACCTGTCGAACGTGTTCGCGATATGCCTCGCCGCATCGCGGTATTCTTGTGATCCGCCTCCGGCGAAGCGGTGAGGGATGCTCACCGGCATTCCGTCCACGATAACCTGCAGTTCGCCGGTGAGTTGCTTCAGAAAGGTCTGCAGGGAGTCAAGCGAGAGCGCGGTGTTGATCGTCTTTGTTACCACCGGGAGTTCTGAAACCGTACCGTAATAGTTTTGCGCCGACGTCGTGGCGCTAAGCCCCAGGAACACGAGCAGCAGGACAATTCCCGGGACAGCGCTTCGGTGGAACGTGAGCCTGCGGTTACGATGCATCTACGATATCCTCGATGTATAGCCTGTGGGGCAGCTGAGGCCGCGCCCGCGTACAACGGGCACCGTCCGGTAACTTAGGACATTTTCAGCTCGTTTCATTGGCACCGCACGAACGCGCGCTCATGATATCACGACGATTTCCATTCTTCAACAGTTGTGATCCGGGCAGGGAGGAAAGCAGGAAAAATAAAACAGGTCGGGCACTATTACGGATGAGTTTATCCCGAACGGAGTAAGCGATTCATGTCACCCTCCGTGTTTGGCGCTGGCTTTGCAATGGCAGCCGCGCCATCGATCTGTCTCATGAGTGATGATAATTGTCTCGCCTGCTCGCTATTGCTTCAGGGTGATTCATGCACCTCAGGCCAGCTGCCTCGATCACTGAAGCAGCAGGCGTCCGTGAACCCGTCTGCTGCCATCGGACAGCGTACAGAGGTATACGCCCTTCGCCATCCCGTCTCCCTGCCACACGAAGGAATAGCGGCCGGCCGCTTCGCACCATTGCGATGTCTGATACACCTTTCGGCCGAGCAGATCGTGGATTGTGATGTCAACTCGTGCTGGTCTGTCGATGTCGAATGGCAAAAGGGAGGGACCCGCCGCGGGATTCGGATAGACTGGAAGGAGAGCGAAGCCCCAAGCAGGGAGTTTCGGATCGTCGGGCGGCGGCTCGTCAGGCGGAGGTTCGAGCGTCCATACACCAAAGTGCTGCGTGCCCTCAAAAAGCCGGCCGGAAGGCGCGCATGCGAATGTGCGCTGCATCGTGTTGGCGGGGCGACGTGCGATTATTTTCCAGAGTCCTGTGGTAGTGTCGAACCGATACGTGTAGTTGGGTTCCGTGGCGTACAACGTCCCTCGGGCATCGGTCGCAAACCCACGGACGGAACCCTCCATCAATCCATCCTTCATCTTCTCCCAATGTACCCCTCGATCCGTGGATCGGTAGACGCCATCGTACGAGGTGCTCGCCAGCAATTGGCCGGCCACATCGGGTAGCAGGTCGGTGACGTTGAACGTTGCCGGCACGCCGTGTACCACGGTTTCCCAGGTCCGCCAGTCGTCGGTGTAGTGAAGGGCATACCGTTGACGTACGAAGATGCGGCCGCCCGTGTCGACCGCAGCGGCCTGGATGGACTCGTTGCGGAGCGGCGGGGCAACCTGCCGCCATGATTCGCCCGCATCGGTGCTGATCCTGATGTCTCCATCGTAGTACGTCGCCAGCACCCTCATGCCTCCATCGCTGGCCAGGATTTCCGACGGCGCATTCCAGCGCGGAGGATTCTGTGCATGCCAGGTTCGCCCGCTGTCGTTACTGCGCATGAGCAAGGGTGCGAGACCTTCGTCACTTCCGGTCACGAGCAGGGAGCCGTCGCCAAGACGGACGATTTGCTCCCCGATCCTCCGGCAACTGGGGATGCGCAGCACGCTCGACCAGGTAGCACCGGCATCGGTGCTCCGATTCATCTGCGCTAAGGTGCCTGCCAGCAAAACCGAATCCGATAGCGCCGCCAGAGTCCCTACGATTGATGTCACCAGCCCCTTGCTTACATCAACTGATCCGGTCGTCTGCGGATTCACGCGGGAGAGGCGGTCCCACGAACTGACGAAGACGTCGCCGTCCGGTCGAAGCGTCGCGGACATCGTTGCGTAGTCGGGCAGCGAGCGGTTCGCCCAGGTGCGCCCGCCATTTGCACTCGTGTGCAGTACAGCGCTGCAGTTCGACATCCGCCATTCGACCAGAACGAGGCTGTCTCCGCGTGCGTCATGCGCCGTGATTAAGCCGTCGTCTTCCACAGGCAGCCTGAGTTCCATCCAGTTGCGGCCCAGATCTCTGCTCACGTAGACCCAGATCAGATCCGTGTACGTCGGGAGGATTGCTATGCACAAATTGACATGGTCCCCGAAGAGGCCACCCCCATCATATCCTAACCGGTCCGAGAACGGCACGAACAGCGAGTCCCAGCTCATGCCGCCATCCGTGCTCCTGTACAGCGTCCGACGGCTCATGGCAAGCATCATCCCTCGTGTCGGAGCATACAGCTGATACACAAGGTCGACGAAGACGCTTGAGGAGGGAAGCGTAGGTCCGGTCCATGTTCGGCCGCTGTCATGGGAGACGTGGACGGACGAGCCGAT
Source organism: uncultured Chromatiales bacterium (assembly GCA_964371045.1). Taxonomy (GTDB): domain Bacteria; phylum Bacteroidota; class Ignavibacteria; order SZUA-365; family SZUA-365; genus JAOSJT01. The sequence goes on along the minus strand of CAYJMN010000140.1, from coordinate 5,065 downwards.
CGTCGCGCACAGGATTCCGGACGAATCGAGCGCGATGTGATAGATTCCCTTCGGGAGGGCCTCCCATGAGAGGCCTGCATCGCGGGTGATGAAGCTGCCCCGATACGATCCGACAAGGAGAATTTCCGGACTTACGGGTACAAGCGTTCTGAGGATAAAGCCGCGCAGCGGCAGCGGGGTGAGAGGACTCCAGGACATGCCATCGTCGTCGGAGCGATAGATGCCGCCCTCGCCTCCGGCGTACCATGCCCCCCAGGCCGTCGGAATTATGGTCCGGATCGAGCCGCCAAAGGGACCCGGTAACGGCTGCCACTCCCGCAATGCGCCGCTCTGTCTGGCGAGCCGTTGCGGTCCGTCTCCGCCAAGCTGGGAGCCGGGCTTGGCTACGGCTACATCACTGCGGCACATTCCGACAAGCGTCCAGCATGCGAACGCGACCAGCGAAATGTGAGCGATGGAAAGCCGGCTGAGACTACGCGCTGACCAGATTTTCAATCGTGAGTATCTCATCCATACCTCCTTTTTTGCAAGATAAGAAATTCTGCTTCGGTGTAACAGGTCATTTCTGCTTCACCATGAAGGGTAATCCCAACGCGGCTTCGTCGGTGGTGCCTGCACCAGCACGGTGCGGCACGACTATGCTTTTACCGATGACATGCCCGCAACCGGCGTGACGGAGCACAGCATCTACTACAGGCTGAAGCGGATCGACGCCGACGGCGGCATACACTATTCGAGGATGGTGGAGGCCGTGCTCGGTGCTGCTCCCGACGGTTTCGCCATCGCGGAGGTCTATCCTCAGCCGGCAGATGGGTGCCTCACGGTACGCTTTGCCTCCTCCGTGAGCGATGCGACGATTCGCATTGTCGATGTGCTCGGGCGGAACGTCGCCGAGAGGCGTATCACAACATCCACCACCGTACTGTTGGATGTCGCATCCCTGCTGCCAAGGTATGTACTCCCTGCTCGCCACGCGCGGCGATGCCAGCGCCGTGCGGCGCATCGTCGTACGGTGATGAAGCGCAACATCCCGGATAACGTATAAAAAAAATACCTCTGCATCTCCATAACGCCCCTACCCCGCGGATGCGCATGCGGCAGGCACACTTGCGGTACAGATCCTGATGCTTGACTCTGGCTGGGGGGATGCGTAGATTCAGTCTCAAGCTTGAAAGAATCGCCAGACCACTAGGCTCCTTCCGATTCGTCGCAGAGAACGCTGACCCCGGCCAGAAAATGAAATCCGGCCAGGGGTGAAGAGTTCTTGTCCACCCCGTGACCAACACCCTCATTGATACAGCATACAAGGAGCACTTATGACCTCACAGCTTATGCGTCTCATCGCACCGTTGCTTTTCCTCGTTCCGTTCCTGGTTGCGCAGGCGCAATGGAGTTCCAATCCAGCGTTGAACAACCCGATTTGCCAGGCAGGGAACATACAGAAGGCTCCGAAGCTCATCAGTGACGGGAAGGGTGGAGCCATCATCTGCTGGCACGATGAACGATTCGCGGAGAACTACCCCAACATCTACGTTCAGCGCGTCAGCAGGGACGGATTCGTGCGCTGGACGCTCAACGGAGTAACCCTCAGCACCGCGTCCCACTCACAAGTGACTCCGGACATTATTTCGGACGATGCGGGTGGCGCGATCATCGTCTGGTCGGACGCGAGAAACGGCGACAAGGATATATATGCGCAACGGATCGATTCCTCCGGCAACCTCCTCTGGTCGGTGAACGGGGTAGCCGTCGCATTCGGCGGCACGTTCCAAATCGATCCCAAGCTCGCCAGTGACGGCAATCACGGCGCTATTGTAACGTGGAGAGCCGGCGACGGCAGCAGCATGGATGGCCACATCTATGCCCAGAGAATCGACGGAACGGGACAACTGCTCTGGAGCCCGGAGGTTAACCTGAGTATGTCCGAGCAGTTTGAGAGTAGTCCATGCATTGCCTGTGACGGCAGCGGCGGTGCGTATGTCGCGTGGTCATTCTACAATAACAGCCAGTACGACGTGTACGCGCAACGGCTCGATGCAAACGGCGCAGCACGCTGGCAGAACGGCGGCATCGGGATAGCGACGGCCAGTGGCGCTCAGGATATCCCGTCGTTGGTTCCCGACGGCACGGGCAAAGCGTTTCTTGCATACACCGATTATGGTGCCGGGGCGAACCCCTCGCAGCAGATAGCCGTCCTGAATCCGGACGGCTCGACGGCGGCATCTCTCCAGGTGGCGTCGACGAGCGGCAGACAGGCGAATCTCCAGCTCTCGAACATCGGAGTCGGATTGCTCGGATTCGTCTGGGAAGATGGACGGTCAGCCGGGAAAACACGGTCGTATGCACAAATCATCGACAATACCGGGAATAAATCGTGGGCAGCGAACGGGGTGGAGGTTTCCAGCCGTACAGGTGACCAGATGGAACCGTTCATCGTCTCCGACGGAAACGGCGGCGTGATCGTCTCCTGGGAGGATAGAACCAAAGGTGTTGTCGAGACTGATATCTACGCGCAACGATTTTCAGTCACCGGTGCACCGCTCTGGACGGGCGCGGGCGCTCCGGTCTGCACTGCGGGCCGCATGCAGCAGGCACCTTCAATGCTCAGCGACGGCCAGAACGGCGCTTTTGTCACATGGGATGACACACGGTCCTCGTTCTCGAACCCGGATATCTATGCCTCAAGAATTCTTGCAGACGGCACCTTCCCGCTCGGACCGCCGATTCTGACGTTCTCCTCCAGGACGGTGGCGTTCGGTGCCGTGAGCGTCGGGAGTCCCTCTACGAAAAACATCACCCTGACCAACACGGGCGGCGTCCCGGTGACCATCACTTCCGCCACTTCGAGCGATCCGCATTTCAGTCTGACGCCGGAGAGCAGCACGATCTCCCCGAACGACGACATCTCGGCCACGGTGCGGTTTCAACCGACTTCCAAAAACGCGCTCAACGCGTACATCGTCGTGGAGAGCAATTCCTTCTTCGGTCCGGACACCGTTTTTGTGACAGGTTCGGGAACCGCTGTTGCGGCGATAGAAACCGATAAATCCTCCCTGAATTTCGGAAACGTATACGCGGGTTCGAGCAAGTCCATGGCGATCAGGATCTCGAATACGGGAACCGATACCCTCACCATCTCGGACATTACCACGAACAAGCCGGAATTCACGGTGGACATCGCCTCCAGAGTCCTCGCCCCGGGCGACGCGTTCGACGACACCGTGCGTTTTTCCCCGACCGCTGACGGACCCGTCTCGGGTAATCTTACCCTGACGAGCAATGCGCCAGGTTCGCCCAAGATTGTGACGCTGTCGGGAACGGGTACCACCGAGGTGATCTTGACGATCGACCCCTCGGCGGTCAACTTCGGCGACGTCAACGTTGGCGCCCACAAGGACACGACACTGACCATCTCGAATACCGGCAACTATACGTTGTTGATCTCGTCCTTCACAGCCGGCGATCCCCACTTCACCTTGGAGACACCGATTGAGGCGATCGCACCGTCCGGGAGCAAGACCTTCACCCTTCGTTTCGCGCCGAATGCAGTCGGACCGCTCAGCACCGCTTTCATAGTGACGAGCAACGCGTTGACGTCGCCCGACACCATCGTGGTGCAGGGCACTGGCAAGGAAGTCACTGCGGTGCGTTCATTGCAGGTCTTCCCGGGCGCATTCACACTTTTCCAGAATTATCCAAACCCGTTCCATCCATCCACAACCATCCGCTACGATCTTGAGAGGTCCGCTTCGGTGCGCGTTACCGTGCACAACGCGCTTGGACAAGTCGCGGCGACCTTGGTTGACGAGACGCAGCGCCCCGGTATCCACAGCGTGCAATGGACGCCCACGGACAGCACACCGGGCGTGTACTTCCTCGTCCTGCGCGTCGGTGAAATTGTGGCCTATGGCAGGATGGTGTTGCTGCCGTAGCGGTTCGACCGGCATTCGAGCTGACGCACCGGTCCATTTCATGGATGGCATCAGGTTGGTCTGGGCAGGGTCAACAAAGTTCGTCATCCTGAGTGTGCCCACCAGCGCCTCGCACCGGTCCATTTCGTGGATGACATCTTGTCTTCATAGAAGTAAAAAACCCCCGTCACACTGAGTGAAGCACCGCGGCAATATTTGGGTTCGAAGAACAATGTAAACGCGGTGCGGAGTCGAAGTGCGGCGTTCGGATTCCTCGGTGTTTGTAGGTCCGGTCCTCAAGATGTCATAAGAAGTGTGCCCACCAGTCAGCCTGTTAATGACATCATGGAAATGTTAGTTGATCCAGAGGCCAAAAAACCTCGTCACCCTGAGTGTGCCTACCAGCGCCGTACGCCGGTCCATTTCATGTGTGACATGGAGTAGGTTCCATGCAACCGCCGCGTATGCATCGCCGTGTGCGATAAATACGCTGAATAAAACCTCTTCCTCCCCCTCTCTCGTGAGAGAGGGGGCCGGGGGGTGAGTTATTCGGTACCCCAAAGAGACCGGGTTCGGGGCGGTGGGTTTATGAAATCAGGCCGATTCAAGCCGATTCTGGCATGATGTCATTAACAGGAGTCCCGACAGGAAAAGTGTGTTTCGAAGCTTAAATGCTAGCAGAGTGACGTTTGTTAATGACATCTTTGTCGATGTGGGTTGATCCAGAGTTCAACAAACTTCTGCGACTCGAGCCTAAATACGTGCGCGGATTGACGCGGATTATTGCGCCTGTCCACCGATGCTGTCCGCAGCTATTTGGAGTGATGCGAGCGCAACAGGGCGAAGGTGGGGATGGTCGCGGATAAGAGTTTTTTTTAACTTTGTAGCCGACAGGTCTGGCAGATCTTCGAACGCCCGGATTCGCGAGTGTGCTCCCGTCCCGTTCCTGATTCTCACGGGCCATACGGATATGGAGTCGACAATTCTCTTATCCGCGAAAATCCGCGTACGTATTCACACCAGGTCGCAGACTCGCTGCGGCGCGGTGATTCATTCCGGAACGCTCGAGGAGACTTGGTACCTCCCTGATGTCATAAGCAGTGTGCCTACCAGCGCTTCGGGTCGGTCCATTTCGGGCACGACACGTGGATGGT
>CAYJMN010000139.1:0-8957 GCA_964371045.1 uncultured Chromatiales bacterium | reverse complement strand
CGGATCATCCATAAGTCGGCCGGTTGTGGGCGATTCATGAAACACCCATTCCACACAGCGGATCACCCAAAAGTCGGCCGGTTGTGGGCGATTCATGAAACACCCATTCCACAGCGGATCACCCGAAAGTCGGCCGCTTGTGGGCGATTCATGAAACACCCATTCCACAGCGGATCATCCATAAGTCGGCCGCTTGTGGGCGATTCATGAAACACCACACCACCGCGCCAGATGTCGCATCGATATGCTGCGGAGGAATTGCGCTTTGAGGATTTCAGATTGGGGGAGCAGTTACGACGTTCGCTTGTCGACTCATGTATCGACCACGGAGGGATTGCGCACCGAGGACCTGTGATCCGACCCGGGGTGCTATCGAATTTGAGGATCGTGAGTCTGAAATTGTTTCTCAGCGCATTTCCGTGCAACCCGCAGACGTATTTCCCACCTTACCATTCTATTCCCAATTCCCAATCCACGCGATCAATCTTTAGCCCGCCACCCGAGATTCAAAATGCCTTTGGCTGACCGCAAAAAAAAACCGCCCCGCGAATCGCGGGGCGGTAAAGGATCGGATTCGATCGGGATTAACGCGAGAGAACCATCTTCTTCGCCATCACGTACGGAGCCGTACCATCCACAGGGGAGGCTTCCAGGCGATACATGTAGATACCGCTGGACATGACCTGACCGAATGCATTGGTAGCGTTCCATGTGGTGATGTAGCTGCCGGTGGAGTGGAAACCGGAAGCGAGCGTTGCAACTTCGCGACCGAGCATGTCAAACACGCGCACGCTGACGTTGGCGTCTGCGGGAACGTTGTAGGCAATGTTGGTGGTCGGGTTGAACGGATTCGGGTAGTTCTGCGTGATCTCGAACTGTGCAGGATTGACGATCGCCTCGACCTGACGGGCGGGCTTCGAATCCTTCACCAGAAGCTGAACGACGGCAAGGTCGCCCATGCGGACGGCTTCGACGCGGGTGTCGCCTGAGTTGGCATACACGATGCTGCGAGTGTCGCGCGAGGTCAACTGAACCTGCGAAGCATTCTTCACATGATCGAAGTACGAAGCCAGACGGGCATCGGCATCCTGAGTGCTCTTTCCTATCGTGAGATGATCGGCAGTCTTGTCGGCCATCATCTGGACGAAATTGTACCCGGCTTCGTTCTTCAGATTCACGGCAGTCGGCAACGCGAGTGCGCGGTTCATCGATTCGACTTCCTTTTCGGTGGCGAAGGCCTTGAAGGTCTCGCTGAGGGGATTACCGGCAGTGAGATCCGGGAGAACCGCAAAGTCGCCTCCGGTAAGCACGAATTCGCGTGCCTGTACCGCAGCGGATTTGTCAAGCTGACCAACCCAGAGGATCTTGCCTTCGGTCGGGAAGGTGAATCCGTTGAGGTTGCGGTCAAAGAACTCGATCTGGATTCCCTGCTGGGCGTAGGTCGAAATAATCTGACCCTTCAGTTCACTGGAGATGGCGCCAGGAGTGCTGACGATCATCGGCGCGAACGGAATGTTGATGGCGCGTTCGTAGATGTTGTTGATCAGATTCTCGTCATCCGGTCGGACGATTTCGGCCCTGATCGTATAATTGCCGCTGGGCAGTGACGGGAAGTTGAATACCTGGGTATCGACGTACGGCGCAGCCAGGAGATACACACGCTTCTCCATATAACCGATGGTCTGGCCAAGGGAGTTGAGAATGGTCACCTTTGCGAACGTCATCTGATTCGGCAGCCAGGTATAGTGCGCGTAGGCACCGAAAGTAACGCTGACCGTCAATCCGCCAATATTGTTCGTTTGGTTGATGGCGATGACGCCAACATCCGACTGCTGCACGAAGTTCGGACGAATCATCTGCGTGGTGAACACGCGGAAATTCTCCGGATTCCAAGTGGTACCGCCATCGAAGGAAACCCACTGGAGGCCGAGGTTCCAGTATCTTCCAAGGAACCCGAGGGGCTCGAAGGGACTGCCGGTCTCATCCATACCGATACCGGGACCGAAAGATGCACCGTCAAGCGCAGACAGGCAGTAGCCAATGCGATAGTTGCCCGCAGGAAGGGAAACCGGCGGTGAGAACGGATACGACACCCACTTTTGGCCTTGTGGCGGGAAGGGAACGGGGCCCGTGGTGGCGACGAGGGCATTCGTGGTCTGATCCCACACGTTGATGGTCATAAGCGATGTGGAAGGATTCGGCTCCAACTCGACAACACTACCCTGCCAGATATCGACACTGGTGATGGACTGCGGAGCATAAATGCTATAGGTGAGAGCGTCGCACTCGCCGACAAACGGGAAGAGCGTATTCATCGCCATGCCGTTGTCGAAGGCAAGGGAACCGGCAGTGACGTCGAGAGGGAATACGAGGTTATTGTCGGGACGCGTCATGAAAAGATCGGCACGCATCATCACATCGAATAGGGCTTCGTGGCGACCGACCGCGCTGTTGAGATTGATGTTCGCTGCAGGAGCGTACACGTTCTCGGCGGGAATGGACAAATCGGCCTCAATGACATTACTGGTGAGACCACCGGGCAATTTGTGATCTATCGTGAAATTGCCGACACCAACCGTCTGGCTCAACTGGAACACGGCAACGCCGGTGAGCATGTTGGCCATCGGACGATAGCCTTGGACGGTATACGGAGGGATCGTGGTAACATCATCGACAAGACCAAAAGGATTCATGGTCGTTACGCCGAAGAAGTTGAGATCCATACCCCAGCGGATGTCACGATAGTTGTCGTAGCGATTGAAAATCAAACCCCACTTGACAAGCGTGCCGTTGTCACCGAGGAGATTATCGGAGACGCTGAGCGTCCAGGGACCGACAGGTGAGCCGGTGGACGGCAGCGTGCTTTCGGGAGTATAAACGCCGCGGAAAAATGCGGTGACGTTTGTCCCTGCGTTGATCGCGACACCCGGAATTGCCGTACCGGGGTTGCTGTCAAAAATGGTGTTCTCGTAATTCGCACCGGCAAGACCGTTCTGCGTGGACAGGGTGTAGGTGCCTGTCGGACCTGACAACGTCAATACGAGATCACTGGCTGCGGCATGGTCGATATCCACAAGCACAGACAGCGTACTGATCGAGAAATTGTCAGGAACGGTAATCGCAGAGGTCGTGGTGCTGAAATCCACGATGGGGGCATTCGGGTCTGCCCGGTATTCGTACTCCCGGACCTGAGCGTTCATGGTCAGAGATCCCAGGAACGCGAGAGCCACCAGCATGAATGATAGCCTAGCAACTTTCATTGATTCCTCCAATGGGGTTATGAATGATGATATGGTTGAAATGACTTGATTGAATTGAATGGACGATTAAACTGCAAACTACCATTTGCCTGCCGGAAAAACAAACATCCTGGGTGTCAATGCACCGTCCGCTTTTGGACGTCCGGATACCTGAAATCTCTGCTGAAGTCGCTCTGCTGCTGTCTTCCCGGTTTCTCCGAAACGAAGTGGGCGCATTCGAATGCTTCAAGAATAGCACTATCCAGCAAGAATGTCAATAGAATGAGGATAAAAGAATTTTCAGTCCTTCACCCCGTTGCCGTAGTCCACTCTGTTTTATATGGATTCCTCGGCGACCCCGACATATCGGAACCGCGTCTCTGTGCCGCACTCCCACAGTGTTGCATATCCTCGGCGTGTTCGTCATCTTTACCTGATATGTCATACGAGACCGCCCTCATATCTCCCGTATTTTTTGTCTCCGACCTCCATCTGGGCGTCGGGAGCGCGGCTGAGGAGCGAATCAAACGACAGCGCTTCATAGAGCTGTGCGGTTGGGTGTGCCGGGATGGCGGCTCGCTGTGCATCGTGGGCGATCTTTTCGATTTCTGGTACGAATACCGTTCCGTGGTTCCGCGGGGCTATCACGATATTCTCGCCGCATTGGAAGGTGTTACCAGAAAGGGCCACACAGTCCTGTATCTCGCGGGGAACCACGATTTCGCGATCGGAGATTCTTTTTCCGGAGATCTCGGCGTGCGCGTCATCCATGACGATGTGTATGTTACCTGCGACGGACGCAGATTTTATCTGTTCCATGGAGATGGACTTGCCGCCAGGGACGGCGGCTATCGCCTGCTGAAAAAAATATTGCGGGCCCGGTTCTCACAACGACTTTTCCGTCTTTTGCATCCGGACCTTGGTTTCGGACTTGCGCATCGTTTTTCTCACACCAGCCGCGATTACACTTCGAGTAAATTTTATGGTGAGACCGACGGCATGCGCGTAGAAGCAGGCCGACGCATCGGTGAGGGCGCGGATTTCGTGATTATGGGCCATCGACACAAACCCGCACTGGAGCGTATCGGCGAGGGCGTCTACGTCAACCTTGGCGACTGGATCACTCATTTCTCCTACGCCGTTTTCGAACACGGCGACCTGACACTGCGCACCGTGCGCAATGATTTCCCTGAACTTTTGAGCGTAGCGCAGTGAATTTCACACCCCGTCAATTCTGGTCCGTCGCCCTCCCGCTGATTGTTTTCGTTGGCGGCGGCTGGATGTTCATCTCTTCCATCAGCGAGGGTCTGCCAACATTCGAGGAATTGGAGAGCCCCAGACCACCGTTCGCCACTCGTGTATATTCGGCCGATGGCCTGATCATCGACCGTTTTTTTGAGGAAAATCGATCACGCCTTGTCTCCCTCGACAGCATCCCGAAACCGTTTATTCAGGCGCTTCTCGCGACAGAGGATAAACGATTCTACAGTCATTGGGGGGTAGACCTCCGTGCCGTGTTCCGCGTCGTTATGCAGCGCGTCACGAGCCTGAGTGTTCGCGGGCCCGGGGGGAGCACGCTCACACAGCAACTCGCACGCATCCTTTACCTCACGCGTGAGATCACCATTCTCCGAAAAGCGCGGGAGATGATCACGGCGGTGCAGATTGAACGACGCTACACCAAGGACGAAATCCTTGTGATGTACCTCAATGTCGCGCCGTTCGGACGAGGGGCCTACGGGCTGCAATCCGCGGCGGCGGTGTATTTCGGGAAACGTCCGATTGAACTCACGGTACCCGAATGCGCGTTCCTTGTCGGGACGTTGGCCAATCCTACGCACTATGACCCTCGAAGGAAATATCAGGCCGCAGTTACGCGACGGAATACGGTGCTCGAGAACATGGTCAATGAGGGATATCTCGGCGAAGAAGAGGTCGGCGTATTCCGTCAGGATTCGATAGTGACGCGAACAAGGGAGCAGTCAGTGGGTATCGCGCCGCATTTCGTGGAATTCGTGCGGCAGCAGCTTCGCGAAAAGGCGGAGAAATACGGTTTCAACCTGTATCGGGACGGCCTTTCCGTTTATACCACGATTGACAGCCGTTTGCAGGATCACGCGAACCGGGCTGTGCTGGAGCATCTGATCCCCTTCCAGGAACAATTCGAAGCGCGATGGAACTGGGACACCCCGGCGAACCGTGCGATTTTCGGAACGGCCTTGCGGCTCGCCATCCGGCAAACACCGGAGTTCAAGGCGGCTCGCAGCGAGGATCAGCGCGATATCGTAACCATCCGTATGCGGCGTAATGCGACGTTCGTCGATTCTGTCCGGAGAGCCCTGATGCGCATCCAGGTCGGTTTCGTGGCGATCGATCCGCAGACCGGCGAGATCAAGGCCATGGTTGGCAACGCGGAGCTGAACTTCCGTTACGGTCTCAATCATGCCACGCAGATCGCGCGACAACCGGGTTCTACCTTCAAGCCTTTCATTTATACTGTCGCAATTGATAACGGCTACTCCCCTGCTCACCAACTCTCGAACGATGCCATTTCGATTCCCGACGGATCCGGCAAAATGTGGCGTCCGAGAAATTTCGGCGGTGAAACTGGCGGTATGTACACGCTCAGAAGAGGCCTGCAGAACTCCGTAAACCTTGTAGCGATTCGTACTATCCTCGAACTTGCGCCTCCCGACGAAGTCGTACGCTACGCCAAGCGCATGGGCATAGAAACACCGCTCCGACCGTATCCCTCCCTGGCGATCGGGACTTCCGAAGTCATACCCCTGCAGATCATCTCGGCCTACGGTGCGTTCGCCAACGAAGGCATTTATGCCGAACCGTTCGCCATTACCCGTATCGAGGATCGCGACGGCCGCATTATCGAAAGCAATACATCCGAAATCCGCGAAGTACTGAGCAAGGAAACGGCATTCATCATGGCTTCCATGCTTCGCGGGGTTGTGACCAGCGGGACCGGCGCATCCACCCGACGTTGGTTTACCCTCCCGGCCGGAGGCAAGACGGGAACCACGCAGGATTACGCGGACGCCTGGTTCATCGGCTTTACTCCCAATATGGTCGCTGGTGTGTGGACCGGATTCGATGACAGGCGGGTGACGTTCACAGGATCCTACGGACAGGGCAGCGTCGCAGCCGGGCCTATCTGGGGACGCTTCATGAAATACGCCTATGCCGACAAACGTGTCAATCTGCCCGTGCGTGACTTTCTTCAACCCGAGGGCGTCACACAGGAACGCATTTGCCTCGAATCGCAAAACCTCGCCACACCCTTTTGTCCACGTGTCGTGACGGATTTCATCAATAAAAAATACTTCCCCGGATACTGCACATTGCACTCCTCTCCGTCGTCCGGCGGCAAACAGGGAAATACCATCGAGTATTGAAATTCCGCTCCGTCGTCCAAATGCGTCGCAGAAATTCATTTTCAGCGCCATGTTCAAAAATAATTCAGCATCGGGAGATTGCTGTTACACGGCCTCATAACTCCTGCATCGCCATCGGCCGATGCGTGGCAAGCCAACAATAGCGGCCTGGAAACGATTTGATGGAATATTCCATCACCGGATCACACGAGGGTTGTTTTGTGTTGTCGCATTTTCCATATTGCCAATTCAATGATAATTCCGTAGCTTTTCTTTCTGCCACTGGTTTACATTCTTCCGGACGCTTCTACAGGCATCCGGTTGAGGCCGGGACGGCAAGCTTGGTCATGGCACAACGTGCCTGATTTTTTCACACTAACTGGAAACCACAATGACGAACGACCTGACCACCAACGAGACTCCCGAGAATCTGCCTGATCAAGCGGTTCCCGACGTGCGGAACGACGCAAACGGGAGCGAAGAGATACCGACCGAGGTATCCGAAACACTGCCTGCCGGAGATGCCGCCGGCGATCAACCAGCTAAGGTTCCGGGTACAAAAGAAGCTGTGCTTGATGAAGCCGCCGCCGAAAGCGCCGCAGTGGACGTGGTCTCCGAATCATTCGTCAATCAGGAAGCGCCTGTCGCCGAAGCGCCTGTCGCCGAAGCGCCTGCCACCGAAGCGCCTGTCGCCGACGCACCTGCCACCGACGCGCCTGTCGCCGAAGAGCCTGTCGCCGAAGCGCCTGTCGCCGACGCACCTGCCACCGAAGCGCCTGTCGCTGAAGCACCTGTCGCCGAAGCGCCTGTCGCCGACGCACCTGCCGCCGAAGCGCCTGTCGCCGACACGCCTGCCGTGGACGCGCCTGCAACGGAACCCACAACCGCAGGCGCAGCTTCGGAGGATGGCGCGGATACAACTGTCGGACCAGGAAAGAAAAGCCGCAAGAAACCGAGGCTTTCCGATGAGGAAGCTCAACCGATATGGGATGAACTTGTGGCGTCGTTCGAAAACAACGAGCTTGTTACCTTCAACCTTGTGCGCAGCACGAAGGGTGGAGCGATCGTCGACTATAAAGGTCTGGAAGGATTCGTTCCGAAATCTCACTTCAGTGCCATGGGACGCGCGGAGCAGGAAGAAATCGATTCCTTGATCGGACAACCGATCGAAATGATCATCCTCGAACTTAGTGACGTCGCCAAGCGGAAATTCGTATGCAGCCGTAAAAAGGCGCTGCGGAAAAAACGCCTTCTCGAACTGAAAAAAGGCGACGTTCTTGAAGGCCGGATTACGTCACTCGCGTCCTACGGTGCGTTCGTCGATCTGGGCGGTGTTGATGGGCTCATCCATATTTCCCGCATGAGCAAACTTCGCGTGGAAGCTCCATCCGAGGTTGTAAAGGTGGGTGAAACAGTCAAGGTCCGTATCGTCGAGATCAACGAAAAAGAAGATCGCCTCGCCCTCAGTATGAAAGAGTTCACCACCTCACCTTGGGCTCTGATAGAAGAAAGATATACGCCAGGGATGATTCTGAAAGGAAAAGTTCAGAATATCACCAACTTCGGCGTCTACGTTCTTCTTGAAGCGGGGATCACCGGGATGGTGCATATTTCGGACCTTTCGTGGACGGCACGCGTCGCTCACCCTTCGGAATTGGTAAAAATAGGCGATGAAGTTGAGGTCAAGATCCTCAATATCCGTGCAAAGGATCGCCGCATCAGTCTGAGCATAAAAGAAACGCAACCGGATCCCTGGCTGCGCCTCGCGAACATTTTCCCGCAAGACAGCGAAGCTACCGGAACAGTGAAGCAGATCATGGATGCCGGCCTCCTGGTCAGCATGGAATATGACCTGGACTGTTTCATCCCTCGCGGTAAAATGGGTTCAAGGCGCGGCGGCAAACGCGGTGGCGCACCTCAAGCTCCTCCCTCCTTCAATGTCGGGGACAGCGTCCACGTAAAAATTATCGAGATGGACCCGCAGAAACACAGTTTCGTAGGCGCCATCCTTCGAGATGAAAGCAAAGACACTGATCATCGTCATGGCGATCGCGACGACGATTATTCCATCCCGCGTGTGACGGCGTCTGACAATGCCTTCCGCCTCGGAGACATCGAAGGCCTTCAGAAGCTGCTCAATGCCACGACAATCGATGCCGAGCCTGCAACGGAAGCAGCCGAGCCCTTGGCAGACGTGGCCGAGCCCGTCGCGGAAACAGTCGAGCCCGTCGCGGAAGCAGACGAGCCCGTCGTGGAAGCAGCCGAGACCGTCGAGGAAGCAGCCGAACCCCACGCGCATAGACACCACACCCACGCCGAAGCACAAGAGCGC
>CAYJMN010000138.1:0-9057 GCA_964371045.1 uncultured Chromatiales bacterium | reverse complement strand
AGCAGGAGCCACCGCAGCAAGATCTTAAGGTGATGCTCTGACGTTGTTCGGTGGCTCCGCTACTGCGGAGAAGCATGATTCGTTCCGTAACGCACGAGGAGTGTAGGTACCTCCCTGATGTCATAAGAAGTGTGCCTACCAGCGCTTCGGGTCGGTCCATTTCGGGCACGACACGTGGATGGTGTGAATACGTGCGCGGATTACACGGATGAACACGGATATGCACGGAGAAGAAATTTTCTGTCTCCAAATCCTGAAGTCTCTCGTATCGGGGTTTCAAAAACTTTTATCCGCGTTCATCCGCCTAAATCCGCGTTGATCCGCGTACGTATTCAATCCGCGAAAATCCCACGGAGTGACAAGCGTGCACGTATTCATCCGGCGAGGTTCGCTGCTACTGTCTTTATTTTCGACAATCCCTCGTGTGTGATTTCATTCACACGTTGGCCAGATCACGGAACACACGAAGATATCATAAGCAGGCGAGGTCGGCCGATGGAACCTCCGTCGGACCTTCCTGATTCGCGTCCGCCACTGGAACCTAACCTGTCTCAAAACACGTCAAGGTGAAACATGGATAAGAAAACCAATACCATCGACTTTCTCGAGTTTCCGGCCGCGAGCGTCGAGGCGGTCGCAAAGGTCAAGACGTTCTACTCGAGTGTATTCGGCTGGTCCTTCAAGGATTGGGGTGCGGAGTATATCGACACGTCCAGCAGCGGATTGGCGAGCGGCTTCAACGCCGATCCTGAGCATCGTCCCGGCAAGCCGCTCGCCGTCATCTACGCATCCGACCTCGCGGCCGCGTGCGATGCGGTCGTCACGGCAGGCGGCACGCTCACGAAGGAGACGTTCGAGTTTCCAGGCGGCAAGCGCTTCCATTTCACCGATCCGGCCGGCAATGAACTCGCTGTCTGGTCGGATCGATGATTGGCGGGATGGGGAAGATCATTCCGATCGCAGGTACGACGGCCTTGACCTTCGAAGGTCCGCCCGGTCGTGCTTTTAACGAAGCACGGCCGATCGGTACCGCCGGATGTACAACTGCTTGACTTTCACTGTATGAAAAAGTATCATTATTCCCAGTGTAGCATCCCCCGTCGTAAGCAAACAGCCTCTAGCTCCGGACTCCTGCTCGTCGTATGAGGAAGAATCCCTGAAGCTGCGCGATACGGTCACGAAAGGTAACCAGGGCGGACATCCTGCTACCGTCATTTTTTTCGGAATAGTACGCTGCCATGCCTGGAGTTCGGATGGTTATTCTCATCCGCATGCTGCGTGGCTCGATGAAGTACTGTCTGTAATAGTCAGGAGGCAACATGTTGAAATATATAAGCAGGCTCGCTTCAGCTGTTTTGCATTATGCGTTGGTGGCGGCTCCCCTCGCCTCGCCAGGCTTTTACGCTTTCAGCCAGGACCAGCCGGGCATCGTCAAAACTTCTCTCCAGGTAACCATCCGCACGCTGAATTTCCATGGCAAGAACAGCAACATGTGGAGTTGGGTGCCCGAATTCAGATTCAGCCTCACCCGCGACCGCAACAGCGGCGACCGGCATTACATCGAATACACCATCCCAGGTGGCGGACCCACGCAAACGTGCGACTGCGAGGTGAACCAGATGGGCGATGGTTTCGAGTGTGGGGGTCGCGGTATTCCGGAGGACAAGGGTTCAATCTATACGGGCTCTGTCGCGTTCGCGATCAAGGTACGGAACGAACTCCAGGGCACCGACGCGACGCTCTTCACCGGCGGTATGAAAGTGGCGAAAGCATGCACCAACGCCTCGTGCCCAAAGACCGCGGGCGAGTGGGTGTACTTCGTCGACCACGACTGGAACCTGCCGATCGGTTATATCTTCTATGACATAGCCGAACCTGACTACCCGACGTTCAACGTGGCGTTCTGGGCACGCGGCAGTACGCATCGCATGGAGCCGCACCTGTTCCACCAGGGCAAGGAGATAGGCTGGATCACAATGGATGACGGGACACCCATCGGCAGACCGATTTGCCGCGCCGTTGTGGAAAACGAACCTACGCACACTCCCCACGACATGGTGGGCGGAGCGAGATGGTCGCGCATGGAGTGCGCCTTCCCGATGGTGAAGGCCTGGGACAGGGCGGGTAACAATCAGGAAGACATGTTCAAGTTGGCGGAGCATCCTGGCGAGTACGAGTTCAAGTTGCTGTGGAATAATAAGCTTGCCCGCTCGATCAAGTTCACGGTCGGCTCCGACGGCAAACTCGACAACGGCATCGCGACGGCCAACAATCTGGGCACTGGCCGTGTGATCGTTCCGGTTACGATCATCGGAGATCAGGATGGCTCGTGGGACCGCGAGGCGTGGAAAACCGAGGCGTTCTACGGCAACCCACTCACGGGATTTTCGTTGCAGTATTGAGAGCAAGGCAGCACGGGCTTTTCCTCTATTGGTGGCTGTCGGTGCCTTGCGGCGGTCGAGACCGGGGCCCGGATAAAGGTCCACATGTTCTATTGCCGCCGGCCTCAACCGGTGGACGAGGAGCTTCACCCCGATCATTTTAATTTCATCAAAGGTGAAGACGAAGGCGTTACCAGCCCGCGTCGGGAAGCTGCGTGTCCGGTTCGGTATTCGGATTCATGATATCGATCACACCGGAATGTTTGAAGACACGATCGCGTCTCCGGCCTTTGAATTCACGGACAATGCCGAGTTGCATCCCGGCCGCCGGAATCAACATGGTGCGCCGGTCGTCTTCACCTCAGGATCGTTCTCATTGGCGGCGTTGGAAATGCTCGTCAACCTTCATCGGTGAAGCCGGGGAAATCCCTTGCTATTCCCGCCCGCTGAAAACGGAATGAGCCCGGGTCGCGATCATACAATCAACGCAGTACGACGAATTTCCGTGTCAGTTGTTCGTTCCCGGCGTAGAGGCGGAAGAAATAGGTGCCTGCCAGGAGATCGCCGACTATTATATCGGTTTTGTAGGTTCCGGATTCGAGCAGATCGTCCGTGACGCGCCGCAGCATCCTTCCGAGCGCATCGGTGACGAGGAGAAGCACATGCCGGGAGGTCGGGATCGAAAAGCGGATCGCGGTCGTCGTGCTGGCGGGATTTGGATAGTTCTGTTCCAGCATGATCGAAGCGGGAAAAGGAGAGTCGATCCGTTCGACCTCTGTTGACATGGTATTCCGGTTATACCAGAAGCCTAGGGCACCCCGGTGCGTCGAGCTTTTCGGTGCCCCTATGATCGGTTGTCCGACTGTGGCGGTGATGACGTGGATGGAATTGCTCGCCCGCGTTGCTCCGCTGGAAAGGACGCTGCGTTCCATGCGCGTCTGCGCCGCACAGATACCCGCGGCGGCCGTCAACAGCAGTATGATGTGTAATAGGGAAACGTATTTCATCGTGATTCCTTTCGTGGTTATTCCGTACTCGCAAAATTCTCTACATACTCGCTCGGCGCAGAGCGCGCAGCGACTCATTTCCCGCGCCGCTGTTTTTTCCGTCAGGGGTATTGACCATCATCTCCAGTTGGAGGATCCGATCACGAAGTCCAACGTTGGCGGCGGAGAGTTCCCGCACCGCATTCACGAGCGGAACGACGAACTCCGCATAGCGAAGTCCGTAACGATCGTCGGCGCTCTTCAATGCGTCTACGCCGCTGAACTCGTATCCTGCCGCCTGGACTGTTTCCTCAACCTCCTGCGCGACATACGCGATGACCGCGCGGATGAAATGCATACGGAAACCGTGGCGCCCGTTCCATACCTGTCTTCAGGGGAAATCACTTATTGTCTTCCGGCTTCACCTGCACGGAGGGACACTGCATGGCGGGCGTTTCCACAGATCTCTTTATTTGTTCCTGCCGTTGTGCTTCCGCTCGTTCCTGTTCTTCCTTTTCCTGGGCGATCACCTCCGGCCAGACGGTCTCAAGCATGCGGGTGTTAAAGAGGATGTCCTCCTCTTCAGTCGCCAGGCGCTCGTCTTCGTAGTACTTGCGCTTGCACACAACGCGGTAGACGAACGCCGCGTCTGATTTCCCATTCTGCATCTCTACGACATCGAATCCTGTGGTGGTTCTGTTCGTGACATAGACGCCATTGCAATCATCGGTGAGTTGAACAAATACTTTCAGGGGATGAGCTTGGTCGATGGTCACCGTCTGGAGAAATGTTGGATCGAGCGAAATGTGCGATATTCCGTTGGAGAGCTGTCCTTCACCATAGTCGTTGAAATACACTTCCGCGGCTTCCTCCGAAAAGAGTTTGACCTTCGATCCGTCGCGAAGCTTGACCGTGGCGGGTTTGTTGGAGGCCCACGTGGTGCTCGAGGGAAAGGCCTCGAACATTCCGCTTCCCTGGTGAAACTTCCCCGCGCTGTAGACTGCCGATCCTCCGGCGATATTGTAGCCGTAGACGCCATATCCCTGACTGGAGTAGCTGAGCCCCATGACGCCATTTTCCCCGGATGCGAGCTTTCCCGTGGTCCCGGTGATGAAATTAAAGCCATGCACCGCGGACCTGTTGCCTGCGGATGTGTTCCCATAGATTCCGTCGTATTGACTGCTTTCACCCATGAGTCCATAATTGGAAGTGCTGTAACCAAGCACACCGTTTCCGGAAGTGCTGCTGCCGTATACGCCTGAGCCGCCGGGGCTGTGGCCGTGCACGCCCTGGCCGCTGGGGCTGGTGCCGAACACACCGGCACCGCTGCCTGTTTCAACATGAAGCCTCGCCACGGGATTGGTGGTATTGATTCCAATGTTGCCGGTATTCGTGTTCGAAATGTTATTCCCGTTTGCTGTCCAATAATTTGGTCCAACGCCCGCAGGAGTCTGCCAATCCATTCCGCTTGCTGTCGCTGTCAGCACTTTGCCGGATAATGCGGCGGTTGCAGTATTGAGTTTGCCCGATGTCATCGATCCATCGGCAACGTCACTCGTCTGCACCTGCCCATCCTGAATCTTCGCGCTGTTCACGGAATTGTCCGCCAACTTCGCGGTGGTGATGCCTTGATCCCTCACATTGATCGTTGCAGTTGGTCCGCCGGGATTCGTGATGTCAAGCGTGTTGTCGGTGTTTTGCAGTCCTTGAAGGCCTGTTCCACTCGATCCGCTCCCGGCGTTGATAGTAATCGTGTTACCGACGGTGGAGATCGTCGCGCCTCCCGACGCGTCGAGTGTTATGTGGTCGGACAACGCATTGAGGCTTCTGACCGCGCTGCCGTTCGCGATCTTGCCGGTTGTGATCGAGCCTTCCGTGATGGCGAGCAATGCCACGGGACCGGTCGGATTCTGAATATCGATGCTGCCGTCGTTACTCTGTAGGCTCTGCAGCCCGCCTCCCGACACGGTCTGCCATTCGACGTTCGAGCCGTTGAAGACGATTGCCTGGCCGGCGGATGCCCCGGAGGGGTTGATTTTCCGAGCAGAGACGGCGCCATCGGCAATGCCGATGGTGGCCACAGGGCCGCTGGGGTCCTGCACCGCGATCGTGCCGTCGGTGTTCTGCACGCCCTGGATTCCCGTTCCGCCCGAACCTGTCGAGGAGATGGTGAATGCGGCGCCATTGTTCGTCACCGTGGTGCCACCCGCGCCTTGTATCGTCAGCTCTCCGGCCTGTCCGTTGACGCTTCGTACCGCGCCGCTCGCCGTCGGCGATAGCGCTTGGGCGACATCCGCGCTGGCCGCGCGGATTGCATAGGGCACCGCGGTCAGGGGCGTACGAGGCGACAGCTCCGTGCCGCCGTCAACGTTCACGCCGAGAAAGTACGCGCGGTCGAAGGCAAGAGACGGCGGTAGCAATGTCACCGATCCGATGATCGCGTTGAAGATACCATTGACCACAGGTACGGTCTGAGTCTCCGTGAAGATCGGATTCCCGCCTGTCGCGGCCTCGAAGAGTTTCAGCGAAAGTTGGTGATTTCCATCGGAAATAAGATTTCCCTGCGCATCGCTAAGCACCCCCTGCATGCTGATCGTGCGAGGGACCTGGGCGTAGGCTGTCCACGACAGCGCGAGCAGCACTGCAATATATACACGCATGGCTGGGCCTTTCTTGAAAAAAATAGAAAAGAAATGAAACTGTGCGAAATGTCGATGAAACCGCGATCAGTTGCAAGGGAAAACGGATGAATCAGACGGTCCACGAATCAGTAGGTCCCCGTGAATCAGAATCACCAAATGCAAAGGGTAATGCCGTTCAGCGCAACCGTGCGATACGGGATTGGATCAGCGCGACGAATTGCTCCACCATCGCGGCGCTCACGAAACTCCGTTGCAACACGCCGATGGCGGCGGGCATGGCTTCGAGCATGGCGGCGATGGCGTTTTCGGCCGCGCGGGATGGGATGCCGAGTGTCGCAGCCGCATGGAGAAAGGAGCCGCGATCGAGGCGCTTCTTCCGGCCGTCCACGCTCAGTGCGCTCTCCTCGTCGTCGGAAGGCAGCAGCAGTTTCGTTGGCAGGAGATCGTAGGCGGGCGCGAGGCGTGGTCCTTCCGATGTATGGAGGAGGGAGAAATTTTTCAGATGCATGTCGGCGTTGCCGGTCAGGAAACAGAAAAGTAGCAGCTCGAAATAATTGATGCGGTCGAGGCCGGGCGAGGCGCTGTAGCGATAGATGAGCTTTCCTGCCTGCTCAACCGAACTGCTATACTTGTGCTCTGTAAGTCGACCGCTGATTTGACAGAGATCCTCCATGTGTAGACGGTCGCCATTTCGCGTCCTGTCCACACGGCGCGTGATATACGCCGGTTCACCGGAGGATAAACGGATCAATCCATGCGGAACTACGGTAATTCCGCAGATCTCCGCCATGCGCATGGTGGCATCCTCGAGTTCCGGGAGTTCCGGATAGTCGGCAGTCGGTGGTTTGAGTATGTACGCGCCCTTGTAGCCGACGATGGTCAACCGTTGCGCGGCGCCACGATCCCCTTCGAAATGCAGCGACAGTTTTTTTTGCACTCCGGTCACGGCGATGCGCGACAATACGTGTTCCTTCGCCAACGCGTCGATATCCGTCAACGAGAAGGGCAGTCGGGCTTCGATATCCGCATTGAACAATGCTCGGGCGCATCGCCGATGGAAATCGCCACCCTCGCCTTCGAGGGGCTCGTAGCAAAGCAGGCATTTATCCATCTGTCCCCTCCCCGGGATCCGGGACTTCCTCCGCGACGATATAGACCGCGCCGATGCAATCTCCACAACAGGCGAGCAGCAGGCCCATACGGTCCCTCGGATCGAGCTTCCATTGCTGCCGCGCTACGTCCAGTAACCAGCCCTCGGGGATGAGCCCATCGAAAAACGGCAGCATGGTCGTGCTCGAATACTCCTCTTCGCGCAGCGGCAGGGTCAGACTCACCGGCAGCGCAGCCGGATTACGCAGATACGGCTCGTCATAGCGGAAATGGAAACCGGCTTCGTCCTCCGTAATCCGGCCCGCGAAGCTGCCGTGCATGTATACCTGTCCGCTTCGCATGCGTTCACGACCTCCTTAGCGGCAGCGGACCGAGTTCCGCCCCGAACAATTCGAGCAATTGATTGACCTTGTCCATGCGTAGCGAAGACTTCCCCTGCTCGAGATCGCGAATGAAGCGTAGACCCACTCCGGCCTTGCGCGCGGCCTCCACCTGCGTCAGTCCGAGCTTTTTCCTTTCCTGTTTCACAAATTCTCGCAACGTCATGACTGCACCACAAATTATTCGTCTGCAAAATATATCTTTTCAGGTATAAAATCAATTCTTCCTACGGTACTATATCCTATCTGATATAATATCGAGAATTGAGGAAAATGTATACCTGATCGGTGATAATTCAAAATAGAAACGACGTGTTATGTGAAGTTGAGAATCCCCCGTTGCCTCAAAAATAATCTTACCCTAGGTCCACCGACGCGTCCAGGGTGGGGCTAACCAAATGTACTTGACAGCTGTCGTGCTATAGAGTACATTTTGCTCTTGGTTCCATGCGGGAGCATGAAAACCAGTATCGCAACACACACACATTGGGAGATGCCATGTCAAACGCAGAGTTCGAAAACCTGAAACGCCACGTTTCGCGGCCTGAAATGATCCCCGGGATCCACAATTACTG
The DNA here is from genome assembly GCA_964371045.1 of uncultured Chromatiales bacterium. GTDB lineage: Bacteria > Bacteroidota > Ignavibacteria > SZUA-365 > SZUA-365 > JAOSJT01. The sequence goes on along the minus strand of CAYJMN010000138.1, from coordinate 983 downwards.
CGACCGCTGGTGCGAACGCTGTTCGTTCACCGCTCGTTGTTCCGTCCATACGATAGTATCCCGCGATGACGGGATTAGCGGGCATCAAGCTCCCGGGAACAGGGAGGCTGGTGCGGAGAAAAAGTACAACGAGAACGAGATGTTCGGAGAACTGACGGGAGAAGCACTCGAGGCGGCAACCGATTTTCTGCGGGACGCGGCGGAGGAGGCGGGCATTGATCTGGATGAGGTCATCGAGAGCGAGGTCGACAAAGCTATACGGCTCAAAGAAAGGGCGGACGAGCATCCCCTCGTTCTCGCCGCCAGGGAATACACCTTCGCCGTTCACGGTTGGCTCGATGGATTGGAAGGTCGTTTGACTGCGCACATTGCTATGACCGATGCTACAGACGACACGGATGGCCTAAGGGAGATCGCCGAGCGTGCGGTCGGGATTATCGGCGATGCGATCGAAACCATCATGCGCAATCATCTCTTGATAACCACGAAGCTTTTCCGGGCGGTCAGTCATGACTTCGATTTCTACGCCGAGGAGGCGGATCTCCCAAGTGACGCCGACGGCTCGGCGAAAGTTGCCCTGATCGCCATGGACCGTTCCTTCGCCGCCTGCTACCGGCTCATCGACTATCTCCCGGAACAAGAACGCATACTTCTCGACTTCCTCGTCAAACTCGAGAAACTACGCCGCGGCGTCGAGCATGCCTGGCCCAACGCCCGCGCCTTCGCCCGTCCCGGCTTCGACGACACCGAAAACTGATCAGGGCGTCCTGAACACAGATTATGTCGATCCCCCACTGCGCACTGCTCCACTTCATGGATGACATGTAGCTTTCTTACGCGCGTCATCAAGCTCGTCACCCTGAGTGTGCCTACCAGCGCTGCGCACCGGTCCATTTCGTGAATGACACGTGGCTTTCTTACGCGCGTCATCAAGCTCGTCATCCTGAGTGTGCCCACCAGCGCTGCGCACCGGTCCATTTCGT
>CAYJMN010000137.1:0-9086 GCA_964371045.1 uncultured Chromatiales bacterium | reverse complement strand
TCGTAAATCGTAAATCGTAAATCGTAAATCGTAAATCGTAAATCGTAAATCGTAATCGTAAATCGTAATCGTAAATCGTAAATCGTAAATCGTAAATCGTAAATCAAAAATTTGTATTCTCGTGGTCGTTCAGTAATTTTGCGACAAGGTTTGTGGCTGACAGCCGTATGAAAAACAACCCATCGCACGAATTACCTACCCCGAATGGCAGGGGAGCAGAAATGAAGTTTTGTCTGAACTGCGAGGACATGGACGATCTCGCCCTGACCGAAGAGAGTAGGCTTCTGGACGAATTGCACCAGCGTTTCGAGCTTTGCGTCATTACCGGCCGCTTCGATGGCGATCTGTGTTCGCGCCTCTTCGTCGCCGAAGACCTGATCGATTCACCTGAGGTTTTTGCGGATGATCCCGACGCTCCGTAGCTTGGGTTCATGAGAACCATCATTTACGCAGTCCTCGTCGCCATCGGCTTCGCGCCACCCATCATAGCCCAACATCCATCCTTTCTTCACCCGGAAGGCCGCCTGCTCTTCCCGGCCTTGCTCGCGCATCACGTCGAAGCGCGTATGGGCGCCGTGAAACTCAACGGAGAGGATCGGCTCCGGCTCGATATCGGGAATTCGGTGGATGTGTGGGATTTCAGCAACGAAGACGGAACGACGCTCGCCGCCGTCGGAGCCGATTTTTTCACCTGGACCTCGCTGCGGCAGGACCAGGATTTCCATTTTCCCGTCGACGCGGTCGACTACCTGTTCGGGATAAACGCCTCCTTGAGAACGGTTGTCGATGACGATATGGTCGCGGGCGCGCGGTTGCGGCTCAGCCATATCAGCGCGCACCTGGCCGACGGCAGCTACGATAAAACCAACGGTGTGTGGCGGGACGAACGCCAACCCATCGTGTACAGCCGGGAGTTCCTCGACTTGATCGCCGCGCTGGAGTATCGCGACCTGCTTCGCGTGTATGCCGGCGGACAGTTCATTTATCATGTCGATCCTTCGGAACTCGGCTCGCTTGGCGCCCAGGCTGGTGTCGAGATTTTTTACCCGGAAGCATTCACGCAGCATATTCACCTCTACATTGCCTATGATTTCCGTACCGTCGATACTCATGCGGTGACGGCCGCGCACTCCATGCAGCTCGGTGTCAAAATCGGAAGCCGCAGGGGACGCGGGGTGAATCTGTTTCTGGTGGCATATCACGGAAAGAGCCAGCATGGGGAGTTCCACGATGTTCTCTGGTCGTATTGGGGACCAGGTGTCACTGTCGATTTTTGATATGTCCGGCGCGTACGCTATCATGTTCTTATCACGTCACATGGTCACGGAAACATGAACAACCGTTTCGCCGGAACGTACCATGCCATTGTTTCCACCCTGGTTTCCCGGTTGCCCATGCTGCTGCCATCCGCGCTTCAAAGGCTTGAGGATCAAACCACCGTCGCGTTGACGATCGATGACGGTCCCAATCCGCAAGGAACCATCGCCGCGCTGGACGCGCTCTCGGTCGCGGATTTGCATGCGACATTCTTTTTAACAGGAGCGCAAGCGGTTGCAAGCCCGGCTCTGCTCCGGGAAATAACGGCGAGGGGGCACGGTATCGCTTCGCATGGCTACGCGCACAACGATCTTTTTTTCTCTCGAGCGGATCGCGTGCGTCGCGATCTCCAACGCTCCCTCGAAGTGATCGAGGACGCTTGCGGAATTCGTCCTCTCTGGTACCGCCCGCCGTACGGTCGGCTCAATCCGCTGCACACATCGATCCCGATGGCGCTGCGTTGCCGCCTTGTGTTGTGGAGCCGGATGCCTCGCGATTTCGACACATTCCAGAAAGGAGCTTCCCTGCTGTCCAACCTGAAATCCGTGCGCGGAGGAGAGATCCTCGTTCTGCACGATAACAGCGATACCGTCGGTCGCCTGCCGGCGCTCATTCATGCGTTTGCCCGCGTGCTTCGCGATCGCGATTTGAAAGCCGTTCCACTCCCCATTCAGAAAGAATCCGAATGACCGTTCTATGGATATATTTCTCCGTTCTGTGTGTCTACCTTATCAAGATACTGTTGTTCTATACCGGCTCCCGGCGCGCCAGCCGTCTTTCGCGCAATCCCGACCGACCTTCGGTCAACGTGATTCTCGCGGCGCGCAACGAGGAAGACAACATTGATGCATGCCTGGAAAGTCTCGCCGCTCTGAGGTACAGCGGACCTCTACACATCATCGTCGTGGACGATCAGTCGACGGACGCGACGGGCGACATCATGCGCCGTTGGAACGAACGTGCTCCGCAACTCCACATCATGAGGACCGAAGGTATTATTCACGATTTGCGCGGCAAGGCCAACGCCATCGCGCAGGCGCTTGAACGTACAAGCGGCGAGATCATCCTCACCACCGATGCCGATTGCATCGTTCCTCCGGATTGGGTGGAGCGGACGGTGGAGCAGTATGTGGAGCGGACCGGTTGCGTGTGCGGCTTCACGCTGATCAAGACCGACGGCTTCTTTTCGGGCATGCAGGCTCTTGACTGGGCATATCTCCTCACCGTCGCCTCCGCGGGCGTCGGCTGGGATCATCCGCTGAGCGCCGTCGGAAACAATATGTCCTATAGGCGCGCCGCGTATGAAGAGGTGGGCGGTTACCAGGGCGTAGGCTTCAGCGTGACCGAGGATTTCGCCTTGCTGAAAGCGATCGCATACGGGACGGAATGGAAAGTGCGGTATGCCGTGGAGCCCGCCACGCTGGTCTGGAGCAAGCCATGCGCCACGCCTAAGGAGCTGTACCGACAGAAAAAGCGGTGGGGTCGCGGTGGTCTGGACAGTCCGTTCGCGGGCTTCGCCGTCATGAGCGTCGGTTTTCTGATGAACGTTGTCATCATCCTTCTCCCGTTTTTCGGACTCCCCCTGTGGGCGTGGATCGCAGGTATACTGGGGAAGTTTAGCGGTGACGCCTTTCTGCTCTCTTGGCCGCTTGGTCGCTTTTCCCAGACAAGGTTATACAAATATTTTGTACATTTCGAATTCTATTACGTCATGTATGTGACCTTGCTGCCTTTTGTTGTTCTTCTCGGCGGAAAAGTCGTCTGGAAGGACAGGAAGCATTGAGGCGCCTCGCGCCTGCATTCGATAATTGGTACCGAAACAGCCGTCAGTTCAAAGGAGGTCTCCCATGAGATACGCAGCAGCCATGCTTGTCATCCTCGTCCTGCAATCACCGTCAATGTTCGGACAATCGGATCAACCGATGACGCTGAAATGCACCCGCGCCGGCGTCGCGAAATCGGCGATTCGTTCCGTAAAGGAAGGGAACCCCAACACACTCATCACCACGCCGGTCAATCAGCGCGGGGAGCATATCCAGGGTCTCGGACCTTCGGATTTCAGCATAGCGAAAGGAAAAAAAGAAGCTGCCGTGCACGATGTCAAGGAACTCACAGCCGTTGAAAACACCGTGATGCGCGTCATCCTGATGGTCGACAACAGCCAGTCCATGAGTCCTTGGCTCGAAATACTTCACAAGACATTGGACAAATCGATAAGCGGTCTTTCTCCCGCCGTTCGTGTTTCCGTCATCTTTTTCAGGGAAGGGGAGACCAGCAAACATTCCTTCGACTACAATGGAAAACCGCTGCCCATCGTGCATCTGGCCTACACGCCGGACAAAGCCCGCGCTGTGGAATATTCGAAGAAAATGCTGGTGGAACGGAATCTCACGCGCAACACCTATCTGTACGATGGTGTGTACGCCGTCTCACAGCAGATCGCGGCGGATACGGGCGCGGTGGACAAAAGCTTCGCCATCATCTTCAGCGATGGCGAGGACAACAAAAGCATGGTCGAGGCCGCCGCCGCTCTTCGATCCGCGAGCAAAGGCACCACCTATTTCACCATCGATTATTTGACCAAGGCGAACAAATTCCTCGTCGACCTTGCGAAATCGACCGGCGGTGAACACTTCCTCGCAAAAAACGCCGAAGATCTTTCCGGCATCTTCGACGAGATCGCGAAGAAAATCGTCGCGAAAGGATATAGCGTTACCTACAGCTTCAAGAAGCCGCCATCCGCGACGCTCAGCTCTTCTGCAAAGGAATTGGTGATGGAGGAGGAAATTGTCCGGGAAACCTTCCCGATGCTGAATTACGTCTTTTTCGATCAGGGCTCCGCCACCATTCCGGACCGCTACGTCAGGCTCACGGGGCAGTCCGCCTCGAAATTCGATGAGAACGGGGTCGAAGGCGGCGCGATGGATTTCTACTATAACATGCTCAATGTGCTCGGCAAACGGCTCCAGACCAACAACAGCGCGACGATTAGCGTGACGGGATATATCAACAACGCCGGTACGGAAAAGAGCAACGCCACGCTCGCACGCAACCGCGCGGAAGCAGTGCGGGATTATCTGAAAACCGTATGGGGAATAGACCATTCACGCATGAGCGTCGGCGCCGGCGCCTTGCCGCCCGTCGCATCGTCCTCGCGCGACACCTTGGGACAAACGGAGAATCGCCGCGTGGAAATCACCACCGAGGACCCGGCGCTGCTGAATCCGGTCACCTTCGTGCGCCGCAATGCGCGCGTCACACCTCCAACTACGGGATTCACACTCAACATCAACGCGGACGAAGGGCTCGCGTTGTGGCGTCTCACCACGGAACAAAACGGCAAGCTTTTCGACCAGCGCGAACTGAAGCAGGCGCAGTCCACGGTCACCTGGAACTGGAAAAACCTGAAGGGAGAACTGCCGGCCAGCAGCGGCGCGCTTTCGACGCGGTTTCTCGTCGAGGATAACGCCGGCGATACCTTCGTCACGGACCCGGTGACGATTCCCGTACGTGAGGTCAAGAGCGAGCGCAGGAAAAACGTGAGCGTCGAAGGCGGCATCACCGTCGAAAAAATCAGTCTCATCCTTTTCCCTTTCGACGTCGCTGAACCCGGTCCACGCAACGAACGCATCATGAACGAATTCGTCTATCCCCGCGTCACGGACGAAGCACGCATCGCCGTCAACGGCTATACCGACATCATCGGCACGGATGAATACAACCTGACGCTTTCACAGAAGCGGTCCGACGCCGTGCGCGCGATGCTCCTCGGTCGTCTCGGAGAAGCGGCCGGCGACAGGGTGACTTCCGTCGGTCTCGGAGAAACATCTCCCGTATTCTCCAACGACACGCCCGAAGGCCGGTTCTACAACCGTACCGTGGGCCTGCGCATCGAACGCTGAGCGGGGAACACGTCGAAAGGTTGGTCATTCAAACGCAAACGCCCCGGCTGGATGGTATCCCGCCTGGGCGCTTTCGTTCGATGCGCTTCACTCCGCGATGCCGGTATCGAGCGACACGCTGACGGTGACTTCGCTCATGGACAGATCAAGGATTTCATCCAGATGTTTGAGCATCTCGGCGAATTCGGCGCTCATCACGTGCGTGTTCCACTGGTCCAGGCTTTCGATGGAATACCTTGTGAAAAAAGCCCCGGATTCGTCATACAGCTCCTGATACATTTCCACGCGCCGTGCGCCCCATGATTTGAGCACAGGCCAGACGTGCTGCAAGCCCTGCCGATACTCCTGCAGCGTGGCGTGCGGATTCAACACGTTGCGATAGGTGACGAAGTACATGGCCTCACCTCCTGAAACGGTTATGTTGGTTGTCATCAGCCAAAGTACACGTTCCTTGCTGAAATGCAAGCGCTAGAGCAGCATCAACCGGTGTTCGGCCGGGAAGGGGAGGCAGCAATCCTGGATTTCCCGCAACACATCGGCGCCGTAGCGGTTCAGGAAGACCAGGATGCTCACCTGCCGCTCTTGGGGTTTGCCCTCGGGAACGAGGTACGCCTGCATCTTGCTCAGCTGCCGCGTCATCACTTCGTCCTTCAGGCGGCGGTGCTGGTACAGCTTCTCTTCGAACGTGGAAAGCGCGCGCTGAATGTTGCGCACCGTCGCCTCGGCGGGATCGCCGAGATTCGGATGTTCGGCGCGCGCGAGCCCGGGGAAGCGCTCCAATATGCTCTGTACCTGCGCGGACACAGTGTCGAAGTCCAACTCGGGCGCGTCGTCGGGTTTGTCGGACGTCGCGATGCGGAACATGTCGCCGCTGTCCATGAACATCGCCGCGTAGGGCAGCTGATATTTGGCAAACAGCTTCTCTATTTTTCGCTCCACGATGGTGATGCTGCTCCGCGGAGTGATGATGGGCATCGGCGCCTGGAAATGATCGTAGGCGGGCTGGAGCTGCGCGAAGTAGGCTACTTCCGATGGTCCGGCGACGTAGGAAACGGTCGGCAGCAGCGTATCCTGCACCACCGGACGCAGCAGCACATTTGGACTGAAGCGCTCGGGTTCGGCCTCGGCCAGCGCGATCAGTTCTTCGCGGGTGAAGCGCTGCCTGGTGCCTTTCAGGAAAAAGCCGTGCTCGCCGGGTTCTATCGGGTATCGGTTGCCCTTGTGGAGGAGGAACAGATTCACGGCGCGCGGTTTGATCTGCGCGTGGTATCGTTCATCGAGTTCCGCGCTGCGTTTTATGACCTCCTCGCCGGTTGTGGGGTAGGTTTCCAACTCCTGCACCACGATGGGTGAGGACAGGCGTTTCAATTCCGGATCGCCCGGATCGAGGAACACGATGCCGGATTCGGGGAAGAGTTCGTTGAACAGACGCGCGAACGCCACCTGTAACGATACACCCGGCTTATAGGTGTTTTCGATCATCGCGATGGTCCGATCGGTGAATTCGGTCGGTGGGAGATTGTCGCGCAGGGACGAAATCGTTTCACTGATTCGTTCATCGATTTTCATGGACCCGACAGGGGCGAGGTTTTTTTCAGCTTCGTCGGGCGGCTGGGCATAGGTGATGCGGACAAAATCATTTTGCGCCGAAATGATGCCGGTATTGTTGATCTCGAGGAAGTCGTGGTCCTCGCATTCCATCCAGAACACCGGGATGAACTCGTACCCCGGGAACTGATCCTTCAACCAGGAGGCGAGATGCACGGCGGTCAGGGCTTTGTACACCGTGTACAGGGGGCCGGTGAACAACCCCACCTGCTGTCCCGTCACGACGGCGAAGGTGTTCTCTTTTCGGAATAGTTCGAGATTGCGCCACACCGCCTCACCCGCGCGGTACAGCTTGTTCTGCGCCGTGAGAGCCAGGTACATCTGCTCCCTCGGATACCGGCGCTGTTCGAGCTGATGCACATGGGTTTCCCATGCGAGCATATCGCCATAATGCCCCATAAAAAAGGCCGAGGCCGTGTCGATGTTTCCGACATAATCGCTGAAAATAGGTGGAATTCCCGGTAGCGCGTCGAAGGGCAGGGTAATCATGCGGTGATGCTGTTGGATGTGCAAAATTAAAATATACGAGTGGCGATAAGGAGAGACAAACAGACGTCACCTCTCAGGGTGTGAATCCAGCCCTTTCAAGATTCGGAACCTTGAACCGTAAGGTCGTACGGCATTGCGCTCCCTCGGCTTTTCACCTTGCTCCCCGCTACCTTGCGCCCACGATCCACGCGAATTTAGGAGCTATCTTCACGCCCGGAAAATATTCCCCAAGACTGTTGCTTATCATTAAGGATTTCGATAAAATTGCAAATACGATATTAGTACCGGCATAGAGGTTTTAACGGATGATGCCGTCGACGAAGCCACGTTTCCCTGTTTTTTCGTGCCATGTACGCTGCCGCCCACAAGTTGAGGAGGAGAGTGCCATGAGATGTTTCACCGTGGTATTGGAGTGCATGGTGTTGCTATGCGTGCTGCTCCAGCCGTTAGCAGCCCAGCAGTGGGAGCGCTTGCCGCTGAATGGGGGGCAATTGGATAAATTGGTTCAGAATCCCTACAACGAGAAGGACATCATCGGATATAACCGGCAGGGGAATTTCTTCCGATCGAAGGACGGAGGCAACAGTTGGGATCGCATGCAAAACGAGACGTTCCGTTTCGATCAAAGCGTTATGAAGTTTACGTTTGATCCGCAAGGGCGCATCTACGTGACTTCCTTGAATGGATTATGGCGATCTGATGCTGACGGTGTCGTATGGGAGTCCCTACCGGTGCCGGGGGGCGACCATTATGCCTACGTAAGTCGGACAAAAGTAACGTCGGATGGATCGATATTCGTTTTGGACAGCGATACAGGATCCCTGTACAAATCAACGGACGACGGCGAGATATGGAAAGAAATAGGACCCAGATATGTCAAATACGAACGTGATTTCTTTGCTTCTATCGAGAATGGGAATGTAATTCTGGTGCTGAGGAGGGATTCAATCGACGTGACGACGAACGGAGGAAATGCCTGGACCCCATATCTTATTCCTGGTTCGGTGCGATCTAACCTTCATTCTTTCCTCAGAGGCGGTGGGCTTGTATTTCGCGTCACAACCGGGTACGATAACCTGGAGGTGTTTGAATCATGCGATACCGGCAAGACTTGGCAGCAGTTGAACGGGCAAACGATTCAAGTTGTGGGAGGCGATTGTAATCGTATTGATGGGAAGCACTTCCATATAAAAGCTACAATGGACATTATTCAGCCCTGCAAATCATTGCTTAGGTCCACGGATTCCGGAAGAACCTTTGAGCAACTCACAAATTTTCTCATTGAGGATGTTGTTCTTGTCGATACGGTTCTTATCGCATCGGTCTCGATTCGCGGGATACTGCGATCCATGGATTACGGGGACACCTGGACCGGGGTGCCATCCCCTCCGGTGCTCTTTAATTTTGCGAGCATGGAATTCGCGCATGCCCACGACGATACGATGTTTCTGCTCATTTCGGACGGTGGATGGCTACAAAGCAACTACGCGTTGTTGGAGAGCGACGACGGCGGGATGACCTGGGACAGTCTGTTTACCTCCCGCGCTATCTACGAGATCTTTGTGGACGCCGGCAGGCCGTCGCGATATTATCTTCATGCAGTAGTCCCCGATGGCCGCTATGCATTGTTATCGGGTATGGCGGGTCAAAGCGTGCCAGATACGCTTCTGATTACAACATCCATTCCTCGACCACATCCCGATGAAATCGGGACGCGTACATTCAGATGTATCCCGTCTGAACGCTTCCCCGGTTGGATTTATGTGTCCA
>CAYJMN010000136.1:6806-9624 GCA_964371045.1 uncultured Chromatiales bacterium | reverse complement strand
AAGGGTTAAGGGTTAAGGGTTAAGGGTTAAGGGTTAAGGGTTAAGGGTTAAGGGTTAAGGGTAAAGGGTAAAGATGGTGAAGGTTGCCATATTGTCCTCACCTCAAGACTCTGGACTCTTTACTCTGGACTCTTTACTCTTTACTCTTTACTCTTTACTCTTTACCTCCTTACCTCCTTACCTCCTCACCTCTTTACTCTTTGCCCTTTACCCTTCACCATATCCAGGAAATAATCGTAAATCGTACCTCGTAAATCGTACCTCGTAAATTGAAACTCGGCCATCCTCTACTAGCCGTTTTCCTCCAGCTCCTTCGTCGCGGTGGCGAGTTTGTCGCGCTGGAGACTGCTGAGGATGTTGACGCCCGTGGCGTTCTCGATGATTTCGTTGAGCGAGATGACGGCGTTGGGAAGCTGATTGACGAGACCGGATACGCTGCGGCCGTTTCCGCTGTCGATGACGCTGATCTTGTCGATTTTCATGTGACCCACGGTTTGCACAAGCTGCTCGATGATTTCAGGAAGCATGTTGAGAACGAAGATCTTCTCGCCTTCACCGTCCGCACTCTTGTAGGTTTCGATCATCCGTGTGAGGACGTTGAGGTTGGCCATACCGTTCTCGATGATGGAGGCGGCCACGCCCTTCGCTTCGAGTTCCATGGCTTCCTTTTTCGCGCGCGCCGGCTCGATGACGTCCGCCATCAGGCGTTTTTGATTGAGGATGATGCGCTGCGTCTCGACCTCCTGTTCAAAAACGACGCGAGCTTTTTCACCCGCCACTTCGGCTTCCTTCTCTTTGATAATGGCCTCGCGTTCGAGCTCCGCTTTCTTGATGCGAAGCAGGTTGTTCTCCGTTTCGATCTCCTGCTGAGCGCGGGCCTTGGTGACGAGGATATTGCGCTCGGATTCGATGCGCGCATTCTCGACATCTTTTTTCGCGTCGGCCTTCGCGATCTCGGCCTGACGTTCGGCACCCGCTTCCGCCTGCTCGGCTTCGGATTTGCGACTGGCTTCGGCGGTACGGGCTTGCGAAAGAACTTCGGCGGTCTTGCGGCGGCCGATGGAATCCAGGTAACCGGCGTCGTCGGAGACGTTCTGGATTTTAAGCGTGTCGAGCTGGAGCCCGAGAGCCGCCAAGTCGCTATCCGCTTCCTCGATGAGACTACCTGCGAATTTCAGGCGATCTTCATTTACCTCTTCGGGAGTCAGCGTCGCAAGCACACCGCGCAGGTTGCCCTCGAGTGTGTCCTTGGCGATCTCGTGAATTTCCTCGCGCTTTTTACCGAGGAAACGTTCGACCGCATTGCCCAGGACGGGTTCCTTGCTGTCCACTTTGATATTTGCGATGGCGTCGACCTTGAGAGGAATTCCTCCCTTGGAATAGGCGTTGTAGACGCTCAGGTCGAGCGGGATGGTCTCGAGGGACATTCGCGCCGCTTTTTCGATCAACGGAACACGAATAGCCCTGCCGCCGCGGATGATGCGATAGCCGACCACGCTGCCGTCGGGCATGCGTCGCTTGCGTCCGGAGAGGATGATGATTTCGTTGGGATGACAGATGAGCAGCAGACGACTGATCGAAACCATGATGACGATGATCGCGAACAGGGCGATGCCGAAAATCGAGACGATGAATTCTTCCATGGCGATTCTGTTTCCTTGTGCTGATGGACGATGACTATGTCGATTCTATTCTATCGTAATTTCGGATCCGCTTGTGTGGATGTCCTGAGGACTGCTCCAGCGCTCCCGTATCTGTTACGGCGTCTCGTCGGCGAAATCGGCTTCATCCAGCAACGCGACGTTGCGCTCGATGTCGAGGACAAGCGCATGTTCGCCGTAGCGAAAATCCTCGCGCGTGCTGTCGGGATGAATGATGCTAACGAGTTCCACCATCTGTCCACCAACCGAAAGACGAATTTTCCCTTTCCGCGCTTTTGTCGGCGAAAGAGTAATCCGTCCGACGTGTCCGACAAAATCGCGTTCGTGCAGACCCTGTCCGGTTTCGGAGGATTTAAGATAGCTCATGAATTTGTGTCCGATCATCATGGCGAACGCGCCCATCCCGCCTGCGGTGACCAGGGTGATTCCTGCGGCCGTTCCAAGCCAGGTGAGCACACTGCCGGTCAACCCGAAAAATGTCGTGAGGTAAACGATGTTGCGAAAACTGAAGAATTGAAAAGCGGCGGCAAGGGCGCCGTCGTGCGTCACCTCGGTGAGTCCTCCGTGATCCGACGGCACCGATGTATGCGCATCGACACCATGATCAAAGGACGAACCGGCGTCGACATCTGAAACCATATCGCCATGCGCGGCGATATCATGCGAGACGTCGACATGGGCATCGAGCGAATGATCGAAGTCCGCGTGTGCGTCGAGCGCATGATCCATGTCCGTATCGGCGTCTCCGCCTGAAAACATGGAGATCGCGAGCAATATCGCGCCGGTGATCAGGCAGGCCAGGTACAGCGTCAGCATGGCAAGCTCCGGAGAGGGAACATTAATAGTTCATTACAACTGGTTTCCGGGGATAAATCTCACGCTCAATGTATGTAAATTTTCCATGCGAGCGAAGAGCGCGGAGCGAAGAGCGCGGAGCGAAGGGCGCACCTTGATGTTGTTCCTTGAATCCTGAAGGGATTCCTCCGGAGGAGTCGAGGACCCATCCCAGCCTGGGGTGGAGCCGCCGACAGAATGAGATCGGACAATAAGCAGAACTATCCGAAGGCGGCGAAGCCCCAGGATAACACGCGATGCGGCACGATGGCGGCGATACGGAGCGAAGAGCCAAGAGCGCGGAGCCAAGAGCGCGGAACCAA
>CAYJMN010000136.1:0-6706 GCA_964371045.1 uncultured Chromatiales bacterium | reverse complement strand
GAGCGCGGAGCCAAGAGCGCGGAGCCAAGAGCGCGGAGCCAAGAGCGCGGAGCCAAGAGCGCGGAGCCAGGAGCGCGGAGCCAGGAGCGCAGTGCGAAAGGCGCACCTTGATGTTGTTCCTAGAATCCTGAAGGGATTCCTCCGGAGGAGTCCAGGACCCATCCCAGCCTGGGGTGGAGCCGCCGACAGACTGAGTTCGGACAATAAGCAGAAGTATCCGAAGGCGGCGAAACCCCAGGATTACGCGAGGCGGCGAAGCCCCAGGATCACGCAAGGCGACGCGAAGCAGCGAAGTCCCGGGAATACGCCAAACCTCGGAATCGGCGGAAGTCAGCGAGGCATTTCCCATGTGAAAGATGCGAGAAAATACTTGAACAATGCGCTTTCAGACCCGGGACGCGGCTCGAAAAAAAAATTTTGAATTTTATGATTTTTACTGCATCTTTCTAATAAATTACTTAAGTTAAAGTTAGTAGTCTCTTTAATAGCAACGGGTTAAGAGGTTGACTATGACAGCCACCGCTACTTCAAAAACCTTCTCCCTTTTGATCGTTCCGATCGCAGTCCTGCTGTTGCTTGTCGCGGGGATGCAGGAAAGCCGCGCACAGGACATTCGCACGCGGCTGACGGTCTTCGACAACGTGGGTAACAGCACCGATCTTCGCATCGGGATCGTCCCGTCCGCATCGGACGGCATCGATCCTGCATTAGGGGAGGCGATTCTTGCGCCGCCCGTTCCCAACACTTGGGACGCGCGATTGATCGACACGGATTTCCGCAGTCCAACGATCCTGGGCAACGGCGTACTGCGCGATTTTCGCGGCATTTTCACCGCACCGCCGATAGCGCAGACGTTTGAAGTGCGTGTGCGTCGCGATCCGCTCGCAGCCACAACGTGGATGCGCTGGGATCTGCCGCTTGCCACAGGCTTGTCGAGCCTGCGCATCGTTTCCTTCCCGGATCCTCTGATTCTCGACGTGGATATGTCCACGACAGCGCAGATCGAATTGCCCGTTGGCACGAACCGCTATCTCATCTATGCGGTGTACGGCGATCCACCACCCACACGCTATACATTGAACGTGGAAATCGATCCGCCAGGCAAGGGACAGGTGTTTCGCATCCCCTTCCAGGTGGATTACGCCCCGGGGGCCGGAGTGGTGCTGTTCGCCAACAATCTGCCGCCGCCGGATACATGTTATACCTTTTCCCACTGGTCCGGCGATGCCACCGGCACCAATCAGATACTGAACATCAGCATGACGAAGAACAAGGTCATCGTCGCGAATTACGCGCCGAGAACCTTTCCCGTCACCGTCACCGCGCTCGATACATTCGTGGTGAACACGAATCCTCCACCGCCACAGCGCCTGTATATTCTCAACAGCGGACTCGATTGCTACACCTGGACCGCTACCCCAAGCGTACCGTGGCTGCGGCTTTCCAGGACACAGGGCACGGGCAATGATTCCATCGACGTCGAGGTGATCACCTCGGCGGTACCCTGTCCGGGTACGCATGCGGCGACCATTGAATTGACATCGCCGTTTTCGATTCCCACGACGATTCAGATCCCCGTCATCCTGCGCATCGGAAAAACCGACCTCACCGCCACAGTGGATGGCGCTCCGTCAATTTTGAGCTGTCAGACAAAGGCCACGGATCTGATCACGGTGACCGTTACGAATTCAGGATTGAACGACATCCTCTTCTCGACCCCGCCGGATCTCGGTGAGGGATTCGTGCTGAAAAATCCTGGCATTTTCCCGTTGAACCTCCTCGCGAGGGACAGCGTGAACATGTACGTCGAGTTCGCTCCGACGACAGCTCAGCGAGGCACGATCGTCGAGAACATCATCATGTCCGCCGACGCATGCGGACACGAGGTGTTGTTCAAACTGACGGCGTCCCGCTTCGCACCGACGGTAACCGCCGACGTCACTGAACTGGACTTCGGCCTCATCAACAGCTGCACGGTGGATCCCCTGCCGCAGCGAACGATCGTGCTCGAGAACGACTTCACACAGCCTGCCAGGCTGCGGTACACGACGCCATCCGGATTCACTCTGATCAACGCTCCGGATTCCATTCCGGCCGGGACCACGGTCAACGTCGTGATCGAGCCTGCGCGCACCGGTACGGAAAGTTTCGACGTCACCATCGGTATCGAAGCCGATTTCGGATTGTGTTCCGAAAATTTTGCGGTACGTCTTCACGGCATGCGGCAGAATCCATCATTCGTGGCCGAGGCCGCCGACACTCCCGGTTCGCTTCCGCCACAACTGTACGACACCACGTGCGTCGGCTCATATTCCCCGGCAAAGTTGATCCGCCTGACCAACAACGGAAGCGCCGAGCTTGTCATGACCATCGACGTCGCCTTGCCGTTCGAAATCGATGCGTTCAGCAATTCCTTCCCGCTTCGGCCCGGCGATGAACGCATCGTGCCGATTCGTTTCCATCCCACCGCGGCCGGAAACTTTGAGGAAGAGCTGACCATCAGCGCAAATCTCTGCGACCTCGAGGCTCGGGTCATGCTGCGCGGATCGACATTCAGCCAGCAGGTACTCGTTTCGAGGGTCACACCTTCTCACGTCATCCTCGCGAATTGCGAACCCGACAGCAGGATCCTGCTCAGCGTCGAAAATCGCGGTCTGGAGCCGGTGCGCTTCGACGAACTTCCGGATCTGCCGGCCGGTTTCGCGTGGGATGCCTCGGTTCGTCTACCGATCGTCATTCCCCCGGATCCCTCCACCCCGTTCGAGGCCTATATCGTGTTTCAACCGCCTCTCGGTGAAGGTGGAGCGTTCGGTGGCAGTGTGCAGTGGTTCGGTTCGCCTTGCGGATCGACCGTGTACTTCACGCTGTCAGGCGAGCGCATCCTGCCGCAGGTGAAGATCACTCCCCGCTTGGTCGACTTCGGAGAAATCATTTTCTGTGGCGACGGCGCTCCGAATCCCTCGCGCGTTGTGGTCGTGGAGAACAACAGTCCCCTACCGCTTACGTTGAATGCAAGCGCTTCGGCCGCCAAGTACGAATTGCGCTATGGTCCGATCGTATTTCCGACACAGGGCATCGTGGTTCCGGCTTCTTCTACCGCGGAAATCGACGTCTTCGCAAAACCGGGTTCCGGTGGCGCATTCAACGATACGCTGACGCTCGAGATCATCGCCGGCACGGGAGGTTTCTGTCGTGAGACCTTCCCCATCGTCCTGACGGGCGAGCGCTACCAGCCGCGATTCAGCGTCCGTGAAAACGGCTACAGCAGCAATTTCGGCGACGTTTGCGTGAATTCCACCGCCGTACGCGGGTTCATCATCGAAAATACCGGCGACAAACGCGTGACGATCAGCTCGGATGGTTTCCCTGCATTGTCACCGTTCCAATTACTCAGCAAGCCGTTCCGCATCACCCTGGAGCCGGGGACCTATCGTGAATTCCCCGTGCGATTCTCGCCTGTGCAGAATGGAGTGGATGTCGCCGCAGTGCTCTTCACCTCGGATGTCTGCGATGATACTATCGCTTTCAACCTTCGCGGCCGCGGTGTTCAACCGGTGTTCGCGATAACCTCGGTCACACCTCCAGGCCCGATCAATATTTTGAGCTGCGAGGGTACGCTCTCGCGTCAGATTCGTGCGACGCTCGAGAACACGGGCGCGACGCCGATCACGATCAGCGACGGCTCCCTTCTTCCTCGCGGATTCGAGTATGATCCACCTGAGCAATTCCCCTTCAATCTTCAGCCGGGACAAACCCGCGATGTGCTCGTGCGCTTCGTCGGTATGGAGCCGGGGTCCTACAGCGGAATTGTAACTCTGTTCGCGCAGCCCTGCGACGTCAGCGATGCTTTCCCGATTCAGGCGACCGTGATTCGCAGCACGTACACTACGGCACCGGATGCGATCGATTTCGGCATGATCACTGTATGTCCCGACGGCACCGTGCGCCCAGGCGACATCCAGCGTCTGCGGCAGCAGCTCGAATTCCGCAACACCGGTGAAATTCCTCTCACCGTAGAAGGCCTGATCAAACCGCTGGCAACCGCGCTGCGTCTCATTTCGCCGCTGACCTGGCCGGTTATCGTACCGGCTGGACAGTCGTTAACCATCACGGTGGAGTTGACCTCGCCTTTCGATGAAATGGCGAGGCAATTCAGCGGCGTCGTTGAGCTGATCGTCACCCGCGACCAGCGCTGTGTGGTGGAGACGCGATCGATACCGTTCAGCGGACAGATCAATCGGCTTGACTACGCCTTCGTCCGCGATACTGTGCGCGCGTCCGTGGTATGCACCACCGAACCGGTCGAATTGACCGCGGAACTCATAAACAACGGTCCTGCACCCATTACGCTCGAACTCATGCTCGGAGGTTCCATCGCCTTCAGTTTGGTGGATGCACAACCCGTCACTATCCCGCCATCACAACGGCGTCCTGTGAAGGTGCTGTTCCTGCCCACCCCGGGCGCTCCGCTGACCGCGACGCTCATCGCTTACGAATCGCAATGCGCAAGCCAGGTCGAGGCATTCCTGGTTGTGGATCAGAGCAGACCGGAGTTGACCATGTCCTGCAGCGCCGACGGCACAAGCCCACAGCAGACCGCGCGTCCGGGCGACGTCGTCGAGATTCCGGTCTTCCTGAATTCACCACTCACCTGTCCTTCGGAAGGCGTCGTGCTGCAATTCGAGATGCAGTTCGATCGCCGCGCATTGACACCTGATCGCATCACGTCCACGCAGGGCGTCGCGACGTTTACCCGACCCGTGCCTGACAAGCTACTAATCAAGATCAGCGGAGCATCGTTTACGACCGGCGAAGTGGCCCGTATCGTGATGGAAGTTCTCGTTGGCCGCACGACCAGCACGTCATGGACAATTGCGGCGCCGATGTTCACGCCCGATCTCGCACAGGTCACGACGGACGAAACGTGCAACGGCACGATCACCGTGCGTCCGAGAAACGGCGTCGCCACACTGAGCGATCTGGGTATCACGACGCTCAATCCGCCGCGTCCCAATGTTATCGGCGGGAACGAGGGCAATCAGACACTGCTTTCGTTCAGCCTCAAACAGGACGCCACGGTCGAGGTCAAGCTGTTCGACATCCTCGGCGTCGAAGTTGCTACGATACACAACGGCAATCTCAAACGCGGCACACACTCTATCCGGTACGCACCGGAGAATTTGCGACTTGGTGTGTACTTCGTCGTCATGACGACGGGGAGTTACCGCGGCGTGCAGAAACTGATTGTAGCCAATTAAGGAGACAGACGCATGAAACGCTCAAGCATATTCTTTTCATTCGTCCTCTTGCTCGCCGCCACGCAGCTTGCGCAAGCGCAGGGTGTACGCATCGGCGAACGGGCCTGGTATACCATACGCGGCGGCCTCCATGTCGGCTTGAATCATAGCTTCCATAGCGGTAATGTGCCTCTGCTCCCCACGCAGGACAACAACTACTTCGGCGACGCCGCCAATACCAACATCATCTTCGGTGTCCACGGCGAAAAGGCTGTAACGCGCTACGTCGTCCTCGGCCTTCGAGCAACCTTCGACCAGATGTCCGGCGATGTCGAAGGTCGCTTTACCGAACCCTATCGCATCGCCGATGACAATGGCATCGTGTACGACGTTGTCCGCGACCACACGGCCGAGTACACGCTGCAATATCTCTCCATCGGTTTCTATTCGAAGATGTATCCAATGAGTGGTCCCGGTTTCTTCGTGCTCGGTGGCGCAAGCCTCGGCGCTTTGTTGAAAGGCGACTACACCAACACAGCTACAATCGCCGAGCCCGACTGGGCCAGCGGTTCCGTCTCATCCGCGATGTCCGGCGACATACCGGAGGCGAACAACCTCCGCTACGCCGCGCAGATCGGTTTAGGGTACGATTTCTATTTCCGTTACGGTTTCGTCACACCCACGGTGAGCTACGAATTCGGGCTCAATCCCGTGACCGGCGCCGCCTACACGGATTCCTGGAATGTAAACAACCTCCGCTTCCTCATCGATCTCACCTTCCCCATCCCCTGATTTTCAAGCCTGCCAAGCTCCTCCCTCCAGGCCGCCTATTGGCGGCCTATTTTTTATGGCGAATAAAAGGAGTATGAAATATTTGAATGGTCCGTAAATATGAATCGAAATACGGATGGTCCGGTATTTTTCAGATATGACCCAGATGAAATAAATTACCAAATATCGTCACCTCGCCGCGGCGAGTCTTCGACCTGAGTGTGCCAACCAGCGCCGCACACCGGTCCATTTCGTGGATGACATCCGGTTTTCTGACGCGCGTTATCAAGCTCGTCATCCTGAGGGCCGCCACGGTATGATCGTTCGTAATTGCATTGAGTGTCAGATGGCGGCGTCTCGAAGGATGATTCGTTCCATAACGCACGAGGAGACTAGGTACCTCCTTGATGTCATAAGCAGTGCGCCAACCAGCGCAGCTCGCCGGTCCATTTCATGGGTGACATAAGGTTGGTCTCAGCAGCGCCAGCCAAGTTAGTCACCCTGATCAGCCTGAGGCTGACTACCATCGCTTCGCGTCGGTCCATCTCGGGCACGACACGTGGATGGTGTGAATACGTGCACGGATTTTCGCGGATGAGACGGATTAACGCGGATAAGAGTTTTTGAAAACCAGATACGAGATACTTCAGGATTTGGAGGCAGAAAATTTCTTCTCCGTGCATATCCGTGTTCATCCG
>CAYJMN010000135.1:0-10342 GCA_964371045.1 uncultured Chromatiales bacterium | reverse complement strand
CGGCCCTCAGGATGACGAGCTTGATAACGCGCGTAAGAAAACCAGATGTCATCCATGAAATGGACCGGCGCGGCGCTGGTTGGCTCACTCAGGATGACGAACTTGGATAATGCGGATAAGTAACTCAAACCGAATTCGACTGGCGTTCTTAACGCAGCGATTCCACCTTCCCGCGTTCGAGATCCTCGACGAGACGCCTTTGGCGGATGGAGCGCAGAGCGGAGGTGATATCGTTGCCCGGTTCGTTATCCGAGAGTAAGGCATCCGTTATTGCTTTGCCCGATAAAACTATTCCGCGGGGTGGGTGCGCACCGTTCGAGGAGGAGAGAAGGGCGAGGATGGCGTCGCGGCGATCGGGTGACGTGGAGAGCACGGGCTTCCACGGCTCGCCTGCGGACGCATAGCGATCGGGATCGGCCATCGTGAAATACATCGGCACATCTTTTTTATGCGCAGGGAGTGACGATGTGAGTGTACTGAATCGGACTGTATCGTTCGCGATGTACGCGCCGTCTATATGCACGAGATACATCGGCGGGGTAAGTCCTTCGTCCATGCGGGCTTCAATCATGCCGGGGAATGTGCTGCGCAGCAATGCAAGCAGATCCAGCCATTCGCTCACCGAAACAGATGGGTCGCCGAAAACACCGTCAAGAAGCAATGCGTCCGCGCCACAATCCGTTGCGAACGCCGCGATGTCCTCGCTCAGATCCCGATACGTCGAGAAAAAAGAGCCGGGCATCGTTTTAGAAGGACGAGGAGTGAATTCCCTTCCATTCCAATACACGGGTGCGAGAATGATGCGCAGTCCGGCTTCACGCAATGCGCGTACCCTTTGCGCCAGCGTCGTGAGTTCAAGGCGGCTGTACTCGGCCCGGTGCGTCGTCGGGGTCCACAGCGGCAACCGCACGATGGCCCAGAGGACGCCGACGGAACGCAGCTTCGAGGATAGCACGTCGGCGTGCGCGCTATCGAGCCAGTCGCCTGCGGGTAGTTCGAGTACGATGCGGTGCGCGGCGGCGGCGCTGTGCGTCACTTCGGGTGGAGTACGTGTCTCGCCGTCGCCCTGGAATATCTGCACATACATGTACACGAGAGCGAGCGTCATGGCCGCAACGATGAACAGCGACGCGCGCCGACGGACAATGGCTTCCTGCCGCTCGTCACGCATCGGTGGTCTCCTCCGCGAGGACATTCTGCAATTCTGTTTCCATTTCCTTCAGGAACGCCTCGACCTGCGCTGGGGTCGATATGCTATGCACGATGATGCGCACCTGCTTGCGGTCCTGTTCCAGACGCATCCTGCCCTGATTCGCGAGCACCCATCGCATGAGCGGTTGCAGATGCAGGTCGTAGAATGCCGCGTCGTCCTCGGGCGGCAGCGCGATGTTGAGACGATTCTCTTCGAGCGTAACGCGGCTGAGGCGTATGCCAGCAGCGACGAGACGTAAGCGGACGCTGTACAACAAATTCACCGCCTCTTCGGGAAGGGGTCCGAAGCGATCCAGCAATTCCTGCTCAATGCCCGAAATATCCTCGTTCGTTTCGCAATTGTACAGTCGCTTGTAAATATCGAATCGCTCCGTCGCGTTGCTGACGTAGGGGTGCGGGAGGTAGGCATCGAGACCGAGTTCCATGACGACATCTGCACGCGGGTGGAGTTCCTTTTTCTGCTCGGCGAACAATCCCTTGAATTCCTGATCCTTGAGTTCGGCGACCGCCTCGTCCAGCATCGACATATACAGATCGAAACCGATTTCCGTGATGAAACCGCTTTGCTGCGCGCCCAGCAGATTGCCCGCGCCGCGGATTTCCAGGTCGCGCATGGCGAGATTAAATCCCGTGCCGAGTTCGCTGAATTCCTCGATGGCCTGCAGGCGCTTCAACGCATCGCGCGTGAATTTCGCGGCGGGCGGAACGAGCAGGTAGGCATACGCCTGAATGTTGGAACGCCCCACGCGTCCGCGCAGCTGATACAATTCGGCAAGACCGAAATGATGCGCGCGATGTATGAGGATGGTGTTGGCGTTCGGAATGTCGAGACCCGATTCGATGATTTTCGTCGCGACGAGCACATCGATTTTTTTCTCGATAAAGCGCAGCATCGTGCGCTCAAGATCGGAAGGCTTCATTTGTCCATGCGCGGTTGAAACACGCGCGCCGGGTGCCCACGATCGGATGGTGTCCGCGAGGTGATCGAGATCGCCGATTTTGTCGTTGACCACGAAGACCTGTCCACCGCGCTTGAGTTCGCGCTCGAGGCCTTCGAGCAGTACGTCCTTTTCGAACGGTACGATATGCGTGATGATGGGAAGACGGTTTTTCGGCGGAGTTTCTATCACGGACAAATCCCTCGCGCCGAGCAGGGAGAAATTCAGCGTGCGCGGAATAGGCGTGGCGGTCATCGTCATCGTGTCCACATGCGCGCGGAGATGCCGCAGCTTTTCCTTCGCCGCGACCCCGAAGCGATGTTCTTCGTCGATAATCAGCAGTCCGAGATCCTTGAACGTGACGTCCTGGCTCAGCAGCCGGTGCGTCCCGATCAGTACGTCGATGGCGCCTCGCTCGAGCTTGCCGATCACCTCCTGCTGCTCCTTCTTCGATTTGAAGCGCGAGAGCGACTCGACAGTCACCGCGTAACGGGAGAGACGATCACGGAAGGTGTTGTAATGCTGCTCGGCGAGAATTGTGGTCGGCACCAGCACGGCCACCTGCTTGCCATCGACGACCGCCTTGAACGCGGCGCGCACAGCGACCTCGGTCTTGCCATAGCCGACATCCCCGCAGACAAGCCGATCCATTGGCACGGCCTCTTCCATGTCGCGCTTTACGTCTTCGGTGGCGCTGGCCTGGTCTGGCGTATCCTCGAACATGAACGAAGCCTCGAGTTCCTTCTGCCACTGGCCGTCGGCGGAAAAGGCATAACCGGAGGACATCTTCCGCTTCGCGTACAGCGTGATCAATTCGCGCGCGATGTCCTTGAGATATTTTTTCGTGCGTTCCTTTGCGCGATCCCATGCGCCGCTACCGAGCTTGGAAAGCACGGGCATCGCGCCTTCTTCCGAACTGTATTTCTGCAGCTTGTTGATGTAGTGGAGATTCACGTACAGCACATCGTCGTCCAGGTACTGCAGCTGCGCGGTTTCCTGAAGACCGCCATTTACGGTGATCGTCTTGAATCCCGAAAATCGCCCGATACCCTTGTCGGTATGGACCACATAATCGCCGGGTTTGAGCTGACGCATTTCTCTGAGAGAGAGACCTTTTATTCCCTTGGTCGTCCGGCGCTGCACATGCAGACGGTTGAACACCTGATGTTCGGTCAGGACCGCCATCCGTGCTTCAGGCAGGAGGAAGCCCGCGGAGATGGGACAGAAGCGAAGCGTGTAGAGCGGCGACACTACCGCGTCGTCATCGTCGTCGGTGTGGACGCCGCGGAGGAGATCGTCGAGACGCTGCGTCTGCGTTACGGAATCGGCGACAAGCGCAGGGGTGATACCGCGGTCGTTTAAAGCCGCGATGGTTTCAAGGAGCAGTTTCACCGAGCCGTTCATCGAGGGTTGGCTCTCGCTTCCGGCGTCCACCATCGGAGTGCCCGGCTGTTCGATGGCGGAAACGATCACCGATGCGTGCGCGCTGCGCAGGTTGCCGAGCAGGTCCGGATCTTCGGTATTCCTCTGCACGAGGAGTTCGAGGTTCTCGAGCACGAGCAAGGCATCGGCTGCGAAAAATGCCGGCATGCGGTTGTGTTCGGCGGAATCGCTTTCGAGGAACAGCGACGCCACGAACGCCAATTCGTCAAGCTGCGTCGTGGAGCGCTGGTTGATCGGATCGAATTCACGCAAACTTTCTATTTCATCGCCGAAAAATTCGATGCGGACCGGATTGTCGATGCCGACGGGAAAGACGTCCACGATGCCACCGCGCACCGCGTATTCTCCCGTGCCGGCGACGAAATCCACATGCTCGAAGCCGCCGAACGCCAGCGACTTGACAAGGTCCGCCTGTCGCGTCGTCATGCCGGGTTGTAGATGGACGCTGTGCTCACGTATCGAAGCGACGCTGGGAAAATCGGTGGCGACGGATTGAATATCGGTAACGACGATGCGAACCGGCTGTTCTGCCAGTGAGCGGAGCGCATCCGCATTTTCCGCAAACGTGCTCGAAATATTACGGATGGTTTTTTGCAGTTGGGAAAAGCGCTCGCCGATGTACAGCACTTCCGGCTCGCCAAGCAGAATTTCGACATCGCCCAGCAGTTCCTGCGCCGCTTGCGGATCGGGACAGATGACGATCATCTGCCGTTTGATCTTGCGGAACAGCCCGGCGAACAATATCCCTTTCAACGAACCGTGCGCGCCCCGCAATTGCACCGCGCTGCCCGGACCGGACAGGGCGTCCCGCATGGCGAGTACCGCCGGAGCATCAAGCAGGGGAAGGAGAAAGTCGCTGTCTGGAAGCACGAGGATTTCCGACGGCGGCGAAATCGTGGTGCTCACTGCGGCGTTCCGTTGCCCGCTGCGAGTTCCGGACAGAGTTTGCGGAGGTACGTGAAATCGTAGATGCCCGTGTGATGACCGTCTTTCCAGAAAAGCTGGATGGCGTAATGACCCTGCTGTTCGATGCGTTCAAGCGTCAGCATGTCCCCGGCGAACAGGGGAATGTAAAAAGGACCCTTGCCCAGTTTTTCGGTTTCACAGGTGGCGCAGGGACAATTCTTTCGAAGGAGAGGCATGCTGTACGTGCAGATCGAGCCATCGGTCCAGGTAACCGCAAGTGTTTTTTCAGGAGTCAGCTTGATGCTGACCGGTACGAGTCGTTCCATGAATATCGTTATCGTTGGGAGGTGAACGAGCGGATGCCACGCGAATAGCCCATCCCACGCCGCAGCCGATAATGGTAATGCGCGCGGACGGGCTGGCGGCGCCGCCGAAAAATAATGCATTTGAACGTCCGGTCGAGAGAACTTCATTGCCTTTGAGAGCCCGGCCGTCTATTTTTACATGTTACTACGTTTTTTACACTACAATCAAGACTGCATGCATATCCTTGAAAAGTTAGACGCGATCACGGCCAAAAACAATAGCCTCGTCTGCGTTGGTCTGGATACCGATCCCTCCAAAATTCCCGCACACCTGCGAAACCGGAAAGACTCGGTCATCGATTTCAATCGCGCCATCGTGCAGGCGACCTGCGATCTCGTGCAGTGCTATAAACTCAACCTCGCATTTTACGAAACGCTTGGTCCCGACTCCTGGCGCGTGGTACGCGAAACGATCGACGCCATTCCAAAAAACGTGGTCGTCATCGGCGATGCGAAACGCGGGGACATCGGCAACACATCGCTCATGTACGCGAAGGCGATGTTCGAGGATTTTGGCTTCGACGCCACCACGGTCGCTCCGTACATGGGCTTCGATTCCGTTGAACCCTTCCTGCGTTATCCCGACAAAGGCGTCTTTCTTTTGGCGCTGACCTCCAACAAGGGGTCGCGGGATTTCCAGTATCTGCAGGTCGAAGGAGAACCGCTGTACAAGCATGTGGTGCGCACGGCGCTGACGTGGAACACCGCCGCGAATCTCGGCTTCGTCGTCGGAGCGACACACCCATCCGAACTGAGCGAAATTCGCGAAATGGTCGGCGATGCACCTTTGCTGATTCCCGGGCTCGGCGCGCAAGGCGGCGATACCGAAGCCTCGGTGCGCGCGGGAGTGCATCCGCAAGGAGGACGCGCCATATACAATTCGAGCAGGGGAATCATTTTCGCGGGCGATGGAGAGGATTTCGCCCAAAAAGCCAGAGCGGCAGCCAAACAGCTTCGCGACGAGATCAACGCATGCAGGCCGTCCGTTCAATGAGAATAGCATATTTCGATATCACTTCCGGAATCAGCGGCGACATGACGCTTGGCGCTTGCATCGGTGCGGGTGTTTCCTTCGAAACCCTGAAAACGGAACTGAAAAAACTGCCGCTGCATGGATACGACATCACCATGCGCATGGTGCAGCGTAGCATGATTACCGCGGTGAAGATCGATGTCGTGGAGCATGCACCCGGCGAGCAGGCTCACCACGTCTCTGTTGAACCGCACTCACCCGCGGATCCCAAGGCCGGTTACGTGCATGATCACGATCACGATCACGGTGAAATGCATGAACTCGGCCATACTCACGAACATGAGCACACGCACGAGCCTTCCCACGATCACGATCACGGGCACGGCCATATTCACGAGCGCGGCCATATTCACGAAAACGGACACCTCCCCGAGCACCAGCATCTGTACGCACACGGACAAACCTACGTGCATACGCACGAGCATACGCACCCCGGTGAAACGGAGCCCGCGCAGCGACACAAGCACACGCGGTCCTGGCTTGACATCGAGCAGCTGATCGAATCGAGCGAACTTTCTTCATCGGTGAAATCCAGGGCGAAGGCCATGTTTCTCACCCTTGCCGAAGCCGAAGCGCAGGTGCACGGCACCACGGTGGACAAGGTTCATTTTCACGAAGTCGGCGCGGTCGATTCCATCGTCGACATCGTGGGCATCGCCATCTGCATGGAATTGCTCGACGTCGAGCGGGTGTATTCCTCCCCGGTACGAACAGGAGGCGGTGGACTCATCACCACGCAGCACGGCGTCATGCCCGTCCCTGCGCCGGCGACGCTTGAAGTATTGAAAGGGTACCCGATGGAATTCACCCAACAGCGCGGCGAACTTGCGACACCCACCGGCGCTGCGGTAATTGCCGCGCTTTCCAGCGGCGTACTCGATCCACGGCGAACACTTACCGTCAGCGCCATCGGCTACGGCGCCGGAGGACGCGAGATTCCCGGACTGCCCAATGTGCTCCGGTTGATGATCGGTGAGATCCAAGAAGGCGAGGTCGAAGAATATGTGGACGCAGAGCGCATCGTCATTCTCGAAACGACGATTGACGATATGAATCCCGAACTCTATCCCTGGGTCATTGAGAGGCTTCTTGCCGAAGGCGCTCTCGATGCGTGGGTGCAGTCCGTACTCATGAAAAAAGGACGTCCCGGACACATCGTCACCGCCCTCGCGCCCGAGCATTCAGTGGAAGCGCTGCTGGCGCTGTTGTACGCGGAAACCACGACAACGGGTGTTCGCATGCAGACGGTACAACGGCGAAAGCTGCACCGCGGCGTTGAAACTGTACAGACACGTTTTGGCCTCGTATCGGTTAAAGTCATCGGCGCCGGCGGCTCGCAGCGTCGCGTTCCGGAGTTTGAGGAATGCCGCCGGCTTGCGCAGGAGCTGAATCTTCCGTTACTTCATGTGTATCGCTGCGTCGAACAGGATTGCGGCGTGCAATGACACCATGAAAATTCTCGGAATCCTTATCATAGCGCTCTTTCTCGCTGCTCCCGTTTTGGCGCAGGAACCGGCTGTCGATGCTTCCCAGGTTCCGGACGATCTGAAGACGGAGATACTCGACAAATATTTTGCCGATCATTTCAGCTTCTCCATTCTCTGGAATCATTACCGCACCGAGACCTCGCTCCTGCTGGCGCTTCTGGCGGCTTTCGTCCTCGGTGTGCGGAATTACGCACGCATCCTCGGCAGACAGGAGCAGCGTCTCTTCGATTCACTGCAAAGTAACGCCGTGATAATTTTCGATAGGGGTTCCGATTTGCGCATGATGAATCGCGCGGCGAAATTGTTGTTGGGCCTCGACGATTACGTTTCGATGTCCGAGGATTACTCCTATTATCTCAAAAACGCGCCATCCCCGGAGATACTGCAGGTGTTCGAAGAGATGGAGAATACGCGTCACGCGGTGGAACGTGAAGTCGTCTTCAACCACGGCAAGGTGATGCGCACGCTCATCGTCAAGGCGTATCCCTTCTATACCGAGTCCAAGCGCCTCGACGGCTATATTTTGATCATCGCAGATATCACCGAAGCGATCGAGAAAGATCGTCGCGTCAACTGGTCCGGTGTGGCGCAGCACGTCGCGCACAAGGCCAAGACGCCGCTCTCCACCATCACGCTTACCGCGCAGCATCTCGAAATGCTGCTGACGGAGAGCGGAGGGGAGAGTCGCGGAGCAGAAATGACCAAGTATCTCGACCGCATCGTCAATGAGTCGCGCAAGCTCAACGAGATTGTTCATAATCTCACCCGTCTCGCGAACAAGGAGCAGATGAACCTGCTCCCGAACGACGTCAACATCATTCTCCAGAACATCGCCGACGAGTACCGGGAAAAATCGACGCGGAACATTGAAATCATCACGCATTTCTACCGCAACCTTCCGAAGGTCGGCATCGACATCGCGCATTTTCCGGAAGCAGTCGGTAATTTGCTGGACAACGCGATCCGCGCCATCGGTTCGCGGGAAGGCCGCCTCATCATCGCCACAGCGCCGGGTCAGTGGATCAACCGTCCCGGGGAGTATGTGGAAATCACGATTCAGGACACAGGTACGGGTATGGACGAGGAAGTGAAGAAAGGCATCTTCCGCCCGTTCTCCACCCACAGCAAGGGCGGTACGGGACTCGGTCTCGTGATCGTCCAAAAAATAATTCAGGAGCACCAGGGCGAAATTACTTTCAATTCATCCCCTGGACTCGGCACTACTTTTCAAATACGACTGCCGGTCACCAGATACTGAACAATCATGAGCGAAAAACCAAACATTCTCATTGTCGACGACGAAGAAGATTTCTGTCAAACCGTGTCGGATATCCTGACGCATTCGGGTTATCGCACCATCGTGAAGCAGAATCCCGTCGAGGCGCTTGAACTGCTGCATGTGCAGACCGTCGATCTCGTCCTGCTCGACATCCTCATGCCGCAAATGGACGGTCGGCAGGTGTTGACCGAAATCGTATCGAACTGGCCCGAAATACCGGTCATCATGATCACCGGCCAGGCGTACAACGTGCCGGTCGCCATCGAAACCGCAAAAAAGGGATCATACTCCTTTTTGGCGAAACCTATCGACCTGGTCCAGCTCAAGGAATCCGTCAAGCAGGCCATCGAATCCAAGCGTCCCAAGGTCGTGTCCGCGACCATCGAGGAAGTGATGCGTGAGGTCGGCATTGTCAGCGCGAGCAAGGCGATCGAGCAAATCATGGGCATGGCGGAGAAGGTTGCGAAAACTACCGTCCCCGTGCTGATCACCGGCGAAAGCGGTGTGGGCAAGGAGGTTATCGCGCGGGCGATTCATGCGATGAGTCCTCGCGGCGAACGTCCCTTCGTGTCCGTGGATTGCGGTACGCTAACCGAAACCCTGCTCGAATCGGAGCTGTTCGGCCATATGAAGGGTTCCTTTACCGGTGCGATGAGCGATAAGAAAGGCCTCTTCGAGATCGCGGACGGCGGCACGATTTTTCTCGATGAAATCGGGAACACCAACGTGACGTTTCAACAGAAACTCTTGCAGGTGCTGAACAGCGGGAAGGTCCGCCGCGTAGGCGATACCCAGGAACGGGACGTCGACGTCCGCGTCATCAGCGCGACGAACAAGAGCCTCCCGCATCTGATTCACGACGGCACCTTCCGCGACGATCTGTATTATCGGCTCAACAAGTACGATATTCATGTGCCGCCGCTGCGCGAACGCCGCGACGATGTGGCGCCGTTGGTCCGTCACCTGCTCACAAAGGCGTGCAAGGAACACAGTCTCCAGGACCATTTCTTCTCGCCAGCGGCTCTCGACCTCCTGACCAAGCAGGATTGGCGCGGCAACGTCCGCGAACTCGACAGCGTGGTGACCAAGCTCGCGATTTTCGCCGAGTCTGAAGAGATCGACGTGCATACCGTCGCGCACGCCATAAAGGCGGAGACGCAAGGTCAACGTGGATTCAAGATCGACACCCGTCCGCTCATGGATCAGGTGGAGGAATTCGAGAAAAAATTGATCATCGAGGCCCTCCGCGCCAATGGCGGCAACCAGACCCGCGCCTCGGAACAGCTTGGTGTGGAGCGCACGAATTTTGTGAAAAAAATGCGCAAGCACAACCTGAGCAAGGAAGATTTTATCTGATCCACGCTTGCTTTTCCAGGTCGTTTTTCGTAAATTTATTTTATCTCTGAACCAGAGATATTGGCGGGAATAGCTCAGTTGGTAGAGCGCAACCTTGCCAAGGTTGATGTCGCGAGTTCGAGTCTCGTTTCCCGCTCCAACGCCGGTCAGGTCCCCACCTGACCGGCCTTTTTTTTTAGCGCAGAGCGATGAGCGCGTAGCGGTTTATTTCGTGGGTGACATGAGGGTTTCGTAGCGCATAGCCAAGCTCGTCACCCTGAGTGAGCCAACCAGCGCTGCGCACCGGTCCATTTCGTGGGTGACATTCCCTAAATCCGCGTTAC
>CAYJMN010000134.1:0-10835 GCA_964371045.1 uncultured Chromatiales bacterium | reverse complement strand
GTGCGCGAAGAGGCTGCCGTTGCTGTAATAGTGGTAGATGCCGTAGTAGGCGTTGTTCACATTGCGCACGACCACCATATTGTTCACGATACGTGAGGTACCGGCTTGGTAGTAGTTATCGAAGTAGATGTACAAGCCGTAGGCGGAGGAGCCTCCGTCCGACAGGAACGTGTTCCTCTCCATCTGCGTGTTGAACCCGTACATGAAATACCCAAGATACTTCGTGGCGTACGGGGAGTTCTGAACCACTTTGTTGCCGATGAATTTAACTTCGCCGAGGTAGTAGAAATAGATCGGGAAGTAATACATACCGGTAATTTCACAGTTCTCCACGCGCAGGTTGTTCATCGTCGAGGTCGAGCCGCCGCCATACAGATACATGCCGAAGCTTCCATTCCGGATATTGCAGTTCAGGAAGGTCATGTTGTGCGCCATGGTACCGGTATTGGAACGTACAACCGCGTTATACGTCGACGTCGATGAGGCAACCAAGCTGTTCAGATCGCAGCCTTCGACGGTACAGTCCGTCGAACTGCCCACCTCAACAACAGTGCTGTACGAAGCATTCGTTGCGTTCATCGTCATATTCTTGAACGTGACGAACTTGGCGCCGCCGAAGCGGAGGACGAAATTATTCGTTGTCGACGTTGCTGCGAAGTTGATGATTACATCCGCCTTGTTTCCGGTTTCCGACTGGAACGTGACGGTATTCGTCGCGGAAGCACCTGGAATAGCGAGCAGATCGATGTTCGTGGTATACGTCCCGCTTCGTACGTTGAACACTACAGGCCCGCAGATGCCATTCGCGACAAGATCACTTATCGCTGCCGCGAATGTGGGGTAATCCGGTGTAGCGCCTCCGATCGTATACGTGCCGCTGATGGCCGCCTTCAAGTTTGCGCGTAAAGTATCATTGGGATTAAACGTATCGTTGACGCCGTTCGGCTGCGATGTCCAGACCGCCAGCGGATAGCTGATGCCGGACGCGAACGTCCGTGTACCGAGCGTGATTTCGTTCTCCGTTAACACGGGCATCGGCGTTGTATAACTGATCGGCGTTTGGGGCACGCCGTCGAATGACCAGTTCACCGTTACGTTGTTGAGAACGTTGGTGCCGTAGTTGCGGAGCTTCACCTTGATGTCGTACGAGCCGGCGCAGAAGTTGACCGGCGAGACCAGCGACGAAATGCCGGCGTCATCCGGCAACGCCGGGCTGAGATAGAAACCGAAATTGGCGTGATAGCTGGAGCTATAGCCGGACGGGGTTGTGGTGCTGCAACCGAGCGGACCGCCATAGATGCGGCCGACATTCGGCACGGTGTGGGAGCCACCGTCATACACAGCGAAGCCCGCGCCCGCCGACACGCCCTCGCTGCAAATCTGCACGATGAGGGTTCGCGAAGGATCGTAATACACCGGCGTCGTGAGCTGGATCTCGAACCATTGTCCGGCAGCGCCTGCGGGAACGGTGTAGGATGCAGCGGACAGACCTTGGGTCATGGGAGAAAAAAACTGGTTTGTCGGGAACGTTGTGAGAGTGGATTGGCCGAGGTAGACTCCGAAATTGGTGAACGTTGTAGCCGATGTCGCCTGGTAGCGCTGGAAGTACACCTTGCTGATGTTGCCGGCGTACGCTCCGGTGAACAATCCCGCAGCATAGAATCCCTGCCATTTTTGCCAACTTGCCGATATGTTCGGGTTCCACGGGATGTTATTCCCCCCTGTCGCGAGACCGTAATAATACGGCGGCGTTTGGGCCTGCGCGCTGTTGTTCGGCATCAGACCGATGAACAGCACCAAAGTAATGACGCCAATAAGCACCGGCCGCGTCGTGTATGCCGTGTGACCATGTTTCATGCGCGTATCTCCTTGCACAATGACGGATGAGATGAAAAACTGAGCCTTGATGAGCGCGGTTAGTGACATGCCTGTCCACACCTCCTGACCATGAAGGTTGTTCACGGACTCGGGTGGTACAGCGAGATGCAGTGCATCTCAGATCGATCTCAAACGTGGATGAGCGTTGGAGGTACCGTTATTACGTCCTTTCGACCTAATGCTAACAATTTTGAACTCAAAACGCAAATGTTTTTGAATATTTTTCACACGTTCTTTTCTATCACACGTTGTGGATATGGAACTGCCCTTTTGATGCGCTGCTGTAAACGGATTGGCGCAGTCTCAACGCCAGTGATGGTTCTTGGATCTCGCCTTTCACCTCTTTCCCCTTATTTTCCTCATTTCCCGCAATAAAAAATCCCGCCCCTTGCGGAGCGGGATTCAGGAAGGTTTGCGGAGAGACGCTTATTTATTCAGCGTCATCTTGATCGACTTCGAGAAGCTCAGGCCACTGACGTCACCGGTCATTGTCACCACAGCCAGATACTGGCCGCTGGGGAGCGATGAGGCGTCGAAGCTGTAGAGATGCACGCCTGCCTCCACCATGCCGTTGACTGCGACAGTCACTTCGCGACCGAGCATGTCCACCACGCGTAAATGTACGCGGCTCAATTCGGGAACGCTGTACTGAATCGTCGTTGACGGATTGAATGGATTCGGGAAGTTCTGACTAATGTCGAACGTCTCCGGTGTGAAGCCGTCATCGTTGCGCGGAGTCACACCGCCATGCTGTTTCATCCAGTTCAGCTTGGTGGCGAGGTAATCGAAGTTGTTGACGACACCGTTGCCGTCGCTATCCATATAGCAACCCTCCGCGGTGAACCACGGAGCGCCGGCCTGCGGTTGCCATTGAATATAGGTCAGCGGATTCTGCACGGCGTCGGCACGATAGCGGGCCGGTCCATTCAGCCACTGTGTACTGAGGTTCGCGTCGAGAATGTACGTATTCAGACCCTTGCGGTCCGCGTAGTTCACCAGGCCGTCGTTGTTCACATCACCCGGCCACACTTCGCATGGCGTCGCGCCAAGGGGCACGAGCAACAGTGACGAGGGATACGGCATGTAATTCCGGTAATAGCCGCAGGAGTTCTTCGTATTAAACACCACCTCGATCTTGTAATAGCCCGAAGGGAGCGTCGACGGCAGGCTGAAATACGCAGTGCCGTCCAGCGGCTGGCCTGCAAGCTTGTTTCCGGTGAAGGTTTCGGAGTACATCAGCTGATTGCCGGGTACGCTGTAGAAATTCGCCGTCATCTGAATCGTGGCGTCGAAATCGGGGAAAATCACACTGTAGTGAACACCCATCGTACCCGGGAGTTCGACGTACCCGATTGGATTTCCGCTGCCATCGACGAAGTCGTAGCTGAGACTGTTCGGTATCAGGTAACAGGCTTCATCCGCGCCGCGATACGGACGCACGCGCGGATCATGGTCGATATCCTCGGTCACTTCCGGCAGCAGCGTACCGACCAAATCATCGTCGTCTTCCGAAGGCGAGATCAGATGCAGGTCGCCGGTGGCCGGATTTCTAAAACTCACAACCTTGGATACAGCGTTCGCATCCTTGGCGGATGCGGCCTGCCAGGCGGCAAGATTGTTGCGGTTGCCGAGCCAGTAGCCCAGATTTGCACCACCCGTGTAGTACGCATTGTAATCCATCTCCACGATCGCGTTCGGTGTAGAGACGTAGAACGCGTAGCCCGTACTGGCGTTGTAGAAGATGTTGTTCAGGAAGCGTTGGTTGGAACCCTGGCTCTGATAGGCTGCGCGGGACGAGGGGTTCATGCTGGTGATATAGATCGAGTTGTGGGCTACGAGCAGGTTGTTGTCGCCGTAGATATACATGCCGTACGTCGTCGACGCGCCGTTGTTGACGATGCTCACGAAGTTGTTCACGAAACGGTTGTTATTGCTCTGCGTGTAGTACAGCATGATGCCGTAGCGGGTACCGCCACCGGTGGAGAACCACTTGTTTCCAGCAACATTGATCTCGCGCGGGTAATAGAAATAGGCGAGATACGCTGAAGAGTATATCGAGGTGTAATCGATCACATTGTTGATGAACTGCATCCGCTCCTGATAATAGAACATCATCGGATACGCGTAATACTGCCCCGTAAGGTGATTACCATCGATGACGATGTCCTCCTCGTACGATGCGGTGCTGGTGCCGTACATGTAGAAGCCGTAGCTGCCGTTGCGGATGCCGCAGTCCTTGATCGTCATGCGGTGGTTGTTCGTGCCGGAAGCCGAGTACACGACAGCGTTATACGTCGAGGTGAAGTTGCCCACGGGTCCAACCAGTTCACAATTCTGCACAGTGTTATCGGTGGATGTGCCCGCAATATCCACAACCGTGCTGTAACTGGTGGCTGTCGCTGTCATGGTGAGATTCCTGAACGTGACGAATCTCGCTCCATTAAACTTCAGGACGAAGTTGCTGCCCAGCGCCGTCGCGTTGTACGTGATGTTGACGTCGGCCTTGTTGCCGGTCTCGGATTGGAACGTCACGGTGTTCACGGCGGATGCTCCGGAAATATCACCCAGCTCGATGTTGGTCGTGTAGGTGCCACTGCGGATATTGAACACCACAGGACCGCACACGCCATTGGCATTCAGATCAGTCACGGCTGCCGCAATCGTGGCGTAATCCGGAGATGTACCCCCAATTGTGAATGTGCCCGTTATCGCAGCTTTAACGGTGACGCTCGCCGAGTCGTTGTTGTTGATCGTATCCGCCACCCCGTTCGGCATGGTGGTCCAGGCAGTTATCGTATAGGGTACACCGGCCGCGAAGCTCCTTGCTGCGAGTGTGACGTCAGTCTGCCGTGTTGTCTGGGTCAACGTATCAAGGAGACCGGTCCAGCTGATCGGTGTTTGGACAACGCTGTTGATTTCCCAGTTGATTGTGGCCGAAGTGAGCTGATTTGTTCCGAAATTCCGGAGCCGCACCTTCACATCCTGCGTCCCAGGACAAAAATCCTTCGGTGACACGATAGAGGTGATACCGGCATCATTCGGCGCCATCACGCCTTCGTCATACGTGACCTTGCCGCAAAACTGCCTGGGATAGAAGCTGAAATTAAGATTGGTTGTGCCGGCGGTGGGATTTGTCGTGCCGGAGCCGCCATAAAGCTGAGTATCGATGGACATATATGGATCGCTGAAAACAAACGGCGCCACACCTGTTTTATAGCGCAAGGTTGTTGATCCTGAACAAAAGACGAGGAAACCCCATTTCTCGTTAGGATTGATCAGGAAATCGAGGTTCAGAGGAATTTCTGTATACGCGGTGTTGCTTGTAGCGGTAAAATTGGTCTGACCTAAGTATTGCCAACCGGTATTGACGTTGGATGTACCACCCTGGCGCGCCCATATCTCGACAGTTCCGGAACCGGTGTTAAACGTGTTCCAAAACCTGTACAAGCGGACAGCTTGATACGCCGTAATGTCGAAGGTGATGAACTGTTGACCATTGTTTGCCGTTGTCGTGGACAGGGAATGCGACCCTTGCGCGTACATTATCTGCTTGTTGATGCCAAGCAATAGGAGCAATAAGGGTGCCAGCGCGAGGACGGCGTGCGCGATCTTCACAGGTCTGCTGCCCGCGCCCATACTATTTGGAAGAAACGTGTTCATGAGTATATCCTCGTATTGTTAAAAATCGTAGAAGTGAATCTGATTCTGTCGGCTTTGATCGAAGGAATGAGTACCAGGGTCAGCTTCTGATGGTAAAAACGTCACAACCGGAGCCATAGGAGCACTTTTCTCCGAACGTTCTCTCCATCTTCGAGTACCATGTCGGGAAAACAATCGAACTGTGCATTTTGGCAACGCTACGCGAGGTAGTGAATTTATTTCACTATTGAATATATGCTGTTTTTCTTAAAACGCAAGAGTTTTTTTCCTGGGATCCAAAAAATTTCCAGGAGTTGCCTCTACCCTCGATATATTCCGAAATGGTTAGCCGAGGCGATTTCACGTGTCTGGTTTCACGATCTCATCACGCGGACGTATCGGTGCTAAATCGGCTGGTTCTACATAACGGATAGCATTCGCCGATTTTAAAGGGCGAGCACAGCTGTTTCAATTGAGAGCAAGAATCGCCTTGGTGTAGGTCGTCGTCGTTAGGACCCGGAAATTCAACGACGTGCGTTATCCCGTCATTTCAGCAAAGGGAGTCGTCTCTCTGCACCCCCTGCGCCACAGCGGCACAGAAATATCCGGTAACTCTGTGCATTGGCTTCGGGGGGCAGGCACGCTCTGGCTCTGCTCCCCGCGCTCTGCGCTCCCCCTCCACCCATCTCCCTACTGGTCCCGGAGGGATGCCTCCGGCAGAGAGGGGCCGGGGGAGAGGGCAAAAAAATCCCGCCCCTTGCGAGGCGGGATTGAGAGAGAGATTATGAATGGCGCTTACTTGTTCAGCGTCATCTTGATCGATTTCGAGAAACTGAGACCGCTTTCGTTGCCCGTCATCGTCGCTATGGCCATGTACTGACCGCTCGGAAGTGTCGAGGCTTCGAAGGTGTAGAGATGAACGCCGGCTTCCACGATGCCATCGACCGCGACAGCAACCTCGCGACCAAGCATATCAACGATGCGCAGATGCACACGGCTGGGCTCGGGAACGCTGTATTGAATCGTCGTGGTCGGATTGAATGGATTCGGGAAGTTCTGGCTCATGTCGAACGTCGTCGGCGTGAAGTTGTCGTCGCTGCGTGGTGCAACGCCGCCATGCTGTTTCGTCCAGTTCAGCCTGATGGCCAGATAATCGAAGTTGTTGACCACACCGTTTCCGTCGCTATCCATGTAACAACCTTCCGCAGTGAACCAAGGGGCGCCAGCCTGCGGTTGCCATTGAATATAGGTCAGCGGATTCTGGACGGCGTCGGCACGGTAGCGTGCCGGACCTGTCAACCACTGGGTGCTCAGGTTAGCGTCGTGAATGTACACGTTCAAACTCTTGCGGTCAGCGTAATTTACCACTCCGTCGTTGTTCACATCGCCGGGCCATACTTCGCACGGCGTCGCGCCAAAGGGCACGAGCAGAAGCGACGCGGGGTACGGCATGTAATTGCGATAGTAGCCGCAGGAATTCTTCGTATTAAACACCACCTCGATCTTGTAGTAGCCCGAGGGGAGCGTCGACGGCAGGTTGAAGTACGCAGTGCCGTCCAGCGGCTGGCCTGCAAGCTTGTTGCCGGTGAATGTTTCAGAGTACATCAGCTGATTGCCGGGCACGCTGTAGAAATTCGCCGTCATCTGAATCGTGGCGTCGAAATCGGGGAAGATCACACGGTAGTGGATGCCCATGGTGCCGGGGAGTTCGACGTAACCGATTGGATTTCCGCTTCCATCGACGAAATCGTAGCTGAGGCTGTTCGGGATCAGGTAACAGGCTTCGTCGGCGCCGCGGTACGGACGCACGCGCGGATCGTGGTCGATGTCCTCGGTCACTTCCGGCAACAGCGTCCCGACCAGATCATCGTCGTCTTCCGACGGCGCGATCAGATGCAGATCGCCAATAGCTGGATTTTTGAAGCTCACGACCTTGGATACAGCGTTCGCGTCCTTGCCTGATGCGGCTTGCCAGGCGGGGATGTTTGCACGTGCGCCGAGCCAGTAGCCCAGATTGGTACCACCGGTGCGGTATGCATTGTAATCCATCTCCACGATCGCATTCGGCGTCCCGACGTAGAACGCGTAGCCATTACCGACGTTGTAGAAGATGTTGTTCAGGAAGCGTTGGTTCGAACCCTGACTCTGGTACACGGCGTAATAGCTTGCGCTTGTGGTGGTGACGTAGATCGAGTTGTGCGCCACAAGCAGGTTGTTGTCGCCGTAAATATACATGCCGTACGTCGCGGACGCGCCGTTGTTGGTGATGCTCACGAAGTTGTTCACGAAACGGTTGTTGTTGTTCTGCGTGTAGTACAGCATGATGCCGTAGCGGGTACCGCCACCAGTGGAGAACCACTTGTTTCCAGCAACATTTATTTCGCGCGGGTAATAGAAATAGGCGAGATAGGCTGAGGAGTATGACGAAGTGTAGTCGATGACGTTGTTGATGAACTGCATCCGTTCCTGGTAGTAGAACATCATCGGATAGGCATAGTACTGACCCGTAAGGTGATTGCCGTCGATGACGATGTCTTCCTCATATGACGCCGTGCTGGTGCCGTACATGTAGAAGCCGTAGCTACCGTTGCGGATACCGCAGTCCTTGATCGTCATGCGGTGATTGTTCGTTCCCGATGCCGAGTTCACGACCGCGTTGTACGTCGACGTGAAGTTGCCCACCGGACCGACGAGTTCGCAATTCTCGACAGTGTTGTCGGTGGAGGTCCCGGCAATATCGACAACCGTGCTGTAACTGGTGTTCGTCGCGGTCATTGTGAGATTACGGAACGTGACGAAACGCGCGCCATTGAATTTCAGAACGAAGTTGCTGCCCAGCACTGTCGCATTGTACGTGATGTTGACGTCCGCCCTGTTGCCGGTTTCGGACTGGAAGGTCACGGTGTTCACGGCCGAGGTGCCGGAGATATTACCAAGCTCGATGTTCGCGTTGTACGTGCCGCTGCGAATATTGAACACCACGGGACCGCACACACCATTGGCATTCAGATCGTTCACTGCTGCTGCAATCGTCGCATAATCGGGCGAGGCGCCGCCGATCGTATAGGTACCCGAGATTGCCGCTTTGACATTCACGATAGTGGAGTCGTTTGTATTGATGGTGTCGGGCACGCCGTTCGGCATGGTCGTCCAGGTCTCGATCAGATAAGGCACGCCTGCGGCAAATGTCCGTGTGCCAAGTGTGACCGATGTCTGGCGCGTTGTCAGCGTCAGCGTGTCGAGCAGTCCCGTCCAGCTGATGGGAGTCTGAAGTACGCTGTTCAGCTTCCAGTTTATGGTAACTGATGTAAGTTGGTTCGTACCGTAGTTCCTCAGCGTCACCTTCACATCGTGTGTGCCCGCACAGAAATCCTTGGGAGAATCAAGCGACTCGATTCCAGCGTCGTTCGGACCGGTAACCGTCGCGGTGTAATACAATTCAGTACGGGCAATCGAAGCACCGACCTCCTGAGAGACGGCGGCAACGGGGAACGACCCGGCCTGATATACCATACGCGTCAGGGTGAGCGGGAATCCAAGCACGCTCGATACAAAGGGTCCGGAGGGCGTCGCATACGAATTATTCATGTTCGCGCCGTTGTTGCGCGTGCCGAAGATCGCAATATAATCCCCCATTTTGATCTCGATGTTACACGGGATCATCGTCGTGGTGGCTACATTCGTCCACAGTCCGAGTGTGGTATGCGCCGATGTAGAAGCGGCGTAGACCGGGGGCGGACCCGCGGCAAAACGGATGATCTGCACATTTTGCGGGTTTGTGCCGATATCCGTGGGGACCCTGACGCCAACGATCGTGAAATCCGTCGGGGCCTGGAACCAGTACCCGCGGATTTGATTCGCGGTGTATGTCGAGCCATATCCCGGTAAGGGCATCATGGTCTGGGCTTGAGTTTCAAGAAGCATTCCCGTAATGCTCAGAAAGAGCACGGGTAGGAGGAATGTCAGCATGCGTCCCCTGAAGCAGCTGACAGTATCGTGGACAAGTTTCATGATAATAAGACTCCAGTCTATTAATTGGGAAGTGATGTTCATGGGTGTCTGTGTCAAAATCACTGCGGTTTCTTCACATACCAGTTCGTTGTGAAATTTAATCACGTTTGGGGCATATAAGCAAGTCAAAAGCGTGAATTTATAGCCCCCTCCCTCCCCGGTTTATAATATAGCACTCTTCCCACAATCCGGAGCCGTTTTCGCGGGAAAGATCCGCAACCAACCGTGAAACACTGAGAATTATGACCCGGAAAGCACTTTTGTGTCAATAATTTTCGCCTGGAAACGAACTATGCGAAATGTCAAAGCCACCGGCGTCGGCTCTGCCACGATTGAGGGAAATGGGGGAAATGAGGGAAGATAAAGGTTGAGTTGCGCATGATTATTCACCGTAATCGAGCGCTTTGCGCTTCCGGATGGGCGAATTCCATGGGCTTCGCTATT
Source organism: uncultured Chromatiales bacterium (assembly GCA_964371045.1). Taxonomy (GTDB): domain Bacteria; phylum Bacteroidota; class Ignavibacteria; order SZUA-365; family SZUA-365; genus JAOSJT01. The sequence goes on along the minus strand of CAYJMN010000134.1, from coordinate 863 downwards.
TTCGCGTGGTCCCGGAGCTTCGGCTTGCGTGGTCCTGGGGCTGCGCCGCCTTCGCGTGGTCCTTGGGATTACGCCGACTTCGCATGATTTCGGGGCTTCGCCGCCTTCGCGTGGTCCTGGGATGGGTCCCGGAGGGACTCTGCCGGAGGCATCCCTCCAGGACTACGGAGTAATCCCTTCAGGATACTGTGTGCCATGCACTGCCAATGTTGGTGCTTCGCGCCTTGTACTATGCGCTCGGGGTTCGACGCTCGGCGTTACGCGCTACGCGCTCTGCTTTCCACGCTCTGCACTCCGCGCTACGCGCTCCGCGACCTCCGCTCCGCACAAAAAATCCCGCCCCTTGCGGAGCGGGATTAAGGAAGGTTGACGGAAGGACGTTTACTTGTTCAGCGTCATCTTGATCGACTTCGAGAAGCTCAGGCCGCTTCCGTTGCCCGTCATGGTCACGATGGCCATGTACTGGCCGCTCGGAAGCGTCGAGGCGTCGAAGGTGTAAAGATGCATGCCCGTTTCCACGATGCCGTCGACGGCGACAGCCACTTCACGACCGAGCATGTCCACGATACGCAGATGCACACGGCTGGGCTCGGGGACGCTGTACTGAATCGTCGTCGTCGGATTGAACGGATTCGGGAAGTTCTGACTCATGTCGAACGTCGTCGGGGTGAAGCCGTCATCGCTGCGCGGGGTCACACCGCCATGCTGCTTCATCCAGTTCAGTTTGATGGCCAGGTAGTCGAAGTTGTTGACGACGCCATTACCATCGCTGTCCATGTAGCAGCCCTGCGAAGTAAACCACGGGGCGCCGGCCTGCGGCTGCCAGGTGATGTAGGTCAACGGGTTCTGCACGGCGTCGGCAC
>CAYJMN010000133.1:0-10908 GCA_964371045.1 uncultured Chromatiales bacterium | reverse complement strand
TCCGTGTTCATCCGTGTAATCCGTGCACGTATTCTCGTCCACCTTCGCTTTGATCTTCAGACAATCGACGGCTGCGCTGACGAGCTTCGGCGGAAAGGTAAAGCGGAGTTTCGCGGATTTTCACGGAAACGCGCCTGTCCCCCGGGGGAAACAAGAAATATTCACACCATCCTCGTGTCATGGGTAACGTCAGGTTGAATCTATGTATTGGCGATCATGCCTTCTCCGCATCGTTTACGAAAATCACTGATTTTCCCCTCTTCCTCCCCCCTCTCTACCAAGAGAGGGACCGGGGTGTCGAAGGCCGGAGGCCAAAGACTCGCCGCGACGAGGTGAGTTAATGAGGGCAGAAAAACGGATTCTGGCCCATTTTGCAGATAACATTAGCAGGAGTTTGTGAAATGGAGAAAGGCGAAATACACGTTGAGCTATCCTGTGTATCCTGCCCATCCGTGCAAGTTACTCGTCTTCGACCTCGGCGGGACCGATCTTGTCCCCGCCCTCCACCACAATCACGAATTCCCCGCGTGGAGCATGCGCTTCGAAATGCGCGATGACTTCGGAGAAGCTTCCACGAACGGTCTCTTCGAATTTTTTGGTGATCTCGCGGGAAACGGATACGCGGCGGTCACCCATCGCGCCTTGCAGTTCGCGGAGAGTCTTCATGAGTCGATGCACGGATTCGTAGAAAATGATGGTGCGCGCTTCGAGAGTGAGTTCGCGGATGCGTGTCTGTCGGCGCTTTTTGATTGGAAGGAAGCCCTCGAAATGGAAGCGGTCCATGCGCAGTCCGCTGGAGACGAGTGCAGCGAGCGCGGCCGACGCTCCGGGGATGGCGATGACTTCGAGACCTTCTTCTATCACCGCGGCGATAAGCAACGCGGCGGGATCGGAGAGTCCCGGGGTGCCAGCGTCGGATACTACCGCGAGTGTTCTGCCACTGCGGAGGTGCTCCAGCAACTGAGGAATGCGCTGGCGCTCGTTGCGACTGAAATAGCTCAGGCAGGGCGTACCGATGCCGTGATGTCGCAACAGGTTGCCGGTGGTGCGCGTGTCCTCGGCGGCGATCAGATCCACTGCGGCGAGTATGCGCAGCGCGCGAAGGGTAATGTCGTCCATGTTGCCGATGGGTGTGGATACCACGTACAGCGTGGATGGCGCGGGTTCGGGTCGTTCGTTTGTCATGTATTTCTGTTCTCAGTAATCGAATTCCACGGGATCCCCGACCAGATCGTACCAGAAAAATCCGATGCCGTCGCCAGTGATGTTGAATGGAGGGTTTTTCGCATTGGGTTCGAAGGGCGAACCGGAATAATCCGGTCCCCAGCGGGAATCTTCATAATTACGGAATTCCGGTGAGCGCGCGATGAGCGTATACCGGCCTCTGCACGCATCGGAGGATGTTTCCCAGTAGAATGATTTGGAAGTCGTCGTGCTCAAGGTTCCATCGATCAGCGTCCGTGGGAGCCTGAGCGCTTCCATCCATTGACCACTGGATGATTGCTCTTCGATCAGCAGGTCGTACCGCATGCGGGCGATGGGGGTCGCGAGCGTAAACAGGACTTCACGCGCGAACCGCCCCCAATCCGACGGATACAGATACATTGTAAGCGAATCGAAACGGAGAAAAATATCCGGAATACTCAGCGCCGCGCGGGCATTGAGGGCACCGTGTCTTACCGTCAGCACGTACTCGGTGAATGCATCGCGAGGAAACACCGCGATATAATTGGCGTCGCTTGTAAACGGATCATAATTCTGCCGGAACGGGATGCTCCGCGCCTTGCCGTCGTTGAGGATGTTCACCTCGGCATCGTTCACCATCGCGCCTTCCTCGTTGAATTTCTCGCCCAAGCCCATTGTGCGCGATATGCGGCAGAACACGAATACGGAATCCGTCGTCAGCTGTAATCTTGCAATGATCACCAGCTTCGCGTCGTGCTCTGGCCAGTCGTCATCGGTCATGGTTGTCTCGCAGGAGACGAGCAGGAGGACAAGAAATATGCTGGAAAAACCTTTCATGTACTCGCGCGTCAGGTGCTTTTGTTGCTTGTGTTGAGAAACGGTGCCGCTACAGGCTGAACCGAAGATTACCCGTGAATATAGAGAATTCTCGCCCCGGATTCGTTAATGAGAAATCTCCACAGGCTCTCCGACAATCTCATACCAGAAAAAGCCGATGCCGTCGCCGGTGATGTTGAAGAGGGGATTTTTGACATAGGGATCGAATGGTGAGCCGGAGTAGTCTCGATTGTGATTCGCGTCGTGATAATCATGATACTCCGGGGCGCGCGCGACTATGCTGTACCGGATTTTCATTCCATTCCTGGATCGATACGAAACTACATTGCTGATACTCCCTGTTGGAGAAGCCTGAGCGGAATGACCAGCCGCCGTACTCCATCCGCCATCAGGAAGTTCTTCTTCGAACCTGATGTCGTACCACATGCGTCGGACAGGTGTGGCAAGGACAAAATGACATGTACGTCGGGAAAATCCGGACGAAAGATCAAGATCCGTGTATGTCCAGACTGTATCGAGGCGCAGAGGGAGTTCGGGGACATGCACCGTGCCGCGGGCTGTGAGGGTCCCCCTGCTCACCGTCAACGTGTACTCGGCGCGAGTGCTGCGGGGAACGACAGAGGCATGAACCGGCAGGATATCCGGCTGGCTGCGCGGGATGGACAGGGTCGCTCCATCAATCGTAAGGTGCACTTCCACATCATTGACCCATTCGCTATCTCTGCTGTATTGCTCACCCAGACCGTGGGTCCGCGAAAGTGTGCATCGCACATACGCCGAGTCTTTCCCCAACTGGAGCAACGCCTGTACAACCAGCTTCGGATCATGTTCGGGCCAGTCCGAATCAGTGACGGTCGTCTCACAGGAAACCGAAAACAGAGCCAATACTATGATGCACGATACTTTCATCCATGTTCACGCCGAATGATTGACGGAGTAATGTACAAAGTCAATGCTCCGATGACCACGCGGGAATAAACACCGCATTAACGGAGTCGTGCCGGCCGTCCCGCATTCAATACGCAATCTCCACTGGATCTCCGACCAGATCGAACCAGAAAAATCCGATGCCGTCGCCAGTGATGTTGAACGGAGGATTTTTCGCATCCGCTTCGAAGGGCGAGCCGGAATAATCGGAATCCCAGCGGGAATTTTCGTAATTCCGGAATTCCGGCGAGCGCGCGACGAGCGTATACCGGCCTCTGCGCGCATCGGGCAAGGAACCGTAGCGGAACGACCCGGAGGTCGTGGCGGTGAAGGTTCCGTCGATCAGCGTCCACGGACGCCAGGGCGCTTCCATCCATTGACCGCTGGACTGTTGCTCCTCGATCAGGAGGTCGTAGCGCATACGACTGAGAGGAGTCGCGAGGGAATACCGGATTTCACGCTCGAACCACCCCGGCGAAAACACACTCATGGTAAGCGAATCGAAACGAAGAGGAATATCCGGAATGCTCAGCGCCGCCCGGGCATTGAGGGCACCATGCCTCACCGTCAGCACGTACTCGGTAAATGCGCCGCGGGGAAACACCGCGACGTAATTGGCGTCGCTTGTAAATGGATCATAATTCTGCCGATATGGGATGCTTTTTGCTTTGCCGTCGTTGAGGATGTTCACCTCGGCATTGTTCACCATTGCGCGATCGATGCTGAAATCCTCTCCCAATCCCATCGTGCGGGAGACGCGGCAGAACACGAAGACCGAGTCGGTAGTGAAGCTCACGCTTGCCGTGATGACGAGTTTGGGATCATGATCCGGCCAATCGGGATTGTCGATATCATTTTCGCATGCCACAAGCAGCAGGGTGAATATGGTAAGTAGAAGGGGTTTCATATCAGAACGTGAAGCTGAGTCCGAATGTCGGAAGCAAAGGAAACAATGTGATCTTTTTCATTTTGTAGTTGCTGGAATCGTTCCACAAATCGTAGTCCCGTTCCAGATATTGCGCGAACGGATTCATGCGATTGTAGGCGTTGTACACATTGAGGCTGGCTTTCCATGCCCAGTTGAGCCAGCTGAACGCGTAGCTGAAATTCAGATCCATGCGGTGATAGGCGGACATGCGGTAGCCGTTGCGTTCGCTGTAGAGGAATTTCACCGGGTCGGACACATCGAGCTGATACTGCGCGACAGGGAAGGTGAAAGCCTGGCCGGTACCGTACACCCAGACACCGGTGAACTCCCAGTTCTCCCCGAGCTGGTAATTCACCACCGCCGAAATGTCGTGTCTCCTGTCGTACCGGGGCGGAAACGTCTTGCCCTCGTTGAGTTCTGGAAATGTTCTGTCCGTCCACGCCAGCGTGTATCCCAGCCAGCCGGTGAAGCTTCCCTTGCGCTTCTGCACAAACAACTCGACGCCGTAGCTGCGGCCGTCCCCTGCCGTCAACTCCTGCTCAAGCGGCGCGAAAATGGAGAAAAAGGCGTTGTCCCGGAATTCCAGCAGATTGCTCATATCCTTGTAATAGCCTTCCAGCGACACATTGTACATACCGTCGTAAAAATCGCGCCCTGCACCCAGAACGTATTGCAGCGAATACGATGGGGACAACGTGGCCGTGGAAGGGAACCACATGTCCGTCGGCAGAGAAATGTCGTTGCGGGTGACGAGGTGCAGAAATTGATTCGCGCCGATAAACGCGGCCTTGAGCGTGACGTCGTTATCCAGCGTGTAAAACGCGGCGAGACGCGGCTCGAGACGGAAATACGGGCCTCGATCGAAGTAAAACGCTCTGCCTCCAAGCTGCGCGCTAAGACGCTCGTTTATCTGCCATTCGTCCTGTATGAATAGCGAAAGCTCGGTCCCCCGATGCGTCGGAAGATGCGGACCGAATTCATCGAACTCGTTGATATTGGATGTGGCCTCCGAAGTGAAGGTGTGAAGCGTCAGTTCCGCGCCGGCCTTGACGGTGTGCTCGGCGGAATGAAAATACTCCAGTTCGCCGCGGAGCGAATAATCCAGGATGCCGCTTACGGTCTTGAAGCGGCTCTGATCCCATTCCTCGAATTCCGAGCTGAAGCGATAATCGCTGACGACGGCGGACACATTGGAGAAAAGCTTGCTGCCGAAGATGTGCGTCCATCGCATATTCCCCGCGCTGTTTCCCCACGAGATGTTAAATTCGTCCTCGTCGTCGAAGGGCTCGCCCATTACGTCGCGTCCGAAAAAGCCGGAAAAGAACAACCGGTCGTTTTCGCCGAGACGCATGTTCGATTTCGCCACAAAATCATAGAAGTAGTAATTCAGCGTTCCCTCACTGCTCATCAAATCCACCAGCCAGTCCAGATACACCCGGCGGCCGGATAGCATGAAGGTGATGTCTTCGTTGATCGGGCCGTCGATGGTGAGCCGCGAATCGATCATGCTGATACCGCCTGCGCCGCGTACACGATCCTGCCCGCCCTCGCGCATGGAAATGTCCACTACGGATGAAAGGCGTCCGCCATACTCGGCGGGCATCGCGCCCTTGATCAGCGTCACGTTGTTGATGGCGTCCGCATTGAAGGTGCTGAGGAAGCCTCCGAGATGCGAAGGATTGTAGAGCACCATGCGATCCAGCAGGATCAGATTCTGATCGGGACTGCCTCCGCGAATGTACAAACCGCTCGAAATCTCGGATGCGGCCTTGACGCCGGGAAGCAATTGCAGCGCGCGGAAAATATCCACCTCGCCACCCAGCGACGGCAAACGCAGAATTTGCTCGATGGGCACATTGACCGAACTCACGCGCCGCGATTCATTTTCCTGCCTGTCCGCCTCCACGCTCACTTCGCCCAGCTCGATCACGAGCGGTTCAAGATCCACCTTGAGCCGGATTTCGTCCGAATTGTGAATGACGATGTCCTTCGACCATGTGCGATACCCCACGGCGCTGATGCGCAGTGTGTAGGTTGCGGGCGGCAATCCTGCGATGGCGAAATAGCCATAGCGATTCGTCGCCGCGCCCTTGCCCGTACCGGCGAGAATGACATTGGCACCGATCACCGCCTCGCCGGAACCCGCTTCCTCCACCGTCCCGGAAATGACGCCCTGCGCGGACGCGTATTGCGTAACCCCGAGCAACATGATTGCACAGAGGAGGCTTATGAAAGCTGTGGAAGATTGCGGAGAATTGCGGATTGTGCTCGCCTCGCCGAAGCATTGTTGACTCGATGCACCGGAGAGAGGAAGGGGTGGGGGCAAGAACGACGAACTAATCATAATGTCATCCACGAAATAGACCCGTGCGCGGTCGGCTTCAAGCTGTTCCACTCAATGTACTTCCTGTGTTTGTTGTGGCGGATCATTTTCTCACTTCAAGGATTTTTCCTTCATGCACATGCAGCAGGCGCTGCTCCACATCGGGGGTCAGCACGCAACGGATGTAAATATGGTCTTCCTCGAAGCGTTCCTCGACGATGCGGGTAACGCGGTGGAACTCGGAGCTGATGCGAAAGTCGGGTGGACGAATTTCGAAGACTTTCTCACGGTGCTGCTCTTCCACCATCAACAGGATGGCCGTGGTCAACTCGCCGAGGTTGATCGCGCGTGAAGCGGAGATGAATACGCTGTAAGGGAACTCACCCTTGAGACCCGACATCGAACCGGGATTGTCCAGGCGGTCGATCTTGTTGAACACCATGATCGTCGGCTTCTGATCGGCGCCGAGTTCCCTGAGCGTTTCCTTGACCACTTCTATCTGTTCGCGGAACTGCGGATGCGAAACATCGACTACATGCAGAATGATATCCGATTCCACAACTTCGTCCAGCGTGCTCTTGAACGACGCGACGAGCCGCGTCGGCAGCTTGCGAATAAAACCGACGGTGTCCGAAATAAGGACCGGGCGTCCCTCCAGCTCTATACCGCGTACCGTGGAGTCGAGCGTCGCGAAAAGTTTGTCCTCCACCAGCACATCGGCACCGGTGAGGATGTTCAGCAACGTGGATTTGCCCACGTTGGTGTAACCTACGAGCGAAACGCGCTGCGCGTCCAGTCGCGACTTCCGCTGCGTGGCGCGCTGGCGATCGATGCGCAGCAGCTTTTCCTTGAGATGCGCGACGCGATCGCGCAGCATGCGGCGGTCGGTCTCGATCTGCGTTTCACCGGGTCCCTTGGTGCCGATGCCGCCGAACTGTTTGGAGAGATGCGTCCACATGCGGGTAAGACGCGGGAGCTTGTATTCCAGCTGCGCGAGTTCCACCTGCGTCTTGGCGGTGTTGGTCCGCGCATGCATGGCGAAGATATCGAGAATCAGCGTCGTGCGATCGATGACTTTGCGGTTGAGCATTTTCTCGAGATTGCGCTGCTGCACCGGCGAGAGATCGTCGTCGAAAATAACGGTGTGCGCATCGATGGTCTCGCAGCGCTCGGCGATGTACTCCGCCTTTCCTTTGCCGATAAAAGTTCTCGCATGAATCACGCTGCGATTCTGAAAAATTTTCTCCAATACCAGCGCGCCTGCGGTTTCGGCCAACAGTTCAAGCTCTTCGAGGTGTTCGTCGGTTTCGAAGCGCAGCAGGGATGGCGGACGTGAGACACCAACGAGAATGACGCGCTCCTGTACGGCCGCTGTATCGTGCATGCGCGGTGCACGCGGCGACTCCTCCTCGTCCTCCTCCAGTTCTTCGTCGTCGGGCGAACCTTCCGGATCATAGCCGGGATCACCGGATTCCGGGTGAACCGACTCGGGCCTCTCATCCTCGGGAAGATCAACCTCCATCGCACCGTTTGCGTCATCGGGAAGGGAATCGTTCATATCCTCGGTTTCGTCGTCTCGTTCGCGCAATTCGTTATCCTTGCAAGGAAAAATCAATGGGAGGTGAAATAGAGCGCCGGCGAATCATCTGAATCTCTCGCAGGTGATCCGTGGTCAACGACGCTGCTGCTCGGGTTCGGGCAGCGCGCGCTTGCTGTCCCGGTCGACCAGCATTTCGACAAGTGCGCACAATATCGCGAGCGCGATCATGTACTTCCACAACTCCACTCCGAAGCGCACCTCCGTGATGGCCTGTTGCACGCTCTGTGTTTGATCCAGAGTCTTCGCATCGTCAATGCCAAGGCGGGCCAGAAACGTTGCTTCTTCCTCGTCCGTGCCGCGGTCGAGATCTGACTCGACGGGATCGATGTTCACCACGATGCTGCGCAACGTGGCGCTTCCGGCCGCAAGGGTGTACACTCCTGGTAGCTCCGGGGATTCGATCGGAAACACCATACCGGAAGGCAGGGATTTCGGCACCACACGCTGGACGCTGCCATCCGGGACGCGCAGCTCGTACAGCGCGTCGGACTGCCCGGCATGAGAAACGCCGATCTCGCGCGTCTCGCCCGCGATCAGCGATACCGTGTTGTCGTCGCGGGAGGCGAGATAATACATGGACCGGTTCAGTAGCGGAACAAAGAGTCCCTTGAATGCAAAATCGGACCACCTGGTATCGGGAGATACGGCGAAAATCAGCACACGTCCCCGGCCATGCGCGGCGTCGAGCAGAAACGCATCGCCCGAACGCGTCGCGATCACCTGCCTGGCGCGTTCGTTCCCGCGCAGGCGCACATGGCTGCGCAATTCCGGAGAATCGACCTCCGGATTCCGGCCATCCGCTCTCGGTTCGAACAACCCCTTGAACAACGGGTGATCAAAATCAATCTGTCCGAAGGTCGTGAACGATGTGCTATTGTCGAGCGAACCGTTTATGCCGGCGGGCTGCGGAACGCCCATCGCGGGAAGCAGAGTGCGTGAAAAGGTATTTACGGACCCGTTCGCATCGGGGAATAGCACCGCGCTGCCGCCTTCGTGAATCCATGATGCCAGCCTCTGTACAAACGCCTGCGGCAAATCCTCCGCGCCGGTGAGCACGAGAACCTCGTAGCGGGAAAGATTTTCGGCGGGAAGCCTGCCCCGGTCAGCTGTCTGGATATTCAGCGTTTTCGGGGCTCCCTCTTCTCCCGCAAACGGATTCAGCGCCAGGGAAATGATGCGCGCATCGCGTCCGTCGGAGGGTCCAAGCAGAACGCGAATCTCTTTCGGTATTGTGAAGGCGAAGTAGCGCCGGTTGTCCTCGGGCAGCGCGTCGTCCTCGAGTTCGACGAAGCCCTGCATCCAGCCGCTCTGCTGAGGTGTGATCGTGAACTCCACCTCGCTGCGTCCACCCGGCTCCACATTGACGGTTTTCTGCGTCACGCGTTCGCCGTTAAGAAACACCGAGACGATCGCGTCGCGCATGGGTGCGTCGGATTGATTGGAAATTCCGGAGCGGATGTTCACCGGTTTCCCGGTTTCGAAAAGCGTCGTCACTACCTCTGCGGAAGACACGGCGTTGTTGCCGGAGGGTTCCGAACCGAGCGGCAGCACGAACACGCGCACCGATTTGTCCATCACCTGACTAGCCCGCGCCGCCGCGTCGTACGAGTATTGCGAGCGCTGCCTGTCCGTGATGATGTACACTTCCTTGTTGAAATTATTGCTGCGCGACATCAGCGCCGCGGCTTCGGTAAGCGTGTGTGTGTAATCCCCGTGCACGAAGCTGGCCCCGGTTTCTTCTATTTCGCTCCGCAGCGCGTTCAATGCGGCTGTAAAATCTTTGGTACCGGTTTTTGTATCCGTGGTGAGCAGCACAACCGCTTCATCGCCGGCTTCGAGCAAATCGATCAGTTCATGCGCTTTCCTTCGCGCCTGCTTGAGCAGCGGTCCCTGCCGGTCCGACACCATCATGCTGAACGAGTTGTCGAGAATGATGACGACGGAACTTCGCGCGGCGGTTCCCGGAAGGAATCCGAAAGAGCTGCGCATCGCCGGACGCGTGAACGCCAGCACGACAAATATAACGATCAGCGTGCGGAGCGCGAGCAGCAGCCACTGCCGAATCTTGAGCTTGCGAATTTTGCTTCGCTGAAGTTCCTTGAGAAACGTCAGCGTGCTGAACTCGATAACCCGCGATTTGCGGAGATTCAGCAAATGCAGAATGATTGGAATGGCCGCGGCGGCCAATGCTATCAGGTACAGGGGATTGAGAAACGTCATGAGCCGACTGTATGCCTTGTCCTCATGGTGAAACAACGTGAACCCGCGAGCGGACCACTGAACAGTGTGCAAGCATGAAACATAGACGCCAAACGCCTGAAAAACAAGGCATTGCCGGGTCCGTCCAGCTATTTCGGAATCATCCGGCGGGTGGAGTCCTCGCCGCCCTTCCAGCACGCAACGATGGCAACCTGGTGGGCGTGTTTCGTTCCGCGTGTATCTTCGCGTGCGGCGTTTCCGTCCCCGAGTGCTGGAAGAAACGCGAGGATGGAATTGGAGGGAGACAATAAGAATTGCTGCGGCAAACGCCCCACCGGAGTCGTTGCAGGGTATGGATGCTCAACTGGTGTCGTACGGTGAAACCGGCTCGACCTGATACCACAGCAGCCGACAGAGGTCCACGGCGGACCGGAGCGGGTGCCTCTCGCGATGGAGAAAGCGGCTGCGGCAGAATCGTTCAACGTTGATAAACGTCGATGCTGTCAGGCGACACATCCCGGCTTTCGCGAAGGCGCTCTCGATGTCTGGGTGTTTCTTCATTAGTTTCATCAGCAACATCATCGGTTCGTTGGTGATCGACATTGGCAGATCCGGTGTTCATCCGCGAGAATCAGCGCACGTGTTGAATCAGCGCACGTGTTGAATTCGTGCGCGGATTCACACGGATTGGACGGATTCTCGCGGAAAAGAGTTTGTGAGACTCGAGAAACAAGAAACTTGCGGGTTGGAGATGGAAGAATTCTTCTCCGTGCATATCCGTGTTCATCCGCGAGAATCAGCGCACGTATTGAATTCGTGCGCGGATTCGCACGGATTGGACGGATCATCGCGGAAAAGAGTTTGTGAGACTCGAGATACAAGAAACTTGCGGGTTGGAGATGGAAGAAT
>CAYJMN010000132.1:0-10990 GCA_964371045.1 uncultured Chromatiales bacterium | reverse complement strand
CGATGTAACAACAATTTTTCTTTTTCAACACCCTTGACTTTCACCGTGGTATCTCCCAAGGGGAGAGGGAATTCGCACCTATAATAGATGAAGTCATCGTTATCCTATGTTGTGCATCCCTTTCCCTGTGGGAGAGGGGCAGGGGAGAGGGCAGCGGACCTTGATAACCATTGCAGTCAAAATGCCGCGGTTGAGCGCAGAAAAAGGATCGATTGGGCCGCGACGTAGAAATTGGTTCATGCGAGACACAATGAGGAACGTGGGTACGTACTCACGAATCATCCCGCCGCGGCGAGTCTTCGACCTTCTCCGCGGTAGCGGAGCCGCCATGCAAACACAGTGCTGGGACGAACGATCAGACCGCGGTGGCTCTGCTTATGACATCAGGGTGAATTGTACTTGCGAACACCGAGAAAACCGGACGTTGGCCCCTTCGACTCCGCTCAGGGGCCGGCATTCCGGTGGTTGAGCGGAGCCGAAACCACCGGTTAGCTCATGTCATCCATGAAATGGACCGGTGCGTAGTCAGCCTGAGGCTGATCAGCATGACGAGGTTGACTGACGCCAGGGCGACTCACACCGACAAGGATGTCACATCAGTAATTTGCCCGGACACCAGGCCGCTATGACGCACTCCTGGCAGCGGGGACGGCGGGCGATGCAGGTGGCCCGGCCGTGCAGGATGAAGAGGTGGCTTGCTTCGGTCCAGTCTTTTTTCGGGATGATGGCGCAGAGCTGCTGCTCTATTATTTCGGGGTCCCCGGAGTCGGTGAGTTCGAGAAGGTTTGAAATGCGGCGCACATGCGTGTCGACAGGGAAGCCGGGGATACCGAACGCATTGCCGAGAACGACGTTGGCGGTCTTGCGCCCCACACCGGGCAGCGCGGTGAGTTCATCCATCGTCTTCGGCACATGCCCACCGTGCCGCTCGATCAATTGCCTGCACGCTTCCTTTATGTTTTTCGATTTTTGCTGAAAAAATCCAGTGCTCCTGATTACGTCCGCGATAGCCTCGACGGGAGCGTTCGCCAGCGCTTCCGCCGTGGGCCAGGCCGCGAACAGCAGCGGGGTGACCTTGTTCACGCGCTCATCCGTGCATTGGGCCGAGAGTATCGTCGCCACGAGAAGCTGCAGCGGATCTTCGTGCAGCAACGCGCACTCGGGTCGCGGAAAGACTCCTCGAAGAGCACGCAGGATCAGGCCCATGCGTTTCCGGCGTACTTCTTTCGTTTCTGTCATGAATAAAGAATGATCAGCCATTGCAGTCGATCCCGATTTTCCTTATTGTACAACGCAAGTATAGAATTATCGATTCGCAGCCCGAACAAACCGTTCTCATCAAATCTACGCGATTCTGCATGAAACGCATCAATGTTCTCCTCACCCTGTTGCTTCTGCTTACCTTCACAGATGGCGCCGCGCAATCACGCCGCATGCGTTACGCTCCGCTTCCGGGTTCATGGAGGTTCGCGGTTGAAGGAGGCGTGGGTGTGCTCGGAGACGACAACACAAAGGATAGCCGCGATTATCATTTCCGGCCTCTCGGCGGATTGGAAATCGCGAAACTGGTGAATCAGAACATCATCATCGGCGTGTATGCGGGAGGAGGGAGCCTGCGATCGACCACGCTTATGCGCGAAGCCAACACCGAATTCATTGTTGCCGGCCTGCTGACGGAGTTCCGCGCGCAGTTGCTTCAAGGCTCGCTGTACCCGCTGATTCAACTGCGAGGAGGCATGCTGACGATCACTCCGGAATTACAGATGAATTCGATCCAGTACAACGTCGATCGCCTCTGGCACCTGTCCTGGTCCGCCGCCGCGGGATTTGAAGTCGTGTCGTGGCGCACGTTCGGTGTCCGAGCGCTGTTCGGCGTGGCATATACCTCCACCGATCGGTGGGACCTGTTGGTGCGGGGCGACGATCGCGACGGATACTCTTTCGCGGAGTTGGGACTCACCTGGTATTTCAAGTTCCGCCGCTGAACATGCGCTGTTTTTTCGTCTCGGATCTGCATGGACATGAGCGCCGTTACCTGATACTGTTCGACGCGATGCGCGCCGAGCGTCCGGATGCGGTGTTTCTCGGCGGCGATCTGCTTCCCGCCGGACGACGCTCGGCGAACGGTTCATTTCCGGATGTTTCGGATTTTATAAACGAATTCCTGCTCCCGCACCTCTCCGCGGTGCGGCGTGAAATTGGAGCGGAGTATCCGGCGGTGTTTCTGATCCCAGGGAATGACGACAGCCGCGTCTATGAACCCGCACTCATTCATCCTCCAGACCCCGCTCTATGGACCTACACCCATGAGCAATGGCATACACTGAAGGGATTCGAAGTACTGGGTTACGCCTACGTACCTCCGACGCCTTTTCGCTGCAAGGACTGGGAGCGCTACGATGTTTCGCGCTACATCGATCCGGGCTGCATCGCTCCTGAAGAGGGGATGCTCAGCGTTCCGCGTGATCCACATGAGCTGAGATATAGAACCATCGAGCAGGATTTGCGTGAGCTGACGAACGAACGCGATCTCTCGCGCGCTATCCTGTTATTGCACACTCCCCCGTACGACACGGCGCTGGACCGGGCCGATCTGGACGGACGGATGATCGATCACGTTCCGCTCGATGTCCACGTCGGGAGCATTGCCGTGAGGAAATTCATTCTCGAGCGGAGGCCGCGTCTCACACTGCACGGCCACATACACGAATCGGTTTCCATCACGGGAGCGTGGAAGGAACAGCTCGGGGCCACCTGGTGTTACTCGGCCGCGCACAAGGGAAGGGAACTCGCGCTTGTCCGCTTCGATCCGGATGAACCGGAGCGCGCCACACGCGAATTGCTGTGAGACAAACCCGGCAAGCGTGGATCGAGGATCAGCGGGTACGATTTTTCATGAACAGCTCACGCGCCGCATCCGTCACCGCACCGATTTTCACGGCGAAACTGCTTTGCCTGGCGATGTCCTCGTCGGTGACATAATGAATGTCCAACAATGATTCCATGCGATACCCCGTCTTGAGGTAATTCAACTCGGCCAGGCAGAGGCCCCAGCCCTGGAACCATCGATCGAGTTCCGTGCGTCTGTCGGTGTCCGCATCGATATGCACGAGCAGGTCGATGTCGCTTCCGGGACCCGCGGATCCGTTTTTCGTGCTTCCGAAGAGATACAGCGCCTTCACCCCAAGCACATCCGCCTCGAGGGAGGATGCAATGCGCTCGGCCATGCGGAGCCGCCATTCCCAATGCTCGTTTGTGAGTTGCGGCTGTTGAGGTATTGACTCACGCGGCTCCTCGGTCGTGACGCTGGGTTTGCCGAAAAATGCCACAGCCTGTTCGAGTTCGGCATTCATGAGAATGCGAAGCACCTGGCCGCCAGTGCTTTCAGGGACGTCGATGACGGTGATAGTATCCGCGTACATGGCATAATCGGGAATCAGATCGGGCAGCAGGTTCTTGCTGTTCCGGAGAAACGCTTCGTTGAACACGATGCCTTCCTCGTCGGGATACAGAGGCAGATACCGGATGGATGCTTCGACGAGGTCCTGGAAAAAATGCGTGCCGAAGGAAAGATCGGGGACGTAATTTCCGCGCGTCCGTGCGATTTCTATCAGCATGACGGTATTGTTGATGTCGGAATACGTGACGCCGATACCGAGCTTGATGTCCCCTCGGCTTCCCCATCTGCCCGGTCCCATCAGGATGAAGCGCCGCCGGGGCAGGATCTTGTTCAACTTCCCGACGATGCGCCCGATGGTTACAAGGTCGATGCGTTCCGGCAGTTCTGAATACCGGTCCGGATCCACGTACACGACGTGCGTGACGTCCGGAATGCTGCCATTCGAGACGAAGCGATTCGCGGTGAACAGCTTTTTCTTTGGCGGGATGTCTTGAGGAATCAAAGCCGGAAGATTGTGACGCGTGAAACTTTGTGGTCTGCATTGGAGCAGATAAATATTCTGACCATCCGAGGCGAACTCGATATCCACCGGAGTGTCGAGTTCTTCCTGCAATTTCAGAAGCATGTTCCAGATGGTCTTGATATGCTGCGTACTGTTGATCAGTCCGTTGAAGGTGACGGCGTACACGTCGCGATCGAAATTGAGTTCGAAACCGAACGGTTGCCGGATCGTGTCGCCGTCGTACTGGGACACGATGAGATTGATGCCGGGAAAATCGTTACCCGATTCGCGCAGAAGATCAAGGATGTCCACGGTTTCGAATGCGCCTGATTCCAGGTTGATGGCGTCGATTTTCTTGGGTGAATAACGGACGATTTCATCCGGTGTGACGTTGACGCGCAGATTCGGCTGACCGGGCGCGAACAATACCGGATAATCGTCGCCGACCCGATCCACCGCGCGCGTGCCGAGCCCGGGAACCAGACGGATCAGGCCGTCCTCGCGCCGTATACGCGGGGACCACCGGAACTCGTTGTTGCTGAACGCGACGCCGGACCATACCGGCATGAGATATTTTCCAACGCGGGTTCCGACAACCTCCTGTATCATGATTCCCATTTCTTCATGGAAATCGAGAAGTCCCCGTTCCGCGCGATACTCGATCGGATCGGGACCGAAGGTGGACGCATACACTTCAGCGATGGCGTCCTGCAAGGCGGTGATACGTTCCGTTCTCGTTCCCGAGTTTGCAAGGAACAAACTCTTGTACTTGCCCGAGAAGGCCGCGTTCATACTGTCCTCGAGGAGACTCGAGCTGCGCACGATCACCGGGTTGTCTCCGAAATCGTCGAGCGCGATCGAGAGTCCCTGGATCATCTCGGGCGGGAAGTACGAATTTTTGAACACCTGGACGATGGAAGGATATTCTTCGCGTACCTGCTCGATGTCGAGGTACTTCTGGTTGAATACCTCCTCGAGATTGTTGTAATGAATAAAACTCAGAATCCCGTCGGACGTGATGTACCAGGTTTTTGGCACGCGGACGTTTTGGAATCTGCCGCTGATCTCCGTTTCCTTGCGCAGAATGTGCGCGGCGAGAAAGAGGCCTGAACTTTTGCCGCCGAGTTTACCGTGACTTTTTTGATGAAAGACGATACGCTTGGTAAGATCGAAGAAATCCTTTACCTCGAGATATTCCTTGGCGATGTTGATGTACGGCAGTTGATCGGTGAAGAACCGTCTGATAAGCGACACTCGCAGTCCCATTTCCGTGGACGGCGACAGTTCGATGCCTTCCGGAAAAATGTGATAATAGCGACTGATGGCGTCGACGATTTCGGACAGGGAGGTATCGAGATTTTCGACGGTATTGACGAGAAACGAGGCCTTGTCGTCCTTGATCCATCGCTGTACAAGGTTGAGGATGTCCTCCTCGTTCAGATGCTCGGCCGCGATAAGGAAGATTTCATCGCTCGAGGCGATAAAATTATAGAGTTCCTCGCGCTGTCGCGGGCGGTTGGACTCACCGTAAATATCGTCCTGTCCATCTCCGCGCCGCGAACTGAAACGCTGCATCAGTTCGCAGGCCACGGGGATTCCGGCCCAGCACATGCGGTTGAGCATTTTCCGCGAAATCCGCGTGTACAGGTTCTGGTCCGTGCGGCGCAGCATGTCGAGAACCACTTTCCACTCGGATCGTTTTTTCTCGGCGAGTTGGTCCTTCATCAGCTGCCATTCGTGGAAAACGTTTTTCAGCTGCTGATGCTGAACGTAGTTCCCGAGCCGCTCCGCGATCGTGTTGATGAGCCGGCGCTCCTCTTGCAGGAAGGGGCCCTCGTCCGCGTGTCTGACCTCGGAGAGATAAAACACATCGACGGAGCCTTCGTTTTTATCCTCGATGACGATCGGGACGCTCAGGACCCAGGCCGTTTCGTGGAAATCGGGCGACGTCCATGCGCGACCGGCGTAGCGGATACGCACCCTGCAGATTTCGGGGTACTGCCATCCGGGAGGTATAGCGGCGATGGTCCCTTCGAAGATTTCGTCGAGCGATGCGTCCTGCCGGGCGAGCACCTCCTCGACATGGTAGAGGCAATTCAGCTCTTTTTTTCTTTCACCCAGGGCGTAGAGCAAATCGCCGAGTGACTTATCCTTGTTCATGCCGTCAAACCCGATCTGTGAACTACGGGGAAAATAACGATTGTCGCGGCAAGCGGAAAGCCGCGCGCGGCGGGGAACGTTGCCTCAAAAAGGAATCTTACCCTGAGCCCTTCCGACAGGGAGGCGCACAGCTCCATAGCATCAATTCAGTTCGATGTGTACATTTGTGCAAACAGGAACCAGACAGATGCATCCATTGCGGTTGTGCACTTCGGCATGTGTATTTCTTTTTGTCCTGACCGCCGCACTTCAGGCACAGGAAACGCGGCAGCTCTACGCCCTGCCGAGGGTAGGGGAAACTATCGACGCACATGAGAAGCGGTATTTTCTACTGTTTCCTGACCGGCCCCGGTATGCCGGCGACCGGTACCGACAGATCGAGGTACAGGAGGTACGACCGTCTGACGATAGCATTCGCTTTGAATGGATTCCGGGCGGTGAGGGCTTTGCCGCCATACATGTATCCGGCGCCGCGGCGGAAGCACTGGGCTTCTATCTCGACCATTTCGAAGAAATACGGTTTCATCCGTCGCCACTCGCTTTCCTCTCGTATCCGGAGCTGCCGAAGCGTCTGCGTGCCGGCATGCAGGAACTGCTCAACCGCGGAGTTTTACCGACATTGTGGCCAGAATGGAGCAACCTGGGTGAGGGTGGGCTTGTCGAGGTGACATTGAAAAATGGTAGCCGCGTGTCCGGCCGGCTGTTTGGGCTTACGAATAAACGCCTGATAATCTGGACAAACAACTACGAATTCAGTCATCAGGAGTTTTCTGAAAATCTGTTGATGCTTGGCTATGGCGAAGTCGATTCGGTCGTCGTGAAGCGCATGGAAGGCAGCGGACAGGGCTGGATAGGAATGTACGCCGGGCTCGCGTTGATAAACATGGCAGGGAACCCCGAGCCGCCCAACAACCGGTACGAGGTCACCGAAATAGGAATGACCTTCCCGCGCATCCTCGGTGTAAGTCTTGGGACTCTCGGATTCTTACTTACTTCTGAACAACATTACGAATATATCCCCGCAGAGGTCGGGGTTGAGCGGCTCGATGAGAGTCAGCTGTGGAAATCCATCCGGATACAGCCAGGCATATCTCCTGAAATCGTTGCGATGCTGGACACAACGAATGGCGAGCGTCTCATCGGCGGTGCGGATGCGCCGCCTCTCATCGAGGTGTCCGACCCAGAAGAGCAACAGCTTCCGCGTGGATGGTGGATCGGCAGCGAACAGCTCTGGGTGTACACCAACGAACTCTCGGGCTACCGAACCGGTGTCGCCGCCGGGTATGACTATTTGCTTACCGATCCCGCAGGCATCGTTGGCCTCGGCACGGGAGTTCTCCTTTCTGTCGGCAATAATTCCATCAGCAGCGGAGTACATGGGTACATCCGGCTCGGGGTGTTGCAGTTGACGGCGGGCGTACGCGGCTGGCTTCAGAAGAATCTGCTGCATGAAAGCAGTTACGGCGGCTCAAGTTTTGGAGAATCCTACGGCGGCAGATCTATCCATACACAGCACACCAGCCAACCGGAGCACTATCTGTATAGCGAGTTCGGCGTCGACATCGTGATGCGCAACGTGAGTGTCGGTGTCCATTACCTGCGTCAGTTCACCCCTTCAGTGACGGTACAGGAAAATTGGTGGACCTACCGGTTCGCTTACAACCGAAGCGGTGTGAACTTCGATACCGACATCCGTATTTTCGCCTGGGCTGTGTCATTGCGGATTTGGCTCTGATCGAACGAGGCTGCAATGCTGTTCCGTTTTGATCCGTTAAAGCTGTGCTCTCCCCATGCCTTTGTAACAGGATATACAAGCAACACCAATGCGAACTCGCCGGTCTCCCCGCTGTACATCGAGGACACAAACGAGGAATCGATCTTTTTTCCGAAAACGATATTCGCGTACCTCAGCGGCGCTTTTGAATTGGCATCGACGATGACGCCCTTGATGACGTGTCTCTTCGATTCGCCGGTTGAGGCAGTAGCGGGGGCGGTGAGATGAAGAAGAAGTAGAATGACGCTCCCAACAACGAAAACCAAAACCCTCATGGTGCGCTCTTCGATAATAATGACCGGTGAGATACGTTCGCACAACTGAACAGCTCACGCCGGTTTCCGGATGCAGTACTCGGGGCGAAGGTCATACGACACTGGCCCGAATCCGACGTCCCTGAATCTGTTGCACGAATGCGGAAGCGCATCATCATCCCCGAGATGTTCCGTGCGCAGATCCCGGGGAACCCGCTAGTGGCAATCCCGGGTTGCGTCCGGAGGCGCCAACCGAGGCGCGTCGATACATGTACGGTATTTCGGAGATGCAGAGATTCATTGCATCAATTCAGTTCGATGTGTACATTTGTGCAAACAGGAACCAGACAGATGCATCCATTGCGGTTGTGCACTTCGGCATGTGTATTTCTTTTTGTCCTGACAGCCGCGCTGCAGGCACAGGAGATGCGGCAGCTCTACGCCCTGTCGAGGGTAGGGGAGACAATCGACGCACAGGAGGCGCGGTATTTCAACCTGTTTCCGGATTGGCCGCGGGATGACGGCGACCAGCACCGGCAGATCGAGGTGCAGGCGGTACGACAGTCTGACGGTACCATTCACTTTGAATGGATACCGGGAGGTGAAGGCCTTGCCACCATACATGTATCCGGTGCCGCGGCGGAAGCATTGGGCTTCTATCTCGACCATTTCGAAGAGATACGGGTTCATACGTCGCCACTCGCTCTCCTCTCGTATCCGGAGCTGCCGCAGCATCTGCGTGCCGGTGCGCAGGAACTTCTCGACAGCGGAGTTTTACCGCCCTGGTGGCCGGGATGGAGTAACCAGGGTGAGGGTGGGCTTGTCGAGGTGAGATTGAAAAGCGGTAGCCGTGTGTCCGGCTGGCTGCTTGGGCTTACGAATAAACGCCTCATAATCTGCACAAACAACTGCGAATTCAGTCATCAGGATTTTTCTGAACATCTGTTGATGCCTGGCTATGGCGACGTCGATTCGGTCGTCGTGAAGCGCATGGAAGGCAGCGGACAGGGCTGGATAGGAATGTACGCCGGGCTCGCGTTGATAAACATGGCAGGGAACCCCGAGCCGCCCAACAACCGGTACGAGGTCACCGAAATAGGAATGACCTTCCCGCGCATCCTCGGTGTAAGTCTTGGGACTCTCGGATTCTTACTTACTTCTGAACAACATTACGAATATATCCCCGCAGAGGTCGGGGTTGAGCGGCTCGATGAGAGTCAGCTGTGGGAATCCATCCGGATACAGCCGGGCATACCTCCTGAAATCACAGCGATGCTGGACACAACGAATGGCGAGCGTCTCATCGGCGGTGCGGATGTGCCGCCTCTCATCGAGGTGTTCGACCCGGAAGAGCAACAGCTTCCGCGCGGATGGTGGATCGGCAGCGAACAGCTCTGGGTGTACACCACCGAACTCTCGGGTTACCGAACCGGCGTCGCCGGCGGGTATGACTGCTTGCTTAGCGATCGCGCAGGCTTCGGTGGTCTCGGCACGGGAGTTCTCCTTTCTGTCGGCAATAATTCCATCACCGGCGGAGTGCATGGGTACATCCGGCTCGGGGTGCTGCAATTTGCGGCAGGAGTGCGCGGCTGGCTTCAGAAGAATCAACTGCATGAAAGCCTTTACTCCTGGTCAAGTTTTGGTCGTTCCTACAGCAGCACATCTATCCACACACAGCACAATAGCCAAACGAATCACTATCTGTACAGCGAGTTCGGCGTCGACATCGTGATGCGCAACGTGAGTGTCGGCGTCCATTACCTGCGTCAGTTCACCCCTTCAGTGACAGTACAGGAAAATTGGACGACCCGCCTGGGCTCTTCCCACCCCCCCCAAAGCGGCGAGAGCTTCACCACCGACATCCGTATTTTCGCCTGGGCTGTGTCGCTGCGGATTTGGCTCTGATCGAACGAGGCTGCAATGCTGTTCCCTTTTGATCCGCTAAAGCTGTGCCCTCCCCATGCCTTTTGAACAAGATATACAAGCAACACTGATGCAAGTGAAGGTTAGAGAGGTTGCGCGGATGCACTGCGCAGCCATCACATCGTATTGAATAATCCAGCTTCACTCTTGATTTTGATCGAAAACATCGGGAATTTCAGCTCAGTGAAATTTTTAGGCAACATGTTCGTCCGTACGCGCTCCGGAGTCAGGGTCGCCTCTGGACGCTCAAACGAAATCAGGCCTACGCCTTGATGTCGGGCCATGGTGATAACCGTAACAACCACACGTCACCATGCCTGAAAGCCGCTGCGGTGAAAGCGCCCGCTGTTCCGGGAGCGTGGGTCAGCTCCGCTACTACGGAGAAGGTCGAAGACTCGGCGCGGCGAATTGCTTCCATAACGTACAAGCACCAACGTACAAGGAGACTTGGTCCATTCTTGATGTCTCGAGCAGGTATCCTGAAAGGATAGAACATCACAGCCCGGGAGAGAGCCCCGCCACAGACAAAGGTCAGATCACGATGAGATTGTTGGCTGGCGGGGCAGCATACCGGGGAGGAGGCGGTTCCAAGATGTAATAGAATCCTGAAGGGATTCAACAGGCCAATCCATCAGTCAAAAACAGCGCGGACGAGTATCCACCCGGTTCGACGCTACGTCTATTCAGAGAAAATCACCTTTTCGTAGTTAGTGTGCTATAGCCCGAAAGATGCCATTCAGGCAAAACGCATTTCGATACATGAATCGAAAATTCCATCCCGGTGGAGCGTGTTTTGGATCGAGAGGCTGAGGAGAAGCCGCTCTTGGGGGCTGTGATTGGAAAGGTCCCCTTCAGGCGAAACGCATTTCGATACATGAATCGAAATTTCCAGCCCGGCGGAGCGTGTTTTGAATCGAGGGGTTACGGAGAAGCCGCTCTTGGGGGCTGTGATTGGAAAGGTCCCCTTCAGGCGAAAC
>CAYJMN010000131.1:0-11334 GCA_964371045.1 uncultured Chromatiales bacterium | reverse complement strand
CCGTCACCCTGAGTCGGGTAAACTTCGCTGCGCTCAGGTTTATATCAAGGATGACATCAGGTTGGTCTGGGCAGCGTCAACCAAATTCGTCATCCTGAGGGCCGCCACAGTCTGATTGTTCGTACTGGCATTGTGTTTGCATGGCGGCGTCTCGAAGGATGATTGGTCCCGTAACGCACTCGGAGACTCGAGATAACTCGCTCACCAATCACCCTTCGAGACGTCACTCTGCAAAGTATCGAGCTTCGATTGTAGTTTACCTTGTCGTGACTCCTGCTAATGACATCTTGTAAAATCGGCTTAAACAGGCCAGATTCCATAGTTTCACCAAATGGGAAAATTATGAACTCGGCGGATAGATGTCACCCAAGAAATGGACCGGTGCGCAGCGCTGGTTGGCTCACTCAGGGTGACGATGTTGACTAGACTCTTCGGAAACAAGAGCACCTATGTCATGAGCAGCGCAGCGCCCGGTAAAATATTTCGGTAATCCTCGACGTTATCGGGCGCGAAGTCGAAGGGCGGCGTTCGACTTCATCGGTGTTCGCCAGTACGGTCCTCAGTATGTCATTCGCAGCTCCGCGCTTTTGTATACGCAGTTGCAAAAACTCTTTTCCGCGAAAATCCGCGTGCGTATTCGTCTACGACCTCAGTGGAATACGTACGCGGATTCATGCGGATGAACGCGGATAAGAAAGTCTTTGACTCCGATATACGAAAATCTTTTGTATATGTTGTTGCTCTTATCCGCGTTTATCCACCCCGATCCGCGACCATCCCACGGAGTGACAAGCGCGTCCGTCTTTTTCCGCGAAATACGTACGCGGATTCACGCGGATTATTGCGGATGTACGCAGATAAGAGTTTTTTAGACTTCAAATCCGATCGTTTTCTCCATTTTTCGGTACATCATCCCGGGATTTGACAACATTCCGCTTTTTCTATGACAAGCACAGGTTGCCGAAAACGAACTCAAAAATAAACTCTGATCCGCGAAAATCCTCGTACGTCTCTATCCGCCCTGATCCGCGACCCTCCGCGTACGTATTTGTTCCCGTAATCACAGGAAAAACAATACGTTACTCGCTCCGGAACAACAGATAAAAAAACCATAAAAGAATTATATTGCAATTGAAATTGGGCAATGGTACTATGGCACGGTATGACCTGATACCACCGTAACACGACGGCCGACATGAGCGGATTGTTACAGTATTCCATGCGATCGGGAAGGGGTTGGAACACGAAGAACGGGAACGTGACCCCCGGGACGGATCTCAAACGCGCGAGGGTTTCGTTTCGCGCGGGAATCGCCAAACAATCTTTTTCATGCCACGCCGCCGAGAAACACGTCCCGCGTACGGGAGAACGCACGATAAGGTATCCGCCCGAGCCAGAGACAAACGTATTCCGGGAGAATTTTCGCCTGGTCGACTTCCCTGACCGATTGCGATTGAATGCCCCTGTGCATCCCAGCGAGAATAGCGATCAACATTTTATAGCACCTTCATGGATTGATCTCTCTCCCGCCTCGCGAACGCGAGACCAGCACTCAGATACTGACTTCGTTTTTTCATACTTCTATAAGAGACTCACCATGATGAAAATATTCTGGCATTCAACCAGCGACGCCGGTCGCTGTGCGACCTGTCTCTGGAGAAAGGATTAAGTTATTTTTCGAGCGGTGGGAATTTATCGAGGGTTGATGTGTCTTCCTATTATGAATTGTTAGCGATACAAAGAAGCCGCACGGCGGCAACAACGGTACTCAACAACACAAGGAGGTTTGCATGGTAAAAGGTGTTTCTCTATTCACGGCCTGCACGCGTGGACGGCCACGGTCGCTGCGTTCGAACCATCTGGGAAGCGTGCTGTGGCCTGCGGTTCTTCTTCTCCAGCTTGTACTGCTGACGCCGGTGTGCGCTCAGGATGCGCAGGCGCCCGCGATGTTCGGGAAATCCCCCGCCGAAATGGGCGTTATGTACAACGAGTTCGACACGATCGCGACAGTCATTCCGAAGATCCACACCGGACTCGGCTGGTTTACCGCGGAGCTGGGGGATCTGAATAGCGACGGTTTCGACGACTATGCCGTGACCTCGTCTCTCGACACCACGTTCATATTCTATGGCGGCGCGCCGTTGCCCGTCGAGCCGCGATATTACGTGCTGGGCGGTTCCGGTGGCGTGGTCGCCGGTGATTACAACGGCGATGGATACGTGGATCTGGCGACAACGATTCGAACCAGCAATGTGACGGGAAATCCGGATCCGGAGCGGAGAGGATTGATACGTGTGTATTACAACACACGAAGCGATCCACCCTTCCGGATAACACCCGACGCTGAGATCCGCGGGCCGCATCGGAACGCGGGTTGGGGATTGTGGTCGACCGATCCCTGGTATCAAGGGATAATGGGTTGTGATTATAACGGGGACGGTCGCACCGATCTACTCGTATACGCAACCCATCTGGACACAACACTCGCCAGCGGTGGCTATAAGTACTACATGCTGTTTCTCGGTGGCGATTCGCTCTCTCTGATGCCCAGTGCGGCAATTCACCCCCCGGCGCGGGGAGACGGCAATTGGCATCATTATGATCAGCGCAGAATGCTCGGCGATCTCAACGGCGACGGCTGCACGGACATAATGATCCGGGGTTTGTACTACGATAACCATCCGCAGGGCGCACACTCGCCTTTGGATGTCTATTTGGGTAATCCCGCAGGGCGTGTCGAGGCCCCCTCATTCTCCATGGAATACGGGTTCTGGAAACAGAATGACCGCTTCGGAGTTGCGGATCTGAACAACGACGGCTGCGACGAGGTGATAGGCGCCTACTCGGTATCGTACGGAAATGCTCCTTACTGCCAAGGACGTCCCGACATCTCCAGCATTCAGACTGACGATTCGCTGCGCAATCCGGTGCCGAGCGTGCTTGTTGGCTCACAGATGGTTTGTCCGGTAGGGGACCTCAACGGGGACGGCACGCGCGATGTGCTAGTCAGTTGGGTGCCGGAGGCGTTCCTGACCACGTCGGTGTATTTCGTCTATGCCAACCGAAGCGGTTCAGTTAACACATCAGCGTATGGATCATTCGGCGTTGATGAAATCCTCGATGTTCTGCAACGTGGCGCCTGGCCCGTCGGAGATGTCAATGGCGACGGTTACGATGATGTTATTTTAACAGGTCGACCATCGGATAATCCTGGGGTCAGATCAATTCGCTTCCGCATCTATGGCGGGAGCAGCAGACTTGTGACCGTTGACGATGTGCCCCGGGTCCCGGAAGTCATGCAGTTGAGCGCATACCCGAATCCCGCCCCTTCCGGACAGGCCGTGCAACTCCTCCTGCAAAGCGATACGGCTCTCTCGGGAGACGTGCTCGTTTTCGATGCGCTCGGCCGCGAGCTGCGTCGGATGACGGTGAAGGCGGAGGCGCGTACGAACTCCTGGCCTCTCGATCTCGATGGTCTCCTGCCGGGCATGTACACCATTGTATTCCGTTCC
Organism: uncultured Chromatiales bacterium; assembly: GCA_964371045.1. Lineage (GTDB taxonomy): Bacteria > Bacteroidota > Ignavibacteria > SZUA-365 > SZUA-365 > JAOSJT01. The sequence goes on along the minus strand of CAYJMN010000131.1, from coordinate 7,822 downwards.
GCGACACGCACTTCATATACATCGCTTCTTGTGCTCTAACCTGACCTTAACAAACAACAGGAGAAAGGTGATGCGTTTTTCAACCGTTCTTTTCCTCGCCCTGCTGGCTACGACGACGCTCCGCGCCCAGACACTCGACAAATTCTATATCGGTGCATTCTGGGTTGGCGGCAACGTCGGGGATACCATCCGGCAACCGAATCCCGGTGCCGTGGCCACCTACAACGAGGGTACCCTGCTACCCTCCGACCTGCCGCGAGGCAGATTCGATGAGATGATGGAGCTTGGTCTCAATCTCGCGGGTATCGAACTGCATCCCGACTCCATTGTCCGTACCGACGCGAACGGGCAAAGCAACGTGCTCCGCGACATTACCATCGTCCAGGACAGCCTGGATCACCAACTGCAACTGCCTGCGCTCCCTGCGGGAACGTATTTCCTGACGCTGCGTCAAGGCGAATCGATGACACGGCAAAAGCTCGTGGTGTTTTAACCTACGTTTAAATAGTATTTGAGATTATTTAGAAATACTCAGCCCTATGAAACCCATTTGGCATATTATCACTCTCTCGCTTGTACTCTTCGCCGCGTTTGCCTGCGACTCAACCGAGCCTTCCGAGCCCGATACCGCGGCGCCGACGAATCTACGCGCATCGTCGGACAGCGCGGCGCTCGTTGTAGGGTGGACGCCATCGACGAGCGTTGGCCAGTCCAACTTCGCGGGGTACAGCATCACCATCACCGATCCAAGCGGAAATGCGCGGGGACAGCACCATGCAGGGAAAGACAGCATATTCAGAGTACCGGAGCTTGTGAACGGCGACCGGTATCACATAGCGGTCCAGTCGAGATCTACAAGCGGAAAACTGAGTCCCGATCAGGCGGTGATAGAATGGGCGCCGGCTGAACGACGTACGAAGGATGTCGCCGGGCAGCCTATCCGCGTGTATGCGGTGACCTCGAAGAACTATCCCTGCGCGGTGGACCTGTGGAACGCCGAAGGGATGATCGAACCCCTTCGCCAGGCAACGGAAGATTTTCAGCGTCGCGCATCGTTCTATGTGCACACACTTGGAACCAGCTCCGGGCTCCTGATTCGCAGCCCGCATCTCGCCTTTGTTCCGGGACCCCAAACATGGTTCGCGGACGTGGTGGCAAGCGGAAACGTGGCTGAGGCGAATAATCTCAATGAGCATCTATCCGCCGCGCCGCCGGACTCTGGCGCCTATACCGCATCCTACATCAATGTGCCCAACGGTCCGCTCACGAAAGGCCGTATTTACTTTGGCCGCCTACCCCGTCCGGAAGGAGACTTGTACTTCCGTTTATTCCTCAAACGCGGACCCAATGGCAGACTGGTCCACGGTGCCGGGGATGATCGCTTCATTGAAATCGAGGTCAGCATACAGGGGGAGCCGGGGAATCGATTTGTGAAACGATGACGACGGATTCGCGCGGATTATTGCGGATGTAAACAGATAAAGACGTACGCGGATCTACACGGATTTTTGCGCCTGTCCGCCGAAGCCATCCGCAGCGATTTGGGGTGATGCGAGCGCAACGGGGCGAAGGTGAGGATGTACGCGGATAAGAGATTGTTTAGACTCCAGATCGACTAACATTGTGCATTTTTCGGTACAGTATTGCGGGATTTGACAAGCTTCCGATTTTTGTACGTCAAGCACAGGTTTGCCGCATACGAAATCTAACAAAACTCTTATCCGCGTTTATCCGTATTCATCCGCGAAAATCCGCGTACGTATTTATCCGCCCCAATCCGCGACCATCCGCGTACGTGTCCTGACGGTTCCTCTTCTGCATGCAAAATCGTATATTTCTGTTTGTACCTTTTCATCGGAATTGCACATTTCCCAGGACGCACATGCACACCGAACCCGACGTTACCATCGATATCGCACGCGACCTAGGTCTTACGGACGACGAATACCGGAAAATCATCGCCTACCTCGACGGCCGTACACCCACATACACCGAACTCGGTATGTACAGCGTGATGTGGAGCGAGCATTGTTCGTACAAGAACTCCATCGCGGTGCTGAAAACCTTGCCCAGGAATGGTGGACGTCTGCTCGTGGACGCGGGCGAGGAAAATGCCGGCCTCGTCGATATCGGCGACGGTCTGGCAATCGCATTCAAAATCGAGAGCCACAATCATCCTTCGGCCATCGAACCGTTCCAGGGCGCGGCAACGGGAGTGGGAGGAATCCTGCGCGATATCTTCACCATGGGCGCGCGGCCCATAGCGGCATGCGACTCACTACGTTTTGGTGATCCGTCCAATCCACGGGTACAGTATCTGGTCAAAGGCGTCGTGAGTGGGATCGGACATTACGGCAATTGCTTCGGCGTCCCCACCGTTGCGGGTGAAGTATATTTCGACGATTCGTATCAGGGCAACCCGCTGGTCAATGCCATGGCGGTTGGGATCGTCAAGCATGACGAGACAGCCTCCGCGATTGCGAAAGGCGCGGGGAATCCGGTCATGATCGTCGGTTCCTCCACCGGCCGCGATGGCATCCACGGCGCAACGTTCGCATCTGTCGAGATCAGCGCGGATTCCGAATCCAAGCGGCCCTCGGTTCAAGTAGGCGATCCCTTTACCGAAAAACTCCTGCTTGAAGCGACGCTCGAAATCATTCGCGAAGATCTCATTGTCGGTATTCAGGACATGGGCGCCGCCGGCATCACCTGCTCCTCCTGCGAAATGTCCGCCAAGGGGGAGAGCGGCATGGACATCGATCTGGACCTGGTCCCCATGCGTGAAACCAACATGAGCGCTTATGAGATCCTTCTATCCGAATCCCAGGAGCGTATGCTCGTGGTCGCGAAGCAGGGGAGCGAGGAGCGTGTACGCGAGATTTTCCGGAAATGGGATCTTCACGCGGTCACCATCGGACACGTGACGGACGACGGTCTGGTCACGATGCGCAGAGGCGGTGAAATAAAAGCGGTGGTTCCCGCGGAGAGCCTCGTCCTCGGCGGTGGCGCGCCGGTGTACATCCGTGAAACGAAAAAGCCCGACTATCTCGACCTCACCCAGGCATTTCACATGGAATCGGTCCCGGTTCCGTCCGACAGCAATGCCGTGCTGAGGGTCCTGCTTGGCTGCGCAAACATAGCGAGCAAGCGTTGGGTGTACGAGCAGTACGACACCTCGGTGCGCACGAATTCAGCCGCCGGACCGGGGGGAGATGCCGCCGTGGTTCGCATCAAAGGCACGGACAAGGCGATTGCCGTCACCACGGACTGCAATGGCCGCTACGTGTACCTCAATCCGCGGCAGGGAGCGATCATCGCTGTGTCCGAGGCCGCCAGAAACGTCGCATGCACCGGAGCGCAACCGCTGGCCATCACGAATTGCCTCAATTTCGGCAATCCATACAAACCCGAGGTGTATTTCCAGTTCAAGGAAGCCTGCGCCGGAATGGGCGAAGCCTGTCGTGCGTACGACACCCCGGTGACCGGCGGCAATGTGAGTTTCTACAACGAAAATCCAGACGGTGCCGTATATCCCACGCCTGTTATCGGTATGCTCGGGCTCATTGAGAATGTCAAGCACATCACGCCGTCCACGTTCCAGAGCGACGGCGACGCGGTTATCTTCCTCGGGATTTCGCGCAACGACATCGACGGCAGCGAATATCTCGCGACCTGGCACGGTATCGTTGGCGGAGAGGTGCCGTTCATCGATATACCGACCGAGAAGCGGCTGCACGAAACCATACTCACCGCCATCCGCGCCGGCCTCGTCCGTAGCGCGCACGATGTATCCGACGGTGGACTTGCTGTCTGTCTCGCCGAGTGCTGCTTGCATCCGCGAGCACCGCTGGGCGCCGAGTTGCGCGTCGAAGCCGGGGGTATACGCAAGGACGCACTCTATTTCGGGGAGGTGCAGTCGCGTGCGATACTCAGCTGCGATCCGGCGAATGCGGCAGCGATCCTGGCCATCGCCGCGGAGAACGACATCGACGCTGCGAACATTGGAACCGTTGGCGGCGACACGCTGCGCATCAACAGCGACATTGAAATTCCGGTCGCGGAGATCGGCGCCGTTTTCGAAGGCGCTCTTCCCGCATTGCTTGAAACAGGGGTATGAAGGCAAAACAAGAGCGGAAGCTTGCCCGGGCACTCGTTAAATTTCGGGAATTCCTTTCGCTGAATTGGGTCCGTGACTCATTCATGTATTTCATCCGCATCGTCGAGCGGATGGATGAAAACCATATTTTCCTTTCCGCCGCGGGATTGAGCTTCAACGCCTTGCTCTGTTTTATTCCACTTGTCCTGCTGGTCTTCTTCGCGCTCGGCTTTTACCTCGGCACAGAGGACGCGATCGTGGCCGTGGACCGTTACATTCTCGAACTTGGTCTCTTCCCGTATGAACGTGAGCAGCTACGCTCCATCGTTGTGAATCTGATTCGAGAATTCGTAAAGGGTTCAAACATCGCCGGAATCGTCGGCGCGCTCGGTCTCACGTATACCTCCAGCGCCCTGTTCGCATCATTGCGTACGGTATTGGGAAAAATCTTTCACATGCCGGATACGAAAAATATTTTCGCATCCAAGCTCCGCGATTTCGCGCTGTTGTCCATCGTAGGCATAGCCGGAATTATCGTCACGGTGTTCATGTACGGAGTATCGGTGCTAAAGAGTCTCGGGCAGAGAGTCTTCAGCGTCGAACTCGAGGCGTGGCTGTTCAACGACGTGTTCACCGCGATCGCGCCATTTCTGCTCAGCTTTCTGTTGTTCATCCTTGTATTCACCATCGTTCCCGAAAAGCGGCTGCATTACCGCGTCATTCTGTTGGCCAGCAGCATCGCGGCACTGCTCTGGGGCTTCGCGAAAATTATTTTCGCCTACTATCTGCAGAATTTGTGGGAAATAGGGGCTGTCTATGGTCCCTATGCCATCGTGGTCGCGACGGCGTTGTGGGTGTTTTATAGTAGTCTGGCCTTACTGTTCGCCGCCGAGGTGGGACAGATGCGTGCCGAACGGATGAACTTGCGGAGTCTGTTCACCGAACACAGTCTGAAAGGTATCGTCGAAAGAAGCCGCAGCACCAAACTCACCTTCACGACCTCCGCCTCCGCCGAAAAAAAGTCAAACCATCCCTGATCCCGCCACTTTTTTCAAAACGCAAAGCACGCAAGAGGGCGCTTCCCATAATTCCGGCTCAGCCCGGGGAGAACATGGAGGCACTTCCTCCAACCCCGGGCTTCAACCCTGTGAGGCCGACCGAGCGCACGTCCTACGAATTCCCCAAGGGAGGACATTCTCCTGTACCCCTGGGCTTCAGCCCGTGGCCGCGACGCCGAAGACTATGTACTCTGTTTCTCCATGAACGGCCTGAGCAAATCGATGGGAATAGGGAAGAGCGTCGTGGAATTGTGCTCCGCGGCGATGACGGTCAGCGTCTGCAGGTAGCGCAGCTGAAGCGCGGCGGGATCGCGTGACAGGATCGCGGCGGCTTCCGCGAGCTTGGCGGACGCCTGGAATTCACCTTCGGCGGCGATGACCTTCGCACGGCGCTCGCGCTCGGCTTCCGCCTGCTTGGCCATGGCACGCTGCATTTCCTGCGGCAGATCGATGTGCTTGACCTCGACCATACTCACTTTGATGCCCCAGGGCTCGGTCTGGTGATCGATGATTTCCTGTAGTTGCTTGTTGATCTGGTCGCGCTCCGCAAGCAACTCGTCAAGCTCGGACTGCCCCAGAATACTCCGTAGAGTGGTCTGTGAAAGCTGGCTTGTGGCGAAGAGGAAATTTTCAACCTCCACAATCGCCTTTGCGGCCGTGACGACGCGGAAATACAGCACCGCGCTGACTTTGACCGAAACGTTGTCGCGGGTGATGACGTCCTGCGGGGGAACGTCGAGAACGATTGTGCGGAGACTGACCTTTACCATGCGGTCGACGAGAGGAATCAGAAGGATGAGCCCCGGTCCCTTCGAAGCGATCAGGCGACCAAGGCGAAATATCACTCCACGCTCGTATTCGCGCAACACCCTGATGGAACTACTGAGGATGAGAACGAGGAACATCAGAATTATACCGAAAATACTGCCCGTTGCATCCATGAGAACTCCTGTGAAATTTATTACGAATATGAAGTCTGCATCTATTCTGAAAGCGGGGGAGAGGAGACGCGTTCCACATGCAGCGTAAAATGTTCCATCCGCTTCACCACGACGCTTTCGCCGGCGGAGATAGCCGTACCGTCGCTCCGCCCCTTCCATCGCTCGCCATGGACGAACACCGCTCCGGTGGGTGCGAGATCCTCAAGCACGACACCGATTTCCCCAACCATGCCTTCGATTCCGGTGGTTGGTTTGCGTCGCTGCGCCGCGATGCCCTTCGCGACGATGAAAAGGAAAAATGCCGCTGAGCACAGTGTGACGGTGACGATGACCGAAGTGGAAATTTCCACGAATTCCACGCCGGCCGGCGAATCGATCAACATGATCGAACCTAAAAAGAGCGAGACGACGCCTCCGACGGAAAGCAGACCGTGACTGACGATCTTGACCTCGAGAATGAACAGGATGATACCGAACACGATCAGCGCCAGACCGGCGTAATTGACGGGCAACGTATTCATGGAATAAAATGCAAGTATGAGACAAATTCCGCCGACAACGCCGGGGAAGATTGTGCCGGGATTGTACAGCTCGAAAAACAGTCCGTACATGCCGAGCATCAAAAGGATGTATGCGATGTTCGGATCGCTGAGGATGTCGAGCAGTTCCTGCTGGAAGGACATTTCGCGATCCACGAGAACCGCATCGGAGGTCGAAAGGTACACGGTGTCCCTACGCAGCGCCACCGCTCGGCCATCGAGCTTCGCAAGCAAATCCTTGTCGTCGTGAGCGATGATATCGATCACATTCAGCGAGAGCGCTTCGGTTTCGGTAACGGAAATGCTCTGACGCACGCAGGATTCCGCCCACGCGACGTTGCGTCCGCGTGCTTCGGCGATGCTCCGCGCGAAGGCCGCGGCGTCGTTGGTAGCTTTCGAAAGCGGGATATTGCTGGAATCCGCGATGTTGCTCTGACCTTCTCCGATGGTTATGGGATGTGCGGCTCCGATATTTGTGCCCGGCGCCATCGCGGCCACATGCGCCGCCATTGTGATGAAGGCACCTGCCGATGCGGACTGCGACCCCCCGGGAGCGACGTACACGATGACAGGGATCTTCGAGTTCAGGAAATCCCGAACGATTTCGCGTGTGGACTGCAGCAGACCTCCCGGAGTATTGAGTCGCAGCAATACCGCATGCATATCCGCCGCTTCCGCTTCAGCGATCGCATCGTGAAGGTATTTCGCCGAGGCCGGATTGATGCTCCCGTCGATCGTGACCACAAGTATGCGTTGCTGACCATGCGTCCGGGGAAGGACAACAAAGAACAGGAGCAGAAAGAATACGAGAGGGATCGATCGTGGCATGATGGCTCTCGACAGTTGTGACGAGACATTCTACTGAAAGAGGAAACAAGACGCAACTGTCGCGCAAACACCAGGCAACCTGATGTTCGATTCTCCGCACCCCGGTCCATTTCATGGATGACATCAAGTTACCCGTCCGTGCCAACAAAGCTCGTCATGCTGAGTGTGCCCACCAGCGCTGCGCACCGGTCCATTTCGTGGGTGACATTCCCTAAATCCGCGTTACCGCCGTAAATGCATTCGTCCGTGTGAAATATACACTGAATTATACCTCTTCCTCCCCCTCTCTCGTGAGAGAGGGGGCCGGGGGGCATAGGCGCTAGAATAAGGATTTGGATATGTCACCGACATCGTGTATAT
>CAYJMN010000130.1:0-11366 GCA_964371045.1 uncultured Chromatiales bacterium | reverse complement strand
TCCGTGACGCACGAGGAGACTAAATACCTCCTCGATGTCATAAGAAGGAGCCGCCACGGTTTGATCATTCGTCTTAGCACTGCGTGCGCATGGCGGCGTCTCGAAGGATGATTCGTTCCGTAACGCACGAGGAGACTCGAGAGCACTTGCTGCCCAATCGCCTGATCGTGGCCTGTCTACAACTCCTGTGTGAATGCGTGCGCAGATTCACGCGGATAAAGACGTACGCGCTTGTCACTCCGTGGGATTCACGCGGATTATTGCGGATGTACGCGGATCAGAAAGTCTTTGACTCCATATCCGCAAGTCTTTTGTATACGGGATTGAAAAAACTCTTATCCGCGCAAATCCGTATTCATCCGCGCAAATCCGCGTACGCATTTATCCGCGTACGTATTTTGCATCTCAGCCCGTCGAGGGATATTTTTAATTTTGCCCCAAACCAAAGAAACAATTGCCGAACGACCATCACATCACCGGGTACGAAGCGATGACCACGACATCCGACATCGCGACGCCTGCCGTCGAGATTTCCGTCATCGTGCCGTCGTACAACGAAAATGAATCGATACCGGAACTGACCACGAGACTCACGAGCGTGCTTGACGGAATCACGCCCTCGTGGGAGGTGTGGTATATCGACGACGGCAGCAACGATGGATCGAACGAGACGCTGCGTCTGCTGCATGAAAGCGATGCGCGGTTCAAGGTCGTGCGCTTCCGCAGGAACTACGGAAAGTCCGCGGCGCTGGCCGTGGGATTCCGCCTGGCGCAGGGCCGCTACGTGGTTACCATGGACGCGGATCTGCAGGACGATCCCGCGGAGATTCCCAACCTCCTGGCGAAAATCGAGGAAGGCTTCGACATGGTCTCCGGCTGGAAAAAAAGACGCTTCGATCCCATCTCGAAAACGTTGCCCTCCCGCTTTTTCAATTTCGTGACCGGAAAAATCTCGGGCATCGACATACACGATTTCAACTGCGGCTTGAAAGCCTATCGCAGCGATGTGATCAAGTCGGTGAAGATCTACGGCGAGATGCATCGCTACATCCCCGTCCTCGCGAAAATGGCCGGGTTTACGGTCTCCGAAATAGCGGTCCAACATCATGCCCGGAAGTATGGCAAGACGAAATTCGGTCTCAGCCGCTTTTTCAAGGGCTTCCTGGATCTGCTGACCGTCATGTTCACGTCGCGGTACACGCAACGACCCCTGCATGTGTTCGGTAGCATCGGGAGCATCATGCTTATTGCGGGATTTCTCATCAATTCCTGGCTCACGATCGAATGGCTCAGGGGATATCCGGTCAGCAATCGGCCAATGCTTCTTCTCGGCATCCTTCTCATGCTGCTGGGCATTCAGCTCATCTCCACAGGCCTCATCGCCGAAATGATCACCAAAGGCGGGACCGGAGAATCGGACTATAGCATCCGCGAAATACTTTCCTGAACAAACGGACGAAACACCTACATGACGGAACAGATCGTGTACAAGGAAGACTGCCGCCATTTCCGCGGTGACGTACCCTGCGCGCCGCACAAGCGCGAAGGCGTGCACTGCGTGGATTGCCCGTATTACGAGGCCACGGATCGCAATATCCTTATCATCAAGCTCGGAGCGATCGGCGACGTTATCCGCACAACGCCGCTGCTCCACCGCCTCAAACGCGAGTATCCCGGTGGACGCATCTGGTGGCTGACCCTCACTCCTGAAGTGTTGCCCTCCGGTGTGGATTATAAACTGCGTTTCGACATGGCCGGAGTGATCTCCATCCTCGCCATCAATTTTGATCTTGTCATCAATCTGGACAAGGACCGCGAGGCCTGCGCCATCATGGATCGCCTCGAAGCCAGCGTGAAAAAAGGCTTCACGCTGCGCAACGGCATCTGCGCACCCGTCGACGACGAAGCGAAGCACAAGTTCATGACCGGCATTTTCGACGATCTGAATCAGAGCAACACGAAACATTACGTGCAAGAGATATTCGAGATCTGCGGCTTCGATTGGGAAGGGGAGGAGTATATCCTCGACCTGGGCGAGCGTTTCGACATCGAGGCCGCGGCCAGGGAAAGCGAAGCCGATTACGATCCGGATCGTCCGCTCATCGGACTCAACACCGGCTGCGGCGGTCGCTGGACCAGCCGTCTCTGGCCGGATTCGTACTGGGTGGAACTCGGAGAGAAGCTTCGCGCCGCCGGATTGCAGCCGCTGTTCCTCGGAGGCGAGCAGGAACATCAGAAAAACCAGAGCCTTGCCGCCGCCTGCGGGGGACTCTACCTCGGTCATTTTTCGCTCAAAACCTTCATCGCGCTCATGGATCGCTGCGATGTGGTCGTTTCCGCTGTAACCATGGCCATGCACCTCGCCATCGGTCTGAAAAAACCGCTGGTGCTGTTCAACAACATTTTCAACCGCAACGAATTCGAGCTGTATGGACGCGGCGAAATCCTCGAGCCATCGAAAGCCTGCGAATGTTTTTTTCAACCTACCTGCCGCAACACCGAGTACCGCTGCATGGAGCATCTTGAAGTAGAGCGCGTGTTCGAAGCCATTGTCCGCTGGGCGGTGAAGCCCGGGAGCGGCGATCCGCGATGAGGATTGTCCTCGTCGGCACGGCGTATCCCCTGCGCGGCGGCATCGCGCATTACATGGGGCTGCTGTGGAAATATCTTTCGCTCACGCATGATGTGCGCATCGTCACATTTTCGAGACAGTATCCGAAGTTTCTCTTCCCGGGTAAGTCGCAGGACGAAAGTGGCGACGCCGGAATTCCGGTCGAAAGCGTGCAATGGATCGATTCGATCAACCCTTTCTCGTGGATCATGACCGGCTTCCGAATCCGGAAGATGAATCCCGCGCTCATCGTCTTCAAATTCTGGATGCCGTTTTTCGCACCTTCGTACGGTGTTATCGCGGCGATCGCGCGGATGGGCAGAGCGACGAAAACCATGTTCATTTGCGACAACGTCATTCCGCATGAACGGCGGCCGGGCGACAAATTGCTGACGAAGTTCGCGTTCCGCTTCATAGACAGCTATGTGGTGCAGTCCAAAGCGGTGGAGCGCGATCTGAAGCTCTGGAAAAAAGATCCCTTGTTCGCTTTGCTGCCGCATCCGGTCTACGAAATTTTTGGAGAGGAGCTGGAAAAATCCGCCGCGCGGAAAGCCCTAGCGGTCACCGATCCCTCGATACAACTTTCGGACGACGAGCGTGTGCTGTTGTTTTTCGGTTACGTCCGCGATTACAAAGGACTGGATGTGCTGCTCGACGCGATGCCCGCCATCCTTGCTGCCATCGATGTGACGCTGCTTGTCGTCGGTGAATTTTACAATAACGAGCAGCAGTACCGCGATCAGGTCGCGCGGCTCGGGATTGGAAACAAGGTCCGTTTCCATTCCGATTATGTGGCCAACGAGCATGTCGGCACGTTTTTCTCCGCAGCCGATATTCTGACGCTGCCGTATAAATCGGCTACGCAGAGCGGCATCATTCAGATCGCCTACAATTTCCACCGGCCGGTCATTGCCACCGATGTCGGTGGACTCGGCGAAGTGATCGTCGACGGTCAGACCGGCTTCCTTGTGCCCCCCGAGTCGCCGTCGGATTTGGCGGAGGCCGTCATCCGATTTTACAGAGACGATTTGTACGATGAATTTCGTTCGGCGGTGATTGAAGAGAAGAAAAAATATTCCTGGGATCACATGACGAACGGAATCGAAGAACTGTATCAACGAAGCATGTCGCAACAGAACTGAAGCATCATGGCCAAAACACGCATAGCACGGAAGCCCCTCACCGGAAAGCGCGAAGCAGCGGACACCATCGCGCCGTTCGATCTCGACGTGTTCGTAGATAAATACATCTGGCTACTCGTTCCCATTCTCGCGCTGCTGTATTATTGGTTCAGCACGGGCTCGACGGGTTTTTACCAGGACGACGAGATAGGACATTACCGCAACATTCGTCAGTTCTGGGGCGATCCTTTCAGCATCATGGGGAACCAGCCCAAACCGGGTTGGAAAATCCTGCTCGTGGTGCCGGGGATGTTCGGCTTCGCAGGCGTCGCGCTCGCGCATTGCGTTATCGCCGCGCTGACCGTGGTCTTCACGTACAAACTTGGTCGCGCGATCAAAATAAAGAACTCGTCGATAGCCGCGATACTTCTCGCCGCCCAGCCGCTCTATCTTCAGATCTCCTTCCGCAGTTACAGCGAAATCACGGCCGCCTTGTTCATCGTCCTCTCGCTCTATTTTTATTATCGCGAGCGGTGGATACTGGCCGCACTGGCGTCGTCGTACGTTTTTTCCATCCGGCAGGAATTCGCCCTGGTGAGTATCGGACTCGGCGTGATTTTTCTCATGCGGAAGCAATGGATTCCGTTTCTGCTGCTCGCATGGACGCCCCTGGTGCTGGCGTTGATCGGCTGGTTTTCCACCGGCAACATGATGTGGCTGCTGGACGACATGCGCCGCATCGGTCTCGGCGTCGAGGTGCCGCATCAATCCTTCTGGCACTACTTCGGAACCTACATTTACATGGTCGGACCGGTGTCACTACTGCTGCTAATCGTCGGCTATGTTCGTCAGTTCGTTCCCTTCGAAAAAATGCGCGAGCAGATATCCGAGTATGGTTTCCTGTTTTTCACTTACACAATCATGTTCGCGTGGTCGGTCGTCTCCGCCTGGGATGTGCCCAACTTCGGCGCGAATCCCGGTCACTGGAGATACATGCTCTCGATCGCGCCGCTGACCGCGGTGTACGGCGCGATGGGATTCAACACAATCTTCGACGCGCGTCGCCGGGGATACTTGCTCGGTGCGTTGGCGGCCGCCTCGTTGGTAGCACTGGCGTTTCTCTCGCGTGACACAAATGGTTTCGTGCTCACCGACGTTGCCCGGTATGACCATTCGGGCGTTATTCTGGGGGTCGCGGTTCTTCTTGCTCTCGCATCCATGACCAGAATGCTAAGCGGGCCCCTCCTTGTCGCGGTGCTCATCGTCGGGACGGTGACCTTCACGCTCTATGCTGAAAAACCCCGCACCCTCGATGTCGAGGCGCAGACCGTGAAAACTGCCGCGGAGTGGTATCTCGCGCAACCGGAAGCGCTCCAGCGGCAGCCGCTCTACGGGAATCACGTGCTGTTTCGTTACTTCGCCGATGTCGACATCAACGACAAGGATCGCGACAGGTCCATGCAACTCGCGACGCTGAAGGACGCTCCCGCCGGGGCGATCGTGGTGTGGGACAGTCATTACGGCAACAGCCAGTTCGGAGGCGATGTACCGATGGAATACTTCGAGCAGGACCGTTCCTTCAAACTTCTGAAACAGATCGTAGCCCCGGACCGCACGTTCGGCGTCCTGGTATTTGAAAAAATTCCGGCCTCCGGAACAGAGGCGCAACCTGTTTCCGCCGACACGACAGCGTCCGGTGAAATAGGAGTTCCCCGATGATTACTCTTTGATTTTCAAGGTGTTACGATTTTCATTTCATTGATTTTCTTATAGACACTTCGTACTTTTAAGAACGGATCTCGTTTATCCCAATATTGCGGTGAGCAGAATTCCGCCGCCCGTGGAGATCCAGTCCATCCAGCCAAAGCGATGAGGTAGTATGAGCGCACGAACCCGCGTCCTTGCGTCCCGTGGATTTCTTTTTTTCATGAGCATCGCAGTTCTGTTATCGGCCTGCTCATCACAAAAAGAAATCGTACAGGACGACCCAGCCAACGCCCCGCCCGAAACGACCGCAACCCACGATACCACGCAACCATCTCACGAGCCTTTTCTCCCTCGACCGGATATCGATTTCGGTGAGGAGCCGGAAGAAGTCAACGTCGGCCTTGCGGAGAAGGAACCGCTGCTCGACCGCGCGCGTCTGCACATCGTGCTGGCCAGCAAAGCGTTGTCGGGACTCGATACCGTTACGGCCCTGCAGCAATGTTCCATCGCATCGGAACGGTTGGACCGTGCGAGTTATCTGCCGGACATCGAGGGTGATCCCATGTATACGGATCTCCTGACGCAGCTCACCGCGCTGTACAAAAACTGCGAGCCGATGATCGCGCGCAGCGAAGTCGAGGTTCCCATGTCGGCGCTCCAACTCCTTGCCGACGAGAATGTCAAATCGGATACCATCGATCTGACGCTCCTGACTTTCAAGGAGCCGCCCCCGACCACAATCCCGCTTCCCCTGAATATTGAAGTGGAAAAAAACATCGTGTACTTCACGACAAAGATGCGCAAGCATCTTGTCAAGTGGATGGAGAGGTCGGGCAGGTATTTTCCCGTGATGCAGCCGATTCTGAAAGAAGAGGGCATGCCCGCCGAGATCATTTACCTGACGATGATCGAGAGCGGGGTGAATCCCGTTGCCCGCTCATGGGCGAAATGCGTTGGTCTCTGGCAATTCCTCAAATCGACCGGCGATATGTATGGGCTCGATGGCGATTTTTACACGGACGATCGCTGCGATCCGGAGAAATCCACCCGTGCCGCCGCCCGACATCTGCGCGATTTGTACAACATGTTCGACGACTGGCATTTGGCGCTCGCCGCATACAATGCCGGCGCGGGACGCATCAGCCGCGCGATAAAGAAATCCGGAATCGCCAAGCCGAGCTACTGGGATATCAGGCCTCTGCTCCCGAAGGAAACACAAAACTACGTGCCCCGCTATATCGCGGTTTCCATCATCGCACTCGATGCAAAGGAATACGATATGGTCGATGTGATGCATCAGGAGCCGCTACAGTACGAGGTCGTGACCACGGAGAAACCGTATCAGCTCAAAGATTTGGCCGACAGCATGGCGGTGGCCGCTGAAATCCTGAAAGAACTCAACCCCATGCTCCTGCAGGCCACGACGCCTCCCCAGCGCTACCAATTGCGCATTCCTAAAGGAAGCAGGGATACCTTCGCCGAAATCCTTCCCAAACTTAAAACCTACGTTCTCGCAGGGGAGTCGGTGTCCGGCGATGTCGTCATCACGGAGCACAAGGTGAAAAGGGGAGAGACGCTCTACAAGATCGCGCGTAAGTACAAAACCACGGCAAGCAAGCTCCGCAAAGCCAACGACATGGCGAAGAACCGCGCCCTCCGCGCCGGCGAAATCATCCTTGTCCCGCACAAGGAGATTGTGAAAACCCCTCTGTACGCCACGGCGATCGACAATATCTCCAAGCCCAAACCTGACCGCGATCCGGAAAAACGTACCGAGGGACGCAGCAAACTCGCGCTCCGGGTGGATAAAGGCATGACCCTCGGCGGCATAGCGGATCATTACGGCGTCACCGTCCACGATCTCATGCGCTGGAATCGTATGAACGCGTCCCAGAAGCTCATCGCAGGCAGCACGATCGACGTCTGGGTGCGGGACAGCAGCAATGGTGTGCTCATCAGCCCATCCCTGGCCTCGGCGACGCCAGCCGCCGAAATTGATGCGCGCCCCGATGAGAACCGGGAGACTCTGCCTCAGGCAACCGCTTCCGCGACCGTCGTGGAATACAAGGTTCGGAAAGGCGAATCGCTTGCAAGCATCGCAGACGCATTCAACGTGACGATCCAGAACATCATCGAATGGAACGATCTCAAGAATACACGCGTCAAGAGCGGTGCGACCCTCAAGATCAAACCTGCTGCGGCGCCTTCGCGCTCGTTCAGCCGCGAGCTTGAAGAACAGGAGGAACCTCGCGCAAAGTCCGCCGCCCCGAAGCGCGACAGCGTCCATGTGGTGAAAAAAGGGGAAACTCTTTTCAGCATCGCATCCGCGAATAATCTCGCAGTCAAGGATGTGATGCGTTGGAATGCTCTCACGAGCGAAAACCTGATCGTCGGTCAATCGATCCTGCTGTATGAAAAACCGCAGAGCCGCGCCACCGCTGTTGAAACGCCGAGGAAGAGAACGGCACTACCGGTACGTGATGAAGCTGCGACGACCAAAACAGCGGAGGCGAAACCTGAAATCGTGGACAACGTACGCAAAGCTCCGACACCCTCGCCGCAGCCTCCCGCGTCGCAGACCGCTCAGCCAACCTCGGCGAACATGAGCAAAGGAGCAGATGCTGCATCAGGGTCCTCAGATGAACCCCCGAAATCCTTGAAAGCCGTTCAGACTGAACCTTTCCGCGACAGCGCGGTCGCCTCGGTCGGAAGCTACACCGTTAAACCGGGCGACAACCTCTCCGCCATCGCCCGCAGCACGGGTGTGCACATCAATGATCTGCGTGCATGGAACGATTTGAAAGACAGCAACATCCAGCCCGGACAGGTGCTTCAGCTTCGCGGTTCGCGCGATGCCGTTTCCACATCGGTGGGTACGGTCACACCCCGACATGAGAACGTTATTCGTACGGGTGGGCGTGAGATGGCGGTGTCGCGGTATACCGTGCAGCGCGGAGATAATCTGTACAGCATCGCGCGTGAGCATCGGGTCAGCGTATCGGACGTGATGAAGTGGAACAATCTCAAGGAAAGCGCGATCACCGTTGGTCAGGACCTCGAAATCAGAAATCCGGAACGTCCGGCTGCGGAACATAATGCACGGCCCGTGACGCAAACTGCTCCATCCAAACCCTCCAGGGAGGCCAAAGACCCGGCTTCCGCAACCGCCGCCGACAAAAAATATGTGGTCGCCGCACCCTCGTCGGCCCCAGCCATCGAGCCCGCGTCGGGTAAAAACGCCTCGGCCCTGGCGACGGGAGTAAGGCACGAGCATGTCGTCCAAAGCGGTGAGACCTTGTACAGCATCGCAAAGTCGCTCAGTGTATCGGTGGAAAATCTGAGGGCATGGAATAAACTGGGACGCTATCTTAAAACCGGAGAAACACTGGTATATTACACGTCCGAGTAATTCGCCGTTCCATGTTGAAATTGATGGCGGTCCCCGGACCGCCATCGCGCGTTATGAATACTTACGACCGTCATCGACGTTTCTTGTTGCGCAGGCAGCGCACCCGAATCCTGAAGCGACGCGCGCTGCTGCTGACCGTGGGCGTAGCCCTCGCGTTGTCGGCATGGTCCGTGGTTTCGCATATCGGACCCGCCGCCGTCGCTCCGCCGCCGCCGTCGCGCGTGGGCGGTCGTATGCTACGCACCCTGCTCACACAAGCCGCGAATGTCGCGAACGAGGTGCACGCGGTGATACTGCCTCAGGCGGCGGTGGAAATGAAAAAGGATGCTCTTGCCCTGTTTGTCACACCGGTCCCGGATTCCGGGACCGCGGGTTCGCCGCAGACATCGGCGGCGAGCGCAGACTCGATATCGCAACCCGCTGACCCACCCGTGACGGGCAGGACATTTGACGTCCTGCTCATCGGAGTCGACAGCAGGCTCGGTCGCGAGCGTGGCCGGGCCGATGCGCTGCAGCTCATCACCATCGAACTGGACAGGGGCGAGGTCGAGATCGTGGGGATTCCCCGAGGCACGCCCTCGCAGCTTGGTTACGACACCGCCCGATCGAACATCATCGCGAATGTGCTTGCGGCGCGCGGTCGCGACGAACTCCTGCGCCGTGTCGCCCGTCTTACAGGGCGCGACAGTCTTCGCTATTGGGTTGAAGTCGGATTTTCCGATGCTCTGGGAATTCTCGAACTCCTGGGTTTCGAGCAACCGGCCCGTGAACTCCAGCATCTGCGCCGGAGGAAGGGCTACCGCTACGGTGATCATACGAGGAGCTACACGCAAGCGAGGATCGTGCGCACGGCGCTGCTCAGACTCCTTCCTATGCTGGGCGAGGCGACGGGGAGCGTGCTTCTCTCGCAGGGTCTTCGCTTCATGCGCACCAATCTGCGGACGGAGGAATGTCACGGCCTCGCCATACTCATGAACGATGCAGGCATCGCCGAGCATCCCGAGCGTGTGCGTGTTCGCGTGCGCAGTCCCTACGATGCGCGTCTCCAGCGCGACGCCGAGGCCACGATACCAGGAGCCGATACCGGCGATCGCGAGGATTCCCGTGCCGAGCACCGCATCGTCGCCGCATTGACCGGTGCGCGGGGCAAGAAATCGGAGATAGTTGTCCGTAGACTCTGGACCATGTTTCAGCAACACGCATGGCTCCAGGTGCCCGAGCATACGCGCCGAAGGGAACTCCGCGACACACTCGCGGCCCGTCTCACGGCAGCGTGGACCGCTCTGGAACGTCCCAGCGAGTGCGGTTTCATAGAACGAACGCTGGAAGCCGATGACGCGCTTTTTCAGTTGTATCAACCGAGAACAGATGCGGGGCGCGTTTCGCTCAGCGCTCATCCGTGACCACCGACCCAACCACATTCGCGTTCCGCCAGGCAGCGGATGTATGAGGCACGGAAGCTTCCCGCCCGGATGCGGCAGGTTGATGGATCGTCATCCGGACTCGAAAGTATTTTGAAATCTTCCCGACATCCACATTCCTGAAAGCAGAGCCCATGAAATTTCTCTACATATTCCCGCATCCCGACGACGAATCTTTCGGACCCGCGGCGGCGATGCATGCGCAGCTCGCGGAGGGACACGAAGTCCATCTGCTGACGCTCACCCGCGGAGGCGCCACCATGCAGCGTCATCGTCTCGGTTTAGGTATCGACGCGATGGGCGAGGTGCGGCTGCGTGAAATGGCGGACGTGGAGCGCGTACTCGGTCTCACCGGCATGACCGTTCTTGATTACCCCGACAGCGGGTTGAAGGATCTCGATCCCAGAATTCTCGAAGGCGTCGTCTCCGAGCATATTCTCAGGCACACACCAGACGTGGTTGTGACCTACGCCGTCCATGGCATCAGCGGTTTCCACGATCATCTCGTCACGCATGCCGTAGTGAAGCGCGTATTCGTCGAACTGCGCGAAGGCCTCCCCGCGCCGGTCGGCAGACTCGCCTTGTTCACGCTCC
Organism: uncultured Chromatiales bacterium; assembly: GCA_964371045.1. GTDB lineage: Bacteria > Bacteroidota > Ignavibacteria > SZUA-365 > SZUA-365 > JAOSJT01. Next base: position 503 of record CAYJMN010000130.1, on the reverse strand, counting down.
CCGACGCCGGCGGAACGGCGTTCGAAGATGGCAAGATCCGCCTGAAGCATTCCACTCCGGACGATATCGATTGTGTCATATCCCTGGGCGATGCGGACATCGACGCCATGAAGGCCGCGCTTGCCTGTTACGCCACCTACCAGGACACCATCGCCGCCTCGGGCGTTATCGAAAAAGTAGGGCGTGTCCTGTATTTCGAATTTTTCGATGAAAATTTCGATCCACCGGCGCCGAACCTCGAGACCGGGATCTCCCGGTAGGGAATTTCTGATATCTGATATCGGATTGAGGAATTTCGGATTTCGGAGTGCGGGGACCTTGTACGGTTCCAATAGAGTACGGAGAACACAGTGGATGCGAGAGGCGAAGGGTGCTGGACAGGGATATAACGGTGGAGTTCGAAAAATCCACGATCCCAAATCCGCGATCGAAAGGTGGTAGATCCATAAATCCACCGCCCCGGCGTCTGTCCAATCCGCAACCTGAAAGTGGTAGATCCATGA
>CAYJMN010000129.1:0-11994 GCA_964371045.1 uncultured Chromatiales bacterium | reverse complement strand
CGCCGTACCACGACCGGCCACGTGCGAGCCGAAATCTGAAAACATGGTAGATGACCTTGGAAAAATGATAGATCCATGAATCCACCACTATCGTTTTTGGCAACCTTGTTTATAAGGCACGGGGTACGCACGTGCGTTGTTGCGCGCAAGCAACGGACGTGCGATCTTGCACACTTGTCTGTTAACACCGTGAGCCGATGATATCCAAATCCTTCCGAGTACAAGTCTGCCTTTTCGCCGCGCTGTTAGTGCTGCGAGGGTTCACACTTCTGCATGCCCAGCAGCTCCGTATCGAAGCGCCAAAGCTGCTGTTGGAGGGAGTGGACTTTTCTCTGGTGGTTACCGCGGTCGATGCCGATGGCAAGATAGACACCACGGTTTCGGGTCCAATCAGTCTCAAGGGGATGCGTGTACCGGAAGGTGCGAACCTGCGGCTGACCGCGGGCCGCTACGGCACGGAAGCAGCGCGCGTTGACGGCACGGGTGAGTTGGAGCTACGAGCGGCCATGGTCGCGGATACTTCTGTCAGCACCGCACATGCGATTAGGGTGATCCCCGGAATCCTGAGTCTTCTTCCTCCGCTGCTCGCCATAGTGCTGGCGCTTCTACTGCGTCAGGTGGTGGTCTCGCTCGTCGCCGGCGTCTGGCTTGGCGCCACCTTCGTTTTCGGATACGATCCGTTCGCGGGATTTCTCCACGTGCTCGATCATTACATCATCGTAGCGCTCGCTGACAAGCATCACATATCCATCATCGCATTTTCGATGCTTTTCGGGGGCATGGTGGGAGTAATGTCGAAAAGCGGCGGTACGATGGGCATCGCCGAACAATTGACTCGAATGGCGCGGACTCCCCGCCGCGGTATGATCGCGACATGGCTGTTGGGCCTCGTTATTTTTTTCGACGATTACGCCAACAGCCTCATCGTTGGAAATACCATGCGGCCCATCACCGATAAACTGCGCATTTCGCGCGAGAAGCTTGCCTACCTTGTCGATTCCACCGCGGCCCCGGTGTCGAGCCTGTTTTTCATCAGCACCTGGATCGGATATGAAGTTGGACTCATCGATCAGGGCATGCAGCAGGCTGGTATGGTGGGGCGAAATGCTTATGCCGTGTTCCTGGATATGTTGCCCTACAGCTTTTATCCGATATTCACGCTGGCGTTCGGCTTCATTCTGGTAAGCATGAATCGCGATTTTGGTCCGATGCGCATAGCGGAGCGCAGGGCGCGTCGCGAGGGGAAACTGTACCGGGATGGTGCCCAACTGGCGACGGATCTGACGGATTCATCGAGCGTCATGCCCGCCGAAGGTGTACGACCGCGATGGTGGAACGCCGCGCTGCCGATCCTGACCGTCGTATTGGTGGCGCTTGCGGGACTCTACGTCACAGGTGTGGATGCGATCGAGGGGGCAGGGTCATCCGATTATTCCGTTGGAAATATCATCGGACAAGCGGACTCGTATCGCGCGCTGCTTTGGGCGTCCCTGCTTGCATGTGTCGTCGCGATCGCGCTTGCGGTGGCGCAAAAAGCGATCAATATGGTCGAGGCGATGGAAGCCTGGTTCAACGGGTTGAAATCCATGCTTTTCGCCATGCTCATTCTCACCCTCGCATGGAGCATCGGGCAAATCACCTCCGACCTGCATACGGCCGATTATCTTGTACAGATTCTTCGCGGCACACTTGATCCCCGCTGGCTGCCGGCGTTTACGTTTCTCGTCGGCGCGGCGGTGAGTTTCGCGACCGGAACAAGCTGGGGCACCATGGGAATCATGATGCCCCTCATGCTGCCTCTCGCGGTCGTGCTGGGGACGGACGCGGGTCTCGATGCGGGCCATGCCTATACACTGGTACTCGGAACGGTCGCTTCGGTTCTGGCGGGTGCCGTATTCGGCGATCACTGTTCGCCGATTTCGGATACGACCATTCTCAGTTCCATGGCCTCGGCCTGCGATCATATCGATCACGTCCGTACGCAATTGCCGTACGCGCTGGTGCCTGCCGCAGTCTCGCTTCTCATCGGACTTGTGTCGGCGGGTTTCGATGTTTCTCCGCTGTACAGTCTGCCGGCTGGACTGCTGGTCATGTTTTTCCTGATCCGTTTTATCGGGAAAACGACAGACTGAACTGCGATTCCTCTCCCGCGAAATCCTTTCCGGAAGCGATTCGTCAATTCCGGATATCACCGCTCCGTGGAAGTCGGGCCGTCCGCTTTCTGGCGTGTACCTGTTTCTGTTGGCGAAGTTATTGCATCAGTGAATCAGGACCGCTGTACCGCTCGCCGTAACCATCAGCATGCCGCCGCTCGCGCCGAGATTTTCGTAATCCAGATCCACGCCGACAATGGCGTTCGCTCCTACGGCTTCGGCACGCTCCTGCATCTCCCGAAGGGCGATGTCCTTGGCGCTGCGCAGCTCATTTTCGTAGGTAGCTGATCGGCCACCGACGATATCGCGGATTCCGGCAAAAATATCCTTGAAAATGTTGGCGCCGAGAATCGCCTCGCCGGTGACGATTCCCTTGTACTCGACGATGCTCTTGCCTTCGATACTGGGTGTTGTTGTTACAATCATGTCTTACTCCTCAAAAATAAATGAAGGGTTGATTTATTTACCGCCTCTTGCCCGGATCAGCGAAGCGTTGTCAGTAAAAAATATGCGCAGGAAATCAGCAGTGAGATTACTATCGATCCCAGCGCCGTTATGGCAAGCAGTCGCAAGGCGCGGTTGTCCCGGCTATAAATATCGAATGTATGGAAAAACACGAGATTCGCGATGGCGGAGATGAAAAACAATTCTGCGGTCCCGCTGAGTATCCCCTCTATTTCAATTGTACTTGCGGCGGTGGCGATGTATACCGACACCCCCGTGAAAATAATTGCCGTCAGCGCCTGCAGAAGCAGGAGGGTCTGCTTCCCGATGGGGGATGGCGCCGCTTGAGGATTTTCGCGCATGACCTGTTACTGGAGGATGATAGTCGCGCTCCGTACTGCGTCGCCGCTGTGAAGCACAGCGTAATATACACCCGGCGCCGCGTCCCCTGACAACCATCTCCACACGTGCGTGCCAGCGGTGGGTGCTCCGTCAAACAGCGTCGCGAGTCGTTTGCCGGTAGCGTCAAAGATCGCCAGCGATGCGGGGGCATCCGTATCCAGTGTCGCGTGTATCATGGCATGGCTAAGACAGGGATTGGGGGCGATGGAAAGCGTGAGGCCAACCGGTTGCGTCAGAAATACGGTCAACACAGGCGAAACCTGCTCGCCACCGTCATAATCAACCTGCCGCAACCTGTAGAGCAGCTCCGTTCCACTCTTCTCCAGCCGATCCGTGAATGAATAAAACTTTCGGGTGTAGCTGTCCCCATGGCCCTGAATGAAACCAACGGACCTCCATCTGTTGCCGGAAGAGCGCTCGACGTAAAAACCGTAATTCTGTATTTCGGATGCAGTTGTCCAATCCAGACGCACCGACCCGTCGGAAGCGAGAAGAGCCGAGAACTGCTCCAGCTCCACGGGGAAACCGCCATTCGTCGTTTTCTTCACGAGTCCGTCATCCCCGACGACCATCCCTGTATTCATGTCGGTGAAAAACACCGAATTCAGGTCGAACAAGGTTGCGCTGAGTTGTTGCGCCCAGGTGACGCCGGCATTGGTGGTTCGGAGAATGGTCCCCGAGCGTCCGACGGCTGTCCCGTTGAGCGCGTCGGTGAAGAACAGACGCCGGAGATCGTTGGTGACGCCGGAAGTCTGACTGTTCCATGATTGCCCGCTATCGGTCGTGGTGAGCAGCGTACCGCCATCGCCGACGATCCACCCCTGCAGGGGTGTGACGAAAAACAGATGATTCAAATCTTCCGTGACCCCGCTCGTCAGGGACGCCCATGTAACACCGCCATCTGTTGTGGTGATAATCGTTCCGCCCTCGCCGACAGCATACCCAATCAATGCGGTGGTGAAAAAGAGTCCGTTGAGATGACCTGTGGCCGGCGAGGTTTGCGGCGTCCATGAGGTTCCGGAATTCGTGGTCAGAAGTATCCTTCCGCTTTCTCCGACGATGCATAAGGATGTACCATTCGTGTAATCGATGGCGAAAATATCCAGAAGATCCTCTCCGACACCACTCGTTACGGGAGACCAGCCATAGCCGCCGTTGGTGGAACGCAGCAACGTGCCCGCATCGCCCACCACCCAGATAACCGGAGTGGTGAACCCCGCCACGATGACCTTGCGCAGCGTCTCCGTCGTGCCGCTTGGCGCCGAAATCCAGTTGGTTCCGCCGTTTGTGGTGCCGATAATGGTGCCAGTTTCGCCGACGGCGATAGTCTGCAGCGCCGATACCGAGAAAAGACCATTAAGATTTTTTGTCGTGATCGGTGTCAACGTGATCCAGCCCTGCGCGTGAACGCTGGTGCCAACGCAAGCCAGGAGCACAATACTATGGATGAATAGCGATCGCTTTATGTTCATGTCGAAATCTCTCCGTTACTCCGTATGTCTTCCATCATTGGGTCGATACCGTAACATACGGCTTGTGATTCAGGATAACCAACCACCGCGCTTTGCCCTTGAGTTCCATGAGGGAAGCGGGTACCTTTCATTGTTCCCATCCTTGACTGGAATACAATGAAAACATTCGCCTTCCTCTTCATGCTCATTCTGTCCTCGGCCTTCCTCCACGCACAGGAAATCACGTTCACGAAAAATCCGCCTCCGACAGGTCTTGTCATCGAGCAGCTTGATACACTCGAAATGGACTTGGCATATTCGTTCGAGGGCAGCGATGAAGTCCTGATGAAAACGAAAAATCGCCTGCGCAACCATTCCACAATGACGGTACTGGAAACGGATTCGGACTCGATCCTTCGTTATCGCCTCCAGGTACATGAAGCATGGGAGTCCGGAAAGAAGCCGGAAAGCGGCAAGATAAATAAAAGCACTGATGGAAAAACGTACATTATTGAGCGTCGCGGCGACAGTACAGCCGTGCTTCGGGAGGACGGCAGCGACGCTGGAGCCGTGGAACGTGCGGAGATTTTACGGGAAACGGGACAGAAGGTGTGGGCAACGATGACGAAATTTCTGGACGGTCGAACCCTGCGCATCGGTGAATCGCCGATGGTGGAAAAAGATCTTATGGAGTCCTTTAAACATTTCATCGGCAACACACCGCTGACACTGATCGCGGCGTCAATGAAACTCATTGATATCCGGACCGTCCAGAATCTGCGCTGCGGTGTCTTCGAAATGAATCTGAAGCTTGGAGGGTCGCAAGCTGCGGCGGAAATGGAAACTGACATCAATGGTGAAGTGACGGTAAGCGCCGAGTCGCTTTGGCCGCTCAGTATCGTCATGACGGGCGATGTGCGCGGTGTTACTCTGATGCAGGATACATCAATGTCGATCAGCGGCGACATGACTGCTGCGACGATCTCCACATTAGCTCAACCCTGAAAATCATGACGCACGCGATGCATGAAACACGATTTTGGCACACGCTCCCTGATGGGCGCGTGCAGTGCGACGTCTGTCCCCGCGCCTGCGCCATGGCGGAAGGGCAGCGCGGATTGTGTTTCGTGCGCCAGAACGTGCGGAGCGCCGTTGTCCTGACCACCTACGGACGTTCGAGCGGCTTTTGTGTCGATCCCATTGAGAAAAAACCTCTGAACCATTTTCTTCCGGGAACCCCGGTCCTCTCCTTCGGCACGGCGGGGTGCAACCTCACGTGCCGTTTCTGTCAGAACTGGGACATCAGCAAATCCCGTGAAATCGATACGCTGGCGGATGCCGCATCGCCGAAGGATATTGCGTCGGCCGCAAAGAGACTTGGCTGTGGAAGCGTCGCCTTCACGTACAACGATCCCGTGATTTTTCTTGAGTATGCGGTCGATACCGCTCATGCGTGCGCCGCCGCCGGCATCGCAACCGTGGCCGTCACCGCGGGCTATATCTGTCCCGAGCCGCGCCGTGAACTCTTCGCCGTCATGGACGCCGCGAACATCGATCTCAAGGGATTTTCCGAGTCTTTTTATCGCAGACTCTGCTCCGCCGAACTCGAGGCCGTGAAGGAGACGCTTCTCTATGTCAGGCATGAAACCAATGTCTGGCTCGAAATCACCACCTTGCTCATTCCGGGCGAGAATGACAGCGACGAGGAAATCGATGCCATGACGAAGTGGATCCGACGCGAACTCGGTCCGGATACGCCGTTGCACCTCACTGCATTCCATCCGGATTATCGCTTGCGCGACCGTGAGGCTACTCCGCCCGACACCCTGCGGCATGCACGCGACATCGCATTGACCAACGGCCTGAACTTCGTCTACACCGGAAACATCATCGACAAGGAGGGTGGCAGCACTTGGTGCCCGGGTTGCGGGACCTTGCTTATCGGTCGAGACTATTACAACCTTTCGCATTGGGGCCTTGACGCACATGGGAGATGCGGTGCATGCGGCTGCGCGATCCCGGGGCGCTTTGATCCGCAGCCCGGGAACTGGGGCGCAAAAAGGGCTCCTGTACGCATCGGGTGCCCTCTCCCCCGGCCCCTCTCCCAGTAGGGAGAGGGGAGTAGGACTTCGTCAATCAGTAAGTACATCGTACATCGTAAATCGTACATCGTCAATTCCTCATTTTCCTTCCAGGTCTGATCATGCTATTTTCCCTGATTCACCCACCGTCAGGAGCACTCATGACTTTCCGATCTCCGCCGCTGCATGTCAAGATTCTGCTTGGTCTCCTTCTGGGGATAGTCTTCGGAGTCCTGTTCAGCGTAGACCAACATCTCGTGCTTCTGACCGTTGGCGGAGAGAAGGAAGGGAGAGAGGTCGAGATACGCGACTGGGAGTCCGTAGTCCTTGTCGTAGATGGCGCCGAGCTGACTTTCGGTTCGGACCAGCAGGTGGAGCTGCTGCAACGGTTCTCCAGATTGAGAAAGACGCAGGGAATTGTTCATGTGAAAGCCGTCGTGGAAGGCAGGACGCTTAGTTTCGCGAACGTGAGCGCCATGAAAAAGGAAGTCACGCTCGCGACCATGATCAAGCCGATCGGAGATATCTTCATTCGCTTGCTGATGATGATCGCCATTCCTCTTGTGTTCGCATCGTTGCTTGTCGGCGTATCCAGCCTGCACGACGTGAAACGCATGGCGCGGATCGGCGGGAAAACGATTGCTTTTTTTCTCGTGACCACCGCTCTCGCGATTACCGTTGGACTTGCTTTCGCGAATCTCCTTCGACCCGGAGAACGCATGGAGAGCGGAGCCCGCGATCGCTTGCTCGCCGCGTATGAAGACGATGCGGCAGCACGGATCCAGCAGAATCTCGAGATTGACATGGTGGATTACCTCGTCAATCTCGTTCCGAAGAATCCGATAAAAGCGATGGCCAACGCGGAGATGCTTCAGATTATTGTGTTCGCGCTGCTCATGGGGATAGCGCTGCTGTTCATAGAAAAACAGAAAGCTTTCCGCATCACCTCATTTTTCGATGCCGTCAGCGATGCCATGATCGCGCTCGTCGATCTTGTCATGCGCATTGCTCCCTACGCCGTCTTCGCCCTGATTGCCGGGACCATCGCGGAGTTTGGGTTCAGTGTGATCCAGACATTGATATGGTATGTCGCCGCGGTTCTTGGAGGACTTTTCGTCCAGACCTTTATCGTGTATCCGCTCCTTCTGAAGCTGTTCGCACGAGAGGTCGGGTTGATGGATTTCCTGCGCGGAATTCGTCCTGCGCAGATTGTCGCTTTCACCACCAGCAGTTCCGCCGCCACGCTGCCCGTCAACATGGAGTGTTGTGAAAATATCGGCGCACCCAAATCGATCACCGGATTCGTGCTGCCTCTTGGCGCCACGATCAATATGGACGGTACGGCGCTCTACCAGGGTGTGGCTACCGTGTTCATCGCACAGGTGTACGGAATGGATCTCTCCCTGACGCAGCAGCTGACCGTAGTGCTTACCGCGACGCTCGCCTCGATAGGCACCGCTCCCGTCCCCGGTGTGGGTATCGTCATGCTGATCATCGTGCTGCGTTCGGTGGGCGTACCGGAGGCTGGTATCGCGTTGATCCTCGGCGTCGATCGCCTTCTCGACATGTGCAGGACCATTACCAACATCACGTCGGACGCCACTACCACGATGGTGGTCGCATCGTCGGAGGGCGTTTTCAGGAAACCCTGAAATCGCACGCCTCCCGCTCGGTCGTTCGGCGACGATTTCCATATATTAATCCCCGCCATTGGTGACCTTGCCCATCGGGCGATGAAGTCAGGAGTAACGGTGAATAACGCGGCTGGTACGGGACCGTCGCTATTCATGGATAGATCGGAGGAAAAGGACAAACATATTCTGTCCATCCTGTTTATCTATACAGGAGCTGGGTAATCTTGTGCTCCACCTGTGCCTACGGGTGCAGCCCTTCGAAGCGCGATGCCGCATCCTCCCAATTCACCACCTTCAGAAAATTATCTACATACTCGCCGCGCTTGTTCTGATACTTCAGGTAGTAGGCATGTTCCCACACGTCGACGACGAGAAGAGGAACAGCACCCCATTGCGCAAGATTCTGATGTTTCTCGGCCTGGAGGATGACGAGGCGTTTTCCAAGCGGTTCCCATGCGAGAATGCCCCAGCCGGAACCTTCCACCGTAGCGGCTGTCGCCTTGAATTGTGCGATGAACGCCGTGACCGTACCGAAGTCTTTTTCCAATTGCCTTTTCAGCGCTCCCTGGGCGGAGCCGCTCTTGTCGGCCGCGATCATGTTTTCCCAGAACACGACATGAAGGATATGTCCTGATCCGTGGAACGCCACTTTCTGTACGAGCCTGTCTACCAGCGCGTAATCGCCGGCTGCACGTGCCTTCGCCATGCCGTCCAGTGCGGCGTTGAGTCCCTTCACGTACCCCAGATGATGGATGTCGTGATGCAGCCGCATCGTCTGTGCGTCGATATGCGGTTCGAGCGCCTCGTACCCGTACGGAAGATCGGGAAGCGTGTATGCGCCTGAGGCGTCGGTCGGAAGGGAAAAGAAGGAGCGCGATGACCGGTGCGCGCCTTCGGCAAATCCGGTCCAGGGAGCCAGCAGCGTGGCGCCGAGCGCGGCACCTCCTCCAATAATGAAATCGCGACGAGTTGACGGCATGACGTATATCTTTCGAATTGAATAAAACTGTGCAATAGTCGTACAACAGCGCGGAATCGTCGAATCGTTCCGCCAGCTCGCTGAAATAAAGCGGAATGAATGAGACTGCGGACGACGGCCAATGCGCTTCGCGTGATGAAGCTTTCTGAATCCCGCCTGGCCGCCGTACCTTTGTTGAGAACATTTTTAAGGACAACGTGATATTATGGACTTCGCCCTCAACGCACTTTTCATCTTCGCTCTCCGCATCGCCGATGTATCGCTCGGCACATTGCGGACGCTGTTCACGGTGCAGGGAAAGAAAAAACTCGCACCGTTGCTCGGACTCTTCGAGTCGCTGATCTGGGTTTACGCCATCCGGCAGATATTCGCTCAGCTCGATAATCCATGGAACATGGCCGGGTATGCCGGCGGCTTCGCCACAGGGACCCTCGTCGGTATCATGATCGAGGAAAGGCTCGCCATCGGCTTCCACCAGATCTACATCATCTCCCGTCACTGCACGGATGAAATCGCCGACACGCTTCGGAAAAATCTCTTTGGCGTCACAATCGTCCCGGGCGAGGGCGGCAGCGGCGGCTCGGCTATCATCACATCCATGATCCGCCGCAGCCGGCTCAGGGAATTCCAGCGCATCGTGGAGAAAATCGACCCCCACGTCTTCATCTCAATCCAGAATGCCATGCTCTACCGCGGATTTGTGCACGGCACCCGCAAATAGGACCGCCCTCACCTCGCCGCGGCGAATCTCCGACCTGCGGTCTCCGACCCCGGCCCCTCTCTGCCGGAGGCATCCCTCCGGGACCAGTAGGGAGAGGGGAGAGGACGTGATGGCCAAGCATCTGCAAGATTCAGATGCGTCAATCCTGAATAGTGTATCCGCTTTAAGCCTTGGCGTTTACATCTCCTCCCTTTGCGCCTTCGCGTCTTTGCGTCTTTGCGTTTATTTCCCCTCTTGGCTTTTGGCTCTTCAGCATGGAGCGATGAGCATGGACCACCATCGAACTAGATTGCACGATCCGTGCAACCTGCGGACTGTCTTCCCTCCTGGTATCCCAACGAAAGACCGGGCCCGGTTGCGAAGACACGGGAACGCTCCCCTGAAATACATCAATATTGGCTTGCGATTGGATAATAAAGGTATAATTTTTATATCATGAATCGATTCGAATTGGACGAATCGAAAAGCCGGTCGAATTGGAAAAAACACGGCATGGACTTTTTCGAAGCTCAGCGAATATGGAGCGATCTGAACTATCTGGAGATTCCGGCACGTACGATGGATGAAGCCAGATCGATAGTGATCGGCACCGTCGATGGCAAACATTGGTCGGCGGTGGTAACGTATCGGCAACAGCAAATACGGATTATCTCTGTGAGACGATCAAGAAAAGAGGACATTGCGATTTATGAAAGCGAAGAAATTTGATGAAATGTTCGACGCGGGCGAGGACATCAGTGCTGAGCTGGATCTGAACAAAGCCCGCAGGCCTCTGGTTGAACAGCGGCGCGTCAATGTCGATTTTCCCGTGTGGATGATCGAACAGCTTGACAGGGAAGCGCGGCGGCTCGGTGTCACCCGTCAGTCAGTCATCAAAATCTGGCTCGCCGAGCGTCTCGCCCAAAGTGCGTAGGTTGTTCCGAAAACAAACCATCCGAACGCCGATCCCGGCTCAACCATCGGCGCGGAAGGCCCGTCGCTCCGTAAACGGAGTCCGCTAACCTGAAACCTGCTGTTGAAAAAATCATATCAGGTACTTCCTCAATCGCCCTTTTCCCTTCACCTCTTCATCTCTTCCCGAATCATACCTTTTCACCGCATCCCCGTACCGTGAAAAGTGGTGGATCCATGAATCCACCACATTTGACCCGGCCGCGTGCAGGAAACCGCGTCTTATTTTTTCACCTCGCCGCGGCGAATCTTCGATCTTCGGCCTGCGGCCTTCGACTTTTCACCCTTTCACGAATCCTGCCTTTTCACCCTTTTTCCTTTTCACCTTTTCACGAATCCTCCCTTTTCCCTTTTCCCTTTTCCCTTTTCACCTTCCTCGAAAACCCCTACCTTAAAGATTGAACTCATTCCTTCATCCAATCCGATACAACAGGAAACTCATGGAACGCACACTAGCCATTATCAAGCCCGACGGCGTAGCCGCGGGAGTCATCGGGGAAGTCGTCAAGCGCATCGAGCAGGAAGGTCTTCGCGTGATCGCAATGCGTATGGAACACCTCACGCGCACGAAGGCGGAAAGCTTTTATTATGTGCATCGCGAGAGGCCGTTCTTTTCATCTCTCGTGGAATTCATGACCGAAGGACCCGTCCTCCTCATGGCGCTCGAAGGCGAGAACGCCATCAAGCGCTGGCGTACGCTCATGGGCGCCACGAATCCCGAAAACGCGGACCCGGGCACCATACGTCGCGACATGGCTACCAATATCGAACGTAACGTCGTCCATGGATCCGACGCGCCCGAGACGGCGTCGTTCGAGGTGAATTACTTTTTCACCGGTACTGATTTGATGTGATAATCAGGTTTCGCGGGGTCCCAGCATCGAGGCGGTGCGGGGAAACGACGCGCGGACGCTGTCCGATACATGCGCGTCGACCTGCTTCTGCTCGAGTATCGAAGCGAACTCCTCTTTTCCCCTGAACCTCGTAGTGATGACCCAGGCCACGATCGCCTGAACAATTCCCCTGTAGCGGCCGCTGTATGCGGCGCGGGGGCGGGAGCGGTTGGGGGGGGAGCGAGGGGGGGGGGCTGCGGGAGCGCACCGGGGACCGCGGGGTGGAGGAGGGCGACGCCGAGCAGCGCTGGAGCGTCGAGCGTGGCGGCCGCACGCTCGAGCTGA
>CAYJMN010000128.1:0-12223 GCA_964371045.1 uncultured Chromatiales bacterium | reverse complement strand
CCTCATCGCGATTCGCAATTGGAACGTGGCGTTTCATGAATCGCCCACTATTGGGCAGGAAATCAAGGAATTTCGATCCCTCATCGCGATTCGCAATTGGAACGTGGCGTTTCATGAATCACCCACTATTGGGGGGCCCCCCGAAAAACGAGGTAGATCCATGAATCCACCACTCTCTGCTGATCCGGATAATTTGCACATGCCGCGATGTTTTGATACATTCCAACACTGAAATAGGCCAATAAGATCTTATTATTGTGTGAGGATGGTCTGAATGAATGAACTTTGGCAATCGAATCGGTGGAGACGAGCACGTTCCGGCTTTCTCATCATCCTCTTCTTCGCGGCGGCGGGGCACGTCTCCCTCCACGCCCAGCACACGAGCGCGGCAGGGCTGTTTCTCGGTATTTCACAGCCCGAGAAGCATGTCACCTGGCATGGACTGGCCGACACCACCGAACGAGATGCCGGCTTTTCGATTGGCGCCGTGTTCGAAATCGGTTTGAGCGAAATGTTCACGCTTGTCCTCTCACCGCAGTACAGCGAGGTCAGTAGTCACTCGGTGTATCAGTTTCGAAGGTCGGCGGAAAGACGCATCAACGTTGGCACCCCGCCAATATATGCCATTGAGCTGCCAGTGTGCATCCGCGCAGGTATACCCCTTGGAGGTTTGAATCCCTACATTTCTGTCGGGGGCTTTCTCGGTTACGCCTACAGTGACGAAGCATATAACCACAGCGAGGACGATGCCTCCCCTGAGCCTCCGCTGCCTTTCGTACGGCTCGAGGAATTATCGACGTTGTTTAGCGGAGTACAGATCGGAGCGGGGATCTGCGCGGACGTGAGTCCCGGAGTATCGTTGATGCTCGACTGGACCCTGAATCAGCATCTCACCGATCCGATAGATACCGACATGGTCACCTGGGAAGCACCGCTGCGGGGCGTCTGGCGCTTCGGCATCGTCTTTCCGTTCAAAGGAGGCGCGCAATGAAGCGATATGTTCGTCTTTTTTCTTGCGCGGTCCTGATTCTCGTTACATGCAGTGGTGCGCAATCACAGAAGTTTCGCGTAGGAGCGGGAGCGCAGTCCGCAGCGTATACGCTCGATGTGCGTTTCCTCGGCAGGGATAAACAATCCGGCAACAGCGACGGTTTCGCTCTTCTTCTGGTCGCGGAGGTGGATCTCAGTACCGCGCTTGCGACAGGAATCGGCCTCAGAACACGTGACGGCCGATATTTTACTCGTCAGGTCGATCTGGCGGGGAACGATGTTGGCTGGATCAATTCGCACTTTTCCGAAGAACCATACATTCAAACACATGTGCATTCGGGAGAGGGTATCGAGATGCCGTTGTATGCGCGATATCGTTTCGGGGATGGACCGCTCGTTCCGTATGTGGCAGGCGAGATCAAAATTGGTTGGCTCGATAACAGTGGCGAAGCCTACGCTTACCGTGTGACGTACGGTCAGCAGGGTACCCAGTATTCGGATATGAAAATCGCGGAAGTCGCCACCACGATCACGGGTATGTCACTCGGCGCCGGCATGGACGTCCGCATCACTCCATGGTTCGGATTTCAGGCCGGGATCAGTTGGAGGCATACCTTCACGACACTTGTCGACACGGATTTTATCCATGTCCATGAAAGGGATACCGTTGAGGGGAAAATCGTGCTGTTGTTTGCGCTGTGAGGGACCCGGGGACGTACGAATATCAAGAATGAGCAGACGGTGTGAACACTCTCCACTTCGATTGATGCGGCATTGCCGGGAAGTAGCGGAGGCAACCGTTCTGAATGAAGAGAGCGATGCAAGTCGTATTAAGCACAACATGCACGAAACACGCATCGCGCCTACCTTTCTTTTCCTGTCGACGCTGATTGAGTGACCGTTGTCCTGATCCCGTTCGTGATGTACGGGCCGTTCGTTGCGCACTATCCGATCATCAATGAATCTTTGGCATATCCACGTTGTGACTTGACAAGTGTCACGTGACAGATTACATTGTTGGTATGATTAAGACTTTCGCCGATAAGCTGACGCAAGAGCTGTATTCAACCGGTCGGTCGAGGCGGATTCCACCTGACGTAGTGAGACGTGCGATTCGTAAACTTGAATATGTCGATCTCGCGAGCCGGTTGGAGGATTTGCGGACTCCTCCCAGCAACCGGCTGCATGAACTGGAAGGCGATCGAAAGGGACAATATTCAATTTCAATCAACGATCAATGGCGCATTAGTTTCAGCTTCGTTCAAAGCGATGCATACGATGTTGAAATCACGGATTATCATTGAAGGAACAGGTATGAGCATACAGAACAACACAAAGCGAACAATCCGGCCGACGCACCCCGGAGAGATGCTGAGCGAGGATTTCATGCCGGATTACGGGTTGACGACCGCATCGCTGGCCGCGGCTCTGGGGGTATCCCGACAATCGGTGAACGAACTTCTTCGTGGGCGTCGCGCCGTGAGCCCCGACATGGCCCTTCGGCTCGCGCGATTATTCGGCAATTCTCCGGAGTTTTGGCTGAATGCACAGCAAGCCGTCGATCTATGGGATGCATCCGCTAAACTGAAATCTCGGCTGAAACGCGTCCAACCGCTGCTAGGTGAAAAGATACTACGGTGAAATGGTGAAAAGTCGGAGGCCGCAGGCCGAAGACTCACCGCAGCGAGGTGAGAAAGGGGAAAAGTGTGGGAAGTTGGATCGTGATTTCTTTGCGTCCCTGCGCCTTCGCGTCTCTGCGTTTCATTCTTCACCGCGGCGAGCAATGGACCTTGCCTGGTTTTTTCTGGCCGCTACATAAGCGGCTGTCGATGCAAACAACAATGGACAGCCGGGGCTGTCCATTGTTACATTCAACATTACGTTATCGAATTATGCGAATACGAGGAAGGTCAACAGGATGATTCCGGCGGCATAGGGCGTGTACCGATAGACGAGGGATTTCTCGGCCTTCATCTGATGGATGGTCTTCGCCGCCCATGTTGTCGAGATGAGGAGGAACACGATGACGAGCAGCACGGAATTCATCTCCATCGTCTTTCCGAACATCTGCCTGAGACCCGGCATCCATGCGGAGCCGTACAGCACGACGATATGCGACACGTAGATCAGCAGGGAATGCTGTCCCGCGATCTGGAGGATGTTGGGGACGCGTTTGACGTACCCGAGAAGGAATCCGATGGCCGACCAAAGCAGCAGGACCCAACCAACGCGGCTGAAAGTCAGCCATATACTGGAGGCGCCGTCGTTGAACGGCAGATTCCAGTTGAAGACCAACCTGGGAACGAAACTCACCAGGAGAATTGCGGACGCGCCAAGCAGGAAATAGAACGGCAGCTTCTGGTCGCGGCCCTGTTCGCGCCAGCGAAGGTATAGTGCCGCAGCGCCCGCGCCGGCGAACAAGTAGCCGGAAAAGGGGAAAATCGGGAAAAAGGAACCGGTGCCCGTGCTCATGTATGCGGCCAGCCAATTCGGCAAGTGCGACGTCCAGTCCACCCCCGCGGTGAACGGAGCGATCGCGAACAACAGCACAGCTATGGAAACGCAGACGATGAGGAGGCGTTCGCGATTACGCGTCGCAAGCATCACGACGAACATTCCCAACAAGGTGATCGCGATCAGGCGAAGAACATCGACGTGAAAAAATCGATCCCAATTCTCGGGCGACATCGTCGTCAGATAGCTCAGGGTTCCACCCGGCAGGTGCATCAGCACGCCCATGACGAACAACACCGCGATCCATCTCAGTCGCTTGAGAATAACCGGAATCGGGATGCGCGTGCCTTCCATTTTCCGGAATGTGGCGATAACATAGGCAAAACCGGAGCCGAAAAGAAAGATCGGCGCCGTCAATCCTCTGTTGAACTGCCAAATATTAAAGAGAGTGGAACCCTGGGCGTAGTACGAGTCCGAGAGCAACGCGTCAATAGCATGACCCTGGATCATCATAAACACAGCCCACGCCCGCATTACGTCAAGTAAAACAAAGCGGTTGTTGTTCGACTGAATTTTATTCAATTCTCCTGCCAGTTAGTTCTAACAATCCAATAAAGTTACCACTTTCCCGTCGGGATAGCAACACGCTTCGCCGTCCCCATTGCGAATCGGGAAAATGGAGAATTGACGATTTACGACTTTCGATTTACGATTTACGATTTACGATTTGTAGATTTGCGATTACCGAGTGACGCAGGCCGATTTACAAAGGCCGATTTACGATTGCCGATGTGCAAATTACAAATTGGCGGAGACCATACATCCCCGCGGATTCCGATTATCTTCGTGATTTCAATCTGCGATGAGCATTTCTGACGATTGTTCGCGCGTGTCTCCCCGTGCTTCGTGCTGGCCCGGCACGTTCTGCTACGCTGCCTCAGCGCCAGTTTCCCACCACCTTTCAAATCTACAAATCGTCCCTCGTCAATCGTCAATCGTCAATCTCTTGTTGCCCGTAAAAACGTTGCACCCACGCCCCTGGCGTTTCGAAAACATAGCACAAGGCAACGTTTTTGCTGGATCGGGAGACGTTGCCCGTAAAAACGTTGCCCCGACAATCCGAGGTTTTGACAAACATAGCGCAATGCAACGTTTTTACGGTGATGCAACGTCTCTACAAACGCACTGACGATCCGAAATTTCGAAATAACCGGTGCAATGCAACGCCTCTTCAAATCGTCAATCGTCACTCGTCAATCGTACCTCGTCACTCGTCACTCGTCACCCGCACTAAGGAATTCCCCCGTTTGGTGGTATATTTAAGCAATATTGCTGTGCGTACAGCGACTCGTGCTCCCGCAAGACCGGATCTCGCGAAGGTTCACATTCAACCCAGTCCATCATGTCCACCACATCCTCCAGAAAAAAGGATCATGTCGATCTCTGCGTCACCGGGAGTGTGACGTACCTGAGAAAGAGCACAGGGCTGGAGAAATGGGAGTTCATTCACAACGCCCTTCCGGAAATCAATGCGGACGAAATCGATACCTCGACGGAATTTCTGGGGCGAACGCTGTCTTTTCCACTGCTCGTCACAGGAATGACGGGAGGTTACGAGGATGCCGAACGCATCAACGGCGGTCTGGCGGAAGTGTGCGAGGAACTCGGAGTCGCGATTGGCGCGGGCAGCATGCGACAGGCGCTGGAGAATGATCGTTTCCACTCCTCATGGAGCGTGATCCGCAAGAAAGCGCCTACGGTTCCCGTATTGGCGAATATCGGCGCTGCGGAAGTCGCGTGCATGCATGATTCTTCACGCGCGCAGTTTCTCATCGATCTCCTCGAAGCGGATGCGCTCGTCGTGCATACGAATCCCTTGCAGGAATTTCTCCAGCCGGAAGGCGACACGAATTTTCGAGGCGTCCTCGAAGCTCTTCGGATGCTGTGCTCGGGTCTTCAGGTCCCCGTCATGCTCAAGGAAGTTGGCGCGGGGATTTCCGCCGAGGCCGCGAAAAGAGCGTACGATGCGGGTGTGCGTTGGATCGACGTTTCCGGTGCAGGGGGAACGAGCTGGGCCGGAGTTGAAATGCTGCGCCGGGGCGACGATATTGAGGTTGCTCCAGGTTTCCGTGAATGGGGCATTCCCACCGCCGAAGCCTTGCTCGCGCTCGGTGCGCATCGACCCGGCGATCTGCGCCTTATCGCCTCCGGAGGCATCACGGATGGCCTGGCGATCGCCAAATGCGTAGCCCTGGGGGCTGATCTCGCGGGCGCCGCGCGGCCTCTGCTCACCTCGTTCTTCGAGGGCGGAAGCGAGGCGCTGCATCGCCGCATCCTGAGCTGGCGCAACGACATTGTCGGCGCGATGTTCCTCACCGGCTCGCGCTCGCTCGCGGAGCTTCGGCGCGCCTCCATCATTCAACAGACACCGTGACGCACATGAATACCCCGCTCGAGTATTATGAACACCTGAAAGGACTCATCGACCAACGGCTCGACAGGATCATCGATCGCGACGAACCCGTCACCATGTATCAGCCGGCCCGCTATGTTCTCGGTGGGGGAGGCAAGCGCATCCGTCCCGTGCTCATGCTGCTCGCGTGCGAGGCTGTGGGAGGCGATCCGCTCAACGCCATCGACGCGGGTGTCGCCGTGGAGATCCTGCATAATTTCACACTCGTGCACGACGATATCATGGACCATGCCGATACCCGCCGGGGACGCCTCACCGTGCACAAGAAATGGGATAACAATATCGCCATCCTCGTAGGCGACGAACTTATGGGCATCGCATACAAGACGCTCCTCAATACGAGGAGCGGAGACATTCGCGAAATAACCTCGGTGTTTACAGACGGCGTGATAGAGGTCTGCGAAGGCCAGAGCTACGACAAGGAATTCGAGGCGCTGCCTTCGGTCACCGAGGCGCAGTACCTGATGATGATCGGCAAGAAAACCGGCTGGCTGGTCGCGATCTCCGCGCATATGGGGGCGATTATCGGCGACGCGTCTCCGTCGGAGACGAACGCGCTCATCTCCTATGCCCGGCATGTAGGGCGGGCATTCCAGATACAGGACGATCTGCTCGACGCCATCGCCGAGGAAGCCGCATTCGGCAAACCTGTCGGTGGCGACATTATCGAAGGAAAAAAAACCTATCTGCTCGTCACGGCGATGGGGCTTGCGGAGGCTGCGGATCTCAAGCTTCTGCGGCAGGTCGCGATGCGGGAGGCTGCCCGTGAAGGACTTGTCGCGTCCGTGCGCGATATTTATGAGAGACTCGGTGTACTCGACATCGCGCGGAGACGGATAGAGGAAGACACCAACGTGGCGATTGCCGCGCTCGATGCTCTTCCGGCAACCAACGGACGAGATATGCTCGTCTGGTTGGCGCACATGCTGCTTGACAGGAAATTTTGAACGAATGATAGAACGTGACATCATCATATGCAACAGGTCGGGTCTCCATACGAGGCCGGCGGCCACGCTGGTAAAAACCGCGGCGAGGTTCCAGGCCGAGTTTTTCATTACCAAGGACGGTTTTGAAATCAATGGCAAAAGCATCATCGGCGTCATGACCCTCGCGGCCGAACAGGGTTCGACGTTGACGTTGCGTTTCGAAGGGCTCGACGAGGAAGAAATGGCCGAAGCGGTCATTCAGCTGTTTAATGAAGGGTTCGGTGAATTGTAGTTTCATTTCAAATGGACTCGAGGTCCTCCGTTGAACGAGAAACAACAGGAAACCATTCTCAAGGGATTGCCCGCTTCCGGCGGTATCGCCATCGGTCCGGCATTTCTCTATGAACGGGAAGAGGTGTACATCCATGAGCGGACGCTGAGCGATGGCGAGGTCGAGCATGAAATCCTCCTCCTGTCGGATGCCGTGGCGAGGGCGAAGGATGAGCTGGAGAAGATCGCCTCGTTCGCCCGGGAGAATCTGAACAAAGACGCCGCCGATATCTTTACAACGCAGATCATGATGCTCGAGGATGTCGAACTGGTTCGCTCGCTGATCGGCAGAATCCGCGGCGAGCGCAAGAACGCGGACTTCCTGATCCATAACGAACTCGAAAAGTACAAGGCGCTGCTCGGTAGTACGGACAGTTCCATGCTCAGGGAACGCGTGGCGGATCTGGACGAAGTAGGGCAGCGATTGCTGCGCAGCGTGCAGATGAAGCGACTGCACGCCAATGTCGAGAACGAGCACGTCATCGTAGCCGCGCAGCTCACACCTTCCGACACCGTTCTTTTCAGCAGAAACGACGTGCTCGGATATGCCACGGAACTCGGCGGCATCACATCGCATGCGGCGATTCTCTCGCGCTCGCTGAAGATACCCGCCGTCACCGCCCTCCATAACGTGACCGGCAGGGTACGGACCGGCGATCTCGTCATTATCGACGGTCAGCGCGGGTTGCTGATCCTCAATCCGAGCGATGAGCATCTCGAAGAATACCGGGAGAAACTTCGCCGCATCGAAGAGTTCGAGGGCACCCTTGCCGAGCTGGTCGATCTGCCCTGCGTCACACTCGACGGCCACAAGGTGGAACTTTCCGCGAACGCGGAGTTCGTCAATGAACTCGAGTACGTCATCACCCAGGGTTCCCGTGGCATCGGGCTCTACCGCACCGAACACCTGTACCTCGCCAAGGGAGACTTCCCGACGGAACAGGAGCAGTACATCGATTACAGCGAGATTGCGCATATCAT
Source organism: uncultured Chromatiales bacterium (assembly GCA_964371045.1). GTDB lineage: Bacteria > Bacteroidota > Ignavibacteria > SZUA-365 > SZUA-365 > JAOSJT01. The sequence goes on along the minus strand of CAYJMN010000128.1, from coordinate 4,069 downwards.
GTATCCGCAACCGGTGATTTTCCGGACCTTCGATATTGGAGGCGATAAATTGCTCAGCGGCGCGCTCGTCGAGGACAATCCGTTCCTCGGTTGGCGGGGGATTCGCATGATGCTCGACAAGCCCGAAATTTTCCATCAGCAGTTGCGCGCCATTCTTCGAGCATCGACGATGAAGAATATCAAACTGATGTTCCCCATGATCAGCGGTATGCTGGAATTGCGTGAGGTGATTGTGCGGCTTGACGAAGTAAAGGCCGAACTGCGCGCCGAGCGGCTGCCCTTCGACGAACACATGGAAATTGGACTAATGATCGAAGTGCCCTCCGCAGTGTTCGTCGCCGATGAGCTTTCGCGCGAAGTGGATTTTTTCTCCATCGGAACGAACGATCTCGTCCAATACCTCATGGCCGTCGATCGGAACAACGAATTGATCGCCGACCTGTATCAGGAATTCCACCCGGCGGTGCTCCGCGCCGTTAAAGCGACGATCGACACGGGCCATCGGAACGGCATCTGGGTTGGAATGTGCGGAGAATTGGCGGGCAATCCTCTCGCCACCACGCTGCTTCTCGGTCTGGGACTGGACGAATTCAGCATGGTACCGTCCGTCATTCCCGAAGTGAAAAAAATCATCCGATCCACAAATTTCGCCGAGGCACAGCAGTTGGCCGCGAAGGCGCTCACGCTGTCGACGACGTTCGAGGTCCGGGAATTTCTTCACGAAGATATTCTCCGGAGGAACCCCGAACTCGTCAGAACAATGGTCACCGGCGGCAGCGCGGGCGAGGATGCGAAGTAAAAGGAGAGCACGATGAGCGACCGTATCAGCATCGATTATTCCAACAGCCTCGGCGCCATCCCGGATGCCGCGTGGAACGATTCCCTGCACCGTGTGCGCGCGGCGCAGGACATGCTGAACGATCGCAGCGGGCCCGGAAGCGAATTCCTCGGCTGGCTGGATCTGCCGGTTCAGCCTGCGGACGCCATTGCGGGCGTGCGGGAAGCGGCGGAACAGATTCGCGCTGCCTCCGACACGCTGGTGGTGATCGGTATCGGCGGATCTTATCTTGGCGCGAAAGCCGTAATCGATGCGTTGCGTCCTCCGTTTGCCGGTGGTCTGGAGGTTGTGTACGCCGGGCATCACATCGACGGAAGTTATCTTCGCGCATTGCTGGAACACCTGAGCGACCGCAGCGTCAGCATCAACGTTATTTCCAAATCCGGCACGACCACCGAACCCGCGCTCGCGTTCCGACTTTTGCGCCAATGGCTGGAACAGCGCTACGGCAGGGAAGAAGCCGCCCGCCGCATCGTCGCGACCACCGATGCCTCGCGCGGAGCGCTTTACAGCGTCGCCCTGCGCGAGAAATACCGGACCTTCGTCATCCCCGATGATGTTGGAGGAAGATTTTCCGTGCTGACTCCCGTGGGTCTGTTGCCCATCGCCGCCGCGGGCATCGATGTTACGGCGCTGCTTGAGGGCGCCGCATCGATGCGCGAGCGAGTCTCGGACACGGACCCGACGCGGAACCCAGCCTTGTGCTACGCGCTGCTACGCGATGCGCTGTACAACCAGGGCAAGCGTATCGAAGTGCTGGCATCCTTCGTGTCGGCCCTCGCATCCGTGGCGGAGTGGTGGAAGCAGCTATTTGGAGAGAGCGAAGGGAAGCACTGGAAAGGAATCTTCCCCACGGCCGTCAACAACACCACCGATCTGCACTCCATGGGCCAGTATATTCAGGACGGCGAGCGCATGCTGTTCGAGACGTTCGTCACGACAGCTGCGGATGTGAAGGACATCGAGGTCCCCGCCTCGACGGACGATACCGACGGCATGAATTTCGTGTCCGGCGTGCCGTTCCACGAAGTGAACCGCAACGCCCTGATCGGTGCCGCGCTCGCGCATCTGCACGGTGGCGTGCCGAACAGTACGATACAACTTCCGGACCTCGGCCCGCGCAGTATCGGCGCGCTGCTGTACATGTTCGAGATCGCGGTTTCGTACAGCGGATACGTACTTGGTGTCAACCCTTTCGACCAGCCCGGTGTGGAGGATTACAAGAAGAACATGTTTGCCCTGCTCGGAAAACCGGGCTTCGAAAATCGCCGCGCGGAACTCGAACAGCATCGCTCCGAGCGCGGCAGGGGTGTCTGTATATGAGGGTGAGTGCAGGGGGTGGGTATGGATGTAATTTGTGAAGGACATGGAGTTGGTAGAGATCGTAAACAAACGCCGTCACCCTGAGCGCAACGACCGCGGTACAATGTGAATTTGATGCACCGACGTTCTCGGGAGTGGAGTCGAAGGGCGGCGTTCGGCATCCTCGATGTTCATAGGTCCAGAGGATCACATGTCGGAGGCAGCACTGATTTATATCGAGTATGACATTATCCAAAAATGCTTATAAAGATCGTCATCCTGAGCGGAGTGCCTGCCGCAAAATGTTAGGCAGATGGACGAACGTTCACGGGCACCCCGCTACTGCGGGGAAGGAGCGGCGTTCGGTCTTCAACGGGTTTAGCAAACCCCATCGCCCATAGTGTAGCGCCGCTCATGACATTCGATGCTCCGGACCTATGAACATTGAGAAGGACGAACGCGGCCCTTCGACTTCGCGCTGAATAACGATTTCCTCTCTGATCAAAGCTTTTCCTGCAGCGCTGCGCTCAGGGTGACGGTGTTATAAAAACTATCACAAGACAGAATCTCACCCCGAAATACCCCCAACCAACCCGACGCATTTCACATCAACGAGACAAACGGACGGACATGAGCAACATTTACCAGGACCGCATTTCGACATTCGATTCCACCGACATGTACTCGGTGCTGTGCGATTATCCCGAACAGATTCGTTCAGGGATCGATATCGGCAACACCGTCAACCTCAGCGCGATCGATACCGGCGCCATCCGCAATCTGCTGGTTTGCGGTATGGGTGGTTCCGCCATCGGTGGCGACATCCTCCGCGTGTATGCGGCGGGCGATGGCCGTGTGCCGGTGCTGGTGAATCGTGATTACACGATTCCAGCGTGGGTTAACAACCACACACTCGTCATTATAATGAGTTACTCCGGAAATACGGAGGAATCGCTCATGGCATACGAAGCGGCCGGTCGGCATCACGCGCAGCGCGTCGTGATCACGTCCGGCGGTCAGCTTCTGGAGCTTGCTGAACGTGCGGGTGTGCCTGCCGCGATTGTGCCGGCTGGGCTTGCCCCACGCTGCGCCCTGGGGTACATGTTTTTTCCTCTGCTGATGATAGCCGCGCGCTGCGATCTGTTCGATCTGCAACAATCCACAATCAAGGCTCTGAACGATGACGTCCTGCGTGTGACCAAGGAACTTGCTGATTATACCGCGCCGGATAATATGGCGATCACGATAGCCGAAAAACTCCACGGATCGCTGCCGGTGCTGTATGCCGCACAGACTGGTCTGGAAGCGGTGCTCATGCGCTGGCGATGCCAGATCGAGGAAAACGCGAAGATGCTCGCCTACAGCAATGTGCTTCCGGAAATGAATCACAACGAAATCGTGGGTTGGGAGCAGCTTCCCGATCTGCTGAGTCGCATCGTGGTGATCGCCTTGCACGACCTCGATGACCTGCCGCAGATCCGGAAACGTCTCTCGATAACGCTCGATCTGATCCGCCCGCTGGCGTCCGATATCCTTGAAGTGTACGCCGATGAGCCGCAACCGCTGTCCCGGGTTTTTGGCTTGATCCTGCTTGGCGACTGGGTTAGCTTCTATCTCGCCGTCGGAACGGGCGTGGACCCATACCCTATCAGAAACATCAATATTCTGAAGAGTGAACTGGGGAAACTCCAGGACCCCAGCGTTGATTGAGGCGAGTCGTCGTGTGCGTGATGGTTGTATCATGGATGACATGTTTCTTAGCGCGTTGCCCAACTTCGTCATAAGAAGGAGCCGCCGCGAAATGAAGTCCGGTGATTGTGGGGTCTTTCTTCGGCGGCGTCTCGAAGGATGATTGGCTCCGTAACCAACGAGAAGACTCGAGAAGACTTGCTAACGAATCACTTCCGGAGGAATCTTCGACCTTCGAGA
>CAYJMN010000127.1:0-12334 GCA_964371045.1 uncultured Chromatiales bacterium | reverse complement strand
TTAATCCGTCTCACCTGTCCGCCGAAGTCTGACAGCGCAGCCGTACGAGTGTCTGGGGATCAGGGCGAAGGCGGATCCGCGAAACTCCGTGCACGTATTCATCCGCGGAGATTCGCTGCTACTGTCTTTAATTTCGACAATTCCTGCTGTGTAATTCCATTAACACCGTGGCCAGATCACTGAGCACACAGCGATGTCATGAGCAGGCTGACTGGTAGGCACACTCAGGTCGAAGACTCGCCGCAGCGAGGTGACGGTACTTGTGAATGTTTGAAAAAATAGATGTCACGCCCTAAATGGACCAGCGAGCAGGTACCGATGGTTGTCCCGTCCTTGTCAATGACAACGCTTGGGGGTTGGCGATGGCTTGTAAAACCTGCTTTTGGGAGAAATCATTGGCGGAAATCAAACACCTGTCGCGTTAAGTCCAGCTGAAATCGCAGTGTCGAGTTGGCGACGATCGGACGTCACGAACAGCTCCGCGTCGCAAGCCAGTGCGCTGGCAATGTGCAGAGCGTCATTTGTGCGTACAGGGGACGTTTCGAGCACGCGGATCCCGGCGGAAACGACATCGGGAGTGAGATTGACGATAATCGCATCGCGAACCTCAGCGGCAAGTTGCCGTTTGATCCGCGCATAATCATGCGATGTGAACTGATGTTCCCTCAAGCGGCGGCTGAGCGCCGATAGTATCTCGGGGACGCAGAGGACACTGAGATACAGTTCGGTCGCGGTGCGGCAGAGGTCGTCCACTTCCTGGCTTCCGCGTTCGTTGATGAAGCGCTTGGCGAAGGCCGAGGAATCAAGGAAGAGTTTCATCCTGACGCTCCTCCATAATAGCGGAAGCCAACTCCGTTCCTTTGATGCGCAACCGCAGACCCGGACGTTTCCAGGCCGGTTCACTTGCCGATATGGGAGTAATCTCGGCTATCGCTCGACCATGACGGATGACGATGTAGGATTCTCCCTGCTCAATTGCCGTCATGATCACGGAAGCCTGTTTCCTGAAATCGGTGAACTGTATGGTCTTCATCGCGCATACTCCATTCTGTACAGTAATGTACAGATCAATGTACGGATTATCAAGAATTTGGATTGATGAGGCCCGGGTGCTGTGCTCTGGTCGGGCGTTATTTTCTTCCCTCGACATGGATGTTTTGCCATCTGCTTCGTATGTTATCCGAATCCGGATTTTTCTGTCCTGGGGCCGGATCATCCGCGTCAGTGGCGAGCAACGTATCTCCTAAAACGATCACAGGTTTCAAGAAATATGCGAACAATACTTGATCTCTTCCGCCACATGCACTGGGCCGACGCGACCGTCTGGAGTACGGTGCTTGATGCACGGCAGAGTGTTGACGATGACCGTCTGCGGAAGCTTTTGTACCACATTCACATGGTCCAGCGTGCCTTCCTGAGGGTATGGAATGATCCTGAGATGAAGATCCCGAAATTGGAGGAATTCCCCTCGTTGGCGGCTATTGGAGAATGGGCGCAGGCTTATCACGCAATGCTTCCGCTATATCTCGAAACTGTTATGAACGAGGATCTGGATCGCATCGTGGTTGTCCCCTGGGCACGCTTCATGGTACAGCGTTTCGGGAAAAATCCCAAGGATACCACGTTAGGCGAAACAATGCTCCAGGTGGCCATGCACAGTATTTATCACCGCGGCCAGGTGAATACAAGGCTGCGTGAACTCGACATCGATCCCCCATTGGTTGATTATATAGCCTGGCTCTGGCTCGGGCGCCCGGAGGCGGAATGGCCGGACGATACCGCCGGAGCCGCTGCATGAAACACGGGGCACGCCCATTGACCCGAATCCTGCTCCTGTGTCTGAACCGCACAGTAATAGTGCTTTGCGTACTGCTGTTCCGGGTTCTTCATCCGTCGGCGGGTAGCGCGCAGGAGGCGGATGCTTCCGTCCGTGTCGGCTCGGGATTCGGTCTGACGCTGACGAGAACCGTGAAAGCCCCTGTTCTTCTGATACATGAGCCCTGCGATGATGTCGCGTTTACGCAGCGAGGGTGGTACGATAATAACTCGCTCCGGATTGCTGCCGACGAACATGTGCCCGGCAGTGCAGGCGCTCTTGAATACCGTTTTCTTAAGGGTTCCGCCACACCGACAAGCGGTGGAGGTGTACGGCGGTTATTCACACCGTCGCCAAACGTGTACCTGAGTTACTGGGTGAAATACAGCGCCAATTGGGAGGGCTCGAACAGGCCGTATCATCCGCACGAATTTCATTTTGTAACGAATGTCGACGACAAGTGGATAGGTCCCGCCGCTACGCATCTGACGACGTACATCGAGCACAACGAAGGACGTCCGCTTTTGTCGATGCAGGATGCGCTCAATATCGATGAATCGAATATCGGCCGAGACCTGACGAATGTGACGGAGGATCGCGCGGTGGCAGGCTGCAACGGCAGCAGCGATGCATGGCCCGCGGGCGATTGCTACCTTAGCGGAAGCACACACCGCAACGGGAAAGCGTGGAAGTCCGCCTCTGTTATCTTTTCGGATACGCCTGGTCCACTATACAAGAATGCCTGGCGTTTCGTAGAGGCGCAATTCTCGCTCAACCGCATCGTAGACGGGAAAGGCGTGGCTGACGGCGTGATCCGCATGTGGGTCGATGGCGAACTGATCGTCGATGCTCCCGGAGTGATGTTACGCACCGGGCGGCATCCATCCATGCAATTCAACCAGTTTCTCATCGCACCATACATTGGCGACGGTTCTCCGGTTGAGCAAACGATGTGGGTGGACGAGATAGTTGTCGCAACGGACAGGCTGGCGGTTCTTGGCGAACCGATACTGACATCGCCGCCGCATTACGCATCACTGCCTGTGACTGATTGTAGGGTAACGTGGACGCCGGTGGCAGGGGCGTCGGCATACAACGTCGAACGCGCGGAGGATTCGCTATTCAGTGCGGATGTGAGGAGCGACACTGTGCATTGGGACACGACACATGTATTTTCGGGGATGCAAGCAGGTTCGAGCATCTGGTGGAGGGTACGTGCGGAGAATCCTGCGGGTAAAGGCGAATGGAGTGAAGCACGCATGTTCCGGGTTAGCACACAAACCAGTCTCAATAGCCTCCCTGTCCCCGGTATCGACGCGATCCTTGTCTCGCCTCATCCGGTGAAGGACATGGCGACATTTTTCATAACTGTCGCCGATGAGGGCTGGGTGGAGTTGAGTCTGTTCGATGAATTGGGTCGTCGCGGAGAGGTATTCGTGCGCAGCTGGATGACTGCCGGGGAATACGAATATTCACTGGATGCCTCGAGGCTTCTTCCGGGCCTGTATCTTGCACGATTATCCATACACTCCGGTAGTATATTCAAATCCTTCGTCATTCTGCATTAATAGCGTCAGTGGGAATTTGTATATAAAAAACAAAGGCGGGTGTAAGCCCGCCTTTGTTTGCTCCCTTACAATCGGTCAGCGCATCGAAACGGTGGGCGCTGAGGATTTCGGAACGACGTCCTCGATGACGAAGACGCCATTGCGATCGAAGCTCGTATGTTCCGGAACGCGGCCGGTGGCGCTAATCCAGCTATCCAGTGGCGCCCAGCGTCGCACAGAATGATCAAGGGCATCGAGCGAACAGTAGTCCTTTACGTTGCGCGCACGTTTGAGGTCGTCGCGCATGGATTCCGGAATGATGCCTGGCAGGACGATGAGCGTGATCTGTGTCTTGTCATCATCCGCGACTGCATCGACGGCGCTGTGAATTTCCGCGAGGAACTCGGGATCGAACGGAAAAGCATTGCGATCGAGTGTGCGCCCGGCGAGAGTATAGCGCTCGTATATGTTAGGCAGTGTTTCAAACACGAAGGTCAGGCTGATCGCATGCTCCTCATTGCGTTCGACGGTGAGCTGATAGATGCCTTCAGGAAGGCGGCCATCTCCAATGAGAGTATTCTTGCTGCCGGCAGGGAATGCACGCCAGAGTTTTCCTTCGGCGGTGGTTGTGTAGTATCCGGTTGCGTCGGCGGTTGAGAGAGTAGCGACACCGTTATATTTCCAGACAACGACCAATATGCCGTTATTCGGATTGAATTCTTTGCGGGCGAACGCAGCGTCCTGGTTAACGATAACCAACATCAACGCTACGATGATTATTGCATACAGCCTGTTCATGGTATTCTCCTGTTCTGTTCCCGTTGTCGGGAATATTATGGTCGAGTAACAATAAGTGAGCAACAACTGTGCCAATATGCGATATTGCCGTTCACATGCAGGAATCGACTTCCACCAACACGCAATAGAGCATAACATGCACCATTTGTGCTGAATAGGCACGTGCATGAAAATGTGCATGGATGCATTTTTGCCTCTCCCTGCCGTGGCGTAAACAGCAAGAACGACAGCCTGGCGGACCAGATATCGAGGATGGGCCAGATTGTGCGGATCTCCTTTTATCGCAGAGATCGCAGAGGGCACCGAGAGCGCAGAGAGAAATTATGAGGGTGCATCTCGAAAGGTAGGTCGAAGTTGACAGCGCACGTTGATGCAATGCCATCGATACGATTAAATCCCAGGAAACTAAGAACTCTAAATAGCTCTCCGTACCCTCGGTGGTCATAATCTACGAGGGCTTGTGTTGCTGCAGATCGTCAGGTTGTGTGGATCTTTGTTAGCGCAGAGTCGCGGAGGCAGACTTTAAGTGCTGTTACCTGCATCTGGCCACCGTTTGAACGGCGAGGTTATTCAGCCAGCAGGACGCCTACGCGCTGTAGGATTGCGTGGATCGTTTCATCTGGCAGTGCGCTGATGAATTGTGCATTCCTGGTTCGCCAGTCGAAGCTCTTAACCTGATCAGCGAGCACCACACCTTCGGCACCGGAATGCTCAGGAATCAGGACTTCGAATGGATATCCCTTAATCTGACTGGTTAGCGGACAACATAATGCCAAACCGACGTGGTGGTTGTACCGTTCAGGAGTAATAACAACAGCGGGTCGCCGCCCGGTTTGTTCGTGCCCTTCCTGTGGATTGATGGAAATCCACACGAGGTCTCCACGACGCGGAACGTACGGCTTCGGGTCTACCATATCTCGGCACCAACTGGTCCGGTGCTATCAGTTTCTCAATGGAGGTTTTCGTCGGTTATTTCGTCCAGCATATCCTCCAGGCTCAGCGTATCCTGTGCTACCGCTTCGATGATAATCTGCCTGTCCTTCAATGTGACGCGTACGCGGGAATTGTATTTCAAACCTGCTTCTTTGTAAACAAGATTCGGGATGTGCAGCGCAAGGCTGTTACCCCATTTTTGGACGCGTGTTTCCATGTATACCTCGTCAAAGTAGATACATTGAAGATACGGGTACTTGATGCGATTGTCAGGCACAGGGCGAGGATGAAGATTTCCGGCATCGCGGCGTTGTGTTCATTTCGCAACGGAAATAGACTTCGAATCGCATCGCGCGACGCATAAGGCGATGGGCTTGCGGATGTGGTGGCACCGGTTCCTTCACTCCCGGCTGGAATGGCGGTCGCGCGTTATTCCAGGTCGTCTCCCGGTTGCATATTCTCCTGAATCAACTGCTGAAGCTCCGGCATGTGCTCCTGCACCAACTCCTGCCCAAGCATCATACCCTTGTTCAGCAGGGTGGGAGTGAGCCTTGCGGCTTTCCGGCCGGTTTCCGTGCGGTAGAAGGCAGTTATCTCACGCAACTCCTGCTCGGTAAATGCTTCCGCATAGAATCTGGAGTAGTGTTCCGACAGCGTCTCCCAAGTCAGGTATTTACGCATGAATGTGCGGATAACATCCTTCACCTCCGCCAGCTGCGGCATTTGTCTGATCATTGCTTCGATGCTGACGTCAATCGATTCGAGCGTGCTTTCCTTCAACTGCATAGCTTCGAGTAGTTCGGCGGCCGTCTTGAGATGTGAAGCGCTTATCTCCTGCGCTGTCAGCACAGGTGATACGGCCAGAAGGGCGAAGATCGCCGCGAGCAGCATGGATTTCATCATGACTCTCCTGTGTGGTGTCGGGCGGATTCGGAGGTGCGCCTCGGCGTTGTATGGCGAGTGTACGTCTGATTCAACGCAGAAAGCGATCTTTATTATCGATTCCAATGTAGGCTGGACCGGGCGCATTGTCAAATGACGGCGAACGCTGTGGCGCGGCAGCTTCCGGGTGAGGCGCCCGGGTTGCACGAGGGGGATTTCTCCAGAGCCCGACGAATGGGTATATTTATAAACTGCGTTAGAATGAACTTTGGAAAACAACATGATCTTTACGAAGCGAACTCATACCTGCGGAGACCTGCGCGCGAGCGATATCGGCGGCATCGTTACACTGAATGGCTGGGTGAATGTGAGGCGGAACCTGGGCGGAATGATTTTTATCGATCTGCGCGACCGCTATGGTGTGACGCAGGTGGTGTTCGCGCCGCAACACAATGCCGAAGTCCATGAACAAGCGATAGACCTGCGCTCCGAATTCGTGCTGTCGATCACCGGCACGGTGAGGCATCGACCGGATGGCATGACGAATACCTCGATGCCGACAGGGGAGGTAGAGGTGATCGTCGACAGTTTCGAGATCCTCAACGCAGCCGAAATCACGCCGTTCGAAATCAGGGACGACGTGGATGCGAACGAAGACCTGCGCCTGAAGTATCGTTATCTGGATCTGCGGCGTCCGGTGCTGTTGAAAAATCTGGTGCTTCGTCATCGCGTGTATCAGGTGGTCCACCGTTACTTCGACAAACATGGTTTTCTGGAGGTGGAGACTCCCGTACTGATGAAAAGCACACCCGAAGGAGCGCGCGATTATCTCGTTCCAAGCCGCGTGCATCCGGGACGTTTTTTTGCTCTGCCGCAATCGCCGCAGCAGTACAAGCAACTGCTCATGGTCGCCGGACTGGATCGCTATGTGCAGATCGTGAAGTGCTTCCGCGACGAGGATCTCCGCGCCGATCGTCAGCCCGAATTCACGCAAATCGATGTGGAAATGTCCTTCATCACCGCGGACGACATCTATCGCGTCATCGAGGGACTGGTCCAGCGCGTGTTGAAAGAGACGCTGAATGTGGATCTCGCATTGCCGATTCCCCTGATGGATTACTTCGAAGCCCTGGAGCGTTACGGATCGGACAAGCCGGATCTGCGTTTTGGCATGGAGATGGTGACGCTGGACGAGATCGTGCGCGCAAGCGAGTTCAAGGTATTCAGCGGGGCGCTCGAACAGGGTGGAATCGTGACCGGCCTCACGGTGCAAGGCGCCGCCGCGGATTTCAGCAGAAAGAAGCTGGACGAACTGACGGAACGCGCGAAAACGCTCGGCATGGGCGGTCTGGTGTGGCTCAAGCTCACCGACGGCGCGTTGCAGGGGCCCGCGGCGAAGTTCCTCTCCGAAGATGTGCAAACAGCACTCATCGACGCGATGAAGGCGGAGGAGGGCGATCTCATTATCATTCTCGCGGACGCGAAGCGCCGCGCCGCGCTGCTCGCCATGGGTACGCTGCGACTGGAGCTGGGACGCGAACTCGGGCTCATCGATCCCACTGCGCACAAGCTCCTGTGGGTGACGGACTTTCCTCTTTTTCAATGGGATGATGAAACGCAGCGTTACTATGCGGAGCATCACGCATTCACATCGCCGAAGGCAGCGGATATTCCGCTCCTCGATACGGATCCCACAGCCGCCCGCGCGGATTGCTACGATCTGGTGTGGAACGGCAACGAAGTCGGCAGCGGCAGCATCCGCATACACGACAGCGCGTTGCAGGCGAAGATTTTTTCCATCCTGGGGTTTTCCGACGAAGAGATCAATGAGAAATTCGGCTTCCTTATCAATGCCTTCCGCTACGGCGCTCCGCCCCACGGAGGCGTCGCGTTGGGTCTCGATCGCATCGTGACGATACTTGCCGGGCTCGGCAGCATCCGCGACGTGGTGGCGTTTCCGAAAACGAACAGCGCGCTGTCTCTTATGGACAGCTCGCCCTCGCTCGTGTCGGAGGAACAGCTCAAGGAATTGCACATCAGCATCAGGAAATGACGCGATGATGGATCTGATTCTATACAATGCGAGCCAGATCGTCACTGTGGCCACCGGCGGTGCCTTGCGCAAATGCGGAGACGAGATGCGCGACATCGGTCTGGTAGAGGATGGCGCCGTCGCCATAAAGGATGGCCGCATCGTATTTGTGGGGAGGTCCGACGACATCGATATCGCCGACGCGGAGCGCACGATCGACGCCTACGGAAAGACCGTGCTTCCGGGATTCATCGACAGCCATACGCATCTGGTGTTCGCCGGCGCGCGCGAGCAGGAATTCGCCCGCCGCATCGCCGGAGCCACGTATGCGGAGATCGCGGCTTCTGGAGGAGGGATCAACACCACCGTGAAGGCCACGCGGGCGGCAAGCAAGATCGAACTCACCGAATACGCCCTGCACAGGCTGGACAGCTGCCTCGGTTTCGGCAGCACCACCGTCGAGATCAAGAGCGGATACGGGCTCGATTACGAAAACGAATTGAAAATGCTTGAAGTGATCAACGAGTTGAAAGACCTGCATGTGGTGGATATCGTTCCCACGTTTCTGGGCGCGCATACGATTCCGTTCGATTACAGCGATTGTCGCGAGGAGTACGTGCGGCTTGTACTCGAGCGCATGCTGCCTGAGGTCGCGGAGCGAAAGCTGGCGGAGTATTGCGACGTGTTCGTGGAGCACGGTGCGTTCACGCTAGATGAAGCGCGCGCGATTTTGGAGCGCGCCCGTGCGTTGGGATTGCAGGTACGCGTCCATGCCGATCAGATTACGGCGGGCAACGGTGCTGAACTCGCCGCCGATATGAAGGCCGCTTCCGCCGATCATCTTGATCACATCAGTGCCGATGGTATCGAGCGTCTGAAGCAAGCCGGGACCATCGCGACGTTGCTGCCGGGTGTGTCGCTGTTCCTGGGCGAACCCATGCCGGACGCGCGGCGCCTGATCGATGCGGGACTGCCCGTCGCCATCGCCACGGACATGAATCCAGGTTCCTGCATGAGTGAGAATATTCAGCTCATGATGAGTCTCGCCTCCCTGCAGATGCGCATGACCATGGAAGAGGTGATGAGCGCGGTGACGATCAACGCTGCCGCCGCGCTGGACAGATCCGACCGGCTCGGAAGCATCGAAGTCGGCAAACAGGCGGATCTGCTAATCTTCGACGTCCCTGCGTGGCAACGCATCATCTATCATTATGGCGTGAATCATCTCAACACGGTCATTAAAAATGGCGATGTGGTGATGGAAAAAAGGTATGCGAATGCGTGAGTATTGAGCGGCGGATTTTCGATTTGTTGATTTGTCTATCCGCTCGCACAATCTCTTTGTCGTCCCGGCTTCCCCCGATGAATCGAACATTTCGAAACATCGGATCACTTCCATGCAGGCATCGCTGAATATCGTGATTCGAGCGGATACATATTCTTCGCGCTCTCCGCGTTCAGTATATCCTCAGTTTGGCCGCGAGAGACGTAATGAACACAACTGTACTATCCGCGTGCATCCTGTCCGGTACATCGTCCATCGTCACGCTTTTCCTTCAGCCAACTTCTTCAATTCCTCCAGGAACTTCCAGGCCTCGACAGGCGAAAGCGAATTGATGTCGATGGCCCGCAGGCGGTCTTTCAGCTCCACGTCCCCGGCTTCGAACAGGTTGATTTGAAAGGGCGTTCGTTTCGCGAGGCCACGTGCACGGACCTCCTCTTCGCTTTTCCCTGCAAGGACGGTCAGATCCTGCCCTTCCAGCGAATGCAGCACCTCGCGCGCTCTGGAGATGACGGTGTCGGGCAGCCCCGCCATCTGTGCCACCTGGATGCCGTAGCTATGATCCGCGGTGCCGCGTGAGACGTTACGGAGAAAAATCACTTTATCCCGGTATTCACGCACTTCCACTTTGTAATTGCGTATGCGCGGAAAAATATCCGCCATTTCATTCAGTTCGTGATAATGCGTGGCGAACATTGTCTTCGCGCGGCACTCGGGATGATCGTGCAAGTACTCGGTGATTGCCCAGGCGATGGAAATGCCGTCGAAGGTGGACGTACCGCGGCCGATCTCATCAAGCAGCACAAGACTCTTCGGCGTGGCGTTGTTGAGGATGTTCGCGGCTTCGTGCATCTCCACGAGAAACGTGCTCTCGCCCGCCGCGATATTGTCCGACGCTCCAACGCGCGTGAAAATCCTGTCGACGACGCCGATCGACGCCGCGGTCGCGGGTACGTAGCTGCCGATCTGCGCCAGCAGCACGATCAATCCGGTTTGTCGCAGATAGGTGCTCTTGCCGCTCATGTTGGGACCGGTGATGATGAGGATCTGCTCCTCGGTGTCGAGCAATACATCGTTGGCTACGTAGCGGTCGCCTGCCGGGAGCAGACGTTCGACTACCGGATGCCGCCCACCTGTGATGGAGATCGTGTCGCCGTCGTTCACCGATGGACACGCGTATCCGTAGTCTATTGCGGCGGTAGCCAGGGAGGCGAGGCAGTCGAACACCGCGACGGCCCGCGAAATGACCTGTATGCGATCGGCCGCCGCGGCTGTCGCCATGCGGAGTTCGTTGAAAAGCTCCGTCTCGAGCAGCACGATCTGTTCCTTCGCGTTGAGGACCTTGTCCTCGTATTCCTTCAGCTCCGGCGTGATGTAGCGCTCCGCGCTGGTCAGCGTCTGTCTGCGGATAAATGTATCCGGAACCTTGTCCAGATTCGAATTCGACACGTTGATGTAATAGCCGAACGCGCGGTTGTACTCCAGCTTCAGCGAACCGATGCCCGTTTCCCTGCGCAGCGTTTCCTGGTAATTGCGCATCCACTCTTTGCCGTGCAAGGCGATGTCGCGGATCTCATCCAGCTCCGGATGGAAGCCGGGCCGGATCGCTCCGCCATCCGCGAGGGAAAGGGGAGGATCGTCCACCAGTGTGGCGTCGATGAGCCGCGCCACATCCTCCAACGGTTCGATTTGCGCATGCAGTGAACGCAGGTACGGAGAGTCGAGGGATTCAAGAGTGGAGCGCAGCAGGGGAAGGCGCCGCAGACTGTTGCGCAGCGCCACCATCTCCCTGGGCACCGCACGGCCTGTACAGATGCGTCCGGTGAGTCTGTCGAAATCCACCATCTCGCCCAGAATCACCCGTGCGGTGTCTCGCGCGTCGTGGGCATCGACAAGTTCCTTCACCGCGGCAAGGCGCTGCTGAATCGCGTCCAGGCGCCGCAACGGATGAGTGATCCAGTATTTGAACAGCCGCCCACCCATCGAGGTCGCGGTCTTGTCGAGAATGGAAATCAGCGTCCCGTCCTCACCGCTCGCGCCGATAGCCGTCACGATTTCGAGATTGCGCCGCGTCGAGGCGTCGAGGGTGATGTACTCATCCACGAGATAATGGCGGATACCGTGCAGGTGCACGAGATGCGCTTTCTGGGTTTCCTTGAGGTAATGCAGCGCGGCGCCTGCGGCAATCACTCCGGCGTTCAGCGTCTCAATCCCGAATCCCTTGAGCGTTTGCGTCTTGAAATGCGTCACCAGCAGCTCGTAGGCCACGTCGCGCGTGTACAGCCAGTCGTCGAGCTTGGTCGCCGGTACGCGCAACGGCGTGCGGACCATCAGATCCTGGAAATGCTCCCAGTCCTTCTTCGCGATCAGGACTTCGCTCGGACCAATCGTCTCGATCTGATCGGGAAGCGAATGCTCCGACATCTCGGTTGTGAAAAAATCTCCGGTCGATGCGTCCACGAAGGACACCCCGGCCATGCCGTCGCGGAACGCGATGGAAGCCAGGAAATTGTAGTGCTTGTGATCGAGAAGCTTGTCCGTGAATACCACACCCGGCGTCACCACTTCCACGACGTCGCGTTTGACGATCCCCTTCGCGAACTTCGGATCTTCGAGTTGTTCGCATACGGCCACCTTGTAACCGGCGCGCACGAGCTTCGGCAGGTATGCGTCGAGCGCATGATGCGGAAAACCCGCCAGAGGAATATCGGCCGCGGCGCCGTTCGAGCGCTTGGTCAGCGTGATGCCGAGCACCTTCGATGTCGTAACCGCATCGTCCTCGAAGGTCTCGAAAAAGTCTCCCATGCGGAACAACAGAATGGCATCGGGATACTCATCCTTGATCCGCCTGAACTGCAGCATCAGTGGCGTCGACATCGGTTACACCCTTTGTTCGTCTTTGAACAACGACAAATGTGAAAGATAGGCAGAATCCCTGGCGGGGGCAATGGACCCGGAGCGGAGAGCGAAGAGCGAAGAGCATAGAGCCAAGAGCTGAGAGCCAAGAGCCAAGAGCCAAGAGCCAAGAGCTAAGAGCTAAGAGC
>CAYJMN010000126.1:0-12438 GCA_964371045.1 uncultured Chromatiales bacterium | reverse complement strand
TAACGCGGATTTAGGGAATGTCATCCACGAAATGGACCGGTGCGCGGCGCTGGTGGGCTCACTCAGGATGACGAGCTTGATAACGCGCGTAAGAAAACCAGATGTCATCCAAGAAATGGACCGGGGCGCGGTGCCGGTGGGCTCAGTCAGTGTGACGACGTCCCAGGCGTCGCTATAACCACATGTCACCCATGAACGTGATCCGTGTTTTTTTTCACGAATGGGGCGAGGTATATTGCATGAGGATTCTATCCGGCTGGATACCTGAGCCGACCCACTTACAACCGCTCATTGAACTTACGCATACTCATACCCATCAATTTTTTCCTTCTCTATCGAGAAACAAGGAGTTTCAAATGAAACAGGTCCTCGTGCTGGGCGCAGGTCTCGTGGCGCGTCCGCTGGTACGTTACCTCCTCGACGAACCCGAATTCCAGATCACTGTCGCAACCCGCACCGTCAGCAAAGCGGAACAATTAATAGCCGGACATCCGCGCGGTATTACATGCAAAGTGGACGTCGGCGATGAAGCCGCGCTCCGCGAACTGATTTCCAAAGCCGATATCGTCATCAGTCTGCTCCCATGGATCCACCACCTCACGGTCGCGAATCTTTGCGTCGAGTATGGCAGGAACCTGGTGACGACCTCGTACGTCAAGCCCGAAATGCAGGCCTTGGACCAGCAGGTACGCGAAAAAGGACTGATTTTTCTCAATGAAATCGGCGTCGATCCCGGAATCGATCATATGGCGGCCATGCGCGTCATCAACAGTGTTAAAGCCGAAGGCGGCAAGATCGTCAGTTTCTATTCGTATTGCGGCGGTTTGCCGGCCCTGCAAAACAACAATACACCATGGGGCTATAAATTTTCCTGGAGCCCGGTCGGCGTGATGCTGGCGGCGAAAAACAGCGGCCGATATCTGAAGAACGGCGCCGTTGTGGAAGTCTCTCCCGAACAACTCTTCGAACATTACTGGCTCCTGGATGTACCCGACTGCGGAACCTTCGAAGCGTATGTGAACCGGGATTCCCTGCCCTACATCGATCTCTACGGCGTGCAAGGAATCGACAGTATGTACAGAGGGACGCTGCGCAACATCAGTCATTGCGAGTCCTGGAATTATTTCAAGAAACTCGGGCTCTTCGATCAGGAACGGAGCTTCGATTTCGGAACAACATCGCCGCGTCAGGTTCTCGCTGCGCTCGTCGACAGCAACGGAGACGACCTGGTCGCCGATATCGCGACCTTCCTCGGTATCGCGCCGTATTCCGTCGCGATCAAAAAACTGGAATGGCTCGGGTTGTTCGGCGAAAACTTGCTGCCCATTGGCGTCGCGTCGGTGTTTGACATGTTCGCCAGTGTAATGGAAAAAACACTCGTCTATGCCCCGGGTGAGGTTGATCTGCTCGCGCAACACCATGAGTTCATTGCGGAATACCCGGATGGGCGCCGCGAAATGCTTACCTCGACCATGGTCGATACGGGCATACCCAATGGCGACAGTTCCATGGCGCGCACCGTCAGTCTTCCCGCGGCAATCGCAACAAAGATGATACTGAAAGGCGAAATTTCGCTAACCGGCGTTGTGATCCCCGTATTGCCGGAAATCTACAACCCGGTGCTCGATGAATTGGAAAGCATGAATATCCGCCTGGTGGAACGCAAACGCACCATCTAGCATTGGCCCGGACGTGTTACGCAAGAGGGACATCGCAACGATGTCCCTCTTTTCATTTCGGATGTAACGGGATGCTGTCAGGCGTGCAGCGCGAGCGGATCTTCAAGGTAGCGGAAACGCTCGACCAGCGAGCCTCGATGGACAATAATCGCGTTTTTCAGCTCAGGCGGGAGCAGGAGTTTCTCGAAGGATGTCGCTAAATCCGCGGCCGCGAGGGCGGGTACGTGCGGACGCAACGATGCGCCAAAGGCCTCCGACGCTTCGCGCGGAAATTCCGTGGGAAGCTTGTCCACCGCCAGAATCACAGGGCCATCGCCTTCCCATCCGTCGATAATGTTTCCGTTGAGAGGTTCGTGCACGTACACAGGATTGTCCGAGCTGGTATCCTTTACATTGAGCTGGACTGATCCGTCTATATCGCAGGTTATGTCCCCGATCACGCGCAGTCGGGGCGGTTGACCTCCACTCCAGAGGGTCCTGGCATATTCCTTCGTCAGCAGTCGCGGATAGCGCGTTTCCCAGTAAATGCCGTTGATCATCATGGAAAGATGAGGCAGATACCGCTCGAATTTCGAACGATAGAGTTCAGGGTGTTCGTAAAATTCCTGCAGGACAAAAGGTGCTCCGTCCTGAATGGATTCGAACATGTCTTCTTCGCGAAACTCGACGTTGTAGCACACCTTGTTCGAAAATTCACCGCGGGCCATAAATGCTTCAAGCCCGGCGGCTTCGATTCGTTCAGTGGGGAGCTGATCGTACAGATGCTGCGCTCCTCGAGATACGTTGCCATACCCGGTGAATCCCGTGATGAAAGGCACAAGCTCATCAGGGAGGCCCACCTTTCGGATTTCCTCCCCAACCTCGCGAAGTGCGGTTTCAGCCCTTTCAAGCAAACCATATTCCGTGGCATACTTTACCCGGGCGAATGGTGTATCCATGCCCTCCGCCAGAAGCCGTCGTCCCATCGCCCACAGCGAGTCGACGATACCCGCCAAGCCGGCGAAATTACCGAAAAACACCAGTCGGCGTCCCTCTGAGTCTTTTATCAATTCGTAGTCGAGTAGCGTGATACCATGGTCGAGGATGTATTTCAACATCGGCATATTGTACGCCTGTCCCTTGACCGTATGTGAAAAAAACACATAGGCCATGTTGTCAAGCATGTATTGCGGAGAGATCTCCTTCACACCGAACACGATGTTGGCATCGCGGAAGTCACTTGTCAGCTCGGCGCCTGCGGCCAGGTATCCCGCGTCGGCGAAAACGCGGCGCTCCATTGCTTCGACAAGTACCCTCAGCCCATCGTCATGGATGAGGTGAGCGACGTGATCAGGCGTGAGAGGGACCCTCCGCTGCGTGCTGTCCTTTGTTTCTTTTCGAATTCCGATACAATTGGTCATGCTACCAGTGACTCCTGCGTGCTTTCCCGAAATGAATGAGGCGAGAGAATCCCGCTGTAGAACAGGAAAGTTACCCAAGCAGGGAGCGATTACCAACCGGCAGGCCAATCCTGCGACGGATTCACTTCAGGATAACAATATCGGTTTTCTTCCGCGGATCTGTGTCGCCGCGAATTTCGTGTCTCGACGGTCAATATCCTCGAGACCTGCCCGGAGCATCCAATCAGCAACTTCCATTTCCGTATAGGTCTCTCCCGCCGCCGTAGCCACGAGCATGTTCAAGGCGAACATCGCCGCCGACGCCGGATGGATCCGATCTTCATCGACGATGAAATCCTGCACGATCAACTGTCCACCAGGATTGAGCGCATCGGCGCATTTGCGAAGCAGCGCGGCGTTCTCCGACGGTGTATTGCTGTGGACGATGGCGGAGAGAAACACCACGTCGTACCCGGTTCCGATGCTGTCCGCAGTGTAATCCCCTGCCATCGTGTCGATTCTGTGCGGCAAGCCGGCCTGCTCGATATACCGCCGTGTGATTGGAATAACTTCCGGAAGATCGAACACGACAGCCCGCAAATCCTGCTTGACCCGGACCATGGCCATCGCGTATGCTCCGGAACCGCCGCCAAGGTCGAGGACACTCCCCGCATCGTGAAGATCGATGAGATTTACGTCTTCGGGAGCCTGGATTCTTGCGCGATGATGCATGGCTGCGATAAAGTTTTCGAGCCATTTCTCACCGCGTTCCCGGACAGCTGTATGCACCGGTGCGGTGCCCAGACGTACGGCTTCGGTCAGGTGACTCCAATGTTCCCAGAGGTTCACACTATGCCCCAGGTTGTGGAAATACTCTTCCGAAGATGGAGTAAGAAAACGGGCCGATGTTTCCGAATGCGAAAACCGTCCCTCTGCTTTTTCCAAAAGATCGAGGGAGCAGAGGGCGTTCAGAAGTCGATCCGTCGCCCGCGAATCGGTGCCGAGCCTCTCTGCGAGGATGGCGGAAGTTTGCGGTCCGTCATCAAGCATACGCCATACGCCAAGCTCTGCGGCGGTCAGAATTGCGCGGCACTGCCGGTAGGCGTTGATCATTCCCAGCAGCTTCTCGGGGTCGATAAGGGTATTCATGCATGTCTCCTTCGTGTGAAGTACTCTTCATCCCAATCTGCCTCACGGCTTCAGGATTAACAAATCATTTGATCCATGGCAGAGATTGACTGGATGATGACAAATCCGTGACAGTCCCGATATCCGGAACCGCGAATTTCGTGGTAGACATTCCATCATTCAGTATTGGAGGCATATCATGATTCGTTCCTTCCTCGCTGTTGTTCTCGGGCTGCTCCTGTCCATCAACACCGGGACATTCGCGCAGCAGGCCCATCATCTCACCGTACTGCATCTCAACGACTCCCACAGCAACCTCGTCCACGGGGGACCGCGCGATATGCTGAATCAGGGTACCGTCGGCGGACTCGCCAGGGTCGCGACCATCATCAATCGCGAAAGGCTGGAGGACCAGCCCGTTCTGACTCTGCACGCGGGCGACGTGTGCATCGGCGATCCCATGCACAGCCTGCTATACGATCAGCCGCCTGAGTTCTCCCTGCTGGCTGCATTGGGTCTCGACGCCATGGCCGTGGGAAATCACGAGTTCGATCTCACCCCGTATTATCTCGAGCAAGCCCTGACGAATACGCTGGGGCCCACACCCGCATTCCCCTTGCTCTCGGCAAACCTCGACCTGACCGCATACCCTTCATTATCCCAGTACATTCAGCCCACGACCATCAAGCAGTATCCGGGTTTCAGGGTCGGCATCTTCGGACTCACCACGCCCGTCACGATGGTATTCTCGCAGCCTTCTCCCGTGGAAGTTATCGGCTACACCGATCCAACCGCCCTCATGAATCTGATCGGAGCGCAGGTTGCGGATCTCCGCGGTCAGGGCTGCGACATCGTCATCTGTCTGTCCCACATGGGCGTTGTACTCGATCAGGTAATCGCAAGCACCATCCCCGGCATCGACGTCATCGTCGGCGGGCATGATCACTGGCCGCTTGCGCAACCCCTCGTCATTCAGGATCCGAACGGGCATCCGGTCACCATTGTGCAGACTGCCGGCCGCAACAGGCAGATAGGCAAACTGCACATGAAAATCCACAAGGGAATCGTAAGTGTGCTCAACTATCAGCTGATCGATCTCGACAGCAGCGTACCGGAAGATCCTACGATCAAAACTATGGTGGACGGCATCGCGAACCAGATTGAAGCATATCCCGGTCTTGCCGGACTCTTCAGCCAACCGGTAGCATTTTGCACTGGCATGCTCAGCGAGGAGGCATTCGGTCTGAACCTGCCCGGCAATCATGACACGCATGTCGGTAATCTTGTGGCCGACGCGTACATGACGGCAACAGGCGCGGACATCGCCGTGCAGGCCGGCGGGTCCACCGCGCAGCCTTTGTATCCGGGCCCGATCCTTCCGGTCGACATCTACCGCATGAACGGCTACGGATTCAACACGGTCAACACCCTGGGCTATTTCGTCGTCACGTTGGAAATTGACGGCGGTGCGTTTCTCGCTGGTCTCGAGGCGACGCTGGCGGATCTGGCGAATGACGAGATGCTGATGCAGGTATCTTCTTCCATGTCCTATACCTACGATCCCACTGCCGCACCGGGAAACCGGGTGAAATCTGTTCTCATCGACGGAGCACCGCTCGATCCCGCCAAAACCTACACGATCGCGTGCAATGAAATCGTGCCGCTGTTTCTCACGAAGCTTGGCATTCCGTTCAGCAACGAGACAAACACCACGTATACAGAATTCGAGATAATGACAAATTATATCGCGACGATCGGTACCGTCAGCCCCGCAGCTCTGCCAGGTCGCGTCCGCGCGGTTTTCGTACCGAAGCACGATGCCTTCGAAGCGAGACCGGCGACGATGGCTATCGTGGCCACACCCAATCCGTTCTCAAGCGGAGTCGTCATCACCGTGTCGCTCGCGGATGAAACCGATCTCGCATTGTTCGTTATCGACGTGCTCGGCAGGAGGGTCGCCACCCTCGGTGAGGGCCGATATATGGCCGGACCGGTGACAAAGGCGTTCCAGGCCGATGCCCTCTTGCCCGGGATCTATTTCGTGATAGCACGCACCGGCGATGGCAGCATGTTTACAGCACGAATACTTAAAGCGCGTTGACCTCTCCCCCCCGGCCCCCTCTCCGCTTCCGAGGTCGGATCTTTTCGCCGCTGCGGAGAGGGGGAGGAAGAGGAATGACCTCTCTCGCTTCCGAGGTCGGATCTTTACGCGGCTTTACGCGGCCTCTCCCCCGGCCCCCTCTCCGCTTCCGAGGTCGGATCTTTACGCGGCCTCTCCCCCCGGCCCCCTGCTTCCGAGGTCGGATCTTTTCGCCGCTGCGGAGAGGGGGAGGAAGAGGTTTTATTCAGTGTTTTTTTCACACATTCGAATGCATGTGTGGCGGTTACAAGGATAAGATATCATGGCATCTACGAGAAGGACCGATACGCAGCGCTGGTGGGTTCCTCAGGATGACGAAGTTGATTAACGCGGATAATAAAACCGGATGTCATCCATGAAATAGACCGGTGCTGTTAGCGCAGCGCAACATTGTATTTTACGATTCTCCGAAGTACCATTGCATATTGACATCTGTTAGTCATCCTTCACCTTATATTCCTGGAGGCAGTGATGCCTCGACAGTTACTCCGTAGAGCGTTCTTCATAGTCCTCGAGGTCGCGGCGATATTTCTCTGCGTCTCGGGAGTGAAACAAAGCGCGGAAAAAGCGACAATCGGAACCGGTGGCCTTCTGACGCCGCATATGCGCGACGGTGCGATTACTATTTCGCGGAACGAGGGGAACCTGCAGCAAGGAGACCACCTTCTTGCCATTGATGGACGGCGGCTCTACCGGCTTTACGATGTCGAGTTTGTCCTCGATGGCAGGCGAATCGGAGAGCGCGTCATCCTGACAGTATTGAGGGATGGGAGCCAACGTCGCATTCAGCAGCAACTGACAGCATTTTACACGCCATTCGACATCATTGCACAGCTGCTGGCAGCCGCGGCATTGTTGCTGATCGGGATTTATGTCCTGTCGAGTCGGCCGGATGATCACGTTGTCGTGCGGTTCAATGCTTTGACCATCGCCGTGGCGTGTCTGGTCTGTTTGACATCGGGGTACTACAAGGCGGGATCCCCTGACATCGGCTACCTTCTGCGTTTTCTGTTCCCCTCTATGTATCTGTGGACGGGTGTGCTGCTGGTCGACTTCAGTTTGCGCTACTCTGTTCCTGAACGGTCTCTTCACCGGCTTATCCTGCCGACACTGTACTCGCTCCCGGTCATAGCTACAGTCGCAGGCACGATTACAGCGATACGCGCACTTGGATCAGAGAACCTTCTGGATGCGATCCCCTACTACCTCACGCTTTCGATCGCGAAAGGAATGCTGAGCCTCCTCGGACTTTCCTCCATCGGTATTGTGTTAAGGACATTCCTACGGACTAGCGACCGCCTTGAGCGGCGGCGACTAACATGGATGCTCAGCAGCGTGGGTTTCAGCGTCGGTTGGTTCATATTCTTCTGGCAGATTCCAACCTCGATCATTGTTCGTAACATTCTTCCGATAGAGTTTCACGCGTTACTCGATACAGTCGCCTTTCCGGAAAGCGGTATTCTACTCGCCCTCGTTATGAGTTGCATCGGATTAGCCATCGGGATTGTGCGGTATAGACTTTTCGATATCGAAGTGCTGGTACGTCGCGGGATAGTAACCTTTATTGTCATCAATACGGCCTTGATGGTCTACCTCCTGGCAATGTATATCATCACAGCCGGCATTGGAAGATCCGCTCCTGCGACGTTCATCACAGCTTCGACACTTATAATAGCGATGTTGCTTATCGCCGTCATTCCCGTCCGGGCCATCACACAGCGTGCTATCGACAAATACCTGTTCCATGTCGAGTATAATTTCCGCGTATCGCAATCCCGGCTACAGGATGCGATGGCGCACAGTTTGAATTCGGACAGTGTAGCATCGGTACTCATCGATGACCTTGGAAGCCTTTTGAGGATCGAGCGGGCAGCCTTGTTTCTTCGTACTACCGATGGGTACTTCCATCTCGCCCGCGGACGCGGTATCAATAAGCGTCAAGGAGCGGTCATCGCGCTTCATCCGAGCAGAATTCAGAATCTGATCGTGCCGGTGTATGATCTCGGTGGATTCTGTGAGCCGGTTGCGGACGTACCGAGACTCGATATTCCGGCGACGAAGCGCCTGGGTTTCGCGCTCCTCGCCCTCATGCGCGGTGACGATGGAAACGTTGCAGGGATCTTCGCCCTTGGCCGGAAGACCGGGTTGGCGCCGTTCAGCGTGGAGGATGTGAAAATCATCACTGAACTCACGGATCAGGCGGTGAAGCAACTCGACAGAATACAACTCCAGGAGCGCCTGACCATGGAGATTCACGAAACGACCCGGCTTCGCGAACTGAACCGGATGAAAACGCACTTCGTGTCTGGGGTGAGTCACGATCTGAAGACCCCGTTGACTGCTATCCGCATGTACACCGAGATGATCTCCATGTCGCCAATAGCTTCCGATGCTGATACATCGAAATTCCTTTCGGTCATAGACGGGGAATGTCGAAGACTGACCAGACTCATCGATAATGTGCTGGACTTCACCCGCATTGAACAGGGACGCCGGCAATACAATATGCAGGAGGTGGATTTAACCGAAATCTTGCGTGACGCGGTGACCGTGATGCAGTATCAGTTCGATATAAGTCATTGCGAATACGACCTGAAATTCCATTGTTCGGCCTGCCGTGTTTCAGTAGATCCTGCCGCTATCCAGGAAGCGTTGATAAATGTGCTGTCAAACGCGATCAAGTACAGTGGAGACGCCAGGAGGGTAATCATCCGTATCCAGCGTGATCGCTTCGGCGCTCGCATCAGTGTACAGGATTTTGGCGCCGGCATTTCGGCTGATGACATGCCACAGTTGTTCGAACCTTTTTTCCGATCGCCTGAGTTGCATATCCAGCGCCAGGGCGGGGTTGGGCTCGGACTTTCCCTCGTTCAGCATATCATGATAGCGCACGGCGGGGCAATCGATGTTCAGAGCATTCCAGCACGTGGAACGACATTTTCCCTCATTTTGCCAATGCAGGAGGTTGTATGAAGCGGATATTCATCATCGAGGACGATACGGCGATACGGGAAGGACTCGAAACGAGTTTGCGCGAGGTACATTACGACGTCGAGTCGGAAAGCGATGGAGAGCGCGGTTTCAGCAAGGTAAAGCGCACTCCGCCCGACGTCCTCGTTCTTGACCTCATGCTTCCATCGAAAAACGGTGAGGATATCTGCCGCGATCTACGCACGTGCGGGATACAGACGCCGATTCTCATGCTGACAAGTAAGGGAACGGAGCTGGATAAGGTGCTCGGACTGGAATTAGGTGCGGACGATTATATGACGAAACCGTTTTCCCTTCGTGAATTGCACGCCCGGGTAAAAGCGCTACTCAGGCGTGCTCCCGGTACTCATCCGCCTGAGGAGATCGAGGCGAACGGAATCTGGCTGAACACGAGAACCCGCGAAGTGCGGCGCGATGGGACTGCCATAGATCTGTCCTCACGCGAGTTCGACATCCTCGTGTACATGATGCAGCATAAGAATGAGGTCATTACGCGGGACATGCTCCTGGACGACGTGTGGGGTTATGAACACTATCCGACAACACGCACCGTGGACAATTATATTCTTTCACTCAGAAAAAAAGTAGAGCTGGAGCCATCCCATCCTCGATACATTATCACCGTTCACACGTCCGGATATAAATTCGTCGGCTGACGGCCGGCGCTGTTCACTGGGATGGCCCCGTGCGTTACGACGGTGTACGCCGCCCCTCATGTTCCGAAATGAGGATGACGGAAATACCCGCATTGACGATGACACGCACCGACGGTTCAGGGTTGAGTTGAATCGAGATGTTGTCATCGTTCGCGACACTGATTCCTATCGCAATCTCATCCGCCTCGACGGCGGCGCGTTGAATTTGAGCGAACGAAACCTCACATCCCTCGGCGACATACCAGCATGCCGGTTTCATATAGATTTCTTTTCCTGACTCGTCGAAGAAATCTCTCATTACGAATTCCGTCCGTGGGTCGCGACAGATCTGCGCCATCATTTTACTGATGAGATCGTTGCTGATGATCACATCCTGCATGGCGCCTGTCGATTCGGCGAGTTGTTTATTGGCTGAATCGAGGATCTCGGCGACGATTTGCTGCCGCAAGGGAAAGGGATGCGTTCCTATGGCGGATTGTTCACGCATCGAGCGGAGCAGCAGAAGCAGCATGATGACTTTTGTATCCGCATCCTCGACCGAATCGCGCCGGTGCAGCTCACCCAACACAACCACGGCGTCGAACCGCTGGGGTTGGACACGATCAAGTACTCCCTCCGCGAGAGGATCCTCTCGCAGCAACTCAATCCGGAGCGCCCCTTCGGCACCGGCATCGAGATTGGCGATGTTTATCCATTCAGGGATCAGGGGGCTGACGATTGTGGCGTTGAAACCCGTATGCAGCGTTTCGGCATAATGCGCATACTCCTCCAGCAACGGCTGGGCCTTGTCATTCCATCCGAGGATCAACAGATTCCGGACCTGTTGCTGAGGAACGAGAGAATCGACTGAGGCTGCGGAGGGCAGTGCGGGTATGTCGGACGTGTCCGTGAAACGCATATTGGCTTCGTTCCGTGCGATGCACACGACCGTGTCGCATTCATTGAGGATCGGATTCTCCGATGCGCTGGGCGCAAGCACCGGAACGCCGCCGCGCATAATGCCAATAGGAATGGCGTCAGGGAACGTGAATTGGACCTCTCTCCAAGGTCGTCCCTCCAAAGCGCCCGGCTCCGTGAAATGCAGTTCGTTCCCGAAGTGCGAAAGCAACTCGTCGTACACGTTTACCAGACCTTGCTGTCTGGCCGTCTGCAGAATGATGCGGCTCAAATACTCCGCGGGCTGAACAATACTGATGGAGAGGTCATGCGCCGCGGCGTACGCAAGTCGAAGCATGGAACGCTGACCGATTTCCGCAATGATCAGCGGCACTGTTTCGGGCCGTGAATCTTGCCGCACCAGGTGAGCAACCGCCATAATGCTTTTGATCACCTGCGCATCGCCATCCTGCGAGAGAATGATGACCGTTCTCGCATCCTGTATATTCAGGAGTTCTAAATCCTTCAAATCCGTCATCGATCCCTGGCGGATCACCCAGTGGAAACGCCGCCTCCCGAATTCTCGCTTGAGTTTCCCGTCAATTTCTTCCAGCGGACGCTGGGTGTGGATCACGAACACCGGATCGCCTTGCTCCAGGCCTTGGTTCAATTCCCTGATGATAGGCAGCGCCTTTCCGCTCCACCCGAGAATGACGATATGTCCGGCCTCCACCACACGCGACGTTCCCCGGCGCACCTGTTCCAGACGCTGCTGAATACGCGATCCGAACAGACCGACCAGGGCTGCCAGGACAAGCAAATTGAACAGCGTCATCAAAAGAGAAAGCACCTGAGGCAGGGTCGCGCGTTCTATCCAGTAGCTTTCCAGAACATGCGTCAACACCCACCAGAATCGCGTCGACGGCCAAAACGGATCGCGGGCCCCGGGTTCGATATCGAAATCCGATCCGGGATGCACTCCCAGCAGTACCGATATCACAAAAAACACCGTGATTACACCGATCAGGACAATGCCTGACACCACGAGCTGAAGTGTGAACCCGGATTGAAAAAACTGGTCGCTCTTGTAACGAAGACGTTCCCGGAATGTTGGCTTGCTCATAACCAGGTGCGATGGTGATTGAATCCGTTAAGTTACATCCCTGCCGCGTCAGACCCAACTGTAGAGATTGGCGATTGCGGAGTTCTTGTGCCCCCGATCTCTCCATACGACTTGTGCTCCACCGACGTGAGAACACGAATCGTCGATCCTGACTGATGTCGCGTGTCGATCCTGATTGATAATTTCCCTCTTGACAAGCACCCCTTCCCTCTCTATATTTCGGTGTGCTCTTGCGGGTGTAACTCAGTTGGTAGAGTGTCAGCTTCCCAAGCTGAATGTCGCGGGTTCGAATCCCGTCTCCCGCTCCAGAAAAACGCAAACGTCCCGCTTATCGGTGGGACGTTTGTGTTTATCCGGCAACGCTGGACGATTAAAATCAAGGGATATGAGAGCAACAAGGGTGATTGAGGTAGTGAACGACCACCGCCTAAAGGCGGTGGCTTCGAAGTACAGCTAAAGCTGGTGG
>CAYJMN010000125.1:0-12493 GCA_964371045.1 uncultured Chromatiales bacterium | reverse complement strand
CGTCATCCATGATTTGGACCGGTGCGCAGCGCTGGTTGGCTCACTCAGGGTGACGAGCTTGGCTATGCGCTAGGAAACCCTGATGTCATCCATGAGATGGACCGGTGCGCAGCGCTGGTGGGCACACTCAGGATGACAGTAGCTGGAAGCTGCTCATGACATCAGGTACGTACCTAGTCTCCTCGTGCGATACGGAGCCAATCACTTCCGGAGGAATCTTCGACCTTCGAGACGCCGCCGACCCACGCTCTCGGAACAAGGGACGCTTACACCGCGGCGGCCCTCAGGGTGACGAGCTTGGCTATGCGCTAGGAAACCCTCATGCCGATGTCTGGCGGACCATATCGATAACGGTGCCATCCACCCACTTGATCGCGGCGATGAAATTATCGATGAATACGGGCTTGTCGGGCGCGCCGCCGCAGAGGGATTCCACTTCTGCTTTGATCGCTTCGATGGGACGAATCGGCAAACCCGAATTCCGTGTGGCGTCGATGAGATCCTGACGCAGTGGATTGATCGCGATCCCCCGTTCGGTGACGATAACGTCCACGAGTTCGCCAGGCCCGCACAGCGTGGTGACGTTGTCGACGATCACCGGGATGCGATCACGGAAGCTCGGAATCGGTAAAATCGTGCATTTCGAAAACAAGCAGTTCTGCCAGCCGCCTATGCCGTGCAAAAGCCTGCCGTCACTGTGCGACACGACATTCGCGTTGAATCGCACATCCACCTCCGTGGCGCCGAGCACAACGACGTCCAGCATGGACGCCACATTCCCCTTGCCATGATAGTTGTAGCTCACGAAGGGATTCGTATGGATATGTCGCGGATTGTCGCGCATGGACTGCACTCCGGCGAGATCGAACGTCTGCCCGTCGAGAATGTAATCGGTCAGCCCTTCCTCAAGCATGTCCACGAGATAGCGGGTACTGCCGCCTCGCACGAAACGCGCCTTGATCCGACGTTCGCGCATCATATCGCGGAGGAAAAGAGCGAAGGACAGCGCCGTTCCGCCTGCCCCGGCCTGGAAAGAAAATCCGTCCTTCAGGATGCCCGCCGCGTCAACAAACCGGGCGGTGAGTTCCGCGATCAGCAAACGGTCCGGGCTTTTCGTGATAGTGGTGGTGCCGCTCACGATTTTGTCCGGATCGCCGATCTTGTCCATGACGACCACCATATCCACCAGGTTGCCGTTGATCTGCCAGGGGACGCAAGGAAACGGGACTAGATTATCCGTAACGACGATTACCTTGTCGGCATACTGGGCGTCGGCGAGCGCGAACCCGAGGCCGCCGCAGGCTGAAGGGCCGTTCACCCCGTTGCAATTGCCGAAGGGGTCGGATGTCGGCGCTGCGATGACGGCGATATCCACATGCACTTCGCCGTCCTGAATGGCTTGGTAGCGTCCGCCATGTGAGCGCAGCACTCCGAGTCCGCGCATCTTGCCGGACGATGCATAGTCGCCAAGGGGACCATTCATCGAACCCTCGATGTGATGAATCACACCGCTTTCCAGATGCCTGATCATTGGTTCGTGACAAGGAAACGCCGCTGAAGGGCACCATCGGAGGTCCTTCACCCCAAGTTCCGCCGCGATATCGAAGACTTGATTCGCGACCAGGTCGCCGTTACGGAAATGGTGGTGACTTGATATGGTCATGCCGTCGCGCAGTCCGGCTTTGACGAGCGCGGCGCGAAGGTTATCCACGGTTTTGTCGCCGTCGTCCGGATAGTCCGCGCAGGTTGCTACCGGCGGAGCCGCTTTCCTTCCCGTCGGACGGTGTTTTCCAACGCCGGCATACGGCGCGGTGGGTATACCGTTGATTACGGTAAGGACTTCCCGTCCGGCGGCATTCACGACGGTTTCAGGCTTCATGATATTCCTCCTTCCAGCGTTCAGAAAGCAATCCCGATTTGACGGCGAGATCGATCAGGCGCAGCGCTCGTTTGACCACCGGGGGATCGATCATCTTCGATCCGAGAGCGACCACACCCAGTCCCAGTCGTTCCGCCATGTCGAACGCGATGACTATTTTTTTCGCCTTGTCCAGATCTTTTTCCGCCGGCGCGAAGCCGCGATGCACGACCTGAATTTGCCTCGGGTGAATACAGCCTTTCCCGTCGAAGCCCAGGGATTTCGCTTCGTGAACGCTTTCGAGCAACCCATCCATATCGGAGACATCGGAAAACACGGTGTCGATTGCCTGTACGCCCGCAGCACGCGCGGCGTTGAGCACCGCGCCACGCATCCAGAAACTCTCCCGGCCTTCCAACGTACGTTCGGCTCCGATATCCGCGGTGTAATCCTCGAGGCCGATCGCCAGAGCTACCACGCTCGGCGCCGCCGTGGCGATATCGTAGGCGAACACCGCTCCTTTGGCGCTTTCGATGATGGGCATGAGAAAAATCTCATCCTCGATTCCGTTTGCGGCGCGGAGTTCCTCGATCCGCGTGTGCACCAGGCGTACATGCTCGGCGTCTTCAACTTTAGGTACAAGCAGCAGATTCGGCATGTGCGGAATGATCGCATCGAGATCGATGAATCCCATGTCACCCTGATTGATGCGCACCATGCGTTCGGCGCCCATGAAATCCAACTCGCGCAGCGTATTGCGCACCAGTATCCGCGCCGCATCTTTTTCGGATGGTGCCACAGAATCTTCAAGATCAAGGATGATCGCGTCCGCGCCGTGAATGCCGGAGTTGATGGCCAATTTCGGGTCGTTGCCCGGCAGATAGAGACGGGAGCGGCGGAAGCGGTCGCGCGCGGATGAGCAACGGATGCCTTCGCGATACGGCAGCAGATACTGTTTCGTGATGGATGGATCGAGTCGTTTGATCGCGGTTTCGATGCGAGCCGCGATCGTGTACGGCAGCGCGCCAGAGTCTTCGATCACGAGGCGGACGTCCGCTAATTCATAAAATTTCAGGATGTCTTCTGCCAGAGCGCGAATGGAGCGGCCGTAGAGAACATCAACCTTGCTTTTCAGGTCGATGGTGATGCCGCCGCCGTCCCGCGGTTCGAGGACCGTCAGGCAGTCCGAGCGCACGTTTTTCCCGGTGCGTCCGGCTTCAGCGTAGCTGTTCATGATGTATCCGGTTTCGGTGATGGTGATTCGGCATAGTAATGGAATTCCGGGGGGCGTTGCTATGGCGGAACGGTCTCCATCGTTTCACAACGCACCCGGCTATAAATATAGCTCCGAACGAGCGACAGACGGAAACCGGGTTATCGGCGTTCCACCATCCCGATGAAACTATATCAGCAAACGAATTTGTTCATACTGTATTAAGGTTCTCACAAAAATGTCAGGTTACCATGGAAGAAGTCGTCGAACAGATCACGTTCAGCCGAATCAACGCCGAGGATCTTGAAGAATTTCACAGACAGAGGGAAAAGATCCTGTGCGCCGTCAAGGACAGGCTGTCGCGCGACCAGCGTTTCGCCGCGTTCCTGAGCGAACCTGAACACCTGCGCGTGTCAAAGGAGTGCGCGAACATTTTTCTCGAAAATTATTTCGCCACGGTGAAATACCGATTGCCCGCCGCTCTCCTGGAATATCTGGACTGGCTTCGCGGCTTCCTCAGCTACAGAAATTATCCCCCCGACTTCCTGCCTTCCATGATTGGCGCCATGAAAATCGCGACACACGCTTTTCTGGACCAAAGGAAAAGCGACGACCTCGCACTCACTCTGACGCAGTTGCAGCGTCGTGAATCCGCCATCATTCAGGGAGTACACCGATGAACATCAACCGGCAGCTCACTCTTTTCGTCGAATGTCTGTTGGCGGCCGATCGCACGCGCTGCTTCGCACTCGTTCGCGAATGGGAGCAGCAGCATCTTTCGGACGATTCCCTGTATAGCGACATCATCATCCCCGCTATGATTCAAGTGGGTCTGGAATGGGAAGCGAACAAGCACAGCATTGTCATGGAGCATATCGCGACGCGAATCGTCAAGCAGATCCTCGCGTACAAGGCATTTCAGAATTCACTGGCGCCGCGGAACGGAAAAACGGCCATGATCGGCTGCGTTCCGAATGAACATCACGAGGTCGCCTCGATGATCCTGGCGAACGTCCTTGAGCGCGACGGCTGGCACGTGCTGAATTACGGATCTTCCGTTCCGAAATCCGATCTCGTCCGCAGCGCGGGTGCGGTGAAACCGGACCTCTTGTGTTTCACGATGAAATCCATTGGATCGCTCATGGAAACCGAGAGTTTGCTCCGCGATCTGCGCGGTGCCCTCCCCTCCTCGAAAATCATGCTCGGCGGCGTCGCGATGCCCGGCGTCCGTGCCGTGCTCTCGCCTTACGTCGATATCTTCGCCGAAAGTTTTCACGAAGGCGTGGAACAGGCACGCGCCCTGCATCTGAAAAAATAGAACAACATCCACCAAAGCTCGTCATGCTGAGTGTGCCCACCAGCGCTGCACACCGGTCCATTTCATAGACGACATCTTGTCTTCAAAAAAAATCAACCCCGTCACCCTGAGCGCAGCGCCCGCTAAAATTTTTCGGTAATCCTCGACGTTTTCGGGCGCGAAGTCGAAGGGCTGCGTTCGGATTTCTCGGTGTTTGACGGTACGGTCCTCAAGATGTCATAAGAAGGAGCCGCCGCGGCAAAATCTCAAGTCGATGCTCTGATGTAGTTCGGTGGCGTCTCGAAGCATGATCCGTTTGGTAACGCAGGTGTAGACTAGGTACCTCCTCGATGTCATAAAAAGACGCAAAGCTAAGAGGGGAAATTAACGCAGAGACGCAAAGGCGCAGAGACGCAGAGAGAGAATGTTAATCGAATTATCCAATTTCTTCCTCTCGCCGCGACGAGGTGAGTTTATGAAATCAGGCCGATTCAAGCCGATTTTACAAGATGTCATAGGAATTGTAGCGACCGCGGCACAACCCTAATTTTGTGACGCGGAGGTTGATCTATCCAAGCGCATACTGGTCAATATGGAGACGCATTGTCGTATTTAGCGCCCTGAACTATTTTTTTTAACTCTTGACATCGGCGATAATTCGGGCTAATTTGCCGGGGTGTTTTCGTTTGACCTACGCTCATGGAGCAAACGCATGGCCGGCTCATCCTGGGAGAGGATTACGGGGAACAATGAACATCCGTGTCCGTGCATGAAGCCATATTTCGCCACTTCGCCGAGAGCATTTCCAGGAACAGTCGTTTCATACTTCCTTACATACACGAAGACGCCGACCAAAGTGGCCGACGCCGCTGTCTTCATTGTTTTTTCAAGGAGATCCAGCATCAAACGTGTCCTTATATATAGAATAGTGCTCGCGATCTTCATACTTGGATATCTTTTACCCGACGTGCTCTCGGCGCAGAGCGTAGGTTGTAACCATTACACCAGCATACGGGGGATATCGGATAGTGATATGCCGAAATACTGGATGGGCATCGGGCTCGTAAGTATGGACGTCAACAAGGACGGACATCTTGATCTGCTTGCCAGCGCGAACGGCCCGAATACCGTATTCGTGTACTTCGGTGGTCGCGGTATTTTCGACACAACGGCGGATCTTACACTCAAGGGCAGCGGCGAGATGGTGAAAGGGGATTTCGACGGCGATGGGCTCACCGATCTCGCCGTCCGAATCCGGTTTTATTATGACGGACAGCGCCTGACCACGCGCTTCGACACCTTTCTCGTGTACATGGGCGTCGAGGATTCCCTCTACGCGATAGAAACCCAACCGCGTCACATCATTCCCGGTCCCCGTTCGAGCCAACGGGGTGACGACTACTCCAATCTCGAAGATCATCTCTTCGCGGCCGATCTCGATGGGAACGGGAAGGACGAACTTATTATGGGGGGCCGCAATTACCGCGACACCTTGCGCGCCCAAGGGCACGGCGCCATTTTCGTGTGGCATTACCCGCGTGGTGACGATTCGGATACGCTGTCTTACATCTACTCCTCCGATCAGTTCTGGTATTCTTGGGCTGCAAAGAGTATAGGCGTCGAAGACGTGAACGGTGACGGGATCGCGGATATCCAATTGGCCATCAGGGAAGCTGAGTCGGGATCGACGGGATTTACGCCTTTACCACCCAGAATCCGCGTTGCTTTCGGCCGGCCGGGGAAATACCCCGACCTGTCCAGGCCTGATCAGCTTTTCGAGAACGATGTAATGGGATATGCCAAGGATACGTATGTCGATCGAACACAAAGCTTTTGGACTACCCTGCTCGATGTGAACAACGACGGTCTCGCGGACATGCTATGGGTTCCTTGCCGCGATTCGCTCTGGATCATGTACGGCACTCCCCAAGGACTGTCGGGCAAGGTGGACCGGATCATCGCGAATCACGACACAGCGCGCTGGTCGGGATTCGGTTGGCAGCACCAGAAAATCGGGGATTACAACGGGGACGGCTACAACGATTTTGTGCTCCACCTCGGGGCGGCGGGGTATCCCGCGATGGTGGTGTATGGTGGAAACTCGTATGGCCTGACGAATCAACCTATCGCAGTTTGCGTGGCGGGAGGGCAATACGGCGGCCGCTATTATGTGAGCCTGGGCGATATCACCGGCGACGGTGGCGAGGAGATTTGCACCTCCGATCCCATACCTCCGGGAATCCAGGAATCCTGGGTGCTGCAGCCGGGCTACGTTGCCATTATCCAAAGCTATATATGGATAAAAACAGACGCGGATGTACGCGAAGGAGGCGAAGATCCGGATCCTTCCCCCTTCTCCGTTGATATCTACCCCTCCCCCACAACCGGCGATATCAATATCATGCTGCACGGCGAAGAACCCGGTGAATATCAACTCCGTCTGTACTCCCTCGAAGGCAGGACCATCCTCACGCGCACCTACGAGCTGATTCGCAGCAACAATGTGCTCATCGTCCCGGCGCAGGAAATCCCCGCGGCCCCCACACTCGCCGTGTACTTCATCGAACTCACGCATGCCGGAAACACCGTGCGGCGGAAGGTGATGGTGAGTGGAAAATAACTGACTGCGAAGGGCGGCAGTGTCGTTGCGGCCGGCACCAGCAATCGAACGCAGGTACTGGCGGATTCGGACAAAACAAAAAGCACAGAGTCTCACTGGACTCTGTGCTTTTTTCTCGGCTGGTGGAGCTACAACCTCGCGATAATCGCGTCGGTCATCTGCTGCGTGGTCGCGGCGCCCTTGCTGAAGACGTCGGCGCTGCCGGTGAGTTTCAGCATGTCGTAGGTCCGGACGGTGCTATCCGAAATGACATTCGAGATGGCGGTGCGGATGCTCGCGGCCTTGTCCGTTTCTCCGACATGATCCAGCATCATGCAGGCGCTCAGAATCATCGCGATGGGATTGACGATGGAAGGATTGAGCTGCTCGTATTTCGGCGCCGATCCGTGCGTGGGCTCGAATACCGCCACCTCCCGGCCGATGTTGGCGCTGCACGCGAAACCGAGACCGCCCACCAGTCCTGCGAATCCATCGGAAGCGATGTCCCCGAACATGTTGCCCGCGACGATCACGCCGTAATCTTCAGGGTTTTTCGTGAGCCACATCATCTGCGCGTCAATGTTCGTGGACCAGAGTTTGATATCCGGATACTGCTTTGCGATGAGGGCGGCTTCGTTTTCCATCATTCCGGAAGTCTCGCGGATGACGTTGGGCTTTTCGCACACGGTCACGGACTTGTAGCCGTAGGTTTTCGCGTACTCGAAGGCGGCGGTCGCGATGCGTCGGCAGGCGTTGCGCGAAAAGATGCGGGTGGAGACGGCGAGGTCCGCACCTGGAATCCCGGCGAAATTCTTGAAGCGCGGGTGCGAGTTGAGCGCGTCCCACACCTGTTTCGGCGGGTCCGTCCACTCCACACCCGAATACAGTCCTTCCGTGTTCTGGCGGAAAATCACGACGTCCACCGTCGGTTCCTCGAATCCGCCATCGGCCGATTTCCGGATGAAATTGAGCGGGTTGTTGGGGAAGGTCTGGCAGGGACGAACGCAGACGTCGAGGTCAAAATGCTGGCGCATCGTGACGATGGGGCTGTAATACACGAAGCCCTTGTCGTTCAGTTCGGGTGCGAGTTCCGCCGCGGCCTTGTTTTTCGGCTTGGACGTGATGGCGCCGAAGAGCCCGATTTTGTGCTGCTCGAGCAGATCGATGGTGCGCTGCGGCAAGGGGTTCCCTTCCGTGCACCAGAAATCCCAACCAATATCGCCGTTGACATACTCGGCTTCGAATCCCACGGCGTCAAGCACGCGGATAGCTTCGGGAAGCACGACTTTGCCGATTCCGTCACCGGGCATTGCGACGATGGTGCGTTTCATACAATGGTCCTTTATGTGTTTCCGTTGTTGAATTCACCCCATTCCAGGGGGTCATACAAGTTAAGAAAATCCAGTGATTGACGAATTCTTGGGAGGTAAAGGGTGAAGAGGCTGGTATTCGTTGTTTTCCGTCCGTTTCTTCGCTTTTAAGGTAAAGGGTGAAGGGTAAAGGGTAAAGAGGTTGGAATTGAGCCGCGCCGAAATGCTTGTTCAAGGGGTGTGAGATCGGAGTAAAATCCGCTGGGTAAAGAAAGCGGAGATAGGTCGAATCCGTTCCATGTAGAGACGTTGCATGCAACGTCTCTACATGGAACGGATTCGTACGAAAAGGCTATGGGGTAATATTCGCGACGTGCGCGACTTTTCGCTATGCCTGCAATGCAAGAACCCTTATAAAAATCTCCTCGCTCTCTCCGCTCTCATCGCTCTCTTTACCCATGGCTTCTGCTCCCTACGCCAATGTACCCGATGGTTTCCGTGAAAGAGCCCTTACAAAAATCTCCTCGCTCTCCCCGCTCTCATCGCTCTCTTTACCCCCTGGCTTCTGCTCAATACACCAATGTACCCGATTACTTCCGTGCAAGAGCTGATGAATATTTCCTAACCTTTCACCTTTCACCTCCCCCACCTTTCACCTCTCACGCCCTCTGCGCGCAAGCACCTCAAACACCGCATTCGGCAACATGCGGATGAAGCGTGTGGCGAGCACGATGGGCCAGGGAAAATGAATGACGCGTTTGCGTCGGGCAATGCCTCTGACGATGCGCCGCGCGGCATTGCGCGGTTCGAGCATGAACGGCATGGTGAATTCGTTTTTCGCCGTCATGGCCGTGCGGACGAAGCCGGGACGAACGGTAATGACGTGTATGCCCTGCGGTCGCAGTTCCACGCGCGCGGATTCGAGCAGTATGGAAGCCGCGGCTTTCGAGGAGCAATAGGACGCTGATCCGGGATAGCCGCGCACATCCGCCAGACTGCTGACGCCGGCGAACACACCTCCTCCCTGCCTGCGAAATATCGGTAGAGAGGATTCCAGCGCGACGGCGAGGCCATGCACGTTGACGGCGAAGACCTGCGCGAGATCCTCCGCCGAAAAATCCTCCATCCACGCGGGCGATCCGACACCCGCATTGTACAGCACAACGTCTATCGAGCCAAGCAGCGCCTGGGCGCGTTGCACAGTATCCCGCACTTGATCGACGTCGGCCGCGTCGCAGGAAAGCACGTCTACATGTACATCTGTGGTGCCCAGTCGCGATACGACTGCGCGCAATGCTTCGGTATTTCGCGATGCCGCCACGACATGCGCGCCGCGGAGTGCGTACTCCTGCACCACCGCCGCGCCAATGCCGCGCGATGCGCCGATGATCAGGATGTTGCTATCCGTTTTCACGAGGCTATTCCCGGATTGTCGAGGAGAGCCGGCAGTTCCGCAAGCGCGCGTACGATGAAGCGAGGGGCGAATCCCGAAGGCGCAGGCTGCTTCCCGGGATTGATCCAGCAGAAATCCATTCCGGCATTGCGCGCGGCCTGCATGTCGCTGCTGCTGCTGTCCCCGGCCAACAGAACGCGTGCGGGATCGACGCCGAGCATGTCAAGCGCCGGTCTGAATATCGCAGGATCAGGTTTCGCGACGCCCAACTCCTCGGAAATCAGGATCATACGAAAATGCACGGTCACGGGAGAGGCGGCGAACCGTCTGCGCTGAACGCTGGTCAAACCGTTGGTGACGAGCACCAGAGGCCATCTGGCCGCCAGCGCGATGACCGCTTCTTCGGCTCGCGGAAGCAGTTGCGTTTGCACGGAAAGCTCATCGAGATACATGGCGCTCATTGCGGCCGGCGATGATCCTGAGACTCCCGCTTCCTCCAGCAACAGCCTGAATCGCTCGACCTTCAATGTATCCGGATCGATGTCACCGCGTTCGAGCGCTTCCCAGACGCTGCTGTTCACGCGGCGATACACGGCGTACAGCGCATCGATGTCCGCCAGTCCGAAGGCCGCCGCGGTCGCGCTAAACGCAGTCAGCGCGGCGCGGCCGGAATCGAAAATGGTGTCGTCCGCATCCAGAAACACGGCATCGTAACGCGCGGTCACGCAGCGCCTCCCGAGTCCGGCAGCCAGGGCAGATGTTCGAGATCGCAATTCCCGCCCGAGAAAATGATGCCGACGCGTTTTCCCGCGAAGTCGCTTCCGCCGTCGAGTACGGCCGCCAGCGGCACGGCCGACGACGGCTCAATGACGATTTTCATACGCTCCCACACCAGCCGCATGGCGGAAACAATGGCCGCTTCGGGAACGGTGACAATGTCGCGTACATGCCTGGAAATAACGGCGAAGGTGTACTCCCCCAGCGACGTGAGGAGTCCGTCCGCGATGGTGCGCGGAGAGGTGGAAGGAATGATGCGCCCGGCCTTGAAGCTTCGCGCGGCATCGTCCGCTCCCTCCGGTTCGCCGGCGTACACGGCGGTGCGAGGTGAAAAATAATACGCCGCGAGCGCGGTTCCGCTGAGCAACCCTCCGCCACCGACCGGTGTGATCACGACATCCAGATCCGGTACGTCCTCGAACAGTTCCCGCGCCGCAGTGGACTGTCCCGCGATGATGCGGAGATCGTTGTAGGGATGGACCTCGTTCGCGCCCGTCGCTTCAATGATCGCGGCAAGGGTTTCTTCGCGCGCCTGCAGTGTCGGTTCGCAATAGGTTATCAGCGCGCCATAGCCGGCGACCGCCGCTTTCTTGATCGCCGGAGCGTTGGAGGGCATGACGATATGCGCCGGGATGCCCCGCATGCGCGCCGCCAATGCTAGTGCGGCGGCGTGATTCCCGGAGGAGTGCGTCGCCACCCCCGCGGCGGCGGCTTCGTCCGACAGTTGCCGCACCGCATTTGTCGCGCCGCGGTATTTGAACGCGCCGACTTTCTGGAAATTCTCGCATTTGAAAAACAAGCGAGATCCCGCCATGGCGTCGATTGTCGAGCACGTCAGCACCGGAGTGCGGTGCACGAAACGTCCGAGGCGCTCCGCCGCGCGGTCGAGATCGTCACGAGTAAGAAGAGCTTCCATAAAGCGACATGATAATGAGTGCGGGGATTCTGAATATCCGCCCGGAATTGCGCCGATTCATGCCGGGGACACGCAGAAACCACCTGCGCGAATGGCTGCCCGGTGCCTGACGAAAACAGGGTGATGCAGGCAACCATGCACCTCCACACGGCCTGCCGGAATGTACAGCGGTGATCGATGCAAAAACAAATCGATTGCACCATTCCGCGAAAAACGCCATCTTTTGCAGTTACAATCGACAATATTTTTTCGGCAGGATTTATATGAACATTGGCATCGTCGGTGCGGGAAACGTTGGTGGAACACTCGGCCGTCGCTGGGCGGCGCATGGACATACGGTGGTGTTCGGGGTACGCGATCCGGATGCGGAGAAGGTTCGGCGCCTCGTGGAATCGGCCGGCGAGAACACGCGTGCCGAGCGGATCGAAGATTTGTCGCGGGACGTCGAACTCATTGTCCTCGCAGTGCCTTATGATACCGTGCGAGCGGTCATTTCAGCCCTGGGCACGATGCGGGGAACTACCCTGGTCGACGCGACCAATCCCGTCGCTCCCGGACTCAATCTCGCTGTAGGACATTCCAGTTCAGGCGCGGAGCAACTGGCCGGCTGGCTGCCGGACGTGCCTGTCGTCAAGGCATTCCATACGGTGGGTTATGAGAACCTCGCGAATCCGCAATTCGGCGACGAGCGCGCTTCGATGTTCATCTGCGGCGACGATAAAAAAGCCAACGAAACGGTCGCTCAACTCGCGGCGGATCTCGGATTCGAGCCTGTCATTACCGGACCACTGAAACACGCGCGCTACCTCGAACCCATGGCCATGCTCTGGATCGACATGGCGGTACGGCAGGGTCGCGGCCGGGAGATGGCGTTCAGGCTGCTCGAAAGGAAATGATGCAGGATGGGGAGGGGGGATATCGTGGGTGACAGGTGAGTTACTTATCCGCATTATCCAAGATCGTCACCCTGAGTGTGCTTACCAGCGCTTCGCACCGGTCCATTTCATGGATGACATAAGATTGGTCTCAGCAGCGTCAACCAAGTCCGTCATCCTGAGTGTGCTTACCAGCGCTTCGCACCGGTCCATTTCATGGATGACATAAGATTGGTCTCAGCAGCGTCAACCAAG
>CAYJMN010000124.1:0-12716 GCA_964371045.1 uncultured Chromatiales bacterium | reverse complement strand
AATTCCGCGATCTATCGCACGAGAGAGTGGGCGATTCATGAAACGCCACTTTCCGTTTCCGGATTGCAATTGACTGGTTGGTGCCCCGGGTGTGCCGTGCCTCCTCGCCCGATAGTGGGCGATTCATGAAACGCCACTTTCCCTCTGCTGCTGCTCGGTCAGGAGGTGGTGGATTCATGGATCCACCACTTTTCGATTGCTGGATTGTTATTGACTGGTTGGAGAACCTCGATTCCTCGCCGAATAGTGGGCGATTCATGAAACGCCACTTTCCGATAGCGGATTGCCATTGCTGATCGAAATTCCGCGATTCCTCGCCCGATAGTAGGCGATTCATGGAACGCCACTTTCCGATAGCGGATTGGACAGACGCCGGGGCGGTGGATTCATGGATCCACCACTTTCCAATTGCGATTTGCGATGAGTGATCGAAATTCCGCGATCTATCGCACGAGAAAGCGGGCGATTCATGAAACGCCACTTTCCGATAGCGGATTGCAATAGCTGATTGAAATTCCGAGATCCCTCGCCCGATAGTGG
This sequence comes from uncultured Chromatiales bacterium, assembly GCA_964371045.1. Taxonomy (GTDB): domain Bacteria; phylum Bacteroidota; class Ignavibacteria; order SZUA-365; family SZUA-365; genus JAOSJT01. The sequence goes on along the minus strand of CAYJMN010000124.1, from coordinate 12,176 downwards.
GCGATTCATGGATCCACCACTTTTCGATTCCGGATTGCTATTGGCTGGTTGAGGTGCCGTGACTCCTCGCCGGAGTGTGGGCGATTCATGAAACGCCACTTTCCGATTGCTGGATTGCTATTGACTGGTCCGGCTGCCGAGATTCCTCGCCCGATAGTGGGCGATTCATGGATCCACCACTTTCAGGTTGCGGATTGCACTTCGCCAGCCCCTTCGTCTTCCCTTTTTTTCATACCCTATTGCCCGCTCCCGTTCCCCGCTCCCGTCATTCCCTTATTTTCGTCATTTCTTTATTCCCGTCATTCCCTTATTTCCGTAATTTCTGTTTCGCTCATTTCCCCCGTTATGGTGTCTGTGCAGACCATCCCTGGGTCTCGATCTGCCGCAGCAGGCGACGCGCCACGTCCATCAATTGCTGCTGTGCGCGAGGATCCGCCACGCGATGACCACCGGGGGTGTCGAGAAAGTGACGTAATTGATCAGACGCCTCTGCGACATCGGGAGGATTACGCTGCAGCAACGCCTGACCAAGGTAGAGCGAGGGAAGGCTGAACTGTGCATCAAGCCGAATCGCAGTGGATAGAACGAAGATTGCATCCTCGATACGTCCAGCCCCAAGCAGCGCGCGGCCGCTGTATGCCGCCAGTGTGCTGCTCCCGCGGATACCGCGCGCGGCTTGGGCAAAACTGTCCAGCGACACAAGCGGCACACCGTGAGCCTCATCCATCAGCTCGGAAGCAAGAATCACAGCCTTTCCGCCGGGAGCCGCCTTGCGGAGGCTGTCCAAATAGCTCCGCGCCACGGAGGCTTCCATCATCCCCGCAAGCGCCAGATAGTCCGCCTGCATCAAACCTTCAGCATACACTTCCTCAAACGCTATGAGATCACCGGCGTAGACGCTCTCGACCCCTTGTGCGCGCACAGACCGGATGCGTGCCAGCAAGTGACCAAACACCCAGGTGAACGCCTCCGTCCTGTCGCCGGCGCTCATCGTGGTCACGGCGGCGAGGAAGTACTTGCGGATGTCGTCGGGATATCCGACCATATCGATTTTTTTCCTGATCGCCCAGGCAACGCCTGCTTCATCGCCCGCGCTCTGATAGTATTTCCTGAGGTGTTCGTACCCGTTCAGTGCGAAATCTCCCGGAATCAACTCCTCATCAAGTGCCATCACGTGACGAAAGCGCGTGACGGAGGACTCCGTGCCGATGTTTAGCGCCAGCCATGGTAAACCCGCGACGACCGTGGAGCCCGCGATGAGCCACGCTAGCCAGGTGCGCCTGGCTGAATCATCGGTTCCACGAAGTACCGCGAGGACGAAGACGGCGAGCGCGCTGCCGAACAAGGCGTTCACGTCCCAATCCCTGGCCATGCCAAATCCGGTATATCCGAACACCAGCAGGAATCCGCTAAATGCGACGTGGGCCAGCGCTATCACCGTAGCGTTCGGCAGGCGGCGGAGTTTCATGAACGGCAAGGCGACCACCATCGGTCCACCGGCGAGCATGAGCATATTGAGAACGTCGAGAAGATGGGCCTGACTCAGCAGTGTGTAGTGCTGCATGGCGCCGGCCTCCCCGAAAGGCGCGAGGGAAAGAACCACGCGGCTGCCTTCAAACGCAGTTCCTGAAATGAAATACCAGACCCCTCCGAGAACCAGTGCCGATCCCGCGACAAACAGAAGTACGCGCGCGAGCCCGTGTACGTCTGTTGCTCCCACGTTCCTGCGGGAGTAGAGCAGTAGCAGATATCCGGGCAGCAGCAGCAGAGCCATGAAATGCAGTGCGACGGCGAGCAGCAGCAGCATCCCTGGAACCCACGGCTGAATTTCTCCCCGCGCGGCACGATCGGAAGCGAGAAAATAGGCGGTGCCCGCGACGAACAACAGCGTGTAGTATTCCACGTACCCGAAAAAAAACAACACCCCCGGCGTGAGCAGCAACGCGGCCATGCCGGCAAGCCTCACCGAAGCGTCGGCGGCGAAGCGACGCATCCCGAGCACCACGATGGCCACGTATACGCCGCCCGCTATGGCGCCGCTTATCCGCCAGGCGAATTGTGGATTGCCGACAATTCCTTCACCGTTCGATATCGCCCACGCCACACTCGAAACAGCGGCAAGAAGGTAGCCCGACAGAGGTGCCGAGAGCGTCGAGTACAGCACGGTTTCAGAAACATCCATGCCCCGAACCAGGCGAAAATGCTCGGCCAGATAGACTGCGCCGTCACCCAGGAAATAGGTCTCCATGCGAAACAGCCAGAAGAGACCGGCGCATGCGACAGCCGCCGCGATCACGGGCAGCCATCCGCCGCCGCTCTTCTCGAGCCATGCCGCCTTCATCCTGAAAACCGGGAACAACACCGGCGAGACGATCAGGAGGCCGATCACGGTGGCCGTGTACATCAGCGAGGCAGGCAGGTATGCCAATAGCGAAAGTCCCCAAACCCGCGATTCGGGGAAAAGAGCCGCGACAAAGCGCAGCAACACCAGAACACCGAATACCGCACCGGTGCTATACACGAATGCGGAGTCCGGCATCGACGAACGAATGGCCTTGATGTCGGAATTGCGGGGTTTTTGCTCTTTTTTCTTCATTTCCTTGCCTGCATTGGCGATCCCTCACACCGGTGGAGTGTACATGTCACTCGACGATGACGGTACGAACACGCGTGCCGGCGGCTTGCGAGACGCGCGCGACATATATGCCTGAAGGGATCGCCGGACACAGCTGCTCGATGTCGCGGTGTGAAATGAACGGAGCGACCACAGTTGAGTACACCTCGCGTCCGAGCATGTCATGGAGCGAGACCACCCCTCCGCTGTTGTCTCCCATGGTAACGGTGAAGCGCCGCCCCTGACGCAGCGGCATGGGCCACATATCGACGGCCATGCCGGGCCGCCGTACGTTGTTTATCCCCACCGTCCTCGTAAATGCGCGCTGGATTTCTACCCACAGCTCGGGCGAAACACCGTCGTAACCCAGCGCCCAGATTCCGGCACCCGCGAGATTTCGATTCAAGACAAGTTGGTATTTCAAAGCCAGACTCCTCGCATCGTCATACCAGCATTGCCTCCAGGCGGAGGTGCGGTAAGGTATCCAGGGTACGGAAAAAACGTCGTTCCATTGACCGGGGAAATTGCTGAGGATATCCAGGATGACGGAGTAGATCCTCGCCACCCCTCTGTCCGTCGCGGGCGACTGCGGCCTGTCATCCGCGACTGGCCAATCGATGCCGTAGTAGGGAACACCAAGCAGCAGTCTCGATGCCGGGACGCCCTGCGAGACGTACCAGTCCACAGTTCGCTCCACATTATAGGAGAACCCTCGGAGCGGCGCCACGGGACCTGCGCTCGTGCTGCCGGACCAGCTGTAGTCGTAACCCATGATGAAAAAAAGATCGATGGATCCTGCGAGTGCCTCGACATCCCAGCTGCCTGACCAGTCCACAGCGGGCGTCGCCGCGCTGATAACCATACCCGGACGCCAGGCGTCCAGCGTAGCCCGCAGCCGCTGGAAAAAACTGGTGAGATTATCTCGCTGATCGACAGGGACAACCTCGAAATCGACGCTGACGCCGTTGGCATTCCGCAATTGCACAAGCCGGAGAAGGGCCGCGCAGAGCGTATCCCGCGCGACGGGATTCCCGAGCAGCGCCCGGTTCCCTCCGGCGCCGAAATTCGTCACTGTAAGCAGCACCTTTACCCCGGCGGCCTTGGCGCGGGCGGGAATCGTCGAGGTGGCCCATCCTCTCGTGTTCGTCGGCTGTCCGCTTGCGGGATCTATTTCACAGGAAAAATATGCGAGATGCGAAAGCAGGTCGAAGCGATATACATCCGCAGCGCTGTCGGGAATCCAGTACGGATGGTAACCATGCACCGTGTGCGTCAACTCAACGGCCGCACTTCGTTGAAGCGGAAATACTTCCGGGGAATACGACACTGCTCGCGGCTGCTCGCGAGCATCACGCGGATGGGCGCCTTCGCGATCCTGCGCCTGATTGCTCCCACCTGCGAAAAGCAGGACGCAGACGTAGAGCGCGGTCGCGTCACGCAGAGCCCTCCCCGCCGACAAGGTACCGTCACGGAAGGTGTTCATGTCGGATAGGGCCCCATTCCGCTCTCGTCTTCGCCGGCGAGCGCACTTAATTGATCGGGACTGAATGATCCGCGCTCGGTGATGAATTCCTTCACGTATTCAACGGGAATCCACTCGAAGTACCGGTTCCATACCGAGAAACCGTCCTTCGCCTTCCGTACGAGCAGTTCTTCGGGAGGACGCTGTTCGACCAGGATATCCTCACGAAGCTGCGGCGAAAATTTCAGCGAATCGCACAGCACATACAGCGGGACGCCGAATTCCTTGCAGCACATCGCCAACGGGAGCGTTCCCGTTTTGTTGAGGAGGTAGCCGTCCGCGCTGATACTGTCGGCGCCGACGATGGCCATATCCACCTGTGAAAGCGCCACAGCCATGGCCGCGTCGGTCATCAATGTCGCCGGGATGCCGCTGGAATCGAGGTCGCGGATGGTCAGGTGCCCCTCCAGCATCGGACGCGCTTCGAGCACAAACACCTGGGCAAGCCGCTCACGCTCGCGCAGCAGTCGCAGGGACGCAAGGACCGTAGAGCTGCGGCTCATGGTCACGCAGCGGATGGGTACGCTGATTGAGGCGGCGAATCGCTCAGCGATGGCGGCGCCGGATTCGATGAGTATTTTTTCGAGCGACGACAAATAAGCGATCGCGTCCGCAGTCTCCTCGCCCTCGAGGAGCCTGGGTAGAAATTCCGATTTCAGGATATGGAGAACGGCATGAAGCGAGGGCATGCTTTTCTGTGATTCCTCAAGCAGGGCGAACCCCTCCCTGAGTTCGTCGAAGCAATATCCGATCGCACAGTTCTCACAGAGCGCCAGAAGCTTGTGAACAAGCTCGGTCGCCCCGGAAGTGTTGTCAGTCGCCAGATCGTGAAATTCAGTAAACAACGTAGGCAGTCCTCAATAAGACGCCGGGAAAAATAGGACCATCCTAGCGAACAAGCAATATGCCGAAAAAAAAAGAGAGCGCGGACGCTTCCCGAAGAAAACATATCCACGCTTCATGATTGTGTTCCGATTCCGCGCCTTAGTCCCTTGGAGACGGCTCCTGCTTTCCAACGGTTTCCGTTTCAAAGAAAAACTGATCGGCGCCAAACGCGGGGACAAGATGCGAAAGCCAGCTCGCCTGGTCATCGTAGCGTGCGAAAAACGGACGTCCGACCCAATCCGGGTTCCTTGCCTGCAGAAAGCGCAGCACGAACACCTTCTCTCCCGCGACTTCGGCGATGCCTGTCACTTCCACCTTCCCGGGCATCGTGGACATTGACGGGCCCCGCACAGTTCTCGCAAGCCCGTTTACATGCCTGTAGGCCTCTCGAAAAATCTTGAATGCCTTCGCAAGCGGAATCTTGAAATACTTTTCCGCTCCGGTATCGCGTTCCACGAACATATAGTACGGGATGACGCCAAGCCGGACCTGTTCGCGCCACATCAACTCCCATACCCCGGGGTTGTCGTTGATATGGGCCAGGACCGGAGATTGGCTGCGGATAATCGCTCCGGTATTCCGGATGCGGCGGATCGCTTCACGCGCCATCGGTGTTTCCAATTCGCGATAATGATTGTAATGCGCCATGATGGCGACAGACCGGCCGCTCGCGACAATGCGTTCGAACAGCCGCAGCAGATCGTCCGCATCGGCATCACTGACAAATCTCTGCGGCCAGTACGATGCGGCCTTGGTTCCGAAACGGATGCTGTGCAACTGCTCGAGCGCGGGATCCAGCAGCGGATTCACATATTGCTCGAGTTTTGCGGTTTTCATCACCATGGGATCGCCGCCGGTAAGCAACACGTTCGTGACCTCCGGGTGACGCGAAATGTATTCTTTAAGGTGATCAGCTTCCTTCGCGGCGAAACGCAGTTCGTTCATGCCTACGAACTGCGCCCAACGAAAGCAAAAGGTGCAGTACGAATGGCAGGTCTGCCCGGCAGCGGGAAAAAAGAGCACGGTTTCCTTGTATTTGTGCTGAAGTCCGGGCAATTCTTCGCCTTCGAGCTTCGGAACGTTGTGCGTGGTCTGCCCCGCCGGATGGGGATTCAGTTCGAGCCGGATGGCGTCGGCTGTTTCCTTGATCACCTCTCGCGGCGCGGCGGAGCGCAACAGGCCGGCCATACGGTCGAAATGGGCCTCGCTGAGCATACCGCGTTGCGGGAAGGTGAGCTGAAACATCGGATCCTCCGGGATGTCGCTCCAATCGATAAGCTGATTGATGACGTAGGAGTTGACCTTGAAGGGAAGGACGCTTGCCACGACGCGTATATCGAACCGCGCAGCTTCCGGCAGAGAGGCAATCTGAGGAATATTCTCGAAATTCCGTTCGCTGTAAAAAGTGAACGGTTCCACGGCATTCTCATGAAAGACGTGGGGTCTGGCCCTGCCGGGCGGAAAGATAGGTCGCATGTCCATTGTGACCTCCGTTTGATGATGTGAAAGAAACGAGAAAACTCACCCCTCTCGCTAAGGCAAGACACAGCCACTGACTTCGATCAGCTGGAAAGGGTATGACTGGATAATCACAACTTTACGAGAGAAAGTCAAGAAAAATCGACAGGGTTCAGACGCATGCGCGGAGAGCGGAGCGCGGGGCGAAACTTCCTTTGACCTCACCGCGGCGAATCTCCGGCCTACGGCCTCCGACCTCCGATTCATCGGGGGGCAATTTCCCAACATCCCATACGACCCTTGGAAAAAGAGAGGTCACCAGCGAAAGAATGAAAAACGAGGAGCCTTGACGATTCGCATCGTCTCTTGTACTTTTGACCGTAATATCCGTTATTACTACGGCTATAACTATCCCGAAATCCGGAGCGAGCATGCGGTGCACCTTGATGTTGATTCTTCTCACAGTCGCGCTATCCGGATGTTTCCCCGCCAAGGAGGTCATCCACGTCGACGCCGCCTGGCTGAGGCAGCATAGCAACTGGTCCTCCAAAACAGGGCATTGGTCTGACACAGCCACCACACTTCCGGCCAAGGTTTTCACCCGCGATGGCAGCATTCATCTGTTTCCGGATGGCTTTACGATGGATGGAGATGCGATTCAGGGACCTGGCATGAGTTACACACTTGGCTCGAAGAGAGGCGTCACCCTGCGATCCGCCATCCCCCTCGACAGCATCGTCGTTGTCGGATACCAGAAGAAAACGCATACCGCCGGCGAAGTGCTCGGCTCAATCATGATGGCGTCATGGCTTACAGCCGGGATATCCATAGTACTCTGTGTTGTCTTTTTTTTCAAAATTATGGGAGCAACACCGTGAATGGGTGGAGCTATCGTCTGAGCGTTACGCTCTGCCTACTATTCGCGGCTGCGGCATGCGCGCCCATGCATACATTGCACTACACGGGCGACGAGGCGACGGTGGACTATGCGGGCAACGCCATCCACTGCGAACTTGTTGCGGTGACGGATTCTCTCATTTTTATCGTACCGTTGTCGAAAACCGTCCGGTCGGGTCTGTACGGACTGCATGTCGGGGCGATCGGAGAAATCGAAGTGCACGAATACTCGAACCCGATGTGGATTGGCTTCTACGTGTTCGAGATGGTGATTCCGACTGTAGTGATAGCTCCGGAAGTTATTCCCGAGGTCAGATATGGAATGATAGCATTCACCGCTGCGACCGGCGCGCTCCTGATCCTGGGCACCAGCGGCAATCCGGAAATCGAAGCACCCTTGAATGCCGATCGGCTGACCGAACTCCGCAAATACGCACGCTATCCGTATGAAATCAGCCGGGAACAACTTACGTTGCTGCTCAGAAGTTACGGGCAGGAGGCCCCGCTGGCATACCCGACTCCTGCCGGAAGTACATATGGCAATCCATTAGTCAAATGATGCAGCTGCTCGAAATCCTGGCCGCGATCTTCATCCCCTATCTCATCGCGGGTACAATCGATTTCTCATTCAAGGAAGTCACCAAACGTCGGCTATTCGCCCGCGGAGGGAAATGGAGCGAGATGCCGCGTTGGCTCATGCATGGCCGCGGCTGGCACTTCTACATCACATCCTTGTGGATATTCGGATATTTGCTTCTCGTATTCGTTTTGAATTGGCCCTGGCAGATTCTCCTCGGCTGGATTGCTTTCTACACGGAGGATGTGGTGTATTATCTTCTGACCTCGCTCGTGTACGGCGGACCATACGCGGACAAAGGACTCTTCCCGCGACAACTTTACTGGCTCCACGGAAACATCGGCTGGTACAAGCGCATCGTCGGCGCGTCCTTCCCCCGCCGCAACTTCCTCCGCGTCCTGGCACTTCAGTACGTACTGCTGGCCCTGGCCCTGCTGCTCGCCGTGTGACCATCGGAAATACGATGTACGATTACGCCATCGTCACCCTGAGGAGCCGCCACGGTCTGATCGTTGGTCATTGAACTGCGTGTGCATGGCGGCGTCTCGAAGGGTGATTGGTTTCGTTAAGCACTAGGGGACTCGAGAAGACTTGCTAACGAATCACCCTTCGAGACGCAGCCGATCTGGATAAGCGCTTCGATCTGAACTCTTTGCGCGGCTGCTCCTCAGGGTGACGCTCTTGACTAGAGCATCGGAAACATGAGCACCTATGTCATTAGCAGGAGCCAATTATCCATTATCCATTGTCCATTACAAATTATCAATTATCCATTATCCATTATCAATTCTCGCCCTATGTCACATCCACAAACTCCGCCCCCACCAACTGCGCCAGATCCTGGGGCGCAACGAGCATCTGCATACCACGTACACCCGCGCTGACGTAGATGCGTTCGTACAGCAGCGCCGTTTCATCGATCCAGGTGGGGTAGGGTTTTTTCATGCCGACAGGTGAGCAACCGCCGCGGATGTAGCCGGTGAGGGGAAGGAGTTCCTTCGCCTTGACCATCTCGATGCTCTTATTGCCGCTTACCCCGGCGGCTTTTTTCAGATCGAGTTCGAACGAACCCGGGATACAAAACACCACGATACCCGTTTTATCCCCACGCGCCACGAGCGTCTTGAACACCTGTTCGTGTTCCGCACCGATCTTGTCCGCCACGGAAATCGCGTCGATCTCCTCATCATCGCAAGCGTAGCTGATCTGCTCGTGCGGGATATAGTTCGCTTCAAGTATGCGGAGGGCGTTGGTTTTCATGGCGGGATCGTAAAAAGGTGAGAAGGTGAAAGGGTGAAACGGTAAGAGGGAACGGTGAAAAGGTAAAAGGGTGAAAAGGTAAGAGGGAACGGTGAAAAGGTGAGAAGATGAAAAAGTAAGTGCACTTGGACTTGCATCCTGTGAGGCTGATCTCTGAATTAAGAGATCCTACCTTTTCACCTCGCCGCGGCGAGTCTTCGGCCTGCGGCCTCCGACTTTTTTTCCTTTTCACCTTTTTACGATCCCCTCCTACCTTTTCACCTTTTTTCCTTTTCACCTTTTTACGATCCCCTCCTACCTTTTCACCTTTTTTCCTTTTCACCTTTTCACCGTCCCCTCCTCCCTTCTCACCTTTTCACGACCTCTTTCCCCTTTACTCTTTACCCTTTACCCTTTACCTTTGGCCGAAACAAATGCGTGGCGTGCCCGAAGTAGGCTTCCGCGGCTTCCATCACGGTTTCGGAAAGCGTGGGATGCGGATGGATGCTGAGCGCGATGTCTTTTACCGTCGCGCCCATTTCGAGAGCGAGCACACCTTCGGCTATGAGTTCTCCCGCGCCGGGACCGGCTATGCCGACGCCGAGCACACGCTGCGATTCGTGATCCACAAGCAGTTTGGTCACACCGTCCGAGCGGTCCAGAGTTGTAGCGCGACCGGAAGCCGCCCAGGGAAAACGCGCCACATCTACCTTGCGGCCTTGCTGCTTCGCTTCTGTTTCGGTCAGGCCTGCCCAAGCGATTTCCGGATCGGTGAAGACCACGGCGGGAATCGCGTACGGTTCGAAAGCAACCTTCTTGCCGGCGATCGCGTCAACCGCGACGCGCGCTTCGTGTGAAGCCTTGTGCGCGAGCATGGGATCGCCCGTGATATCGCCAATGGCGAAAATGTTTTCGTCGGCGGTGCGCCGAGCCGGATCGACAACGACGAAACCGCGTTCGTTTATCACGACGCGGGTGCTCTCAAGGCCGTAGCCCTGCGTGTTGGGCTTGCGGCCTACGGAGATCAAAACGGCGTCGAACAATTCGGCCTTCTCGCCTTCCGCGGATGTAAACGAAACCTTCATGCCGTTCTTCTGCTCTTTCATTGCGGATACTTTGGTCTTCAGAAGAATGGACTCGAACTGCGTGTCGAGTCGTTTCTTCAGCTGCGTCACCAGATCGCGGTCGGCGCCGGGAAGCAGGCCGTCTGTCATTTCCACGACGGTGACCTTCGATCCGAGCGCCGCGTAGACAGTGCCCAGCTCGAGTCCGATATAGCCCCCACCGATGACCAGCAGCTTGCCGGGGATTTCGGGAAGATCGAGCGCCGACGTGGAATCCCATACGCGCTTCGAATCCTCGGGCACGCCGGGGATGCTTGCGGGGCGCGAACCGGTTGCGAGTATGGCGTGCTTGAACGTGAGCTGTACGCTTTCACCGTCGATTTTTTTTACCTCCAGCGTTTTGCTGTCGAGGAAGCTTGCCCATCCCTGAAGCGACATGATGCTACGTGCGCCACCGAGCTGCCCGAGACCGCCGGTGAGCTTGTCCACCACCCTGTTTTTAAATGCGCGGAGCTTGTCCAGGTCTATCGAGGGCCCGGCGAAGCCGACACCCCACTGCGCCGCATGCTTCGCTTCATTGATAAGTTTCGCCACATGCAGCAACGCCTTGGACGGAATGCAGCCGCGGTAGAGGCAAACCCCGCCGGGATTTATTTCCGTATCCACGAGCGTCACGTTCATACCGAGATCGGCGGCGTAAAAGGCGGCGGCGTACCCGCCTGGTCCGCCGCCGATAACTACAAGATCTGTCTGCTGTATATCAGCCATTGATGTACTCCAATTTCACATGCGGAAAAAATACTTCAGCCCTCGAGCGCGAGAAGCAGAGGCTCCTCCAGCGCTTCCGCCACCCAGCGGATGAAGCGCGCGGCATCCGCGCCGTCGATGGCGCGGTGATCGTACGTAAGCGACAGCGGCAGAATCAACCGCGGCTGAAACTCGCCATCGCTAAACACCGGCTGGATCGTTGATCGGGACATCCCCAGTATCGCCACTTCCGGCCAGTTGATGATGGGGGTGAAATACGTTCCTCCGATGCCGCCAAGATTGGTGAGGGTGAAACATGCTCCGGTCATTTCATCCGGCTTGATGTTGCGGCTCCTGGCCTTCTCGGCCAATGCCTGCATCTCTTTCGAAATCTCGAATATGTTTTTCTTGTCTACATCACGGATGACCGGTACAAGCAGACCTCGTTCGGTATCAACCGCGACGCCGAGATGCACATATTTTTTATAGACGATTTCTCCGCTCTCCATGTCGAGGGCCGCATTGAACTGCGGAAATTTCCTTAGCGCCGCGGCGACGGTTTTCAACGCGATCGCCGTCACCGTTAACCTGGTGCCCGCGGCCTCGGCTTTTTTCGCGAAACTCTTCCGCAACTCCTCAAGACGCGTGATGTCTGCATTGTCATGCTGCGTAACGACGGGTGTGCGCCACGACAATTCCATCTGCTGGGCCGTCTTGCGGCGAATTCTACTCATCGGCTCACGCTGCACTTCTCCGAAACCGGAGAAATCCGGGAGCGACTGCCTGCGAACCTGCGCACCAGAAATCCGGTCCTCCGCAGCGCCTTCAAGAAGCGTCTTGGCATGAGCCTTGACATCCTCGATGCTGATGCGGCCGCCCTGGCCACTCCCCTTTACCGTAGAAACATCCACCCCGATTTCTCTCGCGAACATGCGCACTGACGGCGATGCCGCGACCGGAACGGCGGACCTGGCCGCAGGTTGGGGAACGGGTTCAGGCTTCGGTGCGGTTGGCTCCGCGAGCGCGGGTTGTGAAACCCTGGGCGACTCTACAGCCGATGCGGCGATAGCAACAGGCGCGGCGGCAGCGGCAGGCGTGGCGGCCAGATCGGGGGCAGGCGTGGCAGCGGCGGCGGGCGCGATAGCAGCGGCGGGCGCGGCGGCAGGCGTGGCG
>CAYJMN010000123.1:0-13125 GCA_964371045.1 uncultured Chromatiales bacterium | reverse complement strand
CGCTGCTCATGACATCTGTGGGTCCGTACTTATGAACACCGCACTGGACCAACGTGCGTGCTGACGCAGAGACGCAAAGGAAAGGCGCAGGGGAGAAGAGGGGAAATTAACGCAGAGACGCAGAGGCGCAGAGACGCAGAGGCGCAGAGACGCAGAGGCGCAGAGACGCAAAGGGAGATTTTTTATTAGGAACAGAGGAGCTCCGCATTACCTTAAGATTATAGTCCGTTCCTCTTTATAAAAATTCTCTCTGCGTCTCTGCGCCTTTGCGTCTCTGCGTTAAATTCCCCTCCCTGCGGCTTGTCACACTCGATATAAACCGGAGCGCAGCGAAGCTTACCTGACTCAGGGTGACGGTACTTGTTTACGATACAAACCCAGATGTCATCCACGAAATGGACCGGTGCGCAGCGCTGGTTGGCTCACTCAGGGTGACGAGCTTAGTTGGCGCCCCGTACCTTGATGTCATCCACGAACCGGACCAAACGCGCAGCGTTTATGAACTTTCTTCGGGTAGGGACCTGCTGCAATAACCACGATTGGGATTCCGCTCCCCGTTCCCTACCTTACGTGATCGCAGTTTCGAATAAAGGAAACCGTAGTGCACTCAGAGCCCGATACATGGTTTGCGCCCGCAGGAAGAGCGACGTCGGAGACGATTCAACGCCTGCACGAGGATTTAACGGCCGAACTGCATTTTACCAATATGCTCGAGGCCTTTCCCTCACCTGCGGTCGTGATTAATCATGAACGTCAGATCATCACGTACAATCGGAAGTTTGCCGAAGCGACACCGCGCGGAGAGGAAGAAGCGATCCTCGGTCTCCGCTTAGGTGAATCCCTGGGGTGCAAGAACGTCGATGACGCTCCCGGAGGCTGCGGGACGGGTAAGGGTTGCAGGCTTTGCGGAGCGGCGATCGCCATGTTGCAAGCGCAGCAAGGAAGCCCGAGTATGGAGGAATGCCGAATCAATGTGCATCGTGAAAATGGTGTCCTGCCGCTGGATTATCGAGTGCTGGTTGTCCCTCTCCAGGTACGCGGTCATGAAATCAGCATCCTCTCGCTGGTAGATATCAGTGACGAAAAACGCAGAAGAGTGCTCGAGCGCATGTTTTTCCACGATGTGCTCAATACGGCCGCTGGCGTGAAATCCGTAGCCGATCTGTATCATCTTGTTGAAGATTCCGAGCGCGATGCGCTGATCGCCGATCTTGAGAATCTTTCCCTGCAGTTGATCGAGGAAATCGTCGCTCACCGGGATCTTCTGACCACTGAAAACAACGAAATGAAGGCGATACTGCAGCCGACATTGCCTGGAGACATCGTGCGGCATGTAGAGGCGCTCTACCGTTTTCATAGTCTGGCAAAGGACAAGCATCTCCGCGTTGTAATACAGGAGGACCTTCCCCGATTCAACACCGATCCAACGATTCTGTCTCGCGTGCTGGGCAATCTGGTGAAGAACGCCCTTGAAGCGAGCAACGAAGGGGATACCGTGACTATCGGCTGCGAGCACAGATCCGGGGAGGTCGTGTTCACCGTGCACAACATCGCCGTAATGCAAGAAGACGTGAAGTTGCAAGTATTTCAACGGTCGTTCAGTACGAAAGGACGGGATCGCGGCGTTGGCACGTACAGCGCGCGATTACTGACCCAGCAGGTTCTTGGCGGCAGGATTGATTTCGAATCCTCCGAAGGGCTTGGGACTATTTTTTCAACGTCATTTTTGACGAAAATTTGATGTTACCTCAACTATACCGGTTACGGCTATTGAGATGATGACAATCGAACAACTGCGCAAACGCCTCCTCGTTCCTGGCAATCACGCCTTGGAGCTGACGGATGACGAGATCGATTCCCTTGACCTTTCCACAACGACGGAGCTGCTGGAGGAATTCGGAGCACAAACCCTGCTTCGTTTGCCGCCGAGAGAACGTGCGTTCATGGAGTGGCTGCGTAATGAAGACCCTGAAATTTATTTCGACCTCTGGGGTGACGACGACCTCCTTGTTTCGTTGCATTTTCTGCCTTCGTTGCGGAAGAGTGTCAGGGGCTTTGTCATTTGCGAATTGGAGCATTGCGATAATTATTATTTTGTTCTGCGCCACATAAAGCAGGAGGCGAAAGCCGCTCTGCCGGCGATCCTTGCACGAGCTCAGAAAGGTGGCGAGCTTTCGGTCGGTGAGGTGCTGCTGTTCGAAATCTTGCAGGATCCCATAGATATCTGGCATTTTTGCTATCGGTACGGCGTTCCGCTAGCCACAGGCAAAGCCGTCGTGGCAGAACTTGCGCGACACGATTGGCTTGTGCATCTCACCTCTCGAGAAGATCTGGCAAAATACCTGGAAGAGTGAGCGGCGCTGTGGAAATCCGGGTCATTCTTCCGGGTCTTGACGGTACGGAATGAATCCCGTATGTTACCACACTATCCTACATGGATCGCACTACCTTTGAACCGCACCTTTCGCTACTTTCTATATCATCCACCATCCAATAGATGGAGTCCTTCAATGAAGAAATGTGTTTCCGTTTCTCTTCTCTGTTCCGCCGTCATGCTGCTTTCGCTGACCACCGTGTTCGCGAAGGGCGGGCATGCCGACAGCAACGGGCCTTTTTTCCCGGTGCAGACAACGATCCTCGCCAAGGGCGGTCCCGCCGACGTCATGGGCCAGTGGTCCAGCCGTGCGGATTTTCCCCTCGCGATGGGGTACAACACCGCGGTGTATTACAATAACGCTCTCTATAATTTTTCAGGTCTGACGTCGAGCGCCTTGCTCTCGTCGGTGTACAAGCTGGATCTGAATACCAATACATGGGAGCAAGTCGCCAACATGCCGAAACCTCGCGCCCTTGCGGCCTCAGCGGTGATCGGTGATAAAATTTACGTCATCGGTGGTTACAGCAGCGGTAACCCTTTTACCACTGAAGGCACGGTGCTCGAATTCGATCCTGCGACCAACAGAACCACTGCGAAGGCCGCGATGCCCACACCTGTGTATGGCGCCGGCTGCTTCGTTCACGAAGGCCGCATCTGGGTGCTCGGTGGAGGCACCACAAGCTTCTCCGTTCAGACCGATGTGATTCAGATCTACGACCCGGCTTCCGACACATGGACGCAATCCATTTCCAAGCTGCCGCGTTCGTTGCGATCGTTCCAGTCGGTGAATATCAATGGAACAGCCTACTTCCTCGGTGGCTATGCGGTTGTCGGCACCCAAGGTCAGTTCTTCGCCTACATGTACAAAGGTGTGATGACGGGCGATGCTATCACTTGGACGCAGCTGCTGGACTTCCCCGGCGGCGCGATCATGCGCTATTCCATGGGTACGGACGGAAAACTCCTGTTTCTTACCGGTGGCTACACGACCGTCACTGGACAGACTGCTATCATGTCCAACATGTCCTGGTCGTACAATCCGCTCGTCGATGGCTGGAGAGGCGAGCTGATGAAGCCCACTCCAATATCGTACGGTTCCAATTTGCTGTATGATGGAGACAAGACGCTTTACCAGATAGGCGGACAGACTTCAGGTCAAACGGCTACATACGTCAAAGCGGTCGAGGCCTATGACTTCGAGGCGGCGTCCAAACCCAATGCCGTACTCTCCGGCACAACCAATAAGTTCTGGGCGAAGCGCACAACCGAATATGACAACGGCTTCTATATCAGCAATACGGGTGGCGAAGTACTGACGTGGAGCGCTTCGGTCGAGAGCGGCGCGGCGTCCTGGCTGGTGTTGAACGGTTTGACCAGTGGTCAGATCAATCCCGCTTTCCAGTCACTCATCTCATATCATATCAACCCCAGCGGTTTGACGGAAGGCGTCCACACCGGCCGTATCATTCTCGCCACGAACGACACGGAAAATCCATCCCCTGAATACACCGTGGAGATCACCGTTCAGGAACTCGATGTCGATGAGCCGACGAATGTACTGGTAGAGCAGTACACCGGCACCTGGTGCCAGTACTGTCCATTCGGCGCCGATTCCCTCGCCGCGCTCATCGCGAACATGGGCGATCGGGTTGTGCGCACTTCCTGGCATTCGGGAATCGCCCAATTCCCGGATCCCATGCAAATCCCAGCCTGGACGAATATGAATGCGCTTGTCAACGCTACCTCTTTCCCATCGGCGGCCATCCACCGTATCAAATGGCCGGGCATGAGCGCGATGCCCATCGGTCGCGGTGATTGGGGCAACTACTCCAGATTTGTCATCGGCAACCTCGCCGCACCCGTCGGTATCGACCTCGTCGAGAAATCCTATAACCCGGCTACGAAAAACCTGAGCTTCAAGGTCAAGGTATTCTTCCATCAGGGTATGGACGCCGATCTTCGACTGAATGTGGTCATCACCGAGAATGGTCTGAACCATGAGCAGATCAAATGGACATCCACTGGCCAGATCCGCGTGAATCCTTACTACCACCAAGCCGTAGTACGCGCGATCTATCCTGACGCGACGGGTATGCCGCTTTCCTCGAGCAACACGTTCACGACGCAGAGCGAAGTGGTGAAGGACTTCAGCTTCACGTCGCCGCATGCAATGGATGACAGCACGCAGATCGTGGTGTATGTGCACAGAATGAATGGCGCGGAACTCGGTCCCGTCCAGCAGGCATACAGCGAACCGCTGATGCTCGGTGTGACGGATGTCGAAGCAGCCCCGACGGCGACGGAATTTGTTCTCCAGCAGAACTATCCCAACCCGTTCAATCCCTCCACGAACATCACCTTCTCGGTACCGCAGCGTGCGGATGTGACGATCAAACTGTCCGACGCTCTCGGTCGTCCGCTCGGTTCGCTTGTCAGCGGCAGCTACGAAGCCGGATCGCACACCATTACGTTCGACGGTAGCGAACTCACTTCGGGCAATTACTTCCTGACGATGATTTCGGGCGACGTCGTGCTTACCCGCACGATGACCCTGTTGAAATAGCACTCCCACAATTCAGTCGTGTACGGCGCCCCCGGAATGATCCGGGGGCGCCACTTTATTATTTACGATTTACGATTTTCGATTTACGATTTGCGAGGTAAAGGGTAAAGAGTAAAGGGTAAAGGAGTGGGGAATCGTTGTTTTCCTTCTGCCTCTTCACCCTTCACTCTTCACTCTTTACCCTTCACCATTTGTGGTATTCACGCGGGAAATCGGTTATTTTATTACGCTGGTTGAAACAACATCAAGTCCGTCGGATTCACATGACAACGGTGCGGTTAAGCGAAATATTCCATAGCATTCAGGGGGAGGGGAGCCGCGCCGGGATGCCTTGCGCATTTGTGCGGTTGCACGGGTGCGGTTTGCGATGCACATGGTGCGACACGCCGTACGCGTTGGAGCATGGCTCCGGCGGCGAGACCGTGGATATCGAAGAAATAGTCGCTCGTGTCGAAGGCTTCGGCTGCGACTTCGCGGAGTTGACCGGTGGAGAACCTCTGGAACAGGAAGGCGCCTTCGAGCTGATGACCCGGTTGTGCGATCGGGGCTATACAGTCGCCGTGGAAACCGGGGGGCATGCAGATATCAGCCGAGTGGATTCCCGCGTCATCGTCATCATGGACCTCAAATGTCCCGGTTCCGGCATGACGAAGAGGAATCGTGTTTCGAATCTGGAATATCTCAAACCGACCGACGAGCTGAAATTTGTCATCGCGAATCGCGAGGACTACGAATGGGCGCGAGAGTTGCTGCGACGGGAGAAATTGACAAGCCGTTGCGGCGAGGTGATTTTTTCACCGGTGTTCGGCGCGATCGACGCTGCCGACCTGGCGCGCTGGATTCTCGAAGACCGCATTGCCGTTCGCATGCAGCTTCAGATGCACAAATTCATCTGGCCTCCCGATACACGGGGAGTCTGACAATCGTCGCGCTGACATTCCCGGATGACTCCTGTGATCGGAACCCTCAGTGTGGTTCTGGACCAGCCCACATACGCACCGTTTAAACCACATCCGTCACCGCCATGAAAACGACCGAAGCGAAGTAATGCAAGGAAACCATCATGACTGAACTTGTCACATTCGAAAACAACTTTCCGGGCCGCGATTATCTCATCACACATGTCAACCCTGAGTTTACCTCCGTCTGTCCGGTGACCGGATTGCCCGATTTCGCGACGATTACCGTGCAATACATCGCCGATACCCTGTGTGTCGAGTTGAAGTCGCTGAAATACTATTACCTTTCATTCCGGGACCAGGGAATTTATTTCGAATCCTCGGTCAACCGGATTCTCGACGATCTCATCGCAGCCTGTGCGCCACGATACATGAAAGTAATCGGAGCCTTCAACACGCGCGGCGGTATCCACTCGGTGATTGAGGTTGAGTACAAGAAACCCGGCTGGTCGCCTTCGAAATAATCGAATCACAGTAACAGACAGCGGTACATGACGAAGCAGCAGTCCCCTCGTTCTCTCGCGGTAGTGCTTGCCAGTGGCGGCATGGATTCCTGTGTCACGATAGCCCTCGCCGCGCGCGAGTACGAGCTTGCGTTGCTGCATGTGAATTACGGACAGCGTACGGAGGCGAGGGAATTGCGCGCCTTCTCCGATATCGCCGATCACTATCGGGTACCGGAGCATCGACGCCTCATCGTCTCCATCGAGCATCTGCTGCGCATCGGCGGATCGAGCCTCACGGATACCGGCATCGAAATCGAAGATGCCGGCGGCAAGCGAAAAGGGATACCGAACACCTACGTGCCGTTTCGTAACGCGAACATGCTGGGCATCGCCGTGAGTTGGGCGGAGGTGCTTCATGCGGACGCGATATTCATTGGAGCGGTGGAGGAAGATTCCTCCGGCTATCCGGATTGCCGTGAAACGTTTTACCGGGCCTATCAGCGCGTGATAGAGACGGGAACGAAGAATGAGCGGCCAATGCGCATTCACACGCCGTTGATCCACATGACGAAGGGTGCGATCGTCACAGCGGGGATTGACCTCGGTGCGCCGCTGGAGTTGAGCTGGAGTTGTTATCGCGAGGAGCACAGGGCTTGCGGGAGATGCGAATCCTGCGATTTACGGCTGCGGGGATTCCGGGACGCAGGCGTCGAGGACCCGATTCCGTACGAATAATCGCGGGATCGCGGGGACAAAAGGAGATGCGGAATTCACCTTAAACCACATCCTGGGCACGTAAAGGCGGAGCGCCACGCTCTCAGCTCCACGCTCCACGCTCTCAGCTCCACGCTCCATGCTCTCAGCTCCACGCTCTTCGCTCCACGCTAACAAAAACGGGAGGCCTTGCGGCCTCCCGTGTCAGTTTCAACTGAGGTGATGCTTATTTGACGAGCATCATCTTTTTGGTGGCGGTGTAGTTGCCGGCCATGATGCGGTAGAAGTACACACCGCTTTGAGCCTGCACACCGTCGTCGGTCATGCCGTTCCACTGCGCGCTATAGGTGCCGGCCTGGTATTGGCCTTTCACCAGCGTGTTGATCAGCTTTCCGGTCGCGTCGTAGATCATGATGTTCACAGTCTGCGCGGTCGGGATGCTGAAGCGGATAGCTGTGCTGGGATTGAAGGGGTTCGGGTAATTCTGCTCAAGAGCAAAGTCCTTCGGGCCGGCAATCTTCTCGACACCGAGGGTCTTCGCAACCGCTATGGAGGCGGTAAGGAGATCCTTTGAGTAGAGGAAGTTGTGGACGCCAAAGCTGCCGTCGTATTCAACGAAATAGTAGTTGAATGAGAGGTCCTGCTGCAAGGTCGTCAGGGTGGTGTCCAACGGATTCTTGGGAGTTCCGTTTGTCTGAAGCGGGAGGAGCAGTTTCAGCTCTGCGAGGAGGGCCTTGATCTCTTCCTGGGTCTCTTCCAGAGTCTCCAGCTCAACGCCTGAGCCGTGGCACTCGACGCAGCCGGTCTGGTTGATGACATCATCCGTGGCATCGGTTGGCGTGCCGTTGTCGTAGAACACCTTGAACGTGTGTCCGCCCAAATGGTCCTGATACGCGGCATCGGGCGTCGCCATGTGGCACTGCACGCAACGCGTATCGATGGCGCTGTGAGCGGATGTGCGGTAGGTGTAGCCTGGGAGTTCACGGCCGTCAACGCCCTTAATCATCGGGCCCTGATGCGAATGATGGAGACCGTGGCTGCTCAGGCGGACGCTGTGGCAATACGTGCAACTTTCGTCGACAGCCTTGCGGAGCTGCGAGGGATTGGCGTTCTCATGAGGATCGTGGCACGCGATGCAGTTCACCGGAGCGGGAGTCGCATAGGGTGCGCTCGTGTACTGGGCGCCCTTGATGGCGACGTCAACATACCCGTTGGTTGTGTGGCAGCGGGCGCAGTCGCTCGTGGTCGAGGTCTTGCTTCCGCGATTGATGCCTTCGGGATTCGTTCCTGAGGTCATGGAAATGGCATGGCCGGCGTTTGCGAATTCCTGGAACTGGGGATGGTGATCCGGTGCATCGTGGCACTGGCGGCACTGCGAAGCTGTCATGGAAATTGCGGTCTTGTTGTCCGCCTTAACGCCGTTATGCGCACTGCCGGGTCCGTGGCAGCTTTCGCACTGGACGTTGGCCACCTTTGCAAGCTCGGGATAATTCGCCTTGATGGCGTCCCAGTTCCCCGCCTGAATCACGGTGGGGAACACCCAACCGAGGACGCGTGCGCGGTGTGCCCAGCCATCGCCTTCGGCTTCGGTATTCGGGGAACCGGTGGTATGGCAGGGGAGGCATTCAGCCGTGAAGTGGGTGTTGACATCGATCACCAAGATGGCCTGAGAGTGCATCGTGCCCGCCCAGGTGGCTGCTTTCGGGGCGTGGCAAACGCTGCACTCGGGGGGAGTCGCGCCGGATCCGACGATACCGCCGACACCGACATACTTGGCGACATTCACTACGACCGTGTTGGTGTCGAGAACGTTGGCATCGTCGCTACAGATCATCTCGATACGGTAGGTACCTTCGACGTCAGCGACGAAATAATACGTGATGTCGTCGATCTTCTCGAACGTCACGTTGGAAGTGGCGGGTTTTTCCGTGAACGTGAAGGTCGCGGTAGACCACTTGGTGGCGCCGGTATTCAGGGAAATCACGCCGCCTGTTTGCAGGTATACTTTGTCGCCCTTGGCAACATTGGGAAGACCGTTGGACGGTTTGTCCATTCCGGGAATCTGCGCTTTGAGCATTTCCGCGGATACTCCAAGCACGCTGATGCGGGCTTTCGGTGGGGTTGGTGTCTGCGCCTGGGTCACGGTCGCGACCATCAGGACTGCACAGAGTGCTACACAGAATGTAGCGGTAACATTACGCATGGAACCTCCAAAGAGATTGGGTTGAGGTGCAATTTATATTACTGTTGAAAACCTGAAAGCTCAGTGAACGAGTACTCTTTTAGTGGGCGGATACCAGGCCCACAATCCGTTGGCAATTGGTGGGGGCAGTTTGGGTTCGAAGACGCAGGTGAGGAGATGGGGAGTCGGTAAGCTTATGATCCCAAGAACTGTAAGCGCTGCTTCAGGGAGGGATGCCACAGGCGAGAGCGATAGCATAGGAGCGGCTGTACATACGCATCGGCACCGCTGGCTATCGGATTTCTCGTCCTTCGAAGACGGTGCGTCCTCACAATGCCCCTCATCGCAGCACGTCTTGCCCGTCTCCTGCGCGATGCAGAACTCGCACGCACAGCTGGTCTGACGGCAAGGGAGGGGCGCTACGCGTACGCAGGTGACGACCAGCACCATAGCGAGACTGATGCCGATTAATCGCGGGGCGATATGAATCATCCACTTCACTGAGATATAACATAGTATTTGATGATCGCTTTGTCAAGTATTTTGAACAATATTTAAGTGATTGAAATAAAAGGAGTTACAGGCGTCAAAACAACGGAGAACTAAGTCGTTTTATCGAAGTATGCCATTCCGGTCATCAAAGCTCCGATTTTCGCTCCGAAATGGCGAACTTTCGCCCGGAAGCCTGTGTTTTGATATGTTGGTTTTACCATCGCTATCCGGCATCACTCCATCTTCTCACCCACGGATATTCACCATGACCGAACAGGAACGCAAGGAACTTGAAGCAATAGAAACATCGGAATGGCTCGCCTCGCTCGATTACGTGCTGTCGCAAAGCGGTTCAGGACGCGCACAACAGCTCCTGCAGGAGGTGCAGCAGTACGCATACAGTCAGGGTGTGCGTTCACCTTTTTCCGCCAATACTCCTTACATCAATACAATTCCGGCGGAAGCCCAACCGGCGTTCTCCGGAAGCAGGACGCTCGAGCGTCGCATCAAGAGCCTGATTCGCTGGAACGCCATGGCCATGGTCGTCCGGGCGAACCGCAAGGAAACAGGCATCGGGGGGCATATCTCGACGTATGCTTCAGCCGCTACACTCTACGAAGTGGCGTTCAATCATTTTTTCCGCGGACGCGGAGAGGATGGATTCAGTGGCGACCAAATCTATTTTCAAGGACATGCCGCACCGGGCATCTATGCGCGCGCGTATCTTGAAGGCCGTCTGACGGAGGCGGAATTGCACAATTTCAGGCGCGAACTGACCCCAGGCGGCGGACTCTCCTCGTATCCGCATCCATGGCTGATGCCCGGATTCTGGGAGTTTCCAACGGTGTCGATGGGACTCGGTCCAATCATGGCGATCTACCAGGCCCGTTTTAATCGTTACCTCGAGGATCGCGGGCTGAAAGAGGACAAAGGCGCGAAAGTGTGGGCCTTCCTTGGTGATGGCGAAACAGACGAACCCGAAGCGCTTGGAGCCATCTCCCTCGCCGCGCGGGCGAAACTCGACAACCTCATCTTTGTGATCAATTGCAATCTGCAGCGCCTGGATGGACCCGTCCGCGGCAACGGCAACATTATTCAGGAATTGGAAAGGAATTTCCGCGGTGCCGGGTGGAACGTGATCAAGGTCATCTGGGGATCGGACTGGGATCCCTTGCTCGAAAAAGACAGTGACGGCGTCCTTGTCCGACGTATGGGAGAAGTCACGGACGGTGAGCGGCAGAAGTACGCCGTGGAATCGGGCGATTACATTCGCAAGCAATTCTTCAGCGCCGACGAAAAGTTGTTGAAGCTTGTGGAGCATTACAGCGACGATCGGCTGCGGCGCCTGCGGCTCGGCGGGCACGATCCCGAGAAAGTCTACGCGGCGTTTAAGATGGCCGTTGAGAATACCGATGCTCCCACGGTTCTGCTCGCACGTACGATCAAGGGTTACGGACTAGGTGAGGCCGGTGAGGGAAAAAACATCACGCACCAGCAGAAAAAAATGAACGAGGAGGAGCTGAAGGAATTCCGCACGCGGTTCAACATCCCGATTTCCGACGAGGACGTTTCCGAAGCACCCTTCTACAAGCCGGCTGACGACAGCGCCGAAATGGTGTATCTGCGCGAGCGGAGGCAAAAGCTTGGCGGTTTCGCGCCGACCAGGCGAACGGACGCACCTGCGCTGAAAGTGCCGGATCAGGAACTCTTCGATGAGTTTCGCGCAGGGACGGAAGGCCGGGAGGTTTCAACCACCATGGCCTTCGTCCGCATGCTCGCCAAATTTCTGAAGGATCCCGACATAGGCAACTACATCGTGCCCATCGTCCCCGACGAGGCCCGGACCTTCGGCATGGAAGCGTTGTTCCGTCAGGTCGGGATCTATTCGCATGTGGGACAGTTGTACGACCCGGTCGATTCAGCCAGTCTTCTTTACTACAAAGAAGCGAAAAACGGACAGATCCTCGAGGAAGGCATTACCGAGGCAGGCTCGATGGCATCGTTTATCGCCGCCGGCACGGCATACGCCACGCACGGGATCAATATGATTCCGTTTTTTATTTTTTATTCCATGTTCGGCTTCCAGCGCATCGGCGATCTTATCTGGGCGGCGGCGGATATGCAGGTGCGGGGCTTCCTGGTTGGAGGAACGGCCGGCCGCACGACGCTCGCCGGCGAAGGCCTCCAGCATCAAGACGGCAACAGCCATCTTCTGGCGCTCACCGTGCCCAATCTGGTTACCTACGATCCGGCATTCGCATACGAAATCGCGGTGATTCTCCGCGACGGCATCAAACGCATGTATCAGGATCAGGAACACGTATTTTATTACATCACCATCGGGAATGAGAATTACCCGCAGCCGCCCATGCCCGAGGGAGAACACATCGAGGAAGGGATCCTGAAGGGACTGTATCAGTTCAGCCGTTCCGAACTGAAAACACCGAAAGCGCATGCGGATATCCTCGCGAATGGCGCAATTCTTAACGAAGCGATTAAAGCCGGCGCGGTGCTGGAATCCGAATATGGCGTCGCGGCGAATATCTGGAGCGCGACCAGCTACAAGGAATTGCACAGGGACGGACTTGACGCCGAGCGTTGGAACCGCATGCATCCGGGCGAACCACAGCGCGTGCCGTATGTGACGCAGATGCTCTCCGGTGCGAAGGGCGCGATAGTCGCCGCCTCGGATTACGTGAAAGCGCTGCCCGATACGATCTGCCGCTGGACGCCCGGGGGATTGATCTCGCTTGGCACCGACGGCTTCGGCCGCAGCGAAGGTCGCGCCGCGCTGCGCGACTTTTTCGAGGTCGACCATCGTTTCATCGTCCTGGCCACCTTGTCGTCCCTGCTGAATAAGGGCATGATCGACGCGGTGGTGGTGAAGCAGGCGATGAAGGATCTGGGCATCGACCCGGACAAAGCGAATCCGATGATATCATAACCAAGGAAACACATGCCTACTGAAGTCAGATTACCCGAACTCGGTGAGAATATCACCGCGGGAGACGTCGTCAAAATCCTCGTGAAGGCCGGCGACGTCATAGAAAAAGATCAACCGATTCTCGAGCTTGAAACCGACAAGGCATCGTTCGATGTACCGACACCTGTTGCCGGAACAGTTGCGCGGATTGACGTAAAGGAAGGCGGTCAAGCATTGGTCGGTAGTGTGATCATGGTCGTGGAAGAGGGCGCCGCAATTCCCGCCGCCGTCGCACCGGCCACATCACCAGCCGCCACTCCTGCCGCAGCGCCTGCCCCTGCTGCCGCTGCCTCCTCCGCCGCCGCCGCCACGCCTGCCGCCGCCGCCACGCCTGCCGCCGCCGCCACGCCTGCCCCCGCTGCCACGCCTGCCGCCGCGCCCGCCGCCGCTGCCACGCCTGCCGCCGCCG
>CAYJMN010000122.1:0-13643 GCA_964371045.1 uncultured Chromatiales bacterium | reverse complement strand
CCGTGCATATCCGTGTTCATCCGTGTAATCCGCGCACGTATTCACGTCCGCCTTCGCTTTGATCCTCAGACAATCTACCTATGACGGCGCTGACGAGCTTCGGCGGACAGGAAAAGCGGAGTTTCGTGGATTTTCACAGAAACGCGCTTATCCCTCAGGGAGATACAATAAATATCCACACCATCCAGATGTCATGCCCGAAATGGACCGGTGCGAAGCGATGGTAGGAACACTCCTGTCGAAGATCGAAGATTCGCCGCGCCGGACTCTACGCGGCGAGGTGACGATGCTTACTGGCCACTGGATCAACTCGCGTCGACAAACATGTCCTAAGCAGAGCCCCAGCCACACCTGGCGGGTCGAGATTCGTGAAACAGGCTACGTCCCGTTGTGGGAGGTTCCGGGAAAATAATTCTTACGGAACGATCGTCGCCAACCGCTGTTATGGATTTGAGAGTCCATTCCACTCACAGCCGGCGCACACGAGGAACCTATGGCAGCTACCATCACAATCACCCGAAATGGCCCCCTGGTCGTAGAGGGAGAGTTCGCCCTCGTCGACCGGAACGGCGACGCCTTCGGGCTGGAAGGCCGGACGCGTATCTCACTCTGCCGCTGCGGCCATTCATCCAATAAGCCCTTTTGCGACGGCTCACATAAAGGATGCGGGTTCGAGGACGCCGGATACGCCAGAGACCACACCCCTCCGAAATAACCATCTTTTCACGCCGCTTGCGGTATGAATTCCGCCTGGCGTGACTCACCGAGGAAGCAAGCCTGCCTCACGCAGCAACGCACGAGTGATATCGAACCTCACCGTCGGAAAAGTTTTTGTATCCGCATTCTTTCGGATGATCAAGGTCGTGTATAGCCATGTCTGTCCGTTCGTTTCAACAGCGCCTACCAACCATCCGTAATGCATGCCGTCGAGAATCCCCCAGCCGGTTTTGCCGCGGAGCACGTGGGTGTCCATGCGCTCGAGAACCATGAGTTCGCGTACCTGCGCCATCACCCCATGCCTGAATGGCAAGGCGTCGGTGAACAACTTGCGCAGGAAGGCTATTTGTTGCTCGGGCGAGATGCGCATGCCGCCGTCCAGCCAGAACCTGTCGATGCCTCCGTCCATGCTCCTGTTTCCGTAATCGATCGCCGAGAGCCAATTCCGCATACGATCATCCCCGACGCGTCGGGCCAGTTCCTGATAAAACCACACGCAGGAGCGCTGAAAGGCGACGGACATATCCATATCCTGTTCCCACGATTTGAAGGAGCATTTCCGGCCGTCCCAGCGCAGCGTATCGTGGATGCCGTCAATGACCCCCGTTTCGAGCGCGATACAGGAATTCGGGATCTTGAATGTGGAGGCGGGGATATATTGCATGGAACAACGGTCTGGATGAATCCGCAGGGTGCTGTCGCCCTCAAGCGTCGTGAGGATGAATGCTCCCTCGTACCCGAAGCCGTCGAACACCGCCTGCAATCGCTCTGGGTCTCCCTGGGCGTATAGGGACGTCGAAAGGCCGGCGGCACACATCAGCAGCAGCAGCAGCAGAGTGCGAAACATCGTGATCTCCTGTTATTCGGAAAAACATCGATCGTACACGCGGAGCGCGTTGCGTCCCGCTATGCCCTCGATCTCGTCGAGAGTAAATCCCCGCCGCAGCAGGGTGTCGAGAAACGCGGGGAGCCCACGCACATCCTCTCCACCGGGGACGAAGGACATGAGGTCCGCCGGCAAGCCATCGCGACGAATCCAGCGTTCCATCGCATCCACATAATAATCGGCGAAATCGGGACCCAGCGCCAGAGAGCGAGCGCCGGCGATAGATGCGATATGCACCGCGTGATCCGCGAGGCGATCGAAATTCGCCCGTGCGCGATCCTCGTCAATGAACAGCGACAGGAAATTCAGACCGATCACACCGTCCCGCTCACCGACTGCCCGTATCTGTTCGTCATCGAGATTGCGTGCATGCGTGCACAGCGCACGTGCGTTGGAATGCGAGACGACGGGAGGCCCATCGAAGTGATCCATTGCGTCCCAAAATGATGGAACCGATAAATGGACGAGATCCAGCACCATGCCAAGTCGACGGATTTCGGCCACGAGCTTTCGTCCCGCACCGCTGAGACCACCGGCAAGTGCTTCGCTGCAACCATCCGCGGCGAGGTTGCGGTGGTTGTGCGTAAGGATAACGGAACGCAGACCGAGACGACGCAGCACCCGCAGCAATTCCGGCGAGTCGCCAAGGCAGCGAATACCTTCCAATGCGAGCATCACGCCGATGCGATCGCGTGAATGCATGCGTGCGAGATCCGCGCGCGTCAAAATGAGTTGAAATGCCTCCGAGTGTGCGTCGATGGCTTCAAGCGTGGCATCGATGATGCGGAGCACAAGAGTCATATCCCACAGTTCGAGCGAGTCGATTTCGAAATCACCGCCCACCGTGAGGACCTCCATCGTCACCGCGCCTTCGTTAAGCATGGGGAGATGCTTGCTCAGCAACGCGTCGGGATCGCCGTCGAGTCGCTCGCGATAGAGCTGTATCGCGTAATCGGAGTGGATATCCAGCAATGGAACGCGTGAGAGCAGCCGCGTGATTTCCTCTGAAACGGACATGAATGATCCTTGAGTGTGTTACATGGAAGGTCGTGTCGCCGCGTAGTGATCTACCGGAATTCCTTCAAGGGTGAGGTACCCGCGCAGGGCCTCGGCGGTGAGGCAGGAATGGACAGGAAGCACGGCAAGCAGATCGCCCGGTACAATCGCACGCAGCAAGCGCTCAGGCAGTCGCGCGATCCCGTGCTCCTGGGAAAGGGAGCGGAGCCACGCCCCTTCGACGGGATCGGACCAGCCTGCGCCGTCCAGCTCGCAGATTGCTCCGAACATCGGTGAGCCATCGTCGGCAGGGATACTCTCTTTTGAAAGATGCACTGCGCCGGCGTACAGCACGGCTTCTCCGCGTTCCGGATGGACGGCAACCACCGGGCAGGCTGCGGCGACAGCGATGCGGGAGGAGGTACAGACTCCGATACGTGTCTGCATCATATCGTAAAAGGTCATATTGCCCGGGCGGATTTCAGCGAGCCCTTCGAACGAATCGGTCAGAGTGCAGCCGGGGGTATCGCCGGCGGAACAGAGCAGTTCCCGGCCGCTACCGTGACGCTGAGCCGTGGCGAGCATGCGGAGACGTGAGAGTTCGAAGAGTTCACGCACCTGTTGCGGCCCATTCGCAGTGTAGGTCATGCCTGCATGCGTCAGGAGACCACGCAGACGCAATCGCGGCACGCGTTCGATTCTGTGAATGAGAGCGTCAAGTCCCGCGTCGTCGTCGTGCGGCACGCCAGTCCTTCCATAGCCGGTATCCAGTTTGATCCAGATATCCGCGTCGCGGCGCAAGCCGTTCGCGAGCAGTTCCACCACCACTTCCGATTCGACAAGGAGATTCAAACGGACGTTCGCCTCAAAGGCATTAACCGATTCAAGCTCGCGCGGATTGAACGGAAAGGCGATGGTGATATCGTCCCAACCGGCGTCCGCGAAATACCGCGCCATGCCGACGGACGACACCGTGATGGCGTCCACCCCGGCGTCGCGGAACCACCGTCCGACAACGCGGGACTGGGCCGTTTTCATATGCGGTCTGAAGCGCACTCCGGCCGCCTGAGCACGATCACGCATGAACCCGATATTCGCGCGGCAGATGCGCTCATCGAGAAGCAGGGTCGGTCGCACAATTCCAGAAAGATCCATCATCCTTCGCGCAGCTGATTTTTTCCTATATTGCCCGCATTCACCATAGTACAGGCAACGATGAACTTTTTCAAATTTCTGTTGGGCGATAGCAATGCGGCGGTGCTTCTCACCGTAGTCGTACTGATTCTGGGAGCCTTTGTGATCGGGAGGCTGCTTCGGTGGTTACTCACATTGCTCACGACCAAAATAACGAAAAAATCGCGCTCCGAACTTGACGACATGCTCGTGAGTGAATTCGGGAAACACATCACAACACTCACCGTGCTTGGTGTCGGCTATTGGTCGTTTATGGAAGCCCTGTTGGTGGCGCGCGACGAACCTGTGTTGCTTCATCGGCTCGCCATCGGGGTCACCGAGGCGCTGTTCATTGTCCTTGTGTTCTACGTCGCGCTGTTCCTCGCACGCCTCATCGACACTATCATCCGCTGGTATCTGCATGCGGTGGCCGAACGCACGCAGACGCATCTGGACGACGAACTCGCGCCCTTGGTCAACCGTGTGCTGAAAGTCCTCACTTTTTTTGTCGGCATCATCATCATTCTCGATCATTTCGGTCAGAATATCAGTACGCTCGTCGTCTCACTGGGCGTTGGTTCGCTGGCCATCGCCCTCGCGGCTCAGGAAACGCTGGCGAATATGATCGCCGGGTTTGTGCTGATGCTGGACAGACCGTTCCGTATCGGCGACAGGATACGTCTGCCGGACGGCACCATCGGCAACGTGAGCGAAGTCGGTATCCGGTCGACGAAAGTGATAGACGACAGTCGCGTGATGATCATCACACCGAATGCCGAAATCGTTAAAAGTCAGATCAAGAATTATTCCTACCCGAACGACGAGGTGCGGTTCGATGTAAATTTCAGCGTCGCCTACGGCACGGATCTCGAAGCCATGCGCAGGGTCGTTCTCGAACGGATCAATCGGGAAGACGACATCGTCGACAAACAGCTCTCCGAAGTGCGCATCAACGAGATGGACGATTCGTCCATCAAGGCAGCGGTACTCTGCAGTATCCGCAACCCGAACAGCATCCCACGCAGACGCAGCGATCTGCTGCTCCTCATTTACGACACGCTGCGCGAGCATGCGATCGAGATCCCCTTCCCGCAGCGCGTCATCCATCTCGCACCGGGAACCGGTCAGAACCTCGGTCTGTCCACCCCGGTCCAGGAAGAGGAAAACAGCGATGCCTGAGGAATTTGAAGTGCTTCGGCATGAAGTGATCTACGAAGGCCGCGTATTTACTATCGAGCGTGATGAGGTGCTCCATGCCAGCGGGTACGTCGGAATGCGCGAGGTTGTCCGCCACGACGGGGGTGCGGTGATTGTCGCCGTGCTGCCGGGTCCCGACGTCGTGCTGATCAGGCAGTTTCGCTACCCCATCGCTAAGGAGATTATTGAACTGCCGGCGGGAAAGCTCTTTCCGGGTGAAGATCCCCTCATCTGCGCCGGACGCGAACTGCGCGAGGAAACCGGCTACAACGCCCTGGAAATCACGCATCTGATCTCCATGCTGACCACCCCGGGTTTTTGCAGCGAGGAATTGCACCTGTTCATGGCGACGCGGCTCGAGCCGGGCATGCAGGCGCTCGAACAGGGAGAAGAAAGTATCGCCGTGCTTCGCGTCCCGTTCCATGAAGCACTCCGTATGTGCGCCGACGGTCGGATATGCGACGGGAAAACCGTAACAGGCCTCACCCTCGCGGCGATGCGGCTCGGCATCCTTAATTTTAAAGGCGACGAATGAAATATTACTCGGAGAAGTTCGAAAAGGCCCTGCGTATCGCCTTTCGTCTGCACGAAGGCCAGAGGAGGAAATCCGATCCCGACCTGCCGTATACGACGCATATCGTGCACGTGGCCAGCCTTGTCTCCGCGCACGGCTTCGGTGAGGACGCCATCGTCGCCGCGCTGCTGCATGATGCGATAGAGGACACGGTGTACACGACAGAAGAACTCGCAAGTGATTTTGGCGACGTTGTCTGCCGCATCGTCATGGAGGTAACGGAAAACAAGGGACTTCGATGGGAGGCTCGAAAAGCAGGGTATATCGAGACCATACGCCACGCTTCGCCGGAAGGAAAAGCCGTATGCTGCGCTGATAAAATCCACAACCTCTCCTCTATTCTCGCATCGGAGCACAAACAGGGTGATGCGCTCTGGCTCGTTTTTTCGCGGGGAAAAGAACGCACCTTTCAATTCTACCGCGAAATTCTCGACGCCATCGCCGAGGGCTGGTCGCATCCGATCATTGACGTCTACCGCGAGGTGGTGGAACGCGCGGGCAAGCATTGGGGCATAGGTTGAAACGATCGAACATCCTCGTATCTTGTGTGTGCTAACAGTTTTTCAATCCGCAATGGTACCTTCCGATGAAAACACTGCTCATGGCCGCGATCCTTCTCGCCTTCGCCTCCCCCGTCCTCTCGCAGGACGCCGATGAGCCCGTCATGCCGATGAATGTCCATCACTTCACCGTGACGACGATTGATGGCGGGGAGCAGCCGCTCAACCAATATGAAGGAAAGGTCTTGCTGCTCGTCAATACCGCGTCGAAATGCGGTTACACCCCGCAGTACAAATCGCTGCAAGAACTCGCCACGCTGTACGCCGAGAAAGGATTGCGGGTACTGGCATTCCCCGCCAACAACTTCGGCGCGCAGGAACCCGGCAGCAACGAGGAAATCAAGGAATTTTGCAGCAGCACCTACGGTGTCACATTTGATATGTTCTCGAAAATCAGCGTCAAGGGCGACGACATCCATCCGCTGTATGAGTATCTGACAAAAGAGAGTGATTTCAAGGGGGACATCAAGTGGAATTTCACCAAATTTCTCATTGATCGCGATGGAAACGTGATCGCTCGTTTTGAAACCAGGGTGGATCCGCTCGATTCGATTGTCACAACCAGGATCGAAGAGGCCCTCAGGCAATTTTAGAAATGTGCCAAGGCAAACATCGGACGAGTGTCCGTTACGGCGGGGAGTGGGACGATCCTCCCGCCTGCTGTTTCGAAGAACATAGAACATGAGATTTGTCAAGACAGAATTTGCACCTGGAGGCCAACTATGAAGCCCATGGGACGCCCGTCCCCCATACTTTTCTTCATCTCATTGCTCACGCTCGTCTTCATTTCCTGTGGAGGCGATACCGGTTTCGAGCGCACTGGCAAGCTTGAAGTTCCGGATGAGGGGCTTGTCGTCCAGTGGTATGCCATAGGCGGCGGTCTCGACGAGGCCGAAGTCCGCGCAGCCGCTGAAGCCGAACTTTCCGGGCTTCCCAAGGATTGGCGTGTCGAATTGATTTTATTCCGGGACAAGAGCATGGCGGAGTCGTTCGCCAAGGACGAAACGCAAAAGGAAGAGATCTCCCTCGGATTTTTCGATCCATCCATCGCGCTGGCGACATCGGGCGGCGGCTTGCTGCTTCGCAATCCCGGCAGCGATGTGGTCTGGACGTGGTTCCCGGCGCCTGGGGGCAAGCAGTAATTTCGCGCTTTTCAATCCCGCAGAAGTCGCTCATCTGAGTTCCGTTGTATCTTTGTCTTGATTTTTTACCTCGTTCGGAGGTGCTTTGAACGAAGGGCGCTTTGTTGTAGTTTTTTATTTACTCCTTTTCATCTGAACATGCCATTCTGACTCTGTCCCGATGCAAGTACTCATGACGATCATCACCGGAATCGTGGCCGGCATTCTGATCACGCTTCCGCTTGGCCCAACCTCGCTCTACATCGCCCATAAGGCGTTGGGAGGTGAATCTCGGAAGGGATTTCTGGTGAGCGTCGGCGCGGTATTGACGGATGTGTTCTATTGTCTGATCATCACCATGGGATTGATTTCTTTTCTACATTCCTACCTTCAGAATCCGGTGGTACAGATTGTGTTCTCCGTCCTTCTTATCGGCTACGGCGTCAAGATGCTCGTGTTCGACCGCAAAAAACTGGCGGATAAAGCTGCTGTTGGCACAGAAGTAGCGCCGCCGCCCAGGCTGCGGAAGCTGTCGGAGAAATTCGGCGATGTCGCCATCGGCGTTTCCATGACGATGGCCAATCCAACGCTGTTCCTTTCATGGGTAGCCGTGCTCAGTTTCATTTCCGCACATGGATTGCTTAGCGACAGCACGTGGCACAAGGTGATTTTTTCAGGTGCGGTCGGCGTTGGGAGCCTGGCGTGGTTTGTGGCGTTGATTCTGTTCATGCGAAGTAAACGACACGCGATTTCGGACACCTTCATGAAAACGGCGTCATCGATAACTGCTCTTGTGATCATCGGATTCGGTGTGTATTTTACATTCACGATCTTTCAGCATCTGAACAGCACCGTCTGACAGGGCATTCCGACGTAGTTTCACCCTCGATTCCTTTCGGCAAATCCGCGCACCGGTTTCCGCGGTTTGCTTCCCATATTTCAGATAAAACCGGCCGATACCCCGGGAACTCGATCATGCACTCATGCTTTTTGCAACGGGCATTCCTGCTCATATTCGGCATCGTTCTTGCCGCGATGCCTGCGGCGTCCCAGCCGGTGAACGTGCGTCTGGACACGCCTGGCACAAATCCTGAAGAAGTGACCATCGCCATTAATCCCCTGAATCCTGACAATATTGTCGCCGGATCCAACCTGCTATTTTACTACGCGTCGTTCGACGGTGGAACAACGTGGACGCAAGGCCGGCTCCCGGATGGCACCTGGGGTGACCCGAGCGTCATCTTCGACAAGACCGGCCGGGCGTACATCGCCAACCTGCGCTATGGTTGGGATGCCATCGTAGTGCGGCACAGCGATGACGGCGGGCTCACCTGGTCTCCGGCCGTCCCGCTCTTCGGACCAAGTTCCGACAGCGCGCGCCCAGGCAGCTTGTTCAAATCGAGCCTCCAGGACAAAGAGTGGCTTGCAGCCGACATGAGCGACGGTCCGCATGGGGGAAATATTTACGCGGCCTGGACGGATTTCACGAAATACGGCAGCGAAAATCCACAGGACAGCAGTGTTATCGTCTTTGCGCGATCAGTTGATCGCGGCGCCACGTTCGAGACAACCGTTCGTGTGGGCGATAAGGGCGGCGATGCGATCGACAGCGACAATACCGTTGAAGGCGCCGTCCCCGCGGTTGGTCCGGAGGGCGAGGTCTATCTTGCCTGGGCTGGCCCGGAAGGACTTTATTTTGATCGCTCGCTCGACGGCGGACAAACGTGGGGGACAGATCGCCTCATCTCGGATATGCCCGGAGGTTGGGACATCGAGATTTCAGGGATTTCGCGCTCAAACGGACTCCCGGTTACGATTTCGGACGTTTCCGCCGCAATGACGCGCGGCATGCTGTATGTGAACTGGGTGGATATTCGAAACGGCGATCCCGATGTTTTCATCCTTTCTTCCTCGGACAAGGGAGATACATGGCGCGGACCGATTCGCGTCAACGACGATACGCTCGGCAACGGGAAGGACCAATTTTTCACCTGGGCGACAGTGGATCCCGTAACAGGTGAATTGGCGGTGGTGTTCTATGATCGCAGGAGTTACGAATCCGATTCCACAGACGTGTATCTAGCCCGTTCCACCGACGGGGGACTGACGTTCGCCAACCAGCGGATCAGCGCGGCGGCGTTTTATCCCTCGCCCATGGTGTTTTTTGGAGACTACAACGGGATCTCGGCTTACGATGGGAGGATCAGGCCAATCTGGACGCAATTGGATCAAGGCAGATTGTCGATCCATACCTGTCTGATTGAAAAGGCGACGAACGAGATCGATCCCTTGCCTGCTTCCATGCACGGGGTACGGTTGCTGCACTGGCCGAATCCCGCCTCATCCGTGAACGGCTCGACTGTAACCCTTTCTCTAACGATCGACCGCCCCTCGACTGTAGAAGCGACAATTTACGATCTCATCGGACAACGCATCGCCACCATCGCCGCAGGCCAGCTCGAGCGCGGCGAGCATACGTGGTCCTGGTCCGCGAGCGGTCTCGCACCTGGCATATACCTCTACAGGGCGAGTGTTCAAGGCGGCGAAGACAACACGAGGATCGTCGGACGATTGATCACTGTATTGTGACAACAGACAACCTACTCCCCTGCGAAAATTTCCTGATGGACGACAATGCCTCCACGGGCGCGCAGACACCGATATTCCAGAGAACAAGGACATCACACACCCCATGAGCGACTATTCGAAGAAGACCAAGGCGGAGCTGATCGAAGAGCTCCAGCGTCTCAAGACGCAGGAAATCGTGACCGCGGATTCCAACGGGAGTTTCGACGAGGATGAACTCTTTGAGTTGGTCAAAGGGCAGGACGGTGACGAGCTGTTCGTCGTTACGGAAACGGGACGGTTTGTATACATGAACGATACGCTGATTCAGCGCCTCGGCTACGCGCTCTCCGAAATGTCATCGATGACGCTCGCTCGGATCGATAAAACCAATACGCGCGCGAACTGGCTGCACAGGGTTTCACGAATCAAGCAGAGCCGTATTCCCGACATTTTCGATACGGAGTTTATCGACGCGGCAGGCTGGGCCCGCGCCAAGGAGGTCAGCGCGAATTATGTGAACCTGCGCGGAAAAAACTACATCCTTTGCGTCAGCAAGGATTCGGGCGATACGATGGAAAACGGGGCGGCGAATGCGGTGGCGAAATCCCGCGAGCAGGTGTTCATACAGACAACCTCCGATGGCATCCTGATCGTGGATACACGCGGGACGATTATCGAGAGCAATTCGATCGCGGACCGGATGCTGGGCACGACGAAGAACGAAATCATCTCCCGTTCGTGCGCCGATCCGCGCTGGCGGATGATCGATACCGACGGACAACAACTATCCGTATCCAGTCACCCGATCATGATCGCGCTGGTGGAGGAGCATCCTGCGATCAATCGCAAGGTGGGCATGATTCAACCTGATGGATCGAGGCGATACATCACGATCAACGCGGCGCCGTTGTTCGATCCAGAGGGACGCCTGTCAGGCGCTATAGGCTGCCTGCGACTCTTCGAGGACAGCGCCGAGCGAAACGAAGCCCTGAAGCGCGACGCCATGCTGGCCCGCATGCAGGCCGAAGTGGTGAAAGCCGTACTCGAGGCGCACTCCGAGGACGATCTTGAACGCCAGGTGTGCGACATCCTCGTACGCCATGCGGAGTACGCCCTCGTATGGCGTGGCGTGACGAAAGCCAACGACATGCGCATTCATCCGACGGCTAGTTCCGGCAAGGAGGAAGACTATCTTCGGAAAATCAAGGTTCGATACGACGAAAGCGAGTACGGTATAGGTCCGATCGGCAAGGCGATGAAAACTCTGCAGCCGGTCGCGGTCCCGGATATCGTCGTCGATCCTGATTCCGAAGCCTGGATAAAACAAACGGAAAAGACAAATCTGCACTCGCTGGCGGCTCTCCCGCTCGTGTACGACGGCTGTGAGGTTGGGGTGCTCGTGCTTTACTCTCGCGACCGGAATCATTTTGTCGGTCCGGAATATGAGCGTCTCAAGGAAATCGCACGCGTTGTCGGCTTCGGCGTGGGGATTCGTCGCAAACTGAAAACCGACCAGGAACGCATCGGGAACGCGGTGTTTCAGGAACGACTGGTCGAGGCGTATCAAAGCAGCCTCCCCGTCGCGCTTGCCGTGTTCGATGCGCGCGAACCGTTCCGCTGTCTTCAGGCAAATGCGCATTTCAGCAACCTGCTGGACGAGCCCTTCCGCACCCGCGGTATTGAGGGGCAGAATGTAAGCGACGTAGTATCCTCGCTCTACCACCGCGATTTATACGACCGTCTCGTGGAATCCATGGAAACGGTTCAACCTGCGTCACGCTCATGCGACATTTTCACCGACTGGGAAGGCAAGCAGTCGCAGTGGTCGTGGACCATTACACCGCTGGAACAGGGCGAGCATGACACCCAATTACTCTACCTCGCCTGGCGGCACGAATCATCAACCGATTCCGGTGCGTCCACAGACGACGCCGCGCCAGAGACCACCGCCAAGGTCGAGCACGCTGAATCTTCGAAACCGGAGAGCGGCGTCATTTCCGTGGACTTTCCGAAGTTCTCACCGCGTTCCAGGATCGCCACGCGGTTGCAGCGTTTTCTGGACGAAGGACAGGTTACCGCGCTCAGTTCCGGTGCGGCTGCCTGGCTCGATGCCACAGCACCGGCTCCCGCACGTGCCCGCGACGTGTTTTCGGCGGACGAGCGGATTCAAACGCTCCTGGGTGCGATCGTCGTTTCGAAGGAGCAGATGCTTCGGCTCAAGTTCCCTGCGGCGGCATCGGAGGCCGTGGCGGATGTGACCGCATTTTTCTCGACCGATGACGATATACAGAAATTGTGGATGTTTTTTAGCGCTGAATCCTGAGCGATTCCCCGAGTATGATCGAATCCGTCCTCAACGACGAATCCATCGCGCTCCGCCCAACGGTGATCCGCGTCGATCTGGACGCGCTGCATTGGAATGTGCGGCGTGTGCGCGAGCGCGTCGGCACTGCGCATATCATGGCCACGGTAAAAGCCAATGCTTATGGTCACGGTCTGATTCGAACATCACAGGAACTGTTGCTCGCGGGTGTCGACGCTCTCGGAGTAGCGTTTCTCGAGGAGGGGATAACTCTGCGGCGTGCAGGCATCACGTGCCCCATCCTGGTTATGGGCGGCATCATCGGCAACCAGATCGGACATTTCATCGAGTACGAACTCGATATCACCGCATCCTCGGTGTACAAGCTCCGCCAGATTGACGACACGGCCAGGGCGATGGGACGCCACGCGCGAGTGCAGATCAAGATCGATACCGGGATGGGCCGTATCGGTATCCGACCGGAAAACGCGCCGGAATTGTTCGATGCCGCGCTACGCGCAAA
The DNA here is from genome assembly GCA_964371045.1 of uncultured Chromatiales bacterium. Classification (GTDB taxonomy): domain Bacteria; phylum Bacteroidota; class Ignavibacteria; order SZUA-365; family SZUA-365; genus JAOSJT01. The sequence continues at coordinate 1,026 of CAYJMN010000122.1, read as the reverse complement.
TCACTGCGAAATCCACGGAGTATTCTCGCATTTCGCGGCATCGCATGATCCCGACACGACCTTCACGAAAAAGCAACTTGATATCTTCCTGGAAACTATCGAGTATTTCCCGACCCATGGGCATCCCATGCCGATACGGCATATCGCCAATTCCGGGGCGGTACTCCAGCATCCCGAGGCCATTCTTGACATGGTGCGACCAGGAATCATGCTGTACGGTGTGCATCCTGGTCCGGAGGCCTCGCACAGTGTCGAGCTTCATCCGGTCCTCTCGATGCTCACGCGAGTCGTGTATTTCAAAGTGGTTCGTAAGGGCGCATCGATCGGATACGATCACACATGGACAGCAGAAGAGAATACGCGCGTGGTGACGTTACCGGTGGGTTATGGTGACGGCTTCTCCAGAAGTCTCTCAAATGGCGGCCAGGTCCTGATCAACGGTAAACGTTATCCGATAGCAGGCCGTATTTCCATGGATCAATGCATGGTGGACATTGGCATGGATTCCGCGTACAACGGCGACGAGGTTGTTCTCCTCGGTTCCCAGGGAGACGAACGAATTACGGTCGAGGAGATGGCTGGGTTGTGCGGTACGATCCCGTATGAGGTCCTCACGATGATCAACACGCGCGTACCGCGCGAGTACACGCGGCAATCCGCCTGATCCTCTCTTTTGATTTCCCATCCTGCTTTTTTTCAAGCGTGCTCGACAACTATGTTCGCCCTTCATCTGCCGTATGCCCGGCAGGAGGCGTCATCTATCACACTGCGCAGTTTCGCAGTTCGTCATGGAAACGCGATGCTGTTGAAGTTGTCGAGCGGTGTCAGCTATGATGATTGTTCGTGCAATATGTTGAGGCAGGGGCATTCTTTGGTGGGGACCATGCGGGAGGGGGCGGCGGGATTATTCGAGAGGCGGGGGATGCGATAATGGTCTGAAGGGAGTTGATCGTGGATTTTTTGATGATCCGAAGAGCAAAACGTGAATCGTGGCGATTCATGTATCGCCCGCTTTGCATTTCAACG
>CAYJMN010000121.1:0-13752 GCA_964371045.1 uncultured Chromatiales bacterium | reverse complement strand
AAGGCGAAAATGAGGATTCCGCCCATTTTGCATGATGTCATTAACAGGCTGACTGGTAGGCACACTCAGGTCGAAGACTCGCCGCGGCGAGGTGACGGGGTTTGTTCACGTTTTCAAAGGCCAAGATCTCCTCCACGACATACCATGACTCAGATCTTTACGGTCACTGCCCCGATGACGTTCAAACCGGGAGCGGTAATTCCGGATGAATATGGCCGATATCGCTGATCGGTGATGTTTTCGATCCCGACCGTCAGGGTAAGCACATCGGAGAAACGATATCTGGCCTTGAAATTCAAGGTGTACCAGGTGGGACTGTAGGGCTTTCCCGATGCGTCGCGTGCATAGAGATAATCCTTGGTCTGCTCCTCCGGCGCGAGATCGGCATTCGCCACCTCACCGTTGTACATCGAGTAACAATCGAGTTCCAGCTGCCGTAGCGACCACGTCAGATGCGTCACGCCGAACCAGGGTGGTGCGTGCCGTAACGGCGCGGTGCTGCCGTCGTCGAGTTCCTCCTCCCCCTGCTGGTAGTTGATTCGCGAAACGAAGCCGAGACCTGCGGGCAGGCGCAGTTCGAAGTCGGCCTGCACACCCCGTACTGTGGCGAGGGCGGCGTTCTGTATGGCCTGCACGCGGCTCATCTCTCCGTCGTAGAAGAGGCTGTCCCTCCCGCCGAAACTGAAATCGCGACGAACCAGCGCGTTGTCGAGCAGCGTGTAGTATCCCGTCACATGCAGCTTGACGACATCCGACAAGATCTTGCTTATGCTGATCTCGGCGTTGTACGCATACTCGGGTTCGAGGTCGGGATTGGGAACAATGACGTATCCCGGGGTAGAATCGAACACCTTGCCCGCGTCGTCCACATTGGGCGCACGGAAACCCGAGGAAAGGTTAGCGCTGAATTGCCACGCGGACCCCGGTGAATACACCATGCCGAGGCTGCCGTTTAACGATCCGTTCGACATCGAGATTTCGGTGAACGGGAAAGCGAAAAACGTCGTGTCCACTTCGGCGTCGAGCGTTACGACGTTGTACCGCAATCCGCCGTGAAGTATGAGTCCTGCATCCAACACACCCCTGTAATCGGCGTAGGCGCCTACCGCATTCCATACCGCTCCATCCGGATATCGGCTGGGGCCCGGAACCGACAAACCTGTCGCGATATTTTCGTCATTTCCCGCAGATGAAACGGTATTGGAGAGAATCTCAACGCCGTAGTGAACCTGATCCGACGGGGAAAGTTCGTTTTCCATATCGAGATTCAGCGACAAGGCATCGACGCGCTCCGACCTGTTGAACCTTATGGTTTTACCGAAATCACGATCATGACGGCTTTCCTCGAAAAGCTGATACGCGGCGGTGACGTTCATCCTGTCGTAGAATCCGCCACCGTCGCTGTGCTGCGCATTGAGCGCATGCATCATCCAGACCTGTGGACCGTAGTACCACTCCGCCGAGCGAAGCGTGCTGCCCCGATACCTGAGAAGCCGGTCATACCGCGAAAAATCGCCGGTCGTGGAATAGTGAGCGCCATAGTTGAGGTCCCACGCGTCGTTTGGCTTGAAACGGATCTTCTGCATCAGATTCAACTGATGATACCCGCCGGGCGTCTGCACAAGTGGATCGGGATTCGTGTACATGCTGTCTTTTCCATTGCTGTGCCCTGCGTATTCCGGACGAAGATAGTCGTCAGGTCCGTTTTTGCCCATACGCAGATCGCCGAAATCGGAATATGTCACGCCGCTAAAGAAAGCCCAGCGTTCCAACCCGAGCCGTACATCCAGGTGTCCGGTTTTCTCCGCATTCGCCGACGAGCTTCGCAGTGTCGCGCTAGCGGCGAGCATAGGAGGACCACCGTAGGAAAATCCAGGAGTGTGCGTGGCGAAACTCATTACTCCACCAATGGCGTCGCTGCCGTACATCACCGATCCCGGACCGAACACGATTTCAGTCCGTTCGAGTGCGAACGGATCGATTGAAATAACGTTCTGCAGATTCCCACCCCGAAAAATCGCGGTGTTCATGCGCACACCGTCCACCGCGAGCAGCACCCTGTTCGTCGAAAACCCGCGGATCATGGGGCTGCCGCCGCCAAGCTGGCTTTTCTGGACATAAATTTCACCGCTCGCGGCAAGCAGATCGGCGGAGGTCTGCACGTTCTGCATCGCGGCATCCGAACGGGAGAGCGTGATCATGCGTGCGGGCACATCGCTGCGTGCCTGTTTCCACCGCATGGCGGAAACGACGACTTCGTCCATGGCGAACGGCGTCTGTTTCAGGAAGAGCACGCCATTCATCGAGGCGAGCATGGTGTAGGAGTGGACCTCGCGCACATACCCGATTATTTCGACGCGGATGCTGTCCGCCCGTTCGAATGGCGCGATGTCCACCCTCCCCTTCGCGTCGGTCACCGCGGATACTCTCGGTTCCCTGCTGAACAGGGCTACCTGACCGAGTGCCTCGCGCGTGACTTCGTCCCTGATAGTGAGAAGTTGCGCCGAGGCGGGAATGGCAAAGAGCATCAAGAGCCAGATCAATATCACATAGTTCATCTTTTTTTCCTGTTGAATCGTCCAAAACCCTGGCCGCCGCGTGTCGGGCAGCTGCCGGTGAAACCATCGCAATTGAATTAGCGCGAAACCGTGCGAAGGCGACAGGACGTTTGTCTGTCCTGCAAATCCTGCGCATATGATTCATCCGCTTCCTGGTTACCGTGCCTCGAATGCCCGCGTGACAGTGCCGCGTGCACATTGTCGCATGAAGCTACATAACCGCCGCAAGCGCCATCGTGTGAGAAAACGATGTTACGCGTACGTGTCGGTCAAGTGGCGCCGAAATCGGATGCTACAGGAATCTCAGCTGTGGTATTCGGGAGGGGGTGTCGGGGGGCGAATCGAACGGGAATTCAGGTCCGGGTCGGTGACTGGGCTAATGAAGTTTCGTCCCACCAGATTGTACAGGTTTCCGTCGCTCCAGGCGAGATAGCGTGAGTCCAGAAGTCGCTGGGCGTCTCTGCTCTGCCTCTGGCGCTCCGGGTTATGCTTCATTTCGTCGCGAATGAGGCTGTGCAAATTCGCGAACAACGCCGTCTCGGCTTCGTCGAGGATGCAGGCGTACAGAGTCGTGTCGCCCCTGTCTTCCTGACGGACGATATCGTACATGCGGCCATCGAAGCGGAATTCCCGCGAATGAATCCTCTGAAAACGGGCATTCTCCCCTTCTTCGAGGGATTTGGGAATGGCGAGCAAGACGAGATCCTCCTCCGCGACACCGGCTTTTATGCGCTGCTTGATTTCATGCCTGATTTGCTGCTGCTGCACGGTGAACACCAGCATTGGTCCCCCGGCCTGCACCATCAGCAGGGCAAGCAATATGATCGCTAGTGCACGCATTCGCCTTGCTCCATTGTCGCAACCGTCAGGGAAGTGCTTGAAGATATTCTCCGATCGGGAGATGTCAATGCCGCAGGTCCCCGCGCTGCGAGAGTATCACTTGTTCGAAGCGGACGAGAGGACTTCGCGAAATATTGAACCGGGGAGGGAAACATCATTCTCGACACGAAACATAATTGCGAGCTTCAGCACAGAAAATTCGGGCTTTTCATACCGAAAAACAAGGTGAATCACACGAAAGAGTGAAGAGTGAAGGGTGAAGGGTGAAGAGTTAAGGGTGAAGAGTTAAGTCGTGAACCCGGAGAGTTCTCGAATTCCAACCTCTTTACCCTTTACCTCTTACATCAGTAGCGAACCTTCAATCTGCAGCAATATTTTCTTGCGATCGATTCCGCCGCCGAATCCTACGAGAGATCCGTCCTCGCCGATGACACGATGACAAGGAACGATAATCGAAATCGGATTCCGCCCTACCGCTTGTCCCACCGCCCTGGAGGCGAGGGGATTTCCGATGGAGTCGGCGATCGCGCTGTAGGTGGAAGTCGTTCCGAAAGGGATGCTTCGAAGCGCGGTCCACACCTGGAGCTGAAAGTCGGTACCCAGCAACTGCGTTTTCACGCGGAAGCGTTTCAGATTCCCATCGAAGTAACGTTTGAGTTGTTCGTGAACCGCGCCGTGCGCATCCGCCGCGGGCAGAGGCTCGTATTCGGACAGGTACCGCTTTTTCCAGGACAGGAATCCCTCCCCTTCCGATCCCGCGTCGAAGCCGAGGTAACACACCGCATCATCGAGTGAGAGCAGCCGCAGCGGACCTACCGGTGAGTCGATCATGGATTCCAACAGAGCCGTGGGTATGCGATGCGCCGCCGTCATAAATCATTCCGCTCATTGTGTGTAAATTGGAACCGATTGCGGAAATGTACGCAAGCGAAAGGGAAGTGCCAAGGAATTGCCGAATTCGGTTAGGTAACAATTCGGTTTGGTGGTCCTGATTGGTGGCCGCGGATTTCGGAACCGACGAGAACCCAACGATCCGGAGACAAAAAGAGAAGAGCGAAGAACCCTTCGGCCCCTCGCTCTTCACTTTAGTCTTCTCTGCTCTCAGCTCTCAGCTCTTGGCTCTTGGCTCTCAGCTCTTGGCTCTTAGCTCTTAGCTTCCTACGACTTTTTCTCCTCCGGCATCAACACCACCTGCACGTAGTGCTCCAGGTGGATGTACTTGCGGGCCGCTTCGAGAATCATTTCGGGGGTGAGGCCGTCGATCATCTTCTCGAATTCGAGGAATTGATTGAGCGGTTCGTTGAGCGACAAGGCGCGCATCATCTGGCTCATCCAGAATCCGTTCTCCTTCATACCCTTCTCACGCTCGCGACGCTGGATTTCCTTGATCTTCGTGATATTCTCGGCGGAGGCCGGATTGGTCTGCGCATCGATCATCACGGCTTGCAGCGCTTCCAGCATCTCGTCCACCCGTTCGGGATTGGTGCCGAAATTGATCATGAAGGCATATTCCGGTTCGGGATATTTTTCAGCGCGGGCATTGACGCCGACACCGTAGCTTCCGCCCTTTTCCTCGCGGATGGATTCGCGAAGCATGATGTTAAGATACTCGCGCAGACTGGTGAAGGCATAACGGTTTTCATACGTCCAATCGAAATCGCCCGAGAATATCACGGCCACAAGCGTCTTGTCGTCCACGCCCTTGTGCACGGTCTTTTTGACGATACCCGTGGGCGGCTTGACGTTGTGGTCCTTCCAGGTTTCCTTGCGGTTTGTGATCGGAAGCTGACCCAGATATTTCTCCACCATCGGCTTCAACTCAGCCGGATTGACATTACCGACGAACGTGAATGTGAAATCGCTGGCGTCGCGGAAACGATCGCGATAGATGTCGTAGGCCTTCTCCAGGTCGATGGATTGCAGCCATTCCACGTTGGCCGGACGATGGCGCGGATGGTAATTGGCCAGAGTGGTGGTGAGCGTGTCGGACCATACCCGTTCGGGCATATTGCTGAAATTCTCGAACATCGACAGCATACGCGTCTTGAAGGACGTAAAGGAAGTGGTGTCTTTCCTCGGCTGATTGAAATAGAGATAAATCAGCTGGAAGGCCGTTTCCATGTCCTTGGGCGCGAAACTGCCGTCGAATCCCTCGCTCTCTTCACCGATGGATGGCGACACCTGGACCACTTTGCCCGTCAGGGTTTTGCGAAGCTGGATGGGATCGAGATCAGCGATACCTCCCATGTCGACGATGGTTGCCGCCATCGCCGCGCTGGGCAGGTCCTCTGTGGGTACAAGCGATGAACCACCCGGGCTCGTTGCGCCGAACAGCACTTCGTCTGCCTTGAAATTCGTCTGTTTGAACAGCACCTTGACGCCGTTCGAAAGCGTCCATTCCGTTACGTCGATATCGTCGTATTTTTTCTCGCTTGTAACGCTCACGCTTGACGGACCTACTTCAACGAGCGGCTTGTTCGCGACTTCGTCGACGTAGGGCTCAAGTTCCATCGCCTCCACGCGGGCCATCACGGCGCGGAGTTGTTCCTCCGTCGGCGGAGTCACCCCGGCTTTTTCCGGCGTACTGACGGCGATGACGCGGTTCGCATCGGTCATGAATTCCTGCGTCAGCTTGTTGACTTCGCGAATTGTCACGGTACTGAGGTATTTCTTGTACAGTTCATATTCGATCTCGATGCCGGGGATCGGTTCTTCGACGAGGAAATTTCTCGCGAATTCCGAGGCGTGCGATCCCGATTGCGTTTTTTCGCGCTCGTTGTACGACTGCTCCATATCGCTAAGCACGTTCGTCTTGGCGCGTTCGAGTTCCGTCACGGTGAAGCCGTGCTTCTTTACGCGATAGGCCTCTTTCAGCAGCGCTTCGAAGCCGCGATCCGCCGCACCTTCGCGGATGCTGGTGCTGAGTACGAACACTTCGCGCGTGCGCACGAAACTGCCTTTGCCGGATGAACCGAACACGAAGGGAGGATCGGCCTGCTGCAGGAGTTCGCTGTACCTGTCGTTGAGCATCCTGCTGTACAGACGTTCGATCATCGACGCGCGGTAATCCTTCACCTTGCGGTCCACGCGGGGTTCAAGCTTGTGATACAGCGCGATGGAGGACGAGGTGGCTTCGGGATCGCTGGCGATGGTGAAGAGGAGTTCCTTGTGTTCAGGTACCGACTCCACGGGTCGGGTCACAGGATTATCCCGTTTTGGTATTTCGCCGAACATCTCCTTGATCTTCTGCTCCATGCGGACGACGTCGAAATCCCCAACCGCAATGATCGCCATCAGATCGGGTCGATACCAGTTCTTGTAAAAACCTTTGAGTGTTTCATACTTGAAGGTCTTGAGAATGTCTTCCTTGCCGATCGGCATGCGCTCAGCGTACTTCGATCCATGCAGGATGACCGGAAATTGGATATCGCGAATGCGCGAAGATGCGCCCTTGCGCGAGCGCCATTCCTCGATGATCACGCCGCGCTCCTTGTCGATTTCCGCATTGTCGAACGACACTGCGCTGGCCCAATCCACGAGAACCTGCATGCCTTTTGTTACGATTTCATCGTCGTCCATGGGCAGTTCCAGCATGTACACGGTCTCATCGAAGCTCGTGTAGGCGTTGAGATCGGCGCCGAAACGCATGCCGATGGTTTCCAGATATTCCACGAGTTCGTTTTTCGGGAAATTCTTCGTGCCGTTGAAGCACATGTGCTCAACGAAATGCGCAAGGCCCTGCTCCTCGTCCGTCTCAAGTACGGAACCGGCGTTCAGCACGAGTCGCAGCGCGGCCCGATTCTCCGGCTTCTTGTTCTGCATGACATAGTACCGCATGCCGTTTTCCATTGTGCCGATTGTCAAATGCGGATTGATCGGCAGTTCGCTGCCGAGACCGAGCGACGACGCGGAAGCTGCTTTCTCCTGCGCAATCGAAATCTGGGATCCGAAAACCAGTAGTGCGAGCACGATTCCAGAAACGCGATACAAACTCATAATGAACTCCACGAAATAAAACACGTGATGCAATCAGCTTTAAAGATACGAATACGGTTTGAAATATGCGCAGACGAAAGCAGACGAAAATCGAAGGGAAAACATGCCCGCCAAGAGCCAAGAGCTGAGAGCCAAGAGCTGAGCGCCAGGAGCAAGGGAGGACGGGACACGAAGACTCGTTCGGCTTCCGATTTTCTATCTCTTCGCTTTTCGCTCTTCGCTCTTAGCTCTTAGCTCTTCGCTCTTAGCTCTTCGCTCTTAGCTCTTCGCCTCCCGCTCTCCGTCAGTACTTCTTTCTGCCTCCGCTTCCCTTTCAAGCCGCGTTCGACAAAGAGTGGCGCACCGCTAAAGGGATTCTCGCCGGTGTGGTACATCACGGAGGCCCAGGTCGAGGGCGATGGCGTGAAAATCTGCACCTGTTCCGGCTGCGTCTGCAGCTGCCTCGCGGCGACATCGCGCAATGCGTACATGTGACGATCTTCCGAGCCCGGATATGCGGCGATGAAATAGTAGCTCAGGAATTGCCGCTTCCCCGCCGCTTTTGAGCGATCCAGAAAAATCCGACGAAAATCAAGCATATCGCCGATCCCACCCTTTCCCATGAGATCCAGGATCTCCGGATCCGAATGCTCCGGCGCGAGCTTGAGTTGACCGCTTACGTGGTGGGCCGCCAATTCGTCGAGAAAGGCCATACCGCACTTCTGGTCTACAAGCACCAGATCATGCCGGATTCCACTGGCCACGAAAACATGCCGGATGCCCGGAAGCGCGCGCAACCTGCGCAAGAGTCGCGTATAGCGGCTGTGATCCACGGGAAGCGCCTCGCAGAGTTCGGGAAACACGCAGCGTTTGTCGTTGCACGCTCCTGACTGCAATTTCTTCGCGCATTCATACCCGTACATGTTCGCCGTCGGGCCCCCTACGTCCGGGATCACACCTTTGAATGCCTTGTGCCTCGTCAGTCCGGTTGCTTCGTCCAGCACGGATTGCTCGCTGCGCCAGCGCACGGTCCTGCCTTCATGCACGGCGATGGCGCAGAAATTACACTCACCATAGCAGCCCCGATGCGTCTGAAGCGAAAACCTGATCGTGTCCAGCGCGCGGATGGGTCCCTGCGAGGCGTAGACGGGATGCGCATCCCGTTCGAAGTCCAGCCGGTATACCTCATCCAGCTGCTCCTGGCTTTCCCATGGAGGCGGTGGATGATGCAGCAGCCATCGATCCCCATGCCTCTGCTGCATGCCGCGCGCGCTAACGGGATCGAGGTTTTGATAGAACAGCCGAAACATTTCGGTGAACGCCTTCTTGTCGTCACGCGCCTCTTCGAACGACGGAAGCGTGAGATAATCCTCGTGCGGTGCCTTCCCGATCACACAGGTTCCGGAAATATCATCCGCGACGAGTCCCTCGCTCAGGCGCTGCGCAAGCCGCAGGACCGTACGTTCGGCCATTCCATACGCGATGATGTCGGCTTTGGCGTCGAAGAGCACAGATCTTCGGACGCCATCATCCCAATAATCGTAATGCGCGATGCGCCGCAGGCTCGCCTCGATGCCGCCGAGCACGATGGGCCTGGTGTTCTTGAATGCGCGCCGGATCAGATTCGTGTAGGCGATAACGGCGCGATCGGGCCGCCGGGAGTTCTCTCCACCGGGAGTATAGTCGTCGCTGCGGCGTTTCTTGTTCAACGCGGTGTAATTCGCGACCATCGAATCCACGCTCCCCGCGCTGACGCCCCAAAAAAGCAGCGGTTCGCCCAGCCTCGCGATATCCTTCCCGCTCGAGATATCCGGTTGCGCGATTATACCGACGCGATATCCGGCATCGATAAGCGCATGACCGATTAGCGCGATCCCGATCTGTGGAGCATCGATATACGCATCCCCGCTGACGAGGATGACGTCCAGGGCATCCCAGCCGCGATCGCGCATTTCCTGCTGTGTCATCGGGAGAAACATATATCAGCGTCCTTCCGTCCCGGCGTCCTGCCTGCCGTAGGATCGGAATTTTTCCATCACCTGCTCCATCTCCCGCTCATCCAGAATCACCGGAGTCCCGATACTTCGTGCCTGATAGTACAATCGGGCGACAAGTTCGATTTCCTCCGCTACACTGAACGCGGCACCGAGATCCAGCCCCACGGCAAGGAGACCGTGATTGGCGAGCAGCACGGCATTTCCTGAACCCAAGGCTGCGACGGCGTTGCGTGCAAGCGCTTCGCTTCCGTAGGTCGCATAGTCCGCGACGGGAACACGTTTTCCCGCGAAACCCACAAGGTAGTGCACGGCGGGGATTTCCTCGCGCAAGCAGGCGAAGGTCGTCGCGTAAGGTGAATGCGTATGCACCACCGCTCCGCAATCCTCTCGCGCGGCATACACGGCGAGATGCATGCCGAGTTCGCTCGTCGGAATGCGATGACCTTCGGTGATCCGTCCGCGAGCGTCCGTGATGACCAGATCCCCGGGCAGCATGTCCGCGTACGCAATACCTGTGGGACTGACAAGGATATGGTCCTGCGTCGGCAGCCGGAGACTGATATTCCCGCCGGAGCCGGTTGTGAGACCGACTGAGAGCATCGAGCGCAATGCGTTCAAGAGAGTAAATCGTTCGGCCTCGAAGGTCATTTTCCGTTCCCTCCCGTGGAGCCGTGCAGAGTACGTTCGACGTCATTGAATGCGTTGACCAGCGCCTTCTCATTTTCTGGTTCCCCTGCGCTGTGTCCGGAGGCGAGCGTGATGGTGAGTGCTGACATCGGCATCGCCTTATGCAGTCGCCATGCCGCCGCGGGAGGGCACACTGCGTCAAAACGCCCGTTGACGATCCACGCCGGAAGATGGGCGATACGTCCGATATTCCGCATGAGTTGATCCTGTTCAAGAAAACAGCGCCGCGCCATGTACGCGTTTTCGAAAAGAGCGAACGACAACGGATTGTTGTTGTCCAGCCATGTCCGCAGCCTCGACAACCGCGTGCTGTCGCGATCGACGAAGCTCGCGGCGATTTCATACCAGGTCCAGGCGCGCGCGATCTTCACGACCGCAAGGGAATCGTCCTGTTGCAGCAATTCCGAGAGATATTCCGGAAGCGGTCGTCTGGCGGGATCGGGGAGGCTGCCGAGCAATTCGTCGTAGAGATCCGGGAAAAATCGCGCGAGTCCACCGTGATAGAAATAATCGATCTCCTCGTCGGTGGCGAGGAAGACGCCCCGGAGAATAAATCCACGCACGCGCGCGGGATACTCCTCGGCATAGGCCAACGCGAGCGTAGTTCCCCATGAACCGCCGAACAAATACATGCTCTCGATCCCGAGTTCGAGTCTGAGGCGCTCGATGTCCGCCACGAGGTGCTGCGTGGTATTCTCCCTCAGGTCGGCGTAGGGTATGGACTTCCCCGTCCCCCGCTGGTCGAACTGCACAATGTTGAACACGGCGGGATTGCAGTAGCGGCGTCCGCCGGGAGCGCTTCCACCGCCCGGACCGCCATGCAAGACCATGACCGGTACGCCGTCCGGATTACCGCTGCACTCGTAATAAAGCTGATGCACATCCGAAACCCGCAGCATACCCTGGCGATACGGCTCGACCGGAGGCCAGAGTGTGGATGCCGATTGCGCGCACACGACCTGGGTGAGCACGAACGCGATGATTGCGAAGAAGAGGCGGCGTGTCGTCATGTGAAAATCTCCATACTGTAATCTAGCAATCCTCGAAACCATGCACCAGAGAGCGCATTTTGCTTTCTTGCTCTGTGTTGTATATTGCACAGTCACTCTTGATCTTAATTCAACCCAATGTACATGTGGAGACACTATGAATCGCTACCAGGAATTGCTTGATCTCGTGAAATCGTTCGAAGGCGATTTCGAGAAATTTTTCGGCAAGGGCAACAAGTCCGCGGGCACGCGCGTGCGCAAGCACATGAACGAACTGAAGAAGTTCGCTCAGGTTGTGCGCAACGAAGTGCAGAACATGAAAAAAACCGAAGAAAACGGTTGATGACCTCCGGCGATGCGTACGCCGGTTCCGCTCACGTTCCCGGGTGATTTTCATTACAAACACACCCTCTATTCCCATGGATGGTGTGCGCTGTTCCCGTTCGCGCTCGATCCTGCCCGGAACGAACTCCGCCGTATCGTCACCCTCCCCGGCGACCGCGTCGCGGAAGTGTTCTGCACTCCCGACGGCGTGCGAGGCGTCGCCATTTCCCTCGAACATGGCTTCCGGCTACGTTCGAGGGATATGGACGAGGTGCGTCGTCTCCTGACGGCAATGTTTCGACTCGACCAGGACCTTTCACCGTTCTTTCGCCGGATTTCGCGGGACCCGCTCTTCGGCTGGATGGCGAAGGCGCGCGCTGGACGCATGCTGCGTTGTCCGACGTTCTTCGAGGATGTGATCAAAATGGTGTTGACCACGAACTGCACCTGGTCGCTCACCGAACAGATGACCACGCGCCTTGTCCGGAGATTTGGCGCGAGGTACACGGAAGAACTCCGCGCCTTTCCCGACGCCGCCGCGATCGCCTCGTCGAACGAGGTGGAGTTGCGTACGGAAGTCAAGCTCGGCTACAGGGCGCCGTACGTACTCGCTCTCAGCAGGCGCGTCGCCTCCGGCGCGCTGGACATCGAAGCGTTCAGGACCTCAAGCGCACCTGCGAAAGACCTGTACAAGGAACTGCTCGGCCTCGAGGGCGTCGGACCCTATGCCGCCGGCAATCTCTTGAAGTTGCTCGGACGATTCGACTACCTGGGTCTCGACAGCTGGTGCCGATCCGCGTTTTCAAAACTGCATGGGTCCAACGGCGCTGTGAGCGATACCGACATCGAACAATTTTATGCTCCCTGGGAGGAGTGGAAAGGCCTGGTCATGTGGCTTGACGTCACGAGGCACTGGTACACGGAAAAATTTCCCTTCCTCAACGAATCCTGAACCCAGGCTCCCCGATGCCGTCACTACGTCCTTTCGCCTCGTTCGCTTGTCTCGGTATAACCGCATTCCTGTTCGTCTCCACGCTTCGCGCCCAGACGGCGGACTACCAGCGGATTCACCGCGAAGCGACGGTGGCCGACGGACACAACGACGTTCTCGGCCGCGTCCTGCAGGGCGACCGCATCGACGTGCGCGGTGATAAGGGACATTCCGATCTTCCACGCTTCCGTGAAGGCGGGCTCGATGTGCAGGTGTTTTCCATCTGGGTGCATCCTGACAAGGGTGCGAAAGATGGATGGGCGTACGCGCTCCGTGAAATCGATTCCCTCACCACACTTGCGGAACGGAATCCTTCGCAGATCCGTCTCGTCGTCTCGGATCACGGCCTCCGCGCCGCGATCGACGAAGGCGCCATCGCGGGAATTATCGGACTCGAAGGTGCGACATGTATCGACGGCCGTCCTGAACGGATCCGTCAGTTGCATGCCCGGGGATTGCGCGTGTTCGCACCGACATGGAATCACAGCGTCGGCTGGGCATCTTCCTCCGCTGACGAGGATGCTGGCCGTGGGCTCAAGGGTCTCACCCGGCATGGACGGCGGCTCATACGCTTGCTCGACACGCTCGGCATTCTGCTGGATGTATCGCATCTCGGCGCGGCCGCGATGAAAGACGCGATGGAAGAAACCCGCTTGCCGGTGATCGCCTCCCATTCCTCCTGCGCTTCGCTTCGCACGCATCATCGCAATCTCACGGACGATCAGCTGCGCACCGTCGCCGCCACCGGCGGGGTCGTGATGATCAATTTCTTCCCGGCCTTCAATCGCGCCGGAATGACCGACGCGAAAATCGAACTAACTCGCGCATACTGCCGCAAACTCGACGCGCTCGCGAAAAAACATCCCAAACGGGATGCGCGTTTCCTTAGCGCGGCCGATGCACTGCTCCGCGAGGCCGCGAAAAAAGGCTTGCCCACATTGTTCGATATCGCCGATCATATCGATCACGCGGTACGCACGGCAGGCGCACAGCACGTGGGGCTCGGTTCCGACTTCGATGGAATCAGCTACGCCCCGATAGGCCTGCACGACGTCACCTGGCTCCCCATGCTCACCCGCGAATTGCTCCGCCGCGGTCACTCCGAAACAGTCGTAAAGGGCATCCTCGGCGGCAACTTCCTCCGCGTCTTCTCCAGCCTGCCAGCCCCGACACGTTGAGCCAGCACTACCGATGTACGATGTACGATGTACGATGTACGATGTACGATGTACGATGTACGATGTACGATTTACGATTTACGATTTGTCCTGAGTACATACACCGGCGCTCGCGTCGGTCCATTTCATGGATGACATCCGGTTACCGGGCCGCGCCAGCCAAGTTCGTCATGCTGAGTGTGCCCACCAGCACCGTACGCTGGTCCATTTCAA
>CAYJMN010000120.1:0-14063 GCA_964371045.1 uncultured Chromatiales bacterium | reverse complement strand
GACGCCGCCATGTGACGCTCAATGCAATTACGAACGTTCTCAGCGTGGCGGCCCTCAGGATGACGAGCTTGATAACGCGCGTAAGAACCCCATATGTCATCCACGAAATGGACCGGTGCGCGGCGCTGGTTGGCACACTCAGGGTGACGAGGTTGGCTGGCGCTGCCCAGACCAACCCGATGTCATTCCCGAAATGGACCGACGCGAAGCGATGGTAGCCACACTCAACGTCGCGTATTCATTTCGAACCGGGCACCGCCTCGGACGTGTCGTCGACCCAACGTCTGACGATTGCTTCCCGTACGTCGGGCGCGTTGCCGTGTAGGTGAGCGAAAATTTTTTTTATTTTTCTCTTGCACAGATCGAAATAATTCGTTTTATTGAAGTCTCTCTTTTCATCATACTCTGTCGTCACCGGCCATCCAGGCAAGTGATTCCATTCGCTTTGCTTCGGCCACCCTGCTCGTGGTGACCCACACGGAGTTTGCGCATCCTGTCGCAGCTACGACATCGCAAGGATACCATCATGATGAAAAGAATTTTCCCCGCATTGCTTGCCGCCCTTATTTTGGCGATCCATGCCCCTTTGTCCGCACAGGAGCAAGTAGCCGCACTCAGAGGGTCGGGTACAGCATTCACGAACGCTTCCCTGAAGGTCACATCACCCGAGAACATTCGAAACGAGAGCGTTCCTCCATCCGTGGGTCTCATAGAGGATTACGTGCTTTATGAGGATGGCGAATCCGGCACGATAAACTTCCAGCTTGGCGGCGGCGCCACCGATCCGGCCCAGTTCCACATCAGAGCCACCTCATCAAACGAAACGCTCCTGCCTTCTTCCAACATCGCGCTTACCGGAAACGGCGACATGCGCAGCTTGGTGTTGACTCCGTCGCCCGACCAGCACGGAAATAGCGTGGTTACGCTCAACGTTTCGGATGGCGCCGGAACGACGATGCGCACATTTACAGTGCATGTTATACCGGTCAACGATCCTCCGATTCTGAGCAATATTGCCGGAAGCATACAGGTGTACGAGGATGAACGTGTGGGACCAATCCCCATCACCATTCTGGACCCCGACACGGACGTGAACCACCTGATCCTGTCGGTACATTCATCCAATCAAAGCGTGCTTCCGGATGAGTCCATCGAAGTGGGATTCAATGGGACCACGCATACCTTGACCCTGAAGCCCAGCGCCGATGCCCTCGGAACCGTGACGCTAACGCTCAGCGCCGGTGACGGAGCCGCCCGGACCTCCGCGTCTATGGACGTACACATCGCACCGGTTAACGATGCGCCAGCAGCGGCATTCACCAACGACGGCTTTACTATTTGGAATGAGGGAGATCTGCCACTCCCGGTTTTCGAGGATATCCGCGTGATAGAAGTGGACGGGGACCCGCTGACTTCCGCTATCGTCCGCATTTCGAATAATCACAACACCGCAGAGGATGTACTCGACTTCTCGTCCACAGCCAGTATCGCCGGTGAGTACGAAAACGGTGTATTGCGCCTTCACGGTGTGGCCACCGCTCAGGAATATGAGGATGTTCTGCAAAGTGTCCGCTATTTCAACCGCGGGGGCGAGCGTCCGAGTGCGGCGCCACGAACCATCAGCGTCGAAGTAAGCGAGGGCGATTCGAGCAGTGTCGTTATCGAACGCTTCGTCGATGTGTTTGAAATCAACGATAATCCGGTCGCAACGGCAGGTGAAAACAGAATCCTTGAAAGTAAATCGTCTGCGAGCCTTTCCGTTCGCCTGGATGCTTCGGGTTCGCATGATGTGGACGATAAACAGGTGACATACGAATGGTCGTCGAATGGCGCCATTATCGCGACGGGACACATTTCCTATGCGCCCCTGTCCGCGGGATCACACAACATCACGTTGACGGTGCGCGATGGCCGTGGTGGAGTGGGCATGGACACTATGACGATCACCATCATGCCACCGGAGCAAAGCGAGCGTGAAACTGCAGCGATTCAGCAGGCGAGGTAATTTCCCGCTCACTACCGCCTCGGTGCCATTCCAGATCTGCGACGCCGTTCCCGTCTCCCGGGAACGGCGTTTTTTCGTCACTCATTCGATGACAATGGAAGTGACGTTGAATCCAATCATGGTTCACGGGATTCTGGTGGGACTTCGGGCGCTACGGAGTAAGGCCAGCGGTTACGGAAGAGTACGCCCTGCGGGCCGCCCACGTTGTTCGGACGCAGAAGTTGCGGCTGCCCTGATGTGGGCTTGCGTCAACTCCCGCCGGAGTGTACGTGCTTCGTCGATACGACCGGAATCGCCGATATGGCGTGTCCGCAGCGCGGCCGCCCTGCGGGTATGGGTCAATGCGGCGTGTTCTTCATCCAGTTCGTTGAGCGTTTTCGCAATATCAAGCTGCATCATGATTTCATCCGGCCGCACGTTTGCCGTATTTCAACGCCCGCTCTGCGAGAGCCCGCGCCCGTGTGATGTCGCAGGAGAGGCAATGGCAGTTGGACAGTCACCCCGCGGGGCAAGCGATTCCTGGGCGTCTATTAATCGTGCGTGACGGATGAGGGTGAGGCAGACGCCAAAAAAAGAGGGCGGATGAACCGCCCTCCCGATCGAAGCAGGAATCCTTATTTCGAAAGAATCATTTTCTGCGTCTGTATGAACTTGCCGGCTACGATGCGGGCATAGTAGGTTCCGCTCGACAATGGGGTGGTCACGTCGGTGTTGGCGTTCCAGTCGAACTCGTAGGTTCCCGGATTCATACGGGTGCCATTAACGATGGTGCTGACCAATCGACCGTGGCCGTCAAAAATCTGGAGGAACACGTTCTCCCCCTGCGGGAGGCTGAATTCCAGTTTCGTACTCGGATTGAAGGGATTCGGGTAGTTGGAGGACAGTTTGTAATTCAGCGCGAGTTCCCCTGTCTGGCGTACGCCACTCGTAGCGTGCGGATCTCCATGACAGCTTGCGCATTCCATCTTCGACGCGACATTGTCGAGCAAGGCGGCTCCATGACAGGCATTACATGCTGTTACTCCAGCAGGTGTCGTGTACAGTGGATTGAACTGGCTGAGAAGCTGATCGTTCAGCAGCTTGGCTGCATAAGCGGCACAGTCGCCGGTGACTCGCGCGCAACGCTCTTTGCGGTCAAGATCGGAAACTTTTTTCGAGGCGTGCTCGCACCACATCGTCACGGATGCGTGGCACAGAGGCGAATGCGCGATGTTCTGCGGGAGGACATCGTTGATCTTGTTGACACCGTATTTTTGTTCGACAGCCAGCTGATTGCTCGTCGCGGTAGGAAGCTCGGTCAGCGTATACCAGCCAAAAAGTTCGTTCACAAGCTTATCCGAAACGGCCTTCTCCGACAGCACGGAAATCGCGGCCGACGCACCTACGATGGCGCCGCAGGTTCCACCCCAACCGACTCCGCCGCCGGCCCCGAATACCATGATCTCATCCGGGAAGGTTGTGAATGGTTCTCCAACGGCGTCGCGCAGCGTCTGGAACAGGCCATGAAACGCACCATAGCAGCAGCCTTTACCGCTCCAGTACGCGTCATGTCCATTGATCCGTGCCTGCTCGACATCGATCGTGGGATACGTCCACGGCCATGGGGGCAGTTGCGCAGGAGAACCAAAACTCTTTTGATCCATGACTCCAAGAACTGTCGCGCCTACCGCGAATCCGGCGGCCACCTTTGTTCCGGTCCTGAGAAATTCTTTTCGTGTCAATTGTGGGTTCATGTGCTGCTCCGGGTTTGTGAAGGAGAAGGTGTGATGTATTGATGTAAGGGAGGTCGGAAACTCATTGCCGGTATCAAATGCTGTTATTGATAATATTTTCCTCTATTAACGATCGACCGTCAGCAATGCAATGGCATGGAAATGCGAAAAACGAAACAGCTGTTGAAAACGTGATTTCAGGGAAAGACAGTCGGAGCGGTCGCGCTCCTTACCAACGATTATTCGAGTTCGGCGTGCAGCAACATCAATCGGGATTGAAGCACGGACTTGACGTCATCGATCAGTTCGAAGACGAGCGGATCGCTTACGGACAACAATATCTTCACGCCGTCCCGTCTGGTACTAATAACCCCAGACATGCTTAAAATTTTGATATGGCGGGAGAGATTGGATTGCTCGAGATCAAGAAGCTCGGGCAGCATACATTGACAAATTTCGCCCTCCCGCAGTTCTTCGATGATGCGGATTCGGCTTGGATGTCCGAGTGCTGAAAAGAAATCGGGGAGAAGGGATTCGCGTTGTTTCATGCATCTATGAGAAATTGTTCATAAACGAATATCGTCACTCCGAATGACGATGTCAATACCCGGAACTCAACAATCCAATCTTTCTATCTGTGGAGTAGTCGACCGACAAGCTGTTCCCTTGAACGCAAATCTTCGAAATTATTCCGGAATCGACGATTTCGATCAAAGAAACAAGCGTTGTGGTATAACCGCCGTTGAAAAACGACCGACCAAAACGGTTAATTTTTCAGCGGCTGTAAACCCGACAGGAACGTCGATCATGCAGGATCCGGTATCGAATCCGAACCCGCACCATCCGTAAAAAGCAACCTTCTTCGTTTATGTAATCGTCGGCCATGATTTCATTCCCAATCCGTTCCGGGACCTGCACGTCCCGCCCTGATAATATTCCAGTTGACGAAATGTCGCATTCTTTCCAAGGAATCCCGCAAAACGCCTGGTTTTTGACAGATTTTCCGACCACCCCGGGTGATTCCAACGCTCCGGATTTTGTTTACGGATATCCTTCGCTTCCTTTTTTTCGTATTTTAGAAGATTGTAGAGTTTTCCGGTGTGCGCAGGCAAAGGGGAACCGGATCGTGGATCGAACAAGGAACTATTCTGTCATTTCATTGCGGAGCAACTTCATGACGAAAGCTAAGTCAAGGACGAGCGGCGGCAAAGCCGCAAAAAAAACGAGGTACGTGTATTATTTCGGCGGGAAAAAAGCCGATGGCAAGGCGGAGATGAAAAACCTTCTCGGCGGCAAGGGTGCCAACCTTGCCGAGATGGTGAACATCGGTCTGCCTGTGCCGGCAGGCTTCACTATTACGACGGAGGTGTGCACCTACTTTTATACAAACAAAAAACAGTACCCTCGCGAACTGAAGGACGAGGTTGCCATCGCGCTGAAAAAGATCCAGAAAGAAATGGGCGCGGTGTTCGGCGATCCGAAAAACCCGCTCCTGCTGTCCGTCCGCTCCGGCTCCCGCGCTTCCATGCCCGGAATGATGGACACGATTCTCAACCTTGGCCTTAACGACAAAACCGTGGCGGGACTCATCGCGCGTTCCGGCAACGAGCGTTTCGCGTATGATTCCTACCGTCGCTTCGTACAGATGTATGGCGACGTCGTGCTGGATCTCAAACCGAAGACCAAGACCGACATCGATCCGTTCGAAGAAATTCTCGAAGCAAAGAAAAAGGCGCGCGGTGTAGAACTCGACATCGAACTCACCGCCGCGGATATGAAGGAACTGGTTGCCGAATTCAAGGCCGCCATCAAGCGCGAAACGGGGAAAAACTTCCCCGACAATCCCGAAGAACAGCTCTGGGGCGCCGTCGGCGCGGTGTTCAATTCCTGGATGAACGAGCGGGCCATTGTCTACCGCAAGCTCAACGGCATCCCCGAGGATTGGGGAACGGCCGTGAGCGTCCAGTCCATGGTATTCGGTAACGCCGGCGAAGATTCGGGCACGGGCGTGGCATTTACACGCGATGCGGCCTCTGGCGAAGATATTTTCTACGGGGAGTTCCTGATGAACGCCCAGGGCGAGGATGTCGTAGCCGGTACGCGCACGCCGCTACCTATCGACCAGCTCAAGGCGAAGGACCCGCAATCCCACAAGCAGCTCATGCACATCCGCTCGAAACTCGAGAAGCATTATCGCGACATGCTGGATATCGAGTTCACCATCCAGGCGGGCAAGCTGTACATGTTGCAATGCCGCGTGGGGAAGCGCACGGCGTTCGCCGCGATCAAGATCGCCGTGGATATGGTGAAGGAAAAACTGATCACGCCGGAAGAAGCGCTCATGCGCATCGATCCCGATCAGCTGAATCAGTTGCTTCGTCCGATTTTCGATCACAAGGCCAAGAAGGCCGCGATTGATGCAGGGCAGCTCCTGGCCAAAGGTCTCAATGCGGGTCCCGGCGCGGCCGCGGGCGTGGTGGCGTTCAACGCCGAAGATGCCGTACGCTTCGCGAAAAACGGCTTGCCGGTTATTCTCGTCCGCAGCGAAACTTCACCCGAGGACATCAAGGGCATGGACGCTTCAGAGGGCATTCTCACCGCACGCGGCGGCATGACCTCGCACGCGGCGCTCGTTGCCCGTCAGATGGGCAAGGTCTGCGTGGCGGGCTGCGGCAATCTGAAAATCGACTACAAAACCGCCGAGATGCGCATCGACGGACGCAAGGAAGTGATTCAGGAAGGCGATTACATTTCCATCGACGGCAGCACCGGCGAAGTGCTTGTCGGCAACATTCCGACGCGCGCCAGCGAAGTGCTGCAGGTGCTCATCGACAAGACGCTCGATCCGAAGGACGCCCCCGTGTACCGGATCTACGAAAAGATCATGAACTGGGCGGACAAGTATCGTCAACTCAACATCCGCACCAATGCCGATCAGCCCGATCAGTCTTCCAACGCGGTGGCGTTCGGCGCCGAGGGTATCGGTCTCTGCCGCACCGAGCACATGTTCTTTGGAGAAGGAAAGATTGGTCCCATGCGCGAGATGATTCTCGCCGACAGCGTCGAGGATCGCAGGAAGGCGCTCGCGAAAATTCTTCCGTTCCAGCGCAAGGATTTCGAAGGTATTTTCGAAGCGATGAACGGCCGTCCGGTCACCATCCGCACCATCGATCCGCCGCTGCATGAATTCCTGCCGCACGACGCTCAGGGTCAGAAAGAAGTAGCCGACACGCTGGGCATCCCCGCCTCCCGTGTAAAGGAACGTGTGGAAGCGCTGCACGAATTCAATCCGATGCTCGGTTTCCGCGGCTGCCGTCTCGGACTTATTTATCCGGAAATCACGGAGATGCAGGCCCGCGCGGTGTTCGAGGCCACGGTGAACGTGCTCAAACGCGGCATCAAGGTGCTGCCCGAGATCATGATTCCGCTGGTCGGCCACGTGAAGGAACTCAAGTCGCAGGAAGTGATCGTGCGCCAGACCGCCGACGCGGTGATGAAGGAAACGAAGACGAAGTTCAAATACCTCGTCGGCACCATGATCGAGATTCCGCGCGGCGCCATTACGGCCGCCGAAATCGCCGATGTCGCCGAGTTCTTCTCGTTCGGCACCAACGACTTGACGCAGACCAC
The DNA here is from genome assembly GCA_964371045.1 of uncultured Chromatiales bacterium. GTDB lineage: Bacteria > Bacteroidota > Ignavibacteria > SZUA-365 > SZUA-365 > JAOSJT01. The sequence goes on along the minus strand of CAYJMN010000120.1, from coordinate 6,716 downwards.
CCTCGGTGTGAGCCGCGACGATGCTGGCCGCTTCCTCCCCGCCTACGTCGAGCATGACATTTATCCACGCGATCCGTTCGAAACCATCGATCGGAGCGGCGTCGGATTCCTGATGAAGCTTGCCGTCACCGAAGGCCGCAAGACCCGACCGGACATCAAGCTCGGCATCTGCGGCGAGCACGGCGGCGAGCCCGCTTCGGTGGAGTTCTGCCACGACCTCGGCCTGAACTACGTGAGCTGCTCTCCCTTCCGCGTGCCCATCGCACGCCTGGCGGCCGCCCGCGCCGCTCTCATGAATCCGCGCCCCGTGGATAAAAAGGCGGCGAAGAAGGCCGGGAAAAAAGCTACCGCGAAGAAGAAATAATCTGACGCATCTGAACTCGAACGCCCCCGGTCGATTATCGGCCGGGGGCGTTGTTATTTACGAGGTACGATTGACGATTGACGATTTTTCAGAAGGTGAAGGGTGAAGGGTGAAGGGTGAAGAGGTGGGGATTGGCTGTAATTACAATTTACGATTTACGAGGTACGATTTTTTGAGTGGTAAAGGGTGAAGCGTAAAGGGTAAAGAGGTTGGAATTCGTCGTAATCCGTCTGCCTCCTTACTCTCTACTCACTCTTCACTCTTCACTCTTCACCTCTTTACCCTTTACCCTTTACTCTTTACCTCTTTACCCTTTACCCTTTACCCTTTACCCTTTACTCTTTACCTCTTTACCCTCCGCGCATCCTTCCTCACGCCGGATCAGTTTCGAGACGTCAAAGCCTTTCTTCTGAATGCGATCGAGAAGCATGGCGTAGGTGGGGTCGGCGAGTTGCTGCTCGCGAGCCAGTATCCAGAGATACTCGCGGCTAGGCGTGCCCACCACAACCCATTGGTAGTCGTCGTCAAGTTCCAGAATCCAATAGTCGCCGCGGAAGGGCCAGAAGAATTGCACGCGCAGCTTAGCGTTATTGCTGCCTTCAACGATAAACGCCTTGCCGTTTGCAACATCGAGCTCGCCGCCGGGCGTGTCCTCGTTGCAACTGTTCACCACACGCAGCGTGGTCTCGTCGATGATCGAATATTCGGCGGTTGAACAGGCGCAGTCTTTTTGGAAGGAATTCGGCAGACGTGCGATTTCGTGCCACACGCCGAGATAGCGCTGCACATCGACCTTGTCCACCACATCAAGGGGCGGATAATCACCGCCAGCGCAGCCCCCGACCAGGGCGCAGAGAATGAGGATGAGATGCTTCATGACACATGCTAGTGATTTCACCCGCGATATACAATGCTTCGGGGGATTACTAAGAGAAGAGAGGATCCCGTGAATTGTAGGATCGTAAAGAACTGCTCGTAAAAAGGTGAAAGGGTGAAAAGGTGAAAAGGTAGGAGGGGATCGTGAAAAGGTGAAAAGGTAAGAGGGATCGTAAATACGTGAAAGGGTGAAAAGGTGAAATGGTAAGAGGCTGTTTCCGCTGGTAATTGAGCGCCCTTCGACTTCGCTCAGGGACCACCCTTCGACGGTAGTTGATCCTTCGACGGTAGTTGACCCTTCGACTTCGCTCAGGGTGCGGAAAATCGCTCAGGGACCGGCCTTCGACGGTAGTTGAGCGTAGCCGAAACTCGCTCAGGGACCATCGATCCCCTCCTACCTTTTCACCTTTTCACCCTTTCACCTTTTCACGATCCCCTCCTACCTTTTCACCTTTTTTCCTTTTCACCTTTTCACGATCCCCTCCTACCTTTTCACGATCCCCTCCTACCTTTTCACGATCCCCTCCTACCTTATTTCGCATCCGCATCCGTTTGGTGCACACCGAAAATATTCCCCTCTGTGTCCTTGTAATAGCCCTGCCAGGCCATGCCGACGAGGGCCATCTTGGGTAATGCCACGGTACCGCCGGCGCTCATGATCTTGTCGTGGATAGTGTCGTAATCATCGACCTGTACCGTGCACACATAGGCGTTGACCGCCGCGCCGTCGGCGGGTTCGCCACCCATGCGCGCCATCAAGCCGCCATTGATCCCTGGCTCGGTGCTCCCCTCCGGCGCCGTCATCACACCCCAGTACGGAGGCTGCTCCATCCAGAGCGGGAACTCCCAGCCGAACACCGCCTGGTAAAACGCGCGTGCCCGTTCGGGATCGGAAGCATGAATTTCGAAATGCACGATTCTGTTGCTCATGGCTGCTCTCCTGTATGCTGGTTGAAACGTCTGTGATTTTTTTGAAAAAAAAGATACAACATCCCGCGGAGGTATGCATACACAACTCGAGGGTTCGCGGATTCACAACGAGATTGCTCGCCTCAAGGCCGGACGCCGACAATGAAGTTGGACGTACTCCACAAGCAGTGGAAATCCTTCGAGCAGATTCAGCGTGTTTGCGAGATGAAGTATCGAGGCCATCACCAGGTCGGCCGCGGTGAAACGCCCGTCCACGATGAACACACGTCCATCGAGTTCGGCGTCGACGATTTCGAGCAAGACATCCAACCGGACACGATGCGCAGCAAGAGCACTCTGGATCTGCGGAGCGGCCCTCTGTTCCTCGGGCAGCTGCCCGATTTTCAGGAATTCCATGAGCACCGGTTCGATGCGCGTCTCGGCGTAGATCAGCCATTGGTAATACGAACCTCGCTCGGAGGAGCCTTGGGACGGGGCCAATTGTTTTTCCGGGAAACTGTCGGCGAGATAGAGACATATCGCGAGCGACTCGAACAGCGTTACATCCCCATCCACTAGTGCCGGAAGTTCGCCGAACGGTTGCAGCGTCAGATATTCGGATGTCTGGTTCTCCTGTTTCGACAAATCGAGCACCACCAGCTCGTACGGTAGCCCGAGTTCCTCAAGCAGCCAGCGGGGACGGGAAGCACGGGTCCTGGGCGCGAAGTACAATTTCATCGGTACGCTTTCGGACATGGATGATATGGATTTTTTCCGCAACACATTCCTGTTTCATCGTGATCGTGACATGAGCGCGACGTGCCTTCCGAATTACCACCTACTCAGCGCTTCACGAATTTCAGATGCGTCACACCTGGCGCGGGTATTGTGCGCACGAGTTCGAAGCCGTGCAGATCATCGCCCAGATTCTCGAACAGGCGCTCGCCTTTACCGAGGAGGGTTGGTACGAGACTGATCTCCATCTCGTCTACGAGTCCCGCCGCGAGAGATTGCTGCGCGATCTTCGCACCGCCGGGGAGCGATACATCCTTCCCTCCGGCCGCCTTGCGTGCCCGGTCAAGCGCCGCTTCGATGCCCTCGGTAACGAAGGTGAAACTGGTTCCGCCCTCGCAGTGTAGCTGTTCGCGCGCATGATGCGTCAGAACGAACACCGGATGATGGAAAGGCGGATCGTCGCCCCACCAGCCGTTCCAAGGCTTCGCGGCGTTCCAGGGCCCGGGGTGCCCGCCGAACATATTTCGCCCCATCACGGAGGCGCCGATGTTCGCCAGGGATTCCTCGACGACAACCGAGCTTTCATTGACCTCGCCGCCTTCAAGTCCGTGCGGCTCACGCCACTGCTTGAGCGGAAATACCCACTCGTGCAGACGCAGGCCGCCAATCCCCAACGGCTGCTCGATGCTCTGATCGGGACCGGCGATAAAGCCGTCAAGTGACATGGAAAGTCTCATTCGTAATTTCGACATGTGGCACCTCGCTGAAAGGGCTCGGCATTCCGGGCCCTCGCTTGTGATAAAGAACGTGTGCCGGTCAGGCCGGCTTGATGTTGCGATTTGCGCGGAACATATTCTGCGGATCCCAACGGGCCTTAACTTCGGCCAGCTGAGGAAGTCCCTTGCCCAGTGCGGCTTCGATGCGTTCTGGGTTTTCGTCGCCCGACAGGAAATTGATGTACGTGCCGCCGGTCGAAAACTCCTTCAGGTCGTCCCACACGTCGCGCACCCACTGTATGTTCGTTGCGTCGTCTTCCGTATGTTCCCACTGGCCCGGGATGTTCAGCACGTAGCGCGCGTCGCGATTGCCGACCGGGGAATGCGTTATATCGAGACGGTTCAATGCACCGTCAATCTGGAACAAAATGATCGCCGAATGAGGGGACGGAATTGTCGCGGCATGCTTGATGACTTTTGCGCACATTGCCGGCTCGACGCCCGAGAGGTACTCGCTCTTCCAGTAGTATCGCCGTCCGCTTGGTTGCGTCGCGTCCAGCAAGGATTGCATCTGCACATACGGTCTGCGTATCATCACATCTCCGATGGGTTTGCCAAAAGCCTTGATGGGGGCGACAATGTTCTCGCCTTCATCTGGATTGCCACTGTAGCAGGCCAGGATAGCTACGATCGGTTTTCCGTGTATTTCTTTCGGGAGCCACGGAGCTGGTGGTGCGGGACGCATCAACGCAACGAGTGTGAGTTCTGGCGGAGCTTTTTCAGAGAGCGTCCTGAAAAGATCAAGTACATCTTTCGCGTCGCTTGCAGGCCAGGCCACGATACCGCCGACGATTTCCGGACCGACAGGATAGAGAGCGTACTCGATAGCGGTAACGACACCGAAATTTCCACCACCGCCCCGCAGCCCCCAGAAGAGATCCGCGTTTTCATCGCTGCTCGCCCGCAGTAACCGCCCGTCAGCTGTCACGATTTCCATGGCCATGACAGTGTCCGTTGTCCAACCCCAGCGCCGTGTGAGGTATCCGAAGCCCCCGCCCAGAGTCAGACCTGCAATGCCGGTGAGAGAAACAAAACCCAGCACGGTTGCGAGTCCGTGCAGCTGTGTTTCGCGATCCAGGTCTGCGAGAAGGCAGCCTGCCTGCGCGCGGGCGATCTTCTTGAGAGGATCCACCCATACGCCACGCATAAGCGACATGTCCAGCATCAACGCTCCATCGGCTGTCGCCAGACCTGCGATGTTATGTCCGCCGCCTTTGATGCAGAGCAAGATGTCGTTGTCCCGCGCGAACTGCACACATGCAATCACGTCCGCAGCGCCGAGGCAGCGCGCTACCGCGAAGGGACGTTTGTCGATCATGGCGTTCCAGACGGTTCGGGATTGATCATACCCGGCATCGCCGGGAAGGAAGACTGGTCCCAGCAGGCGCGTCTTCAAACCATCGAGCGTTTCCTGCTTCAGCTCCATCTCGCGACCTTGCGTCGTTGTTGCTCTCATCGCTTTTATCTCCGTCTGTATTGTAGAGGGAACAGTGAGTGTCGTCGTGTAACAGCAATTACAGTGCTCGCGGATAGAGCCGAGTACGATACAACCGGCGCGCCCGCTTCCATACACTTCCAATGGAGGCGGTTGTTTTTCTCTGATGCCGCCGATGCTCCGACACAGGAACAAGGCGAAACGCAGGCAGCATGACGGACTATTTCTTTGGTTTCGATTTGCGTGCTTCCTTCAAATTCTCTTCGACGCGGAAGCGCACGATTCTCGTTATTACCTGTTTCGGCAGCGGCTTGTCGAGTGGGAACTGCACCGAGCCCTTGGCGCTTTTGTAGCCGACGAGATCTTCCTTGAAGGTCGCGATGCCGCTGCTGCCGGGATAAAAGCCGATATGCTTGTCGTAGCCCGCGTAATGCACCAGATTTCCCGATAGAACGAACGTGGGAATCCCGTATGAAATCGTCTCGGTCGCCTCGGGCGCCGCCGTGTATATGATGCGGCGAATTTCTTCCAGCTTGTCCTGTACGTGCCGTGGAAAGGTGCCGATATAGAAATCGACCATCGAGATCGCATCGACTTCCATTTCGGACGCTTTTTCTTTTACTCCGCGAAAGGTGATGTTCAACGAGGCCATTTCATGTTCTATCAGCCGCAGTGCGCCGGGACCGATCCCGTGCAGCTTTGAGATCGTCGACGCCTCAAGCCCCGCCAGGTCTTCAACATCGGAGAGGTGCAATGCCTCAAGCGCTCTCCTTGCCGGAGCCCCGAGTTTGGAGTAAAGCAGATCGATGTCCATGAGCTTGCCTTTCTTGCCGTTTCGCGGAATGTGTCTTTCAAGCAGTGAATCAGTCGCTCTAGGCCAGCAGTTCCGATATGTCGAACGCGCGACGCGGGCTATGCATTGAGTTCATCCTGCCGCCTGGACGAGATTGATAAGATTTCCACACGTATCCTCGAAAAGCACGGAGGTAATGGGTCCCATGCTGACAGGGGCACCGCGAAATATGACGCCGCGAGACTGGAGGCGATGCACTTCCGCGACGATGTCGTTCGTCATGAAGGCTGTAGCAGGGATATCCGCATCGAATAACGCCTTCTGGTAAATACGGGAGGGAGGGAAGGCCAGGGGTTCCAGCACAAGTTCTACACCGGCGATGCCGTCCTGCGAGGTAACGGTCAGCCAGCGGTATTCTCCCATGGGAATGTCCTCTTTCTTGTCGAAGCCGAGTACCGTTGTATAAAACCGCAGGGCGTTCTCCTGATCCTCCACCATGACGCTGACGAACTTGATTTGCACACACACCTCCTGTATTTGGACACCCTCGCTGGCGAGTCGATCACCTAGCTCACGCATCCTTGCGACGGCACCGTGATATCTTTTGCGAAAAGTTGATGGGCAATATCCGGATATCGGGAATGGAATGCAAGAGAGGGAGGAATTTACGATTTACGATTTACGATTTACGATTTACGATTTACGATTTACGATAATCAGCACCGTCACCCTGAGTGAGCCAACCAGCGCTGCGCACCGGTCCATTTCATGGGTGACATCAGGTTGGTCCGGGCAGCGCCAGCCAACCTCGTCACCCTGACGTCCCTC
>CAYJMN010000119.1:0-14497 GCA_964371045.1 uncultured Chromatiales bacterium | reverse complement strand
CGTGAAATACGGCGAGCCAACCGTGGCGATACATGAATCGCCCACTTTTCGTGAACCGGGGGGAGGTGGCGTATTCATGGATACGCCACCTTCAGGTTCAATTCGGCAAGCCAATCGAGGCGATACATGAATCGCCCACTTTTCGTGAACCGGGGGAGGTGGCGTATTCATGGATACGCCACGTTGGGATTGAAGAACTTCGGATGAACTATTGCCGGGAGCTTCGGATTGTGGATGCGGGATTCAGAGGATGTTCAGATGGTCGATGCATGGATCAACCACTTTTGGGATGAAGAATTTCAGGTTGCAGATCGGAAGAATTGAGGACGCAACCGACCACCGTTATCACTATCCGTCGCACGGGATCGTCTACCGGTCCTCCGTCGTGACGCATCGGCTCCGCGCTCATATTCGCAATCCGTGATGATCGATGCGGAAGGATTTTGGCTACCAGGTTTTCTCGAATATGGATTTGGGGAAATCCTTGTTGCGTTCGATAAACAGGCTGTCCATTGTGTTCTTGAGCGACAATTGATTTTTCTGACCGAACAGGCGGGACATCCAGGCGACAGGTGTCAGTATGAGAAAGAACACGAGCGCCAACAATATATTCGGGACGATAAAGCCGAGCAGCCAGGCAAGTTTCATCCATAAGAAATGAATTTTGTTCGCCAGGTAAGCGGACGCCAATCCGGCGGCGCCGATGGTTACCGCGGCGTAAAGACATGGCCGCCACGTGGTGAGCAGGTACACCGCGATAAATCCAACTGTGATAACGAGTATGGTCCGTAACGGTTCGATACTCTTCAGGTGTGGCTGCATGGCATTAGAATAGTGTGTAGATGAATGGAGCCACGGCACTGCCGCCTCCGAATACGATGAGGAAACCGAGAAGCAGAAGTACCACGATCACCGGCAGCAGCCAGAACTTCTTCCGCTCCTTCATAAACAGCCACATGTCTTTCAAAAATTCCATATCATTTGCCCTGATCAGTGAAGAAACTCTCTCGAATACATGTTGAAACCTTTCCCGCGAAAAACGCCGATCCATTGTTGTTGAAATGGCAATCGTCGTAGAAAAAATGCGAACTTTTTGGAATATCCCTCGCCAGATCATACAAGGGGATACCTGATCTCGCGGCGAGGTCTCTTATGACATTATTATACTGTTCCAGCGCGTGCTCCATGACGTCTTCCCTGTACCTGTAATCTCCGATGAACGACAGCCAATGCCATCGGGAAATCTGGTCGTCGACGTCGCTGTTCCACGAACTGGCTTGCGTAATCAACAACAGATCAACATCATTTTCCCTGCACATGCCGATGATCGAATTCAGGTTTCTTCTGTACGCCGATAGATCGCGCCGCGGCAAGCTGACTCCATACGGAAGCGAATTGAGATACCTTACACTTTCTCTGTAGGTCGTCCGTAATGTTATCTCCTCCAGGTCCCGGGAGGTCCCCGAAAGTACGTAATATATCCTGCGGTACAATTGAAGATTGGAAAGCAGATATTTCAGGTCGTAAAACCAGCCAGCACCTGTTAGAGAGGGGTCTACCGCATGTGAATAATCATAGCGTACACGCCGCAAATCATTGAGGCCGCAAAACAACACGACAAGATCCGGCTGCAAATGAATGATCCGGTGCGCAAGCATTGCCACATGGTCAACGGACATATCTCCCGATTTTCCCGCATTGTATACTTTGACGTTCAACTCTTTCAACTGCGTCTGCAAAAGTCTTTCAATCGAATGTGTATCATCGAGGTATAGACACTCCGTTGCGCTGCCGCCCAGCAGGAACACCCTGTACTCATCGGTATCCGGCTTCTCCGAAATGTCATCCCCTCTGAACCCGGCATTATTCGTCGAAAAGATTGTCGCTGAATCGACGTGCGACAACCCTTCATTCGATGTAAAGTTAAACCTGCTATTTGGCTGGAATCGCGAGGGAATATAGCTACGCGCATTGGCACTGACCTTGATTGCCTCGTGAGGATCCTTGACAGGGATAGCCCACAAGACAAGTTCCGTGATGACCAACATTACGACAAGCGTGGGCAGGGTAATTTTAAGGAAGTCCTTCATGGTTTAGTCCATCCTGAAGTCGACCGCCCATTTTTCCTTATTCCGCCAGTCGGGCTGATCAGTCTTGCAATACACAAAATCCCCGATTACCAGATAATCCATTTCCGTGCTCATGAAACATCTGTAAGCGTCGTAAGGAGTGCAAACGATCGGTTCTCCTCTCACATTAAAACTTGTGTTCACGACGAGGCCGTAGCCGGTAAGATTTCCGAACTCGTTGATCAGTTCCCAATATCTGGGATTCGTATCCTTGTGCACAGTCTGGATGCGAGCCGAGAAATCGAGATGCGTAATGGATTGCACATCGCTTCTCTGAAAATACAGGCGATCCCAGAGCGGCAGATCATAATAGTTCGCCGGTAGTTCGAATCTTCTCTCCTCCCGAACCGGCGCCACCAGCAACATGTACGGAGATGATGTACCCAGGTCAAAATACTCCGCGGAACGCTCGGCCAGCACGGAGGGTGCGAACGGGCGGAATCCCTCACGATATTTAATCTTCAGGTTCAGTTTTTTCTGCATGTCGGGATTTCTGGAATCACCCAAAATGCTTCTGTTGCCCAGCGCCCGGGGTCCGAATTCCATTCTGCCCTGGAACCAGCCGGCGACATTGCCTTCGGCTATCCGGGCAGCGACAAACCTGGATAATTCCGAGAAATCCTCATACCGCGTACACACCGCCTTCACTTTCTTATTCACCGACAGGATTTCCTTTTCCGAATATTCGGGGCCCAGATATGAACCGTGCATTTGGTCGATCCCATCATTGAATACTCTTTTCTCGTCAAAATACATACAGCTGGTCGCCAATGCCGCCCCCAACGCACCTCCCGCATCTCCCGCCGCCGGTTGAATGTAGATATCGGAGAACACGCGTTCACGAAGCAGTTTTCCATTCGCCACGCAATTCAACGCGACACCGCCCGCCAGGCATAAATAATCCGCCCCGGTCAGTTTCCGGGTCTCGATCGCCATCTTCAGAACGATCTCCTCGGTGACGCGTTGAATGGCCAGAGCAAGATTACAGTGCTTTTGCTCCAACTCCGCCTCGGGCTCTCTGCGTGGGAAACCAAACAGCGTCTCCCATTTCCGATCATTCACCATTCTCAGGCCGGTGGCGTATTTGAACCAGGATTGGTTCAACCAGATGGAACCATCCTCCTTGATATCTATCAACTGCGTCGTAATGCGTTTGATGTACTCGTGCGTGTCGGCAGACTCCGGATTCCCATACGGGGCAAGACCCATGAGCTTGTACTCACCCGAATTCACCGTAAATCCCAGATAATACGTAAATGCGCTATACAGCAAGCCCAGGGAATGCGGGAATTCCATCTCCTTTAAAATCCTGATTCCATCGCCGTCGCCAATACCGATGGATGCGGTACACCATTCACCCACGCCGTCGATTGTCAGTATCGCGGCCCTGGCGAATGGTGAGGGATAAAATGCGCTTGCCGCATGAGACAAGTGATGTTCACTGAACAACAAACGCAATTTCTTTCGATTATAGTCGCCCAACTCGGCCAGACCATCGTAAATCAACTTTTTCAGAAACATTTTTTCCCTCAGCCACACCGGAATGGACTTGAGGAAGGAGACGAGCCCTCTTGGAGCAAAGGCATAATACGTCAGCAGGAGTCGCTCGAATTTCAGCAGAGGCTTGTCGTAAAATACGACCGCGTCCAGCTCATCGATATCAAGCCCGGCTTCTTCCAGACAATACCGTATCGCATTGATCGGGAATTCCGGTGTATGTTTCTCACGTGTGAAGCGCTCTTCCTGTGCGGCGGCCACAATCCTGCCCCCTACGGTAAGAGCGGCGGCGGAATCGTGGTAAAAAGCCGAGATTCCCAGAATCTTCCTCATCCTTGAACCCTCTGAACAATCCTGTTTATGTGCGTAATATTCTGTGCGACAAATCGTACCCAGCATCGGGTGTGACATCAATACTGAACGGCAGAGAACGTATACCGATTAGCGCTGCCGGTGCAAATCGTGTCCGTTGCCGGGGATCGGAAACGCCGGCGCTGATCCGGGGCGGGAGTCATGCGCCTCCGTACAGGTTATTGGTACCTGACTCTACTGGATTACGACCGAAGCAACACTGTTTCACCAATGTGCATCCCTACCCTCGGTCGGGACATCCCCAATCCGAAGCCTGGATAACACGGTATATTAGGAAAAAACACTTGAACATCCAATCCTTCAGCGTATCTACGTGCGGGTTCGAACTGTTCGTCAACTGTGCATCGCACCCGATTGCTCGTTCCCGCTGATCGTGATTGGGACCTCTTTTCGTATCACCGCATGCTTGAATTTCGAGGAACGGACCGGTTATTCATCGAAGCGTAAAGAAGCGCTGCGCACCCTGGGGTAGAGACGCGGCTGTTCACGTTTCACCCCGTAAGCTTTCACGCGGCAGGCGTTCACGGTTTTTCCGATTCAGCGTTCGACTCCGTATATTGAAACGATGTAGATTTTTTTTCATCTTTTTCGGCGACTCCATGACACTACCTGCTGTCCTTGTCCTTCGGGACGGAACAGTGTACCGCGGCACGGCCTTTGGTCATGTCGGCGAGACCTCGGGCGAGGTTTGCTTCAATACCGGGATGACCGGCTATCAGGAAATTCTCACGGACCCCTCGTACAGCGGACAGATCGTCACCATGACGTATCCGCATATCGGGAATTACGGCGTCAATGCCGATGACGGCGAAAGCAGCCGCATTCAGGTGGCCGGACTGGTCGTGAGAGAGGTCTGCGCGATTCCGTCGAACCAGCTCGCGACTGATTCCCTTCCTCACTGGATGGAGACCGAAGGCATTGTCGGCATTCAGGGTATCGATACACGGGCACTGACACGCCGCCTGCGGACGCAGGGCGCGATGAACGGCATCATCAGCTCCGACGGACGATCCATCGCGGACCTCGTTGAACTCGCGCGCGCCCTTCCTCCGATGAACGGTCAGGATCTCGCGAGCCAGGTGACCTGCTCAGAACCGTACAGCTGGCATGAGGAGAACACCCCTGCGCGTTTCCGCGTCGCCGCGATGGATTTCGGCATCAAACGCAATATCCTTCGCCTACTCGCGGCGCATGGCTGCGACGTTACGGTGTATCCCGCGCAGACACCGGCTGAGACCCTGCTTGCAACGAAACCCGACGGCGTCTTTCTCTCCAACGGTCCTGGCGACCCGGAAGCCGTCGGTTATGCAATCGAAACCGTGAAAGCGTTGCTCGGACGCGTACCGGTATTCGGCATCTGTCTCGGCCACCAGTTGCTCGCACTCGCGCTGAGTGCCCGGACCTACAAACTCGGATTCGGACATAGAGGATGCAACCATCCTGTGCGAAACCTGCTGACCGGCTCGGTGGAGATCACAAGCCAGAATCATGGTTTCGCCGTAGACGCGGGCACACTCCCTGCTACGACTACGGTTACGCACTGGAACCTCAACGACGACACGCTGGAAGGATTCCGCTGCGACGATATCCCTGCGTTTTCCGTGCAATACCATCCCGAGGCAGCGCCCGGTCCGCACGATTCCCGCTACCTTTTCCGCGATTTCATTTCCCTGATGGAGCAGCATGCCACGGCGTAACGATATTTCCTCCATCCTCATCATCGGCGCCGGTCCGATCATCATCGGGCAGGCGTGCGAATTCGATTATTCAGGAACGCAAGCCTGTCGCGCTCTCCGCGCCGAGGGCTATCGCATCATCCTTGTCAATTCCAATCCCGCGACGATCATGACGGATCGCAGCATCGCGGACGCCACCTACCTCGAACCCGTGACTCCCGACATCGTGACCTCGATCATCGAAAAGGAGCGCCCCGACGCTCTGCTCCCGACCGTCGGCGGACAGACGGCGTTGGACATAGCGATCGCGCTGCACGAGCGGGGTGTGCTGGACCGCTACAGCGTAAAGTTGATAGGCGCGGACATCGAAGCGATTCGCATGGCGGAGGATCGCAGCCTTTTCAAGAAGGCGATGGAAGGCGCGGGACTCGACACTGCTCGCGGCGGTTTCGCGCGCAGTTGGGAGCAGGCCATGGAACTGGTCGAGCACACGGGATTCCCGGCCATCATCCGTCCCTCGTTCACCATGGGCGGAACGGGCGGGTCGATTGCCTACAACGTGGAGGAATACAGCGAACTTGTGAAAGCCGGACTGGACGCGAGCCCCATTCATGAAGTGCTCGTGGAGGAATCGCTGCTGGGATGGAAGGAGTTCGAGATGGAAGTCGTGCGCGATCGCGCCGATAACGCCATCATCGTCTGTTCGATCGAGAATCTCGATCCCATGGGCGTGCACACCGGCGATTCCATCACTGTCGCTCCCGCGCAGACGCTTACCGATCGCGAGTATCAGCAGATGCGCAACTGGTCCATCACGTGTCTCCGTACCATCGGTGTGGATACGGGCGGCTCGAACGTACAGTTTGCCGTCGATCCCAAAACCGGGCGCATGGTCGTGATCGAAATGAATCCGCGCGTGAGCCGCAGCTCCGCTCTGGCATCGAAGGCGACGGGCTTTCCCATCGCGAAGGTCGCCGCGCGTCTGGCGGTAGGCTACACCCTGGACGAATTGCAGAACGACATCACGGGAACGACCGTAGCTGCGTTCGAACCCAGCATCGATTATGTGGTCACCAAGGTCCCGCGCTTCGATTTCGAGAAATTTCCCACCTCCGATGGTGTTCTTGGCGTTCAGATGCAGAGCGTAGGCGAGGTGATGGCGATCGGCCGTACATTCCGCGAAAGTATTCAGAAGGCCTACCGCTCGCTCGAGGTCGGACTGCACGGACTCGAGCCAAAGCCGGGAGAGGGGCGTCCACTCGATATGCGCAAAATGCGTTACCCGACGGCCTTCCGTCTGCTCAAGGTGTGGAATTCTTTTGAACACGGTGCGACCGTCGAGGAACTGTTCGACATCACGCGCATCGACCCATGGTTTCTGGAGCAGGTGCGCTCGCTGGCGACGGAGGTCTATGACGAGCTGAACGAAACCACGCTTCGCAAATTCAAGCGCGAAGGATTTTCCGACGTACAGATCGCCCGCCGCTTCGGCCTCGGCGAAGACGACATCCGGAAGATGCGCATCGACGCGGGGGTGCTTCCGGTGTTCAAGGAAGTGGACACCTGCGCGGCGGAGTTCGAGGCGAAAACGGCCTATTGTTACAGTACATACGAGGACGAGCACGACATCGCTCCACTCCAGGGAAAGAAAATCATGATTCTCGGCGGTGGACCAAATCGCATCGGACAGGGCATCGAATTCGATTACTGCTGTGTACAGGCCGTGTTCGGTCTGGCCGATCTCGGTTATCGCACCATCATGGTGAATTGCAATCCCGAGACCGTTTCGACGGATTTCGATATTTCAGACAGGCTGTATTTCGAACCCCTCACCTTCGAGCACGTGATGGCCATCGTGGATTTCGAAAAGCCGGACGGCGTGCTTGTGCAATTCGGAGGGCAGACTCCGCTAAATATCGCCATGCGTCTCAAACAGGCCGGTGTTCTCATCCTCGGAACCTCGCCGGAAGCCATCGATCTTTCCGAGAACCGCGAGAAATTCGGACACATTCTCGACGAGCTTGAAATTCCGAGGCCGGAGTACGGCACGGCGTACAGCGAGGACGGAGCAGCCGCGATCGCCGAGCGCATCGGGTATCCGGTGCTTGTACGTCCGTCCTACGTTCTGGGCGGACGCGGCATGCAAATCGTGTACAACAGCGAAGCGTTGAAAACCTACGCACGCCAGGCCGCTATCATTTCCGAGGATCAGCCCATCCTCGTGGATGCGTTTCTGGAGGATGCGTTCGAATTCGACGTGGATGCGCTCTGCGACGGAACAGACGTCTTCATCGGCGCCATCATGCAGCATATAGAGGAAGCGGGGATACACTCCGGCGATTCGGCCTGCGCGATTCCGCCGTACCATCTTCTCCCCGATGAGCGCGAGAAAATCGAGGTGTACACACGTCAACTTGCCGTGCAGGTGCAGACCGTCGGGCTCATCAATATTCAGTTCGCCATGAAAGGCGGCGTCGTGTACGTACTTGAAGTGAATCCACGTGCAAGCCGCACGGTACCCTTCGTCAGCAAGGTGATCGATCTTCCTCTCGCACGTTATGCCGCGCAGCTTGCCGCAGGTCGGAAGCTCCGCGACCTCGATCTCAGCGCGAGCAACACCGACGGATTAATCGCAGTAAAGAAGCCGGTGTTTCCTTTCAACAAGTTTCCACGCCAGAGCGTCTTCCTTTCTCCCGAGATGAAATCCACCGGTGAGGTTATCGGACTCGACACCAACTGGGGTGCCGCTTTCGCGAAAGCCGAGATCGGAGCGGGCAACAAGCTTCCGACGTCGGGCAACGTGTTTATTTCCGTGAATGATCATGATAAAAATTCCATCATCACTATCGCGCGCGATCTCACGGAGCTTCCTTTCCATATATTCGCCACCCGTGGAACAGCCGCGGTGCTGAGGCAAAACGGTATTACAGTACAAGAAATAAACAAGGTGGTTGAAGGCCGTCCCAATATTTTCGATGCGATAACCAACGGCAACATCCAGCTTGTCATCAACACGCCTCTCGGCGAAACCGCGCGCGAGGACGAGTACGAAATCGGCCGCGCCGCCATTCGACACCGCATCCCCGTCGTGACCACGCTCTCCGGTGCCCGCGCCGCCGTCCGCGGCATCCGCCGACTGCTCATGGGACCGCTGGAGGTGCGGAGTCTGCAGGAAATCTTTCGATTTACGATTGACGATTGACGATTTACGATTTGATTTACGATTGACCCGCGGGTGTACAGGCTCGTTTTCAATAAACCCTGTCCCAAACGCAAGTCGTTTGCCATTTCAGTACAACCGATCAATCGTTGCCCGTTACATCGATTTCTTGCTCAATAGCAGATCATCACCCCATATAGCCGGTAAAGTTAGCGGATAGAGCGGAAGGAGAGTTTTTATGTGGCGAATCCTCTCTAACTACATTCAGTATCCGTGAGAAAGTCATCCGACCCTCAAATCGTAAATCGTAAATTCAAAATCGTAAATCGTCAATCGTAAATCGTAAATCGTATCCTTTGCGATTACCCCCCGAAAGCCATAGCTTGAATGTTGGCAAGCTGTGACTACATGAGCATCGCATATACACTCAAGGAAAGTTTCGCTGGATTCCGGAGGAACAGGTCGGCGACATTGATTACGGTCTTCACCGTCAGTATCGCGCTGCTTCTCCTTGGCGTGTTTACGCTGATCACAACAAATATTTCCGATTTCGTCGACGGCATTCGTTCGCGCGTGGATGTCGAGGTCTTCCTCAACGCGGAACTGAACCGGCGGCAGCAGGAGGAGATGGGCGAAATGCTTGGCGACATGCCCGGGGTTGAGAACGTGGTCTTCGTCTCGAAGGAGGAAGCGGCGGAGATTTTCAAGAAGGATTTCGGAGAGAGTTTCGAAGACATTCTGGATGAAAACCCTCTCCCGCAGAGCTTCCGGCTCACCATCATGGAAGGATACAACAACAGCGACAGCATCGCCCTTCTGGCCGGGAAAATCGAAGCGCTACGGCTTGTGGACAATGTGTATTACCGGAAATCCCTGCTGCAGCTCATCGATCGCCGTGCGCGCGCATTCAGCGTCGCGGCGTTTTTCATCGGTGTCATGCTGGCCATTTCCGCGGTCATTCTGGTGGCCAACACGATCCGTCTCACGATTTACGCCAAGCGGCATCTTATCCGGACAATGAAGCTCGTCGGCGCCACCTCGCTGTTCATTCGATCTCCCTTTCTCATCGAAGGCGTATTTCACGGGGTTGTGGGTGGTATCGTCGCCTCGCTGCTGATCGATGTCGTGGTGACTTTTTTCCTCCAACCGCTCTCCGATGACCTGCTTCTGCAGATCGGTGTCGGTTTCGGCTTTTATTTCCTGCTCATTCTCACGGGCGGGATCCTCGGCTTTATCGGCAGCCTAATTTCCATCGGACGCTTCCTGAAAGAGGCGCTGGTCCAGAACTGACTTGGGACGACGGCGCTCGAACCTCGTTACCTCTCTGAATATTCACCGTTGTCCCATTTCACCATTCCGCACCGCTCATGGCAAAATCACTTTCATCCCTTTTTCCCGTTCACCTCACGCCGGGGGGACCTGGGCTCAGCCGCGAGCTGCTGAAAGCGTGTCCGCGCGCATTTACACGCCGAGAGGATGCCCAGCTTCTGCTTATGGGCGGTCGCTTTGGAGAAAACGCAATCGCGTTGGCGGATGTGTTCGCCGGGCGAATCGTCGCGATCGAGGATGATTCGGAAGCGGTGCTATATGCGAGGATGGCGGTTTCCGATGCGGGCGTCGGCTCTCGCGTCTCTCCCCTGCTGATGTCCCCGGTGGCAACCAACTTCCGTCCCGGGCAGTTCGACATCATTCTCATGGAAGGAGTATTTTCGAGCTACCCCCCGGGTAAAGCTCTCAAGGAAGCGTCAAGAATTCTCGCAAAGGATGGTATACTCCTGTTTTCCGACTCCTGCTGGCTCGAGACCGATATTCCCATTTACGCCCGGCAGGTATGGGAGTCGCCCGATCATAAAATCATGACAATAGACGCTATCTGCACACTGCTGACGGAACGCGGCTTCGAGGTGAAGGATATCACGAATCGTTCGAACGTCCTCAACGCCTTCTACGAGCAGTTTCGCGAGGCCGCGCAATCCATCGCCCGCGGAAAGTTCGAAGGGATGAAACATCAGAAAACGCTGATCAAGCACTACAAACATGAAATCGACGTCTACCACAAGCACGGGGGCGATCGCTACATGGGGTACGTGTCGATCGCCGCTGTGAGAGGGAATGTCGAATGAGGCCTGACGATTTCGGATTGCCGGAAACAGGATGGTGCGTTTGGCGAATCCACCATTTCAGGTAGTATCCCCAATACTTTTTAACGTTTCATAACGGCGGCCGCAATTAATACACGCCTCTGTCGCTTCCGCGTTTCTCGAGTTTGATATCCTGGAATTGCGGGGCTTTTAGTCGCAGAACGAATTCGAAGCCGCGGTTGAAACCGACGGGCCGCCAGTTGAAATTCATCTCCCAGCAGTGCAAATCTTTTCGGACATTGATTTCCGGTGCGCCGATTTCCTTGTTGATTACGTCGTAATAGGTGTTCATCGAAGCATGCCAACTCGGCGTGAAGCTGAACGAAAGCCCCATCCTGAGACCCGCGCGTCGGAAGATATTATCCGGATCGAACATATCGAGGCTGTAATCACAGCCGAGGGAGAGATTCCAGGGGATTGAAAAACTGTAGATCTCGCTCTTCGCCGCCGCCGCCGAATCCACCGGTTCGGTGGTTTCGCTTTTGAACATCTCATTAGATAGCGTCGTGGAGAGATTCAACGAAAAATTGGTCAGCCTGGCCAATCCCCCGCCCTCGTTGATGAGGAAACGATTTACCTTTCTCCCCGCGATCTTGGTCTCTCGACCCTCCGAATCAATGACGATGCGTTGACGCTCGAACACGTAGGGACTCAGCGTAGCCCCGCCGTACAGATCGAGCACGTTTTGAATGCTGGTACGAAAAGAGAGACTAATATCCGATAACTTGAGACTATCCGCCGCGAAGTTATAGCGCGAATCGGCGCTGAGTGTGAAGAGCTGGAATTTTCTGGGCGTCTGCGTCGTATCATCCTCTTTCGGGCGCAATTTCATCTCGAAAATATTGCTGAGACTCATGCCGATGGATTGCGATTCCCCGCCCGACACGCCCCCGAATACCTCACCCGGCCGATAATCGAGTCCGGTATATGGATCGTAAAACACATCCCTGCCGGTGCTGTCCACGTAGCTTAAATGATAGCCCCACCAAGTGCTGGAAAAATCCGGGTTGTACTGGTAACTGATCGACGGCTGAAGCGTGTGCCTCAAGCCGATGATACCGAAGATATCGGGTTCAAACATCCCGTACAGTTTGGTACTGGCCGACACGCTGGCTGAAAACGTTCTGATCGCGAAAAAACCTTCCACGTCGCGGCCGCGCACGAGTGAATCCCCCCTGGTGAAGCTGCGCTCGGTGCGATGATCGTACCAGCGTTCCTGATAACGGAAGTTCGGCGAAATGGTAACGTAACCCAGTTTCGGAGAGGCGATCAGCGACAGACTGTGATCGATGCCCCTGCGAGTGAAGACGTCGCGTAACGTATCACGTCCCGCGGTCGATGATCGGGTATCGACATTTCCCGGGAGTGACCCCGATTGCCGGAGCGTGAATTGGGGCGGTTCGACGGTGTAATCCTTGATTTCGAAGCGCTGCAGGGCGCGGGCGCTGTAATTGAAGCCGACCAGTTCATACCATTCCTGCCCGGACCCTTCGCTTCGCTTGAACGGGTAGACTTGGGATTGATTGAACGTGATATCGGGCAGCGTCATAACCACAGTCCCGGTTCTACTGTCTTGATCGCGCTGCATGCCGATAGAAAGACTGCGATTAGTGCCTTCCCATGATGTTGAGTACTGAGCGGCCGAATACACGGACGGCGCCAACAGTTCGTTGTAGTCGGTACTGTATCTTTTGTCGTACCCTTCAGATTTCAACTTGAGATTTATGGTCAGGCGCGAAAGCGGGGTGATTTCCTGATTATGATTGACCAGGAGACTCCAGTCCGTGCTAGGTTCGTCGTCGGGCTCGAACACATTGCCCACATTAAAGCGCTGGCGTCCATACGTCACGCCGACCGAACCTGTAAAATTGTAGCGCAACGCATAACGCACATCGGCACGGGCCAGGTAACCTCCTTTCGAGTACCAATCCCCGGTTAACGCAAGATCCCAGTAGTCGCTGAAAGAAAAGTAATAGCCGCCCTTCGTCAGATAGCGTCCCCGATATGGATTTTCACCAAACGCAGGCACCATGATGCCGGACGTCCTTCCCTTCGTATTCGGAATCACGACGAAGGGGAACCAGAGGAGCGGTATGTCCTCGATGTACAGCGTGATCGGACGGGCCACGACAACGTCGTCCGGAATCACCTTCATCTGAAGTGAGCCGAAGTAATAGTGTTTGTGGCCTGGATTGTCGCAGGTTGTGTACTGACCGTGGCCGACGAAATACTCTCCTTCCGACGCGCGTTTGATCCGCTCGCCGAGATAAAATCCGTCATCGATGGCGGTCTCCCCTTTGAGAATGAGCCCTTGTTTCGTTTTGAAATTGTACGTCATTTCCGCACCGTTGTACGTCTCTGCGCCTTCCTTGAGAACGGGCGCTCCGATGGTCGCCTCGCCGCTGCTGTCGGTCGTACTCGTCGCATGGATGGTGGATTTGTCCCAATTGATGCGGAGATGCGCAGCGCTGATTCCCGTGCTGCCGTAGGTGATGTCGGCATCGGTGTACATATCCAGAATTTTGTCATCCAGCGTGTACACGACCGAATCCCGTGCCTTGTAAACCACGATGGTATCCGCCGCGTCGTTGCGTCGGAACACGTACACGGAATCTCCCTTCACGATCACCGTGTCATCAGGCGCCGGGATTTCCGTGACCGTGGTATCGGGAACCGGACTCTCCGTGACCGTGGTATCGGTCCGCACTGGTGGCTCGTCGACCTGCGCGAACGCCGATGGCGCGGCTGCTGTGAACAGCGCGAGGACGACAAGAAGAATACGCAAAGGTGTTGTCACAAACATGTTGACCGTCGTGAGAAACCGGGCGGTATTTCCGCCGTCCCGCGATTGTGGAACCAAGAAAAGTACGAAATCCTGACGCCTTCGGAAATGCCTGCGTTTTTCCCTTTCGCGGCGCGGTGGGAGGCGTTGGCAAGCTCAGCGTAGAATCCATTTAGAGAGAGCGAAGAGAGCGGAGAGAGATTTTTTGAGCGCTTCTCGAAAGGTGGTAGGAGGGATTGCCATGCTCAGCGTAGAATCCAATTAAAGAGAGCGGGGAGAGCCGAGAGAGTTTTTTTAAGCGCAGCTCGAAAGGTTGTACGGAGATTGTGGGCTTAGAGCAGAATCCAATTTGTAAAAAAGAGTGGCGCGAGACCGAATCCGTTCCATGTAGAGACGTTGCATGCAACGTCTCTACATGGGACGGATTCGGACGGAAAGGCTAGGGTTATTACCCCATGGATTCGCCCCATACGGGATATTACGCGATGCCTTCAATGCAAGAACCCTTACAAAAATCTCCTCGCTCTCTTTCCCGGATTCTGCTCTGAGCTCACACCGCTCGTACAGCCTTACGTGGCGGCCCTGCTTATGACATCAGGGAGGTACCAAGTCTCTTCGAGCGTTCCGGAACGAATCATCCTTCGAGACGCCGCCATGTGACACTCAATGCTATGACAAACGATCACAGCGTGGCGGCCCTTCTTATGACATCTTGTGAAATCGGCTAGAACAGGGCTGAT
>CAYJMN010000118.1:9964-15020 GCA_964371045.1 uncultured Chromatiales bacterium | reverse complement strand
GTGCGCAGCGCTGGTGGGCACACTCAGGTCGCAGACTCGCCGCGGCGAGGTGACGATCTTGGATAATGCGGATAAGTTACTCACATGCCGCTTTACGCTATGATTGTATCATCCATCCATCATCCAACTGATTCCGCGACGAGGCTTGAAACAACCGGGGCGAATCGTTTTGCTTCCTGGCCTGTTCGCGGAATGGCTCTAATCGTAGACTATGCGGTATTCTGTCTTGTATTTTTTCCCGTAACGCGACTGGTGAAAGGCGTGTGGCTTATGTCTCCCCAGGATCACCGCTGGGTGTCGGGCTGGATTGTATTCGATCCACTATGTTTGATTTTTCTGCTTGTCATTTTTCTCTACTTCATCGTGCTTGAAGGGCTGCTTGGGACCACGGTGGGGAAGGCGGTGTGCGGTTTGCGGGTCATTGCCGTGGAAGGCGGGCACCCGGGATTGCGCCGGGCTCTTGTCCGCAACGTACTTCGGATGATCGATGGTCTCCCAATGCTCAACATTCTGGGCGTAGTTCTCATCGCGAAATCCGCGGAGCACACTCGCTTCGGTGACAGGATCGCAGGAACGAGAGTGCTAAGGAAGGAAAAGGCTGTACAGTAATTTGATAATGAACACGCCGCGTTGCGCGGTCCAGCCCTTGCTACTCCTGACATCTTGTGAAATCGGCTTGAATCTGCCTCGTATACTCACCTCTCCCCGGCGAGTCCGCGACTTCATATCCGCAGGGCTTATGAATACGGGATTGCAAAAACTCTTATCCGCGAAAATCCGCCTTGATCCGCGAAAATCCGCGTACGTATTCACGCGGATTATTGCGGATGTACGTGGATAAGAGTTTATTTACACTTCTGATCTGGTTGACATATTCGGGTGCGGGCTGGTCTTCACGGAATGGCGTAGCGGTTTCATGAACGATTTCATAATCTGGAGCAGGAAATGAAACGATTGAGCTTATGCGGAATTGTACTCGTCTGTATGTGCCTCTCATCCGCGCGGGCGCAGGATGAAGAAGAATATCCCGATTCGGCGTTCTTTGTCGGGACCTACACATTGATTGGCAAGGTGCTTGAGGGAAACGATACCTTCAAGGGTCTGCTGGTGCTCACCATCGATGAAAAAGGATCGAAGATCTTCGAACGAATCATTGGCGAGACGGTCACACGCGGAACATGGGGTATCGAGTACGCGATCGGAGCGGAAGTGCGTGTGGTGCGAATTCGATGGGAGGCGCTTGGACTGCGCTACGAATGCACGTACCAGTGGTGCATCGATTTCGATACGTATCCGAGATTGTCGGGACATTGCTACGAAAGCGCCACAGCGACGGACAGTCCAGGAATGGAAGTCGGATTTATCCTGCACGAGGAAGAATGAATTGACGATTGTCGAATTACAATTGACCCGTCTCCGCCAAATGATGCGCTCGTGTTAATGGGACCTTCGCGGAAAGGTTTCGGCGGGCGATTGACGAATCACAACGTACGATTGACGATTCCGAAATGAACCAACCGGAATTTCAGGTTGTTCGGAATGGATGCATGATCAAACAAATATTCATGAGACGCTCGCGCTCGCGCCCGGCATCCCTTCCCGCAAATTGAAGGGGAAATATCTCAATCCTGTTACGACCTCGATGGTCTTCAGCGGCGGTACGATGGTGCACGTCATGCGCGAAATGCTTCGCCGAGGGACACGCAGGACACCATCGCAACCGCTGCCTGTAAAAAAGCTTGTCGTCTCCGATTATACGACCATGCATCCGGGCCCGCATATCACCTGGCTGGGACATTCCAGCGTACTGCTCCAACTTCAAGGCGTCGTAATCCTCATCGATCCCGTTTTCGGCGAGAGGGTATCGCCAGCACCTTTTGCCGGAGCAAAACGCTTTCCCTGGACGCGGCCGCTGCGTCTCGAGGATTTGCCTTCGATCGACATCCTCATTATTTCACACGATCATTACGATCATCTCGAACGCGACACGGTGAAGAAGCTGCACAAGGCGGTGCGTCGCATAATAACAACACCGGGGGTCGACGAGCGACTACGGAGATGGGGAGTACCTGCTGAAAAAATCACCGCGCTTGATTGGTGGCAGGAGACCGGTGATGACTCGGGCATCGCGCTCACAGCCGTACCGACGCGACATTTTTCAGGAAGGACGCTCATGGACCGTTTCAGCACGTTATGGGCGGGCTTCGCGATACGAGGCGACGGATGTAACGTGTTGTTCGGTTCCGATTCCGGTTACTTCCCGGGTTTTGAAGAGATCGGTCGTCGTCTGGGTCCCTTCGATCTCGCCATGCTTGAATGCGGACAGTACAATGAAAACTGGTCAACCATACACATGATGCCGGAAGAGACCGCGCAGGCCGCCGTCGATGTCGGCGCCCGGGTACTGCTCCCGATTCATTGGGGCGCCTTCAGCCTGAGTCTTCACGACTGGGACGAGCCGGTGAAACGCTTGCTGCAGCACGCGGAGACGCTGGGTGTGCCAGTCGCCACGCCGATGATAGGTCAGCGATTCGATATTCACGGAGAGCTGCCGATCGAGCGATGGTGGTGAGGTAATTGATAATGGATAATTGATAATGGATAATGAACAATTATCCGCAAATCGTACATCGTCAATCGCCCTCGCCCCCGGCCCCTGGTATGTTGGGAGAGGGGAGAAGAATTGAATCTCAAATCGTCAATCGTCCCGCCTTCGCTCTCGTTTAGCGAAGGTTGTGCCATTTACCTTTGATGCTTCGGCGGGCGTTCCGCAATCTTTACTCGCCTATTACCGCCAGGACCTCCTCAAGAATTTCACAACTCTTCACGACCTGTTGCATGGTTGTGTGGTCGGGATACAATGGGCGGTCGATATCCAGATGTGCGACATGACGGCGTACCACTTCGCGGGCCTTGCGTACACTATCGCCATTGTGGAAGTCGCGGAAGTCCAGCGCCTGCGCGGCCGCGATGAATTCTATTCCTAGTACGCCGTACGCATTGTCGAGAATCTGCCCGTTCTTGATCGCCGTGTTCATGCCCATCGACACGAAGTCTTCCTGATCCGCGGCTGCGGGAATTGATTGAATCGATGCCGGCATGGAGAGGATGCGCTGTTCGACGATGAGCGAGTCCGCGGTGTATTGACTCAGCATCAAGCCCGAAAACATGCCTGCGCCCTTGGTAAGGAAGGATGGCAATCCCACGCTGAGGGCGGGATTGAGCAAGCGGTTCAGGCGGCGCTCCGAAAGTACGCTGACCATCGTCACCGCTGCGCCGATCATGTCCATGGGCAGCGCCACAGGCGAACCCTGGAAATTCGCTCCGGTGAGCGTCAGTTCTTCTTCAGGCAGGAAAATCGGATTGTCGCCCACGCCGTTGAGTTCGATTTCCACTTGAGTCTTCGCGTACGCGACAGCATCATGCGCGGCTCCGATTACCTGCGGAGTCGAGCGCATGGAGTAGGCGTCCTGCACCTTTACCTTGATCTTGCCGGTCTGAAGATCGCTGCCCTTGATATGGCGTGCGATCGCTCCGGCGCTGCGCACGGCGCCCGGAAAGCCACGAAGTTCATGCAGGCGGGAATCATACGGTTTGAGGTTGGCGAGCAGCGCTTCCAGCGACATCGCAGCCGCGATCTCCGCCTGCCGCAGCCAGCGATCGATATCGTACAGATGAATGGCGCTCATCGCGGTAAGGAGGTTCGATCCGTTAATCGTCGCAAGTCCGTCGCGTGCCTGTAGTCCGGGTATCGGAATCCCTGCTGCTTCCATAGCGGCTCTTCCCGGCATTCTCTCACCCTCGAAATATGCTTCACCCTCACCCATCATCAGGAGAGCCACCTGCGACATGGGTGCGAGATCGCCGCAGGCACCTACGGACCCTTTCTGGCACACCACGGGCGTGACACCCTTGTTGAGCATGGCCACCAGAGTGAGCGTGATCTCGGGCCTGCAGCCAGAATTTCCATGCGCATGCACGTTGATGCGGCCAGCCATGGCTCCGCGGACGTATTCGATGGGAGCCGGATCGCCTATACCCGCGCTGTGGTTGTAGATCAGAAATTTCTGGAATTCCTGCACCTGCTCGTCGTTGAGCACCACCTCGGAAAACTCTCCGATTCCGGTATTCACTCCGTACATGATTTCGTGCTGGGCGATCTTTCTCTCAAGCATGGCGCGACAAACTTTGATACGCTCAAGCGCGTCCGGATGCAGTTCAACGGGTTCGTGCTTGCGTGCGATGCGAACCAGATTTTCAATAGTCAGATTCGAGCCGTCAAGAACAATGGACATACAATCCTCCAGGTTCAGGAAACGATTTACGATTTACGATTTACGATGTACGATTTGAGGATTTACCTTACGATTTGCGAATCATTAATTGGGTACTTCGTTCCACATTTTCAATTACAATCGTCAATCGTAAGTCGTCAATCGTAAATCCAAAATCGTCAATCTCTTCTCCCCATGCTAGGTCTCACCCAAAATTCTCTGTGCAGAATCCATTGTAAAGAGAGCGATGAGATCGGGGAGAGTAAGGAGATCTTTTTTATGGTGAATCCTTCCTGGTTATCTTTCGCATCCGAAAACGTCAGGGGGACTCAACAAATCGTAAATCGTTAATCGGAGATCGTAAATTCCCCTTCCTCCGCCCTCTCCCCCGGTCCCTCTCCCAGTAGGGAGAGGGGAGTAGGACGCATTTATTTATCACACCTCTTTACCCTTTACCCTTTACCCTTCACGCTTTACCTTTCACATATCACCAATCGCCACTCGCCCTCACTCCGAGTAGAGAGAGGAGAGTAGGACGCATTTATTTATCACACCTCTTTACCCTTTACCCTTCACGCTTTACCTTTCACATATCACCAATCGCCACTCGCCCTCACTCCGAGTAGAGAGAGGAGAGTAGGACGCATTTATTTATCACACCTCTTTACCCTTTACCCTTCACGCTTTACCTTTCACATATCACCAATCGCCACTCGCCCTCACTCCGAGTAGAGAGAGGAGAGTAGGACGCATTTATTTATCACACCTCTTTACCCTTTACC
>CAYJMN010000118.1:5089-9864 GCA_964371045.1 uncultured Chromatiales bacterium | reverse complement strand
GTAGGACGCATTTATTTATCACACCTCTTTACCCTTTACCCTTCACCCTTTACCTTTCACATATCACCAATCGCCACTCGCCCTCACTCCAAGTAGAGAGAGGAGAGTAGGACGCATTTATTTATCACACCTCTTTACCCTTTACCCTTCACCCTTTACCTCTTGGAAATCGTAAATCCAAAATCGTCAATCGTAAATCAAAAACCCCCGAGATCAAGAGACCTCGGGGGCTAAGTTATTCGGCGGAAAATGAAGCGCTTATTTCAGCACGGTCATTTTCTTCTGGATGGTTTGGCCGCCGGCGCTGATCTGGTAAACGTATGTGCCGGAGGGGAGAGCCTCGGCGTTCATGGTCACCTGATGGGTACCAGTGGTTTTGTGCTCGTCCACGAGTTGAGCGATCTGCTCGCCAAGGGCATTGAACACCGACACGGTTACATGACCCGGTTCGGTGATCTGATAGCTGATGGTCGTAACAGGATTGAAAGGATTCGGGTAGTTCTGATACAACGCGACGGTGGTCGGCGTGCCTGAGAGGTAGACGTCGACGATGGGAGACAGGGACTCTGTTCCGTCGTTGTCGAGCTGGCGGAGGCGGTACTTTACGTTGCCGACGCTGCGATGCGTCGAGGTCACGTTATCGGAGTAGGTGTACCGCCAGGGTTCGCTGGTGGTGCCGCGACCGGGAACGAAACCGAACACGTCCCAGTTGCCGCCGCCGTCGAAGCTGCGCTGCAGTTCGAAGCCGTGATTGTTGGTTTCCATCGTGGTGTTCCACGAAAGATCAACCATCTCACCGTTGAGCTGGGCGCTGAATGTGGTCAGTTCCACCGGGAAGGCTTTGCGCGAGCGATAGGCGGCGATACCGTTGTTCGACATCAGCACATAGAGGATAATGTGAAGGCCCGGTTCGTCGGGATCTTCCTGCGGGGTGTAGTACTGCAGCTTGTAATCGACGCTGGCGATATAGTTATCCTCGTAGGAATTGTTGTTGAGCGTCTTGGTCCCAAGCTGTGGGGTGCGGTTGAATTGAACGAAATCGCCGCCGGGCTGCGAAACGTCGAGCACGCGGGCCGTGGTGTTGTTGTTCGGAATGGTGGGATCGACACCGCCGGTTGGATAGCCGTCCGCGAGCACGAGGAACTTGCGTCCATACTGGTGCAGCTCGAAATACTTCAGGGGGCCCGACTGGCCGGTGATGTTTGTTGAAAGCGAACGGTTACCTGTCGCATTCTGATTGTACGTCTGAGGCCAGGGCGCGGTCGCGTTTTGAACATGCGTTGCGGCCGTGGTCAGACGCGGATTGGAATCCATCCACAGATCTTGCACGAGACCGAGGTCCGTACCGGCCACACCGTGTGACGACAGGCCGGAGTTGGAATTCACCAAGCGGACTGCGAGTCGGAATTGAAGCTTGCCGCCGCCGGGGACGTCGCGATTCGGACGCGAGTTCAACGGACGAAGATCGGCGAGGATGACGTTCACTTCGCGGTTCCATTCCGACTGGTTGGGGTAGGAACCGCCGGAAACGTAGATGCGGACGCTGTCCACTTCATACGGGGGATCGTTGTTCGGCGGATAAAAGGTGGAGCGGTAGCCCATCACGTCGAAGGCGTCGCCCCAGCGGGTGTACGTTTGCTCGCTGTTGCCGAAACTGCCGACCGCCGTCCCTCCGGGATTGAGCGTGGCATAAACCAGTACAGGCGTGGCCTTCGGATTGTCCCAGCGCCAGACGCGGAAGGGACCCTGACCAAGGTACACGGGATCGCATTGTCCGTTGGGAAGCAGGATGCAGATACCCCAGACGGGGACGACGAGATTACATGAGTAAATCCGGCCCTCGTCATCGAGATCGATCTTGTACACCGTGTAGGTGTTTTGCGAAAAACCTCGATTGAGCGTACCTGGCGTCATCGTGTCGATAGGTACCGGAAGTTCACCGCCGACTCCCTTGACCGTTGCGTCCGCAGAACGGCCAACGTTCAAGGCGGGCTGACCAGTGTTGGCGTTCCATGCGTAAATGCGGGGAGTCTGCCAGAAAAGCGGGCCCGAAACAGTAGTGTGGGGATTTACAACATAAACAACGTCCCGCCATTTGTCGTAGGCCAGGCCCGTAAAAGAACGCGCTGGAGTCATCCATGCATTCGGGTGGGTGGGCTGGTTCGCCGGTGGCGGAGTATTGCGCCATAGTTCCTCCCAGTCGATGTTGCCCTGAGCGGACATCGTTGCCGGCAGCGCGCCCAGCAACAGCGCCAGCAGGCAACCCGTCGTCAGTAGAAATCTTTTCATGGAAAACTCTCCGTGATTAATATGAAACATGGTTGACATGCATGATGATGCGAAAACGTGGAAAATCACTTTTTCAGCCGTTCAATAAACATACCGAAATAGGCATGATTAGTCAAGGTTTTCGCTCCGCGGATGTCGATTTGCCCGGTCTGTGTCATAATTTCCGGCATATCGCGCGGGCACATGAAAGATAGACACCTCACTACCGCGTTTGTTACACCCGGTTCCGGGAATCGGTGCACCTTTTTCTCCTCGTACATCGTCGCGTTATGCTCATCGTATCAAGGTCATTTTTTTCCGGGAAGTCGCACCGGCTGACTGGATTTGATAGATGTACGTACCGGACGGGAGGTGCTCGCTGTTCAGGATCACCTGGTGCGCACCTGAGGGCATGTGTTCATCAACCAGTACGGCCACCCGTTCACCAAGCGCATTGAACACCGTGAGGAGTACATGCCCGGCTTCACCAAGCTGATACCCGATGGTGGTCGAGGGATTGAAAGGATTCGGATAATTCCGGTACAAAGTGATGCTCGTTGGCGCAGCGTCGATATACACATCGAGGATGGGAGAGAGCCAATCGGCGCCGTCGTGATCAATTTGCCGAATGCGATATTTCACGATGCCAACGCTGCGATGCGTGGACGACAGATGATCGGTGTAGCTGTACTTCATTGGTTGAGTCGTCGTCCCTCGTCCCGCGACGAAACCGAACACTTCCCAATTCTCGCCTCCGTTGAAGCTGCGCTGCATTTCGAATCCATGGTTGTTGGCTTCCAGAGCGACGTCCCACGTCAGATAAACCTGCTCGCCATTGATGCGCGCCGCGAAACTCGTAAACTCGACGGGAACCCCGCGAGAACGATAGGCGGCGATACCGTTGTTCGACATCAAAACGAAAAGGATGATATGCGTCCCTGGTGCGTCGGGATCTTCCTGTTCGCTGTAATAACGAAGCTGATAGTCGATGTCCGCAATGTAGTTATCCGGAGCCCCCACATTGCCCAGCGTTTTGTCGCCAAGTTTTGGTGTGGGATTGAATTGAATGAACGAGCCGCCGGGTTGCGAGATGTCGAGCACGCGAGCCGTGGTGTTGTTGTTCGGGATTGTCGTGTCCGCGCCGCCCGAGGGGAAACCATCAGCCACAGCGAGGAACTTGCGGTTGTATTGTGTCGTTTCGAAATATTTTATCGGACCGGAGGGTCCGGTGAGAATCGCGGACAGTGAGCGATTCGCGATCGCGGGTTGGTTGTATGTTTGCGGCCATGGATTGGTGGGGTGCTGAACGTGCGGGGCAACGGTGGTAAGTCCGGTATTGGAATCCATCCACACATCGTGCGTCAGACCGCCTCCGGTGGCTGCAACGCCATGCCCGGCAAGTCCGTTGAACGAATTTACCAGACGTACGGCGAGCCGCATGTCAAGTTTACCCCCGCCCGCCACGTCACGATCGGGACGCTGAGCGGGCGGTCGGGTATCGGGTAGAATAACGTTCACTTCCCCGTTCCCGCCCTGCTGCGCCGGGAAGGAGCCGCCGGACACGTATATGCGCACGCTATCCACCAGATACGGGGCATCGTTCACAGGGTAATACCATGCCCGCTTCCCGATAACGTCGAAAGCATCGCCCCATCTACTGAAGGTCTGTTCGCTATTGCCTAAACCGCCGATCGCGGTTCCGTTGGTGTTGAGGGTGGCATAGGCCAGGACTGGCGTCGCTGTGGGATTGTCCCATCGCCACACGCGGAATGGTCCCTGGCTGAGGTACACCGGATCGCATGGTCCGCTGGGGAGCAGTACACAGATACCCCAGAGCGGCGCCACAAGGTTGCAGGCGTAAATCCGGCCTTCGTCGTCGAGGTCTATTTTGTACAGTGAAAACATATTCTGAGAGAAACCGCGATTGGTCGTCGTACCCAGTGGTGAAATAGTATCGATGGGCACAGGCAGTTCACCCCCAAGACCCGCAGCCGTCGCAGCAGCGGAGCGGCCGATATTCATCGCCGGCAGGCCCGTATTCGCATCCCAGGCATATATCCGCGGCATCGGCACAACGGTCTGACCAACAGTGATGAATCCCGGATTGACGACGTACAGCACATCGCGCCATTTATCATACGCGATACTTGTAAAGGAATTGGATGGGGTCATCCATGCATTCGGATGCGTTGGATTGCTTGCCGGTGGAGTATTGTTGCGCCACAGTTCCGCCCAGGAGATGTTGCCCTGGGCGGACGCCACTCCCTGAAGCATGAGGAACAACAGTGCAATCCTGCTCACATTCGTCCGTAACGATGTTCTCATGGCGCCCCTCCTTGCAAATATTGGGAACGATAAAGATCAATAGACACATGTAGATCCGGTTTGTTACAGCGGATTGCGTGGGGACGATATTTGTAGAGACGTTGCATCAGGCAGAGACGTTGCATGCATTTGTAGAGACGTTGCATCAGGCAGAGACGTTGCATGCATTTGTAGAGACGTTG
>CAYJMN010000118.1:0-4989 GCA_964371045.1 uncultured Chromatiales bacterium | reverse complement strand
AGAGACGTTGCATGCATTTGTAGAGACGTTGCATCAGGCAGAGACGTTGCATGCAAGGTTTAGCATAATGGAAGACACGCGTCCGCAACGTCTCTGCTGCAATGTCTCTCTTACGTACCGATTTCCCTGCAACCCCGATTTGTCGATTTCCCGCAATCCCGATTTGTCGATTTCCCGCAATCCCGGGCCCACGGGCAATACAAAGCAAGAGGGTGGACAGGAATGTCCACCCATACAATGTCCACCCATACAATGTCCACCCTTACAATGTCCAGCCTACCTGATGTTGAGACGCGTGATGGCGGTGCCGGAGGAGGATACGGCTACGAGGGTATATGCGCCGCCGGGAAGGGATGAGGTCTCGAAACGCAGTGTCTGCGATCCGGAAGGTGGTGTGCAGTCACGGCGCAGAACGAGACGCCCGGATGCGTCGTAAAGCGCAAGGCGGAGGGACGTTGATCCCTTCGAGTGAATCCTTACGGCGACTTCGCCGTCCGCAGGATTGGGGTACACTGCTTCGATCCGAATTCCATACGGGATGGCGTTTGTCGCGTCCTCGACGCCGACAGTGCGGTAGACCACGCGTTTCAGCACCACGCCGCGCGGATCGAGGACTACACCCTGCACGGTGTTGGCGGGAACATCGGTAAAAGTGAATTCCTCGAACGCGGAGGCGGGAGAGTCGATGCGCCTCCGCAGTGTGTCGCCGCTCGTGAGGATGATGGCTACGTCCATGGGCATGGCGTACAGCGGATACAGCAGTGTGTCATGCGTCTGCGATAACCGGATACGTAGCGCCGCGCCTGTGTTGTCGATGACGCGCTCGAACTGGTACACCGGATACCCTGGTTTAAATACCCACTGATCGAAGAACCAGCCTAGGCTGCCGTTGTAAAATTCCTCCATCACGGACTGGAAACTCTCTGTTGTCGCAGTAGCGTACGCGTGACGTCGTCCGTATTCCTTCAGGCCATCAAAAAATGCCTGGTCTCCCATGACGTCGCGCAGCATGACCAGCACCATTGCACCTTTTTTGTAAATCGTCGAAGGATAGTTGGATGACGGCGGTGTGCGGGGAAAATCGTGCAAGGGCAGCATCCCCTCGGCTGGAACAACGGACGTACGATAGCTTTGTGAAGCACTCCTGACTGTAGTCAGGTAGGCGCTTGCACCACTTTTATGCTCGGCCCATACCATTTCACTGAACTCGGCGAAGCCCTCGCTCAGCCATGCGTCACCGAAATCATCACATGTGACCCAGTCGCCCCACCACATGTGCCCGAGTTCGTGTGCGGCGGTTTCGCCCGCCTCGCTGCTATAGACGCGGAACAACGACTGATCGTAGCTGATCATGGTCTGATGCTCCATCGAGCCGATCGGCGTTATACAATAGCCAACCTTGTCGAAGGGGTATGGTCCGAACGCGTTGGTGAATGCCTCCATCATCCCCGGGACGGTGTGGAAGTACTGCGTCCCCCGGGTAGAGTCGATCCTGTGTACATAATACTGCAACGGGATTCCGTTCCAATTGTCCTCTATCAGCACATAGTCGCTGATGGCGTACGTGAAAAGGTAGGTCGCCGTCGGATGTGTCTCAACCCAGCGGAACCTGCTAAACCCGTTCTCGCTGGTCTGCTCGGTCAGCAGTCCCGTTCCCGCCACCACGAGCCCTTCGGGAACCGTGAACGTCACATCGAAGCTTGCCTTATCGTTCGGGACGTCGTTCGATGGCAGCCAATAGCGCATCAGGGAAACCGAAGGCGCGGAAAATCCCACACCCATGAAATAGCTCGTCTCGCCCCAATGACAACCGCCGAAGATGTGTGTCGGCTCGGTTGTTGGCGACCCCGTGTATGCCACCTCGATCAGAACAGAGTCATTCGGGGCCAGAGCCGCCTGAAGATCGACAGTCAATACCACTTGATCGTACTGGAAACTCGCTTCCTGGCCGCCGACCTTCACCGCGCTTACCGTCATGGAAGTGAGGTCGAGTGGAATCGCGCCC
Source organism: uncultured Chromatiales bacterium (assembly GCA_964371045.1). Lineage (GTDB taxonomy): Bacteria > Bacteroidota > Ignavibacteria > SZUA-365 > SZUA-365 > JAOSJT01. The sequence continues at coordinate 2,984 of CAYJMN010000118.1, read as the reverse complement.
AGAGGGGACGCCGAAGTGTTGCGCACGGTGATGAACGCCGCTCCGCCAAGTTCCCGTGTGGCCGGAGTGATACCAAGTCGTGCCTCATAATGCCGCACATCGATATCGGACCGCTGTGTCTGTGCGGCAAGTGGCGACAACGCCGCGTGAAACAGTGCTATGGCCGGTATCGCGATACCGATGGCCCGCAGCCAGGATATGGTATAGAAAAACGGCGCCATGGCGTATCCTGCGATTAGTGTTTTTTCTCTGATTTCAGGAAAATTTTATCTGAAATGCCTTTGTTAATCGCGTAATTGGCGTATGAGAGCCTGATGAACGCCTTCTCCGCCTTTCCGTTCTTCCGCGATCCGGGTTTCATGTCGGGCCTACGAGGCATCCTCGGCGATCGCATCTCGATGGCGATAGTCACGGGAAGTGTATGCCCGTCGACGGCGATGTAGGTGAAATCCACCGTCACCGAGGCGGCTTCACCGGGATCCGCTTCCATGCGGAGAATCTGTTTCCGCACCGGATCGATGAACAGCACCACTCTCTGGAGACGCACCGTGTCCGATTTTGCGAGCAGCGTTATTTTACGGCATTGCGTCCCGCGGACGTCCCGTGTACCTTGCGTCACCGCGTCGTACTCTTCCGGTTTGAACATCGAAGGATGAAACATCACCGCGTCGCGCGGCAGCATGGCGAAGCTTTCGCTCTCCACATGCACCTTGTCCGGCTTCTTGAAATACATCTTCACGCTCATCTCGGGGACGCTCAGGCCCGGGACCTTGAGAGATGCCTTGATATCCACGGAATAGTCGTTTATTCGGTCGAATTCCTCCTGAATGCCGCGTAGCAGCGTCCAGGCTTCCGTTTCGGTCTGTCCGACGCAGGGCGAGGGAAATGGTAACAGCGTCAGGACGAAGAGGATACAGGAAATGGAGATCCGCAATGAATCATCGCAGGACCGAAGAGGGAGAACAAGCGAAACAAGAGAACATTGACCAGGCATGTATATGTGTCGTTGCGTTTGTGGCTTGGGGAAACGGAGTCGGGAAGTTCAGGACAGAACATCCTTTCTTCTGAAAATAATCCATGCGACACTGAGAAACAGTGTAAAAAACAGAAGCAGCGCCCCGACATCGCCTCCAATCGCGCTCCAGTCGATGCTGTCGTCGAAAGCTTTGCGCCACACGTCGGTGTAGGTGGTGAAAAACCAGGGCCTGAGATTCTCGAAAAAATCGAAGGGCAGCGAACCGAGGACGAACAACAGTATGATCACGGCGAAAGAGCCCACGATGGGCCCGATGGCGTTTTCGACGAAGGTCGAGAACATCAATCCCAGCGAAGCGATGATGCACATCGCGCCCCCCGCCAGGAAATAGGCGAGGAGGAAACGCCACCAAAGCTGGGCCGCCGGAAGGATAGCCATGTCGTCCTCCCTGAGGATGAACATGTCCCCTCCGCCAAAGAAGATCAGGCCCGGGATCAGGCTGGCCAGCGCGAGGAAGATCACCAGCGAATACGTGTACATCACCGCGCTTGCGGCTTTCACGACAAAAATGCGATTACGCGAAGGAGGCCGCGTAAGAATAATGCGATACGTGCCGCTGGTGGCCTCGCCCGCGAAGATGTCGCCAGCGACGAGAAGAATAAGAAACGGGACGTGAACGAAGAGCGTGTTCATCACCATGTTGGAGACGAACCAGCCGTTGAACAAGGAACCGACAAACATGAAATTATTCTGCAAACCGCGCGTGAAGCCGTTGATCATATCTTCGCCCGCGACGGAGAGACCCCAGTACACCAGCGGGATCAGGACGGCGATCAAACCGAACCCGATATAGGTTCGGAGTTTCCGGTACGTTTTAAGAAGCTCGTAGCGGATGAGCAGGAGCATGAATCCTCCACATCGGGTCGTTAGCGGTTTGTCGCGGCCGTTTACTTCACTGCGCGAGCGAGATTCTTCAGCCTGCGGACTTCATCCTCCTCGAGATAGCGCCACGCGCCTCGTTTGAGACCTTCGAGCGTCAGATCGGCGAAGGCGATGCGGTCGAGCTTTCGCACGCTGTAGCCGAGCGCTTCCAGCATGCGGCGGACTTGCCTGTTGCGCCCTTCGCGGAGAATGATGCCGATGGTGCGGCTGTCCGGAGCGTCGAGTATTTCAACTTCACAGGGTGCCGTCATACCGTCGTCCAGCCGGACACCGCGGCGTAAGGCCTGCACGTCATCGGGCTCGAGTTTATGGGTGACTTCGACCATGTAGGTTTTCGGCGCATGGAACGAGGGATGCGTAAGCTTGTTCGCGAGATCGCCGTCGTTGGTCAGGAGGATCGAACCTGTCGTGTTGCGGTCGAGGCGGCCAACGGGAAATACACGCGGCGTGCTCGGGATGAATTCCATCACGGTGCGGCGGCCTTTTTCATCGTCCGTGGTCGTGATGCAGTCTTTCGGTTTGTTGAAAAGAATATAGACGAGCTGGTTCTCGATGTACACCGGCGTGCCGTTGACCGAAACACTGTCGCGGGAGGAATCCACCTTCACGCCGAGTTCGGTGATGACGGTTCCGTTGACGCGGACGACGCCGGAACGAATCAAATCATCCGCCTTCCGCCGAGACATGACGCCCGCGTCGGCGAGAAATTTATTCAAACGAATCTCGCCTTCGTCTTCGCGAATCGTGCCGCTGCGACGCCGATTGTGCGCGCCTTTGTCTCCCCCCAGCCGCGAATGCGCGAGCTTGCCGTCGACAAGACGGCCGCTGCTTTCGAAAGAGGAGGGGCGCTCCTGACGATTCTCTCCGTCACCAGCCCGTGTGTTACCTCCTCCGTACCGCGGACCACTCTGCCCACCACTACCATAGCGCTGAGGGCCGGAGTGTCCTCTCCTTTCGTCGCCGGAATCACGTCGTGGCCCGCCACTGCCGTAGCGCGGGGGCCCGCCGGAGCCGCGTCTGTCGTCGCCGGAATCGCGCCGGGGACCGCCACTGCCGTAGCGCGGGG
>CAYJMN010000117.1:0-15454 GCA_964371045.1 uncultured Chromatiales bacterium | reverse complement strand
CCGAAGTCTGACAGCGCAGCCGTACGAGTGTCTGAGGATCAGGGCGAAGGCGGATTCGCGAAAATCCCACGGAGTGACAAGCGTGCACGTATTCATCCTCGGAGGTTTGCGGCTACTGTCCTTAATTTCAACAATTCCTGCTGTGTAATTCCATTCGCTCCACAGCCAGATCACTGAGCACACGAAGATGTCATAAACAGGTTACTAGATGACACGGACGTGGCGGAGGGGAACAGACAGAAAGGACCTGCGCACAGCGCTCGTTGACTGGATCAGGATCACGGTGATTGGTATGCTTGCAGGGATCCCGCATCGCGCACAATTTCATGCGCAGTGGATTATCGCCCGGTCCGGGGAGCTTCCCAATCCGGAATCTTTGTATCTTACATTAATTTTTTCGATCTCTGAATCTCGTTCATCATCAGGAGACCCTCAATGAAAGCGGTAACCGATTTTTTCAAGGCGAACCATGATCGTTACATGAAGGAACTGACTGAGTTCCTCGCCATCCCCAGCATTTCAACAAACCCCGAGAACAGAAAGGATATGGATTCGGCAGCCTCGTTCGTCGAACAACAACTGAAGAGCGCGGGAATGCGGAATGTCAAGCAGTATGAAACAAAAGGGAATCCTGTCGTGTACGGCGAGTGGCTTGGCGCGAAAGGGAAGCCGACCGTGCTGATCTATGGTCACTACGATGTCCAGCCTGCGGAACCCCTCGATCTTTGGAAAACGGATCCGTTCAAGGCGGAGATCAAGGGTGGAAAAATCTTCGCACGCGGTTCGGCCGACGACAAGGGGCAGGTGTTCATCCACTTCAAGGTGCTTGAGGCCTGGCTGAAAACCGCGGGTGAGATCCCGGTGAACGTGAAGGTCATTATCGAAGGTGAAGAGGAAATCGGCAGCACGCATCTGGCCGATTTCGTCAAGAAGAATAAAAAACTTCTCGCCTGCGATTCCATTCTCATCTCGGATACGCATATGCTCGGCACGGCGATGCCCAGCATCACTTACGCATTGCGTGGCCTGACCTATCTCGAGGTCACTGTCACCTCATTGAACGGAGATCAACACAGTGGCACATTCGGCGGTTCGGTTGCGAATCCCATACAGGTGCTTGCGGAAATCCTGGTACAGTGCAAGGATCCGAAAACCGGAAAAATCAAGATTCCCGGATTCTATGACGATGTCGTGAATCTCACGAAACAGGACAGGGCCGCCCTCGCGAAGATTCCCCACGACGATGCCAAATACGCGAAATCGATCGGCGCGGTAAAGACCTTTGGTGAAAAGGGATTCACGACGGCGGAGCGGACCGGCGCGCGTCCGACGTTCGAAGTGAACGGGATCTGGGGCGGACACACCGGGGCCGGCGTCAAGACCGTGCTGCCCGCAAAGGCGCAGGCGAAGGTATCGATGCGCCTCGTGGCCAAGCAGGATCCGGAAAAAATCGCGAAACTGTTCAAGGAGCACGTGAAGGCGATCGCACCCGACACGGTGAAAGTTGACGTGCACATGTACAAGAACAACGGTTACGCCGCGCTCACGCCACTGGATTCTCCGGGAATGCGAGCGGCTTCCGCGGCGATCCAGACGGTGTACAAGAAGGATCCCTATTTCACGCGCGAAGGCGGATCGATTCCAGTGGTCGCGGATTTCCAGCATCTTCTCGGCGTCGAGGCGATTCTTCTGGGCTTCGGTTTGCCCGATGATAATCTCCACGCCCCGAACGAAAAATTCGACATCATCCAGTTCAAGAACGGCCTCCTTACATCGGCCGCGTTCTTGCAGGAATACGCGAAGATCAAGGGCTGACCTCGATGTAGCCGCCTGCGCCATGGCTATCCGCGTTGATTGAACAATCAGGCGAAGGCTATTGCGGGCAGGCGATTTACGATTGTCGATTTACGATGTTTACCTGTCGAGCGCCGATTTTTAGATCGGCGCTTTTTTTACCGGTGGGCACGGAGTAAGATTGAATTTCGCTTGAGGGCAGGAAAACAGGCGCAGAATTCATCTGCGCGGCTTTGTCAGGATCACATGCCGCTCTCTTTCCGCGAACACCATCGCATGTCCATCGCCGCGGCGGGCGATGAGTATCACGCCGTCGTGGGTGCCTGTGAGGGGCAGTTCGGCGCGCAGTTGCTCCGGAGTTTGTGGGAAGCCGCGTTTCTTGATTTCCGTACCGGGACCAAAGTTCAATTCCTTGACCGCCGCACGCAGCCGTTTGCGGTTGAATGACTCGAAACGCAGAATGCGAAAGGTTTGATGCAGCGGAGAGGTAGGTGGCTTTTCCTCGGCCAATCCGTAAGCGATCTGCGGATCGATGGGTACGGCGCCATACTCATGCATATACTCCGCCACCGCGCCGGAGAGGACGACCGCGTTGTGGGGTTCGATCAGCCACGCGGGATTGTTCACCACCGGCAGCTCGCTGAGCGCCGGTGTCCACCGCGTTCCGCTCCCGGCATGGATGACGCACAGTGCAGGCAGGTCGAGACCGCGATGCGCGAGTTGTTCCTTGCACTCTCGTCCTGAGGCGACAAATATGCGTCCCCAGGTGCGTGCATCCACAGCGGCGGCCGGAGCCACTTTGACGAGGAGGGGAAGTCCCGCCGACGCTATCAGGAAAAAAGAGAGCGGGGGCGAGCCCTGTTCCGCTTCGACGAAGCGGAGGGAAGCACTCCGTCGCGCCGGATCCGCAAACACCGCGGCAATCCGGGAGTCGCGGAAGCCGGGAAGCCAGGTCTCGGCGCGACCAACGAACACCGCGCCATCAGCATCAGCCAGGTGCAGATTGTTCCGGCACATGCGCGCGATCATTGGGTCGACTTCTATGCACAGCACTTCGTTCTTTTCAGCGAAGCGAAGAGCGTCCGAACCGATACCTGAACAGCAATCAAGGATGCGTCCGACTGAGGGAAGCAGATCGGCGTGCAGTCGCGCGACGGGCAGAGAGGAAGCCATCTCAAGGGTGTCGCGGGTGCAGAGGCAAGCGGGGGGCAGCCCGCATTTCGCCACGGCGAGTGAGCGGAGTTCGAACAGCTCGATCGCCGCATGCAGAAGGGAAGGCGGCAGCTCCGGAAAGCGCTTTCGCAAGGCCGTTTGTATTCTGAGCGAATCGCCGTATTTTTCAGTTTGCCCTCGAAATTCTTCATTCACGAGGGATAGCTCCTCGGACATGAAGAACTGCAGGTGCTCCAGCGTGAAACGAAACGCCATGCGATAGTCCAATCTTCCGGTTGCAGTTCCAACAAGGTACGACAATTCGCTTTTTTTTCGCGGTCCGTTGACCTTCTTATCCGTTAACATGAGTGACTCCATGAGGCTTATCGCTACAGTCTGCTTTCTCACCCTTTCCCTGATCCCGATTACCACCCCATCACTTTACGCACAGAAACAAACCGGCGGCGTTCGGGGCATCGTCACGGATTCACTCACCGGCGAACGGTTGTCGCTGGTGAATATTTACCTGGCGAGTCTTGGTGTCGGCGCGGCCACCGACGCGAATGGCCTGTATTTCATCGGAAATATCACCGCCGGCGAACACAAGGTGCGAGTAACTCTCATTGGCTACGGCACGCAGGACCGTGAGGTCACCATCATCGCAGGGAGCATTGTCACGCTCAATCTGACGCTCGCTCCGGCGGTGCTGGAGATGGAAACGATAGAGACAACAGCTGAGCGAAGGACTCGCTACGATACTGAAATCAGCACGATGCCGATATCCGCGGCGGAGATTTCGGTGGTACCAAAGGCTGTGGAGGCGGATTTATTCCGCACCATCGCGGTGCTGCCGGGCGTGGTCGCGACCAGCGACGTCAGCAGCCAATTCTATGTGCGCGGCGGCGGCGGTGACCAGAATCTCATCATCCTCGACGGTATGACGATATACAATCCTTTTCACGCGCTGGGAATATTCTCGATTTTCGATGCGGACGCGATAAAGGAAGCAGAGATCCTTAAAGGTGGCTTCCCCGCGCAATGGGGCAACCGTCTCTCGTCCGTCATCAACATCCGCACGCGTGAAGGAAACAAGAACCGTTTTTCCGGCAAGATCAACGTCAGCCAGGTGGCCGGCAAGGCGTTGCTCGAAGGTCCGACGCCCTGGGAGGGTTCGTGGATGGTGTCGGGACGCAAAAGTTTTCTCGATGATGTGCTGCAGAAATTCGTACGGCAGGAGACGCCGTTCAATTTTTACGATGTCATCGCCCGCGCGAACGTGGCGACAGGGGAGAGCGGACGGCTTTCCCTTCATACTCTTTTCAGCGGCGATATCATTCGTCCTTCGTCGGGTTTCGATCCGGAATACCGCTGGAGCAACGGCGCGTATGGCATGAGCTGGTTCCAGGTGCTCGAAAACAAATACCTCATCGAGACCACCTTCAGCTTCAGCAATTTCAAGGGTGAACTTCTGCCGCGGGAAAACGCGCAGATCACCCCGCGTTCCTCGGAAGTCAATGACGTGTACTTTAACGGAGCGGTGACGTATTTCAGGGAAACGGGGGACATGTACGGTGCGGGATTCATGTTCCGGCTTCCCGAGTACCGCTACAGTTTCGTCAACGCCGCGAATTTCCGCCGCGACGAATTTCGCAAGAGCAGTGAAACCGGCATCTGGTTCAAATACAAACTCAAGCAGTTCCGTCCTTTCGCGCTCGAACTCGGTGTGCGTTCGGATATATTCAGTTTGCTCTCGCCGCACAATTCGGATGCCTTCGAACCGCGCCTCGGATTCAGTTTCGAAATGACGTCGGCGATGTCGTTTAAATTATCCTATGCCCGCGTGCATCAGCGCGTCGTGACGATCACGAACGAGGATGACGTCGTTTCCCTGTTCGAGACGTGGATACCGATCAACGACGACGAACCTTCGCAGCAGGCGGATCACTTCATTGTCGGAGTCGAGGGCAGTGCGGGATTCATCCCGGGCCTGAACTTCAATTTTCAGGGGTACTTCAAGGATATGTCGAATCTTGTGGAATACAACAGGGACAAGGTCGATTCGAAGGACCCTGATTTCGTCAGGGCGGACGGCGCCTCGTACGGTGTGGAGGTGTTTCTCGAGGAACGGCTTCCGCATTATTACGGGATGGTTTCGTACACGCTGAGCTACACCGAGCGTTCGGTCGGGAATTTCACGTACAACCCGCGGTACGACCGGCGGCACAACCTGAACCTTATCGGAGGCTGGAAGCCGATGGTGGGCTGGGATTTCAATGTGCGCTGGGAATATGGATCGGGACTTCCTTTTTCCCAGATCACCGGATTTTATGATCGACTGTCCTTTGGAGGGTTGTTCGACGGGCTGGGATACGCCACCGAACCGGGCGAACCGTACACCATGCTGGGCTCAAAGAATAGTGGACGGCTTCCTGCGTATCACCGCCTTGACGTGAGCGCGTCGAAAGCCTTCCAGTTTGAAACGGTGAAGCTTGTCGTTGAGGCCAGCGTGCTGAACGTCTATGATCGCGATAACATGTTTTATTTCGATCGCACGACAGGCGAACGCATCGACATGCTGCCCATTCTGCCGACGGTGAATCTCCGTGTGGAATTTTAGTGTAACGTGCCTGCCCGCCGTAGCCGTCGCACCGAGCCGCCGCATACGGATGAGCATCGGTGGCGCAGGCCGAAAGAGTGAATGATCGGGTGAATGGATTGTTCATTGGAAGAGTGTGATCAAGCAGATCGCGGAAAGCGCGGAGGTGTTATTCACACGCCTGTATGCGGTGAACGGCCCTTCACCTTTCAACATCCTCGTAACGACCTGAAATCCAACGTCTGACGACATGTCCCGACCGCGTCGCAATGATCTTCTCATCCCGTTCCTCGCCGTCATCGCGGACGCTGTGGCGGTTATTGGATCGTTTTTTCTGTCGTATGTGATCCGGTTTGTCAGCCCGCTGGCCGACATCATCCCCGTAACGAAGGGTTATCCGCCGATCGAAGCATATCTGCTCGGCGCCTGCGTTGTCGCGCCTATCTGGTTGTTGATGTTCAACAATCGCAAGGTATACCGTACACGTCGGGACGTCGATCTGAGCCTGGAGTTGTTTCATATCATACGCCAGGTGAGTTTCGGAATGATGGTGGTGCTGAGTCTTACGTTTTTCTATCGTGAATTTTCCTATTCACGCATTGTTTTTCTGTTTATCTGGGTGCTGGCAATCGTTCTCATCTTCATTGGACGAGTTCTGGTGCTCACATACGAGAAGCATTTGTATCGGCAAGGCAAGGAATTACGCAACGTGTTGATTGCCGGAAGCAATCCCGTCGCGCAGGAACTGGCGGTCAGGATCGCGCTGCATCCATCATTGGGGTATCGTCTCTGCGGATATCTTTCGGAGGAGGCTGAACGCATCGAGAGCGTCACGACGACGCGTCTCGGGTGGTTAGAGGATCTCGCGGAGGTGGTCGAGCGGCACAGGATCGAATGCATTATCGCCTGCTTCTCGTCAGGTGAGAATCACCTCCTTTCGGAGCTTTTCACCCGCCTGGAGGGCCGAAGCGTCCAAATTCTGATTCAACCGGATGTGATCGGCATTACACCGTCCCGTCTCCGCGTATCGGAGATTTTCCGCACACATTTGCTTGCGGTGAAGGAAATCCCGATGAGCAATTGGGCAGGCATCGGCAAACGTGTATTCGATCTGCTGTTCAGTACGACGGTTCTGACGCTTTTCGCTCCATTCGCCGGATTTATCATGGCGGCCATCTGGCTGGAATCCCGGCGACCGATTTTCTATCGTCAAATTCGTGTCGGGCTGGATGGGGAGGAATTCCAGCTTCTGAAATTCAGGACCATGCGCGTCGATGCCGAGACCGACACGGGCCCGACATGGACGAAACGCGGAGATCCGCGTGTGACACGCATCGGCCGGGTGCTCAGACGCCTGAGTCTCGACGAGATGCCGCAGTTCATCAACGTGATGCGCGGAGAGATGAGCGTCGTCGGTCCGCGACCGGAGCGCCCCGAATTCGTAAGGCAATTCAGACAGTACGTTCCGAAATATCTGGAACGACACCGACTCAAGACCGGACTGACCGGCTGGGCCCAGGTGAACGGGCTTCGCGGCGAGGTACCGATATCGGAGCGGACGAAATACGATCTATATTATATCGAAAACTGGTCGCTAGGCCTGGATGTTCGCATCATCATCAAAACACTTTATGCCGTATTGTTCGGCAAGGACGCGTATTAGCACATGATAGCCATCGTCATTTTTTATCTGCATATCATAGGCGCGGTGTATGCGTTCAGCAAGAGTTACGTCGAACACAAGATCGCCGACGCGTTCATGGCGCTGGCCTTTGTCGGCGTGATTTTTTCCGTAGGCTGGACTATGGCGGGCTTCATCGTCAAATTCATTTATCCAGATGAGGGATTCAGCACCGTGCTCGATCCCGATACGGTGTCGCTTATCCTGGTGACTGTCTTCGAGGCGATTCTCTACGGCACGTACTTCCGCAAGCAGCGGGGAAAGCGGAAAGCGGAGAGCGGAGAGCTGGGAGCGAAGAACTGAGAGCTGAGAGCGAAGAACTCTCTTCTCATAGATTCGAATAGAAAAAGAGGAAAGAGTGTAAAAGGCTCTATCCTCTTTTATTTTCAAGCGTCGTAGTCAACTGAACGCCCACTCTTTGCTCTCCGCTCCAAGCTCTCAGCTCTTTGCTCTCCGCTCCAAGCTCTCAGCTCTTCGCTCTCCGCTCCAAGCTCTCAGCTCTTCGCTCTCCGCTCCAAGCTCTCAGCTCCCAGCTCTTCGCTCTTCGCTCTCCGCTCACACCACCTGACCCGCGAGTTCAATGCCGAGGCCTTCGCGGATGATTTCGGGGAGTTCGCCGGTGAAGTCGATCATTGTGGAAAGATGGTCGCTTTCGGGGGAACGATACTCGGCGTCGAATTCGATGATGATATCGACGTGCGGATCGAAGAGGTCGAAGAGGTCATCATTGGTTGTCGGTTCATCCCAATTCGGCAGTTTGGCCGACATGGATATGACAGGATTGCCGAGTTCGGCGATGATGGACTGACAGAGAAAATGATCCGGGACGCGGATGCCGGTGGTTTTCCGTCTTGGATTCAACACCAGGCTTGGGACCAGCTTCGTCGCGGGGAGAAGAAAGGTGTAGGGGCCGGGCACGAGCTGCCGAATAATTTGATAGGCGCTGTCCGATATCCTGGCATAATCGGAAATCTGCGAAATCGAGGAGGCGACGAACGTAAGTGGCTTGTCGTCGGGGAGATTCCGGAGCTTTCTGATGCGTGCCTGCCCGGCTTTGCTGTTGATGTCGCAACCGATGGCGTACACCGTGTCCGTTGGGTACAACATTACCGCGCCGTGCTGGAGTTTCTCCACGACCGAATCGATCAGGCGCGACTGGGGATTTTCCGGATGGATCTTGATGCGCGTTGCCATCGCTCTGTACAACTGTGAACGAAAAACCTGCGTGATTAGCCTTCGTGTGCGATTCTCTCGGAATACATCGTCTCGAGTTGCCGCAATTGCCCGACGGTGTTGACGCCGCGAAGTTCGTCGAACGAGTCGACTTTGAATGGTATCATCGTGCGAACTTCCGAGGCGAACATCTCAAAGACATCCGGGAGATAATACTCGCCCTGTGCGTTGTCGTTCGTCAGGCGCTCGAGCGCCGCGCAGAGGGGTTGTTTCTGAAACACGTAAATGCCGCTGTTGACTTCTCGAACCTTCCGCTCCTCGTCGGTCGCGTCTTTGTGCTCAACGATGCGTGCAATGCGTCCTTGGCCGTCGCGCAGTACGCGACCGTAGCCGTCGGGGTCGGGAAGCACTGCGGTAAGGACGGTGGCGGCGGCGGCATTGGCGTGATGCGCGGCAAGCGCTGCTCGCATCGTTTGCGGACGCGTCAGCGGGGCATCGCCGGAAAGAATGACGATGTCTCCCTCGAAATCCGCCAAAGCGGGTACAGCCTGGAGTACCGCATGACCGGTACCCAGTTGCGGGTCCTGCACGGCTATTTGAACTGAGGGATCGACTTCGCGAAGATATTCGATTACCGTCTGACGCTGATGACCGACGACGACGATAATACGCACCGCGCCGATCGCGCGGGCGAGATTCACGACATGCTCGACAAGGGGGATGCCGCCGAGTGTGTGCATCACCTTCGCCTGGTCCGGATTATTCATCCGTTTGCCCTGACCTGCCGCCATGATTACTGCTGCGAGCGGCGTAGTCGGCATCGTCGGCTGTGCATCGGTGGGTTGAGAAGGAGTCATCGTACCGCGGCGGCGAAGAGGGATGTTGGAAGCAGTGTCGTCACAGTATGCCCTTGACGGCGTTGTGTTCGTTTACCAGGACGATGGCAGGTTTATGGCCGTCGAGTTCGGCGTCGCCATACTCGGCATAGGTAATAATGATGACTTCGTCTCCCACATGTCCCAATCGCGCGGCGGCGCCATTCAGACAGATGATTCCACTTCCCGAATCGCCTTTCAGCGCATAGGTTTCGAAACGATTGCCGTTGTTCACGTTCACCACCTGCACTTTTTCGTACTCGAGAATGTCCGCTGCCTTCATCAGATCCTGGTCGATCGTGATGCTGCCCTCATAATACAGTTCCGCCTGCGTCACGCGCGCACGGTGGATCTTTGATTTGAACATTATGCGTTTCATGGTACAAGCATCATTTCATCCGAGAATCGTATTGTCTATCAATCGTGTCGTGCCGATGCGTGCGGCTATCGCCAGAATTGCAGGCTTTTCATGAATCCGTTTCACGGACTCGAGCGTCTCGGCGTCGACCAGCGCGACGTAATCGATCACGAGTGCGCCGCTGTGCAATTCGGTTTCGACAAGGTCAAGCAATGCCGGAGCACTGCGCTCACCTGCACGAAAACGATTCTCCGCCAGTCGAAGTGAACGCGAAATCGCGAGCGCCTCGGTTCGCTCCAACTTCGAAAGATACGTGTTTCTGGAACTCATTGCCAACCCATCGGGCTCCCGGCGTGTGGGAACAATGACGATCTCAACGTCCACATGCAAGTCGCGGACCATCCTGCGGACAATCACCGATTGCTGCGCGTCCTTCTGCCCGAAGACCGCGATATGAGGTTTGACGATGTTGAACAGGGACATGACCACCGTGGTGACGCCCCGGAAATGCGTCGGGCGCACAAGGCCCTCGAGCTTCGAACCCAGGCCATTGACTTGCACCCAGGTGTCCGCGCCGTCGGGATACATTTCCGCCGCTGTCGGAATAAACAGCACATCGCAGCCGGCATCCGCAGTAAGTCGCATATCCCGATCCGGGTCGCGCGGATATCGGTTCAAATCCTCATTTTTCCCGAATTGCGAGGGATTGACGAACACGGACACCACGACGCGATCGCACAATTCCGACGCTTTCCGAATCAGATCGAGATGTCCTTCATGCAGCGCGCCCATTGTGGGCACCAACCCGATGCGCAAGCCGTCCGTCCTGAAACCGTCTACGGCCCGCCGCATGGCGGCGATGCCTTCGATGACCGTCATCGGATCAGCCCTGCTTCATGTGCTTGAGAAGTTTCGTCACGGTGGCACGCATCTCCTTGCGCGGCACGACAAGATCGAGAAAACCCTTATCGAGCAGAAATTCCGCGCGCTGAAATCCTTCGGGCAAGTCCCTGCCGATGGTTTGCTTGATGACCCTGGGTCCCGCGAAGCCGATCAACGCGCCGGGTTCACCAATGTTGATGTCGCCAAGCATGGCGAAACTGGCGGTCACACCACCGGTTGTGGGATCGAGCATGATGGATATATACGGCAAACCAGCGTCATGCAGCATCGTGAGCCGGGCGCTGGTTTTAGCCATCTGCATCAGGGAGTAGGCGCCTTCCATCATTCGCGCACCGCCGCTGGCCGAGACGATAATCAGCGGGCACGAACGTTTGATGGCGCGGTCGATGGATCGGGCGATTTTTTCACCAACGACGGAGCCCATGCTTCCGCCGATAAATGTGAAGTCCATGACGGCGATGGAGACCTCGCTTCCCTCGATCTTTCCTGTACCGCATCGCATCGCATCGTTGATGCCGGACTTGCGTGCGGTATCCTCGATCCGGTCCTTGTACGCTTTGGTGTCGACGAATCCAAGAGGATCGGTGGCCTTAAGCTTGCGATCGAATTCCTTGAAGCTTCCTTCATCGAGAAGAATGTCGATATACTGTGAACTACCCAGCCGGAACGATGCGCCACAATGCACACAGGTATGTTGCGCCGCGGCAAGCTGCGAGACGTGCATCATCTGGCTGCATGATTCGCATTTGACCCACGAGCCGTCAGGAGTATCGCGTTTCGGTTGAGAGGCTTCGATGTTGCTCGTACTTCGCTTGAACCAGGACATAATGTTTGTTCGATATGAAGTGAAATCGTTTGTTTCAGGCGCCCGGGATGCTCTGAGGAAGCTTTACCTGGAATTCCCGTAAATATAACGGTTCGCAGGAAGCAATGTCGCTGAATTCTTTTCTTGCCGCAAGAATTTCTCCGAGCAGCGCGACACCATCACCGTTGAAGGACTGAGCGGTATCGTCTGCGATACGGCAAGCGCCTGATAAGTGAAACGCGACAGCCGTAGCGCCGTCTCCGAGGAGCAATGTGCCGCTGTCGACTCGTTGGGCGGCTTCCACAATAGGGAGGATCGCGACCGGATGCCTTCGCACGGCGTGACCGGACCGGACCCCGTAGGTCGCGATGTACACCTCATTGTTCTTCGCATCAAGGCAGACTGCAACGGACGCATCGTCATCCAGGCTGGACCGTGCCGCCGATTCGGCCGCGGCATCGCATGTTGGTACTGCGATCAGCGGGATGGCGAGTGTGAGACATAATCCTTTCGCCGCAGCCATGCCGATGCGAAGCCCGGTGTAGGATCCCGGACCCGAGCTGATGGCGACGGCGACTAGATCGCTCATGTCCTTGCCGGCATACGCGAGTACATCCCGGCAGACAGGCACGAGCAGATCATCGTGCGCGTTCTTTCTGGCGACGGAAATCGAAGCGACGATACGTCCCTCGTGGGCGAGCGCCACACCGAGAATAGAGGTGGCAGTCTCGATACCGAGAATCATGCGGGCCTCCCGAAGAGATTGACGGGTGCGATGAGAATGGTCTCCATATCCGGGCGGAAGTGCTGCACGGTGTAGAGGCGGATGTTTTCTTCATCCCCGTATCGGGCCGCGATTTCGACACGCGGCGCGGGAAGGATCGGAAGGGCGCGTTCCGCCCACTCCACGACCACGAGAGCATCCGCGCGTAACAATTCGTCCAGCCCGATTTCCAGCATTTCCTGAATGGTCGAGAAGCGATAGAGATCGATGTGGAGGATACGGATCGAACCTTCGTATTCGTTTACGATGGTGAACGTCGGGCTTGTCACCTGGTTCTCGCAGCCATGATATTCGCAGATGCCTCGAACGAGCGCGGTTTTTCCGCTGCCCAGGTCGCCGGATATCGCGACAAGTGCTTGCGCGGGAAGCGTGGCGGCCAAGGTCATGCCTTCGTCGCGCGTCTCGCGTTCGCCGAGGGAAACGAATTCCTGCGCAACCAGTGTCATCCTCGGGATTTCATTGTGATGACCGGGAGGATCAACTCTTCGAGAGACATACCGCCGTGCTGGAAACTGTCGCGGTAGTAGGTGAGATACTTGTTGTAATCCGTCGGGTAGACGAAATAATAGTCTTCTTTGGCGATGACGTAGTTGATCATCATTCCACGTCGCGGCAGTTTGTACTGGTCCGGATTCGATATGTGAAGCGCCTGTTTCGGATCGGCCTTCACGTTACGCCCGTATTTGTAACGGAGGTTGGTGGAGGTTTCGCGGTCGCCGAGCACCTTGCTTCCGCGCAGGCAGCGCACGCTCCCGTGATCCGTGGTCAGCACGATGGTGGCGTTGGGGGTGCGGGCGATCTGCTTGAACATACTGTAGAGTGAGGAATGCGTGAACCAGGTGTTCGTCAGCGACCGGTACGCGCTTTCGTCGGGAGCGATTTCCTTGAGGATGGGAAAATCCGAACGGCTGTGGGCGAGCATGTCCACGAAGTTGACGACGATGGCGGTCAGGTGATTTTTCGCGAAAGAGGCGATGTTGCCGACCATCTGTTTCCCGTACTCGGGGTCGATAATCTTGATGTATTTGAGGTCGTTGCGCAGTTTGATATGGCGGCGTTCGAGGAGTTTCTCCAGAAATTCCTTTTCGTGCTTGTTCATGGAATAATCGTCATCGTCGCCGGTTGACCAGAGAGTGGGGAAGACTTTCTCGATTTCACTCGGATAGTATCCGCTGAAAATCGCATTGCGCGCGTAAGGCGTCGCGGACGGGAGTATGCCGATGTAAAAGTCTTTTTCGATGGTGAAGAGGTCGCGCAGGTGCTTTTCCATCACGAGCCACTGGTCGTAGCGCATGCAATCGATGACGAAGAAAAAGACGGGACCCTTGCTGTCCAGTTCCGGCAGGAGGAATTTGTCCACGACCTGGGGAGACAGCACCACCTCGTTCGTCTCGATCCAGCGCGTGTAGTTCTTTTCCACAAAACGGCAGAACTCCTGGTTGCATTCCTTACGCTGGTTGGCCATGGTTTCGTGAAGGCCCAGTTCCGGATGCAGGTCGAGTTCAAGTTCCCATTCCACGAGTTTCCGGTAGATATCCACCCAGTCGTCAACATTCAGCGGGCCCTGCAGCGCCATGGATACGGAATTGAATTCCTGAATGTAGTCCTGCGAGGTTCTGTTCCGGAGGATGCTTGATCCCTGCAGCACTTTTTTCGCCACGAGCAGGATCTGGCTCGGATTCACGGGTTTGGTCAGATAATCGGCGATTTTTTCACCGATAGCCTCTTCCATCAGTGCCTCTTCCTCGTTTTTCGTAACCATGACGACGGGAAGGTTCGGTTTGAGTTCCTTGATTCGGGAGAGCGTCTCGAGTCCGCCCATGCCCGGCATGGATTCGTCGAGCAGCACCAGATGCACTTCCTGATCCCTCACGAAATCGATCGCATCTTCGCCGTTGGTGACGCTGTGGAGGATGTAGCCTCTGCTTTCGAGGTGGAGGATATGCGGACGCAGGAATTCTACTTCGTCGTCCACCCAGAGGATGATGCCTTTGTTGTCGGACATTGTTCAGGGGTTCAGTATTGCTTGAAAAAACACAAAAAGAAAAGTACAAAGCAATCGAGGGCCAATCAAGGCACCCATCGATGTACCCACACAAAGCGCGGAGTCCCTCGCGACACGGATCCCACTCCACGATCATATCGCATCCATCGGGCTGCGTCACGGCGGTCCCAGCCGCGTGAACTCCGAATATTGTATCTGATATGCCTTCTGAATAGATTTCGCCATGACGATCCTCATTCTTATCTGTCTCTTGATCCTCTTTGTTTCGTTCATGGCTTCCAGTATGGAGGCTGCGCTGTTCTCCGTCACCCCGGTGCAGATCGAGCAGATGCTCACTCAAAGAAAACGGAGTGCCGCGCGACTCAAAAAGAACAAGCAGGACATCCGGGATTCGATCATCGCCGTTGTGATCCTGAACAACCTGGCGAACATCGCCGGATCCATCATCGTCGGCGCCATGGCAGTCGAGATTTTCGGAGATCTCTGGGTCGGTATTTTTTCAGGAGCCCTGACGTTCGCCATTATACTGTTCGGGGAGGTCGTTCCGAAAACCATCGGTGAACGGCACGCCGTAGGCTATGCGTTGTCGACCGCCTCCTTCGTCTGGTACCTGCGGATCATTCTCAGACCGATCATATTCCTCATCAATCTGCTCATCAGACCATTCGGGTTTTCGACGGACGCGGAGACGCGCGTCTCCGAAGAAGAAATCACCGTGCTGGCGCAATTGGGTCAACGGCACGGCAATATCCTCGAGACGGAGCACAAGCTCATCCGACGCGTGTTCCAGCTCGACGATATACTGGCGCGCGATATCATGACGCCTCGCACGGTCGTCTTCGCCTTGCAGGCCGATTCCTCATTGGAGCAGGCGGCCGAACAGCTGTACAAAGCCTCTGTGAGCCGCATCCCGATATACGAGGAGGATCTTGACGACATTGTCGGCGTCGCGCACATCAGGGATCTCCTGGCGGCGCTGTCGAAAGGGAAGGGGGAGAGGAGGATGCGCGACTACGCCGAGGAGGTGACGTTCGTTCCCGATACGGCACGCGCGAATATGCTGTTGAATCATTTTCAGCGCAACCGCGAACACCTATTTGTCGTGGTGGACGAACACGGCGGCATGGCGGGTGTCGTCACGCTGGAAGATGTGCTTGAGCAGCTTGTCGGTGAAATCGTCGATGAGCACGATCTCGATGTCGATTTACGCATCAAGGCAAGAATGCTGGGGGAAAGGAAGCGCGGGAGGAAATAGGAATTTACGATTTACGATTGAGTCCGGTCAAAAAAGTCGCTTTGTGTTTTAAAAGCTCCGCGGGGCTTCGAAA
>CAYJMN010000116.1:0-16155 GCA_964371045.1 uncultured Chromatiales bacterium | reverse complement strand
CCAGCCCATTGCCATCGGGAATGGAAAAGTGGTGGATTCATGAATCGCCCACTATTGATTATGAGACCTCGCGCGATAACACGACATGATAAAAAACGCACGGACAATGTCATCATCCGTGCGCAAAAAATGGGAATATGAATTGAGGTATCGTGTACCCGCCGAGTTCGGGCGCTCAGGAGGCCGGTTCACTCTTTTCGCCGGCGAGGTTTTTCAGGTTCATTCCTGAGAGCACACGCCTTGCGAACCCTTCGGGGAGATCGTTGGTCGTTACCTTCACAATAAAACGATCGCCCACCAGCACATTCGCCTCGGCGCTTTTCGAGCTTACCGACCACGTCTCGTAGGCTGGGAAACCGGCGATTTCAACACTCCGTTCGTAACCGGATGTACCTTCCTTGTTGTAATTCATCTTGAGCATAATCGTGTAAGGAGTGTACAGCATGCCGATGTGTGCGTAGTCGAATATCTCCACGTTGACGTGCTGGCTTCCGCTCTCCGCGCTGTACGAGGCGCTGGCTTGCGAAAACCGCCACTCCCCAACGGAGGATGTTTCTCCCTCAGGCTCGCTTCTTTTCAGCCCCTCCATCGTCTCGGGGAGGTAACGCAACAGCACTTTGTAGCTCACGGGTGGTACGGGAGTGCGTTCTTCCTTCGCACTTTTTGAGATTTCTTCGGCAGCGGTTTGCATGTTTTTTGCCGCTTCCGTGATTTTGTCGAGTGAACTTTTCTCCTCGCTCTTTCCGCAACCAATAAAGACGAGCGGTCCGGCGAGAATGATCACAAGCGCAACGGTGGTGAAGAGTCGCATTCAGGTCTCCGTATATAATGGATGAATGATGCCCGACAAGAAATCTGTCATTTAGAAAGTTGCCGTAAAATAGTCAGGCAAGGAAACACGATCAAATAAAAAAACGCCTGGCTCCAACCGACATTCCGGATACGTATTCTCCAACATCCGCCCAGCTGACATCTTCGTACACGCGAGCGAAACTGGATGCGATGAATTGCAGCCCCGCAGTCGACAGGAGCGCATAGCGGTCAAATCCTCGCACGGATTTCAACCTGACCGGGAGATTACGCTTCCAGACGCCGAGATAGGCTGTGTGCGTTATAACGGAGAAACCAACCATTGGGCATGGTCAGCGAAGACTCTCCTCAAGCGCTGTGGCCGCGTCAGTTCGTTCGTCGCGGTACTTCACGATCACAGGCGTGTACAACTGTACACCGGCACCCACTGCGAATTCTCCTCGAGCGGGTCGACTTCCAGGAACGACGACTGCGAACTCCGGAATCTCCAGAGGTTCGTCTTCACTTTTCCGCAAGATGCGCTCATGCACCAGATCGTACACGGGAGTGGATGCATTAAGAATAACGCCTGTCCCGATCACCGCGCCTTTCCGGACGACTGTGCCCTCGTAAATGCCGCAGTTTCCCCCTACCATGACGTCATCTTCGATAATTACAGGTACGGCGCCGATGGGTTCGAGTACGCCTCCGATTTGAACCGCGGCACTGAGATGAACCCGCTTCCCGATTTGCGCGCAGGAACCGACCAGCGCGTGGCTGTCGACCAGCGTCCCCTCGTCTATGTAGGCGCCTATGTTGATGTAGGCTGGCGGCATGACGATCACCCCGGGAGCGAGGTAGGCCCCGTCACGTACCGTGGTGCCGCCCGGGACGATGCGACGGCCGCTGGCGGCGTCGAAATGCTGTATCGGCAAGGTATGCTTGTCGGTGAACATGAACACTCTGAAATCAGGAATGTCTGTAAGAACACCCGCCCGGAAGCCCCACAGAATGGCACTTTTTATCATTGTGTCGGCGATCCAGTGTCCGTCAATGCGGTGCGCCGCTCGCAGGCGACCTTCACGCAGCGCGATCATCACCTCGGCGTGCAGTGAAAAGGCAGCGGGGTCAGCATCGACGGGGTCAATAGAGAGGAGTCGTTCCAGGGTTTCAATCATGGGAAGCTCAATCTGAGTAATCAGGGAGAAGACAAGTCCCAATATGGTAAGCGGAACAACGCGGGACAACTTGCGGTTGTAACCCTTATGTGCAATTCACAATCGCCCATCTCATTTACACTGTCTATTTTTGCACCGCCTGAGGCCATTTCGTAACTTCATGGTATGGAGCCACGCATGAAATATTTCCCACGCCTTACAGCGTTCGTTTTGTTCTTCACGTTGACAGCTATTTTCTCCTGTCGGATGTCGGCACAAACGACGATGGATTGGGAGGAAAACGCCCAAATCGGTGTTGAAATCAACGGCACGATTGATCTCACCGCTGAAGTGTACCAGCCCATCTCGTATAAGCCCTTCATGCTGCTGCACTCAAAAGCGCTGAAATCACCTTTGCTTATTGATCTCGGCCAGAAGACGGTTGCAAAGCTGAAGGCGTCTGAAGTCCGGATGGACCAGGGATTCGCGCATACCAGCGGTGTCCCCAGAGGCAGGTCCTCAGGGAAATACACGATGAAAGGAAATGCGAGTGTATTCAAAGTCGACGGAAAAAAAATCTCGATGACGGTACGCCAAACAATCGTCGGAGAGGTCTCGCCTGCGATGATCCTGGCCTACAGCCCTGAGTACAGGCTGCGTAAAAAGAATTACAAGCCGAAGATTTCCGCGATAAAGGCATTGAAAGCTTACGGAGAACATACCGAAGTCGTGGTGTTGTTCGCCACCTGGTGCAGCACATGCAAAGTTGTTCTACCGCGTGCTCTCAAGATATTTGAAGATGCCGGTAACCCGAAGCTGTCGGTAACGTACATCGGCATCGCGATGGGTGGTAACGAACCTCGCGAAGTTCTCGATAAATATGGTCACGACTATCCCGCCGTTATTTTCCGGCAGAAGGGAAAGGAAATCGATCGCGTCATCGGTGATCCGCCCGGAGCCATGGAAGATCTCTTCGTTAAAATTCTGAAATAACCATGCACCTATCCTCCAACAGGATTCTTGTAGTAATCGCACGCGTTGTCATGCTGCTCGTCGCATGCGTGTTTTTTCTGGCCGCGGCAATGAAAGCGCTCGACCCGGCGTCGTTCGCGGAGCAAATAGCGAGGTACAACATCTTCCCTGAGCTGGCGGGTATCGCGGCCTGGACGTTGATCGTTGTCGAGGTGCTGCTCGCCACAGGCCTCGTCGTGAATCTCCTCCCGCGTGTCGTCCCGTTTCTTATGATCGCTTTACTGGTTTTTTTTATAGGCATTACCTGGTATGGCATGTCGGTCGGGCTTGGGGATGACTGCGGCTGCTTCGGCAATCTGGTGCATCGCGGTCCCGAGCAGGTCATTGTTGAGGATGCGCTCATGGCTGCCGGCTTATTGTTCTCGGTTGTCGTGCTATGGAAAAAACCCGGGACCACTCTCCTTTGGCGCGCCGTGGTCACCTTCGCGATGGGTGTCCTGGCGTTGCTTGTCACAGCATACAGCGCTTCGATCCCCGCCGATAATCTCGTCACCTCGTTACGTCCGGGCGCCCATTTCGATGTATGGCCAGTCGACGGATTGTATGGCGTCAATCTGAACAAGGGTATGCACGTGGTGTTTTTATTCAGTGTTGAGTCGGACGACCTTCAGAGCGACATCAACCGGATGAATATGATCGCTCAACATGACGAAGTTCAGTCCGTTACGGGACTCATCATCGACGGTACGCAGCATCTCACCGCGTTGATGTTCGAATACGCTGCCGCATTCCCCGTAGCGGCCATCGAACCACGATTTGCCCGACCGCTGTATCGCTCGCTGCCGAGGGCGTTTATTCTGGAGGATGGATTTGTCGCGGCTACCTGGTCGGAACTTCCTGACGCGGCTGATGTTGTTCATGAATTACGATTACTCAAAAAGTAACTGAGCGACAACAGTGAAAATCTATACACGCACTGGTGACGACGGAATGACGGCCCTTTTCGGCGGACGGAGGGTAGGCAAGGATAGCGACCGAATCGAAGCGTATGGGACAGTGGACGAACTCAATGCCCAGCTTGGTATTGCGAGAGCGGCAAGCGTGTTTGATGACCTGAGCGCACGAATAATTCACATTCAGAACGACTTGTTTGTCCTCGGAGCGGATCTCGCTACCCCATTGGATTTAATCCAGGCCAACATTCAGCGGATAGAGCAACGCAATATCGATCGACTTGAAGCAGAGATCGACGAACTCGACGTCCAGTTGGAACCGATTCGTTTTTTCATTCTTCCAGGCGGACATGACGCCGCGGCTCAGCTGCATATGGGCAGAACAATCTGCCGGCGGGTGGAACGGTGCATCGTGCATCTTGCGGCTCTTGAGGAAATAAACGATCATGATGTACGGTATATCAACCGTCTCTCGGATTATCTGTTTATTCTGGCGCGCTACGCGAACCACCTGGCCGGGATGCCGGACGTCCGGTGGATACAAGAGGGGTAAAGCCTATGTTTGTTGCAATCGCGGGAAATATCGGATCGGGAAAATCCTCGTTGACGTCGCTGCTGCATCAAAAATACGGTTGGGCTCCATACTTCGAATCCGTGGACGACAACCCCTATCTTCCGGATTTTTATGCGGACATGGGTCGGTGGTCGTTCCATCTCCAGGTGTATTTTCTTTCGAAGCGCTTCATGCTGCATCGCGGAATCAGCGACAACGGAATCAACGTTGTACAAGACAGGTCGATCTATGAGGATGCGGAAATATTCGCGTTGAACCTGCACGCCATTGGCATGATGGACGATCGGGATTATAAAAACTATCAGGCGCTGTACAGTGCGATGACAGCGTATCTGAAGGCGCCGGATCTCCTGATTTACCTTCGCGCCTCCGTTCCGACGCTGCATCGTCAGATCCATCTCCGCGGCCGTGGTTTTGAACAAGGAATCGCCGATTCGTATCTCGATCAGCTGAACGTGCTTTACGAAGACTGGATCGAGCGATACGATCTCGGTCCGACGCTTGTCATCGACTGCGACGTCGCGGATTTCGTTCATGACATGCAACGTCAGGAAGAAATACTGTACACGATCGAGCACGCGGTGCGGAAGCGTCGTTGAGCAGCCACATGAAGCCATCCGCATTCCCCTTCCTGCTGTTTTTCTTCGTATCGCTCGTGTCCCCGGTCGCACCGCTTCCCGGTCAGAACGCGGCGCTTTCGGGACGGGTGACTTCCGAGGATGGAGAAGCCCTCATTGGGGCGAACGTGATGCTTCGAGGTACGGTGCTCGGCAGTGCGACGGATAGGGACGGCAGGTACCACATACGCAATATTCCTGCCGGCCGAACGGTTACGCTTGCATGCTCGATGATCGGCTACACCACCGTCACGGTGGTGCTCACGCTGGATTCCGGGGAAGTGCGGGTACAGGATCTTACGCTTGCGGAGACGTCGATCAGCACAGGTGAAGTGATTATCACAGCCGGGAAACATGCTCAAAGTTTCGAGGAAATACCGGTCAGTATATCCGTATTCAGTGGGCACCAGATCGAGGAACGTGGCATCATCGAACTCGACGACGCGCTGCGAAAAGTACCGGGAGTGAATATCACCGAGGACCAGGTGAATATTCGAGGCTCCAGCGGCTACAGTAGGGCTGTCGGCAGCAGGGTGTTGCTCCTCGTGGACGGCGCCGCCGTTCTTGCCGGGGATGCCGGCGAAATCAAATTCGATGCCGTGCCAATGTTCAATGTTGAGCGGATCGAAGTCGTCAAAGGCGCCGGCTCCGCATTATACGGATCAAGCGCGCTCGGCGGCGTCATCAACGTCATCACGTCGGAACCGAAGGAACGAAGCTACCGTGCGCGTATGTACTCGGGGGTGTGGGATTCGCCGAAACATGCTCAGTGGAAATGGTGGGGAGACAGTCCGAGGTTTTCCGGCGGTGTCGATCTTCAGCACGGAAATGTCGCTGGCCCTGTGAGTTATATGCTGACTGCCGGTCTCAGAGGTGATCAGGGGTATCGCGAAATGGATGACTTCCGACGCTGGAATCTCGGTGGTCGGGCGTGGTACAGGATTTCGCCGGATCGCAATCTGAACGTCAACCTGACGTGGAGTTCCAACGACAGGGGAAATTGGGTGTTCTGGCGTGACTTGTCGCATGCCCTGCAGCCGCCCGACGAAAAGGACCGGAGCGAACGCGTGCACTCCACAAAAATGCTCGCATCGGCGCAGTATCGACAGACGCACAGCGGCAAGTTCGCGTCATCCATTCGTGTGTCCGCATATCGCACGGCCTTCGATACGAGGAGTGATACCTCCGATTTCAGCCTTCGCCCCGCCGATATGGTGCAATCCACCGCCTGGCAGGCAGGCGCCGAATGGCAGGGAACGCTGGCTGTGGCCGCGACCCAGCTGCTGACCTTTGGCGCAGATGCGTCATTCGCATGGGTCGACGCGCGCATCTATGGACGCAGAACCGGCATAACCGGCGCAGTGTATGTTCAGGACGAGATCGCGATCAACAGGACGCTGCATCTTTCGGCAGGTACCCGCTTCGACGTCACGGCAATCGATACACTCGAAACGGACATGCAAGTGAACCCACGCTTTGGCCTCGCCTGGCAAGCGTTCGAAGGAGCGACGGTCCGTGCTTCGTATGGCTGGGGATTCCGTTCGCCATCAATCGCCGAAAGATTTGCCACTGCGGGCGCCGGCGGTTTGATCACGAAGCCCAATCCCGCGTTGAAAGCCGAGCGCAGCACATCGTACGAGTTCGGTTTCAAGCAGCAGCTAATCTGGCGCACGACGCTCGACGCGGCAGTGTTCTGGAACGACTACGAGAATCTCGTCGAGCCCACCATCGATCCCGCTGACGGACGCATCGTATTTCGCAATATCACCGAAGCACGGATTCGCGGATACGAGCTGTCCGTTCAATCACAGCCCTGGGAATTGCTCGATCTCAGCGCGTCTTACACTTACTTGTACCCTGAAGATCGCGCGAAAGGAACCGTTCTGAAATACCGTCCACGCCATCTGCTGTATCTCTCCGCGTCGTTGAGCCTCGGCCCCTTTCGACTGGGTGTCGATCACCGCCTGATCTCACGGCTGGAGGAAATCGACACCGAACTCACCGTCGTAATCCCTGACGCCGAACGGCGCGTCCCTACCTACGTCACCGACCTCCGATTGTCGTGGAGCGGCGTTCTGGCGAGCCTTCCCATGCGCCTCACCGCACTCGCCGACAATATCCTCAACTATTCCTACACGGAAGTCGTAGCCAATCTCGCGCCCATCCGGCAGTACCGGTTGATGGTGGAGACAACGCTCTGATTTACGATTGACGACTTGGACACACCTCGTGCATCTTCGCAAGGTCAGTACAATCCGCGGACGAATTGCGCATGGATCCAGAGCATGTGGAGTTCCTCCAGGAAATCGGTTTGTGGTACAACGCACATCGTCAATCGCGCATCATAAATCAGTAAATCGGAAAATCAGAAAATCAACCCTTTCCTCATGCACCCACAAACGCGGCGCTTGCATGGAAACCGATGGGATGGTATACTCCCGCATCACATATTATCACATGGGAGTGTGTATGCGTACCATCATTGTTGTTCTGTTCGTTTTCTGTCTTATGACGCCCGTCGTCGCACAGCAGGGTGAGGGAGATGTCGCGGATGTCGGGACGCAGAAGACAATCTCGTTTGATTTTTCTCATCGTATGCGATTCGTGACATGGGACAAGGGTATGCGGTCTGTGAACGGGTTCCCCGTACAGTTCACTCACAATCGCACGCGCTTCGGATCGACGTGGAGACCAGTGGAGTCGCTGGAATTACGAGCCACGTTGACGAATGAGTTTTTCTACTGGATTGAATATCCGGTTGAAAGGAAATTCAATCCGGACGAAGTGATTTTCGAGCACTTGTATGTCAAGTGGAAGGGGCAGCCCGGATTTCCGATGGATATCACGGTCGGAAGATTTGACATGCTGCTGGGGGAGGGCTTCCTGATCATGGATGGTACGCCACTGGATGGTTCACGCACGCTATACATGAATGGCGCACGTGTCGACATCGGAGCGGCGCGCGACCACAACGTCACGCTGTTTTACGTTCATCAGCCGGAGCAGGATGACATTCTGCCAATCGTCAATGACAGGGATAAGCGGCTGGCGGAGTATGTGCGCAACGTCGCGGGAGTGTACTACACCGGGAAGTATTCAATGATCGATTATGAGCTGTACGGCATCCATTCCGAGGGCGACGGACCTGCCGACCCGGAGAACTCGAACGCGTCCTCATTGAACGGTAATCGGGACCTGACGGCGGGAACACGGCTTGTCGTCCACGTATTGCCCGACGTGACCTGCACACTTGAGGGCGCAGTGCAGCGAGGCGAATTGCGCGTGGAGAACGCGGAATCGCTCAACAGGAAAGCTTGGGCGGCGCATGGGAACGTGGCGTGGAATATGAAGAGCGCCATCGATGTACCTGTGACGCTGCGTGTCGGTATGTACCATTACAGCTATGACATGATGAGTACTTCGCACGCGGAGCCGGGGACCTACGGATGGTTATTTCTGCATGGACAGTGGGATCCCGTGCTTGGCCGCTGGCCGAAGTGGAATGAATCGCTGATGTACACCAAGAATATCCTTCCGCTGCCGGGCTACTGGACGCACATGCAGGCACCGTTTGCGGAAGTCACGGCCACGCCGCATGCCGAGTGGATGATTCGCACCTCCGTGCAGGTGCTTTCCTGGCCGTTGAAGGAAGAGCTCGGCACGAACAGGAACGTGGGAACGTTGCTTACTGCGCATCTTTTCTGGAAGCCCGATCTGCCGGTTTCCGCTCACGCGATGCTTGAGAGGATGTGGTATGACAGCGAGTTCGACGCTGCGACACCCTCGTACATCTGGGCACGTCTCGAGCTGATGTACCGGGTGGAGTGGTAAAAGGCCTTCGTTCGATCTTGTGTTACAGCCCGTTGCCCGGATGCGTGCTCAGTCCGATGATATGATCCGTGTTAGCCGCGAATCCGGGCGGAAGCGGAAATTCAAGGATATGTCCGCCAAAGGTGCTTCCGATTAATTTATTGAAACCCGGAGTTATGGCGCGGGCGGAGGACAACAGCGCGGCAGAAAGGTGAGGCCCATTCGTAGAGATCCATCCTTTGCATTCTTCACTCCTCCGCAACCCGTCATACCCGCCTTCGCTCCTCGATGAATCCCGCTTGCGCTTCGAGCAAGAAAACCATTGGCGAGGCGAGCGCCCATAATCATTGTCCCATTTGTCTTTGACCGCGGAATCCGCTATCATCGATTCTGGTTCTTCTAATTATTCGGATAAAACTTATCGCGATTTGATCCGGAATTTGGCCATACCATTCGTTGTTGTCCTGTCGGTCGTCTTCAACGCGCATGCGCAGAATGTCGGCAGGTGGGTGGAGCAACCGACCGAGGTTCCGGTGCGGGGGCTCATGGGCATTTCCATGGCGGATACCGGATTGGGATACGCTACGGGGGATGTCGACGTCATTTTCAACAGAACAGGTGTGTACCGGAAGGTCTCTGGCGATCCCATGTGGCGTCCGGTGCATCCCTCCGCCTTCAATCCGCCACTCACAATCGCGCTCACGTCCTGGGCGCAGGATGTGTATGCCGTTCCCAATACTTCCATCGCCTTCATTTCCTGGCGGGACGATTACCGCAGCCTCGTGTACAAGACGGTCAACTCAGGCCAATCCTGGTTCAATGTATCTCCAATAAATCCGATACTCTACGGCACGCGATTCGCCATCACGTTCAAGGACAATCGGGAGGGGATGATTGCCGGCGAGGGACCTGGACGCGTGCACAAGACCCTCGACGGAGGGACCGTATGGCAGAGCTACTCGATCGCCGCGAACATGCCGTTTACGGATGTCAAGTTCTCCGGCCTGTACTGGAATGTCGTCGGCGGCGAGAACGCGTATT
Source organism: uncultured Chromatiales bacterium (assembly GCA_964371045.1). Taxonomy (GTDB): domain Bacteria; phylum Bacteroidota; class Ignavibacteria; order SZUA-365; family SZUA-365; genus JAOSJT01. The sequence goes on along the minus strand of CAYJMN010000116.1, from coordinate 6,242 downwards.
TCCGATACAATCCAATAAGCGACAGGTGGTTCGATTTTTCCTTTCCCAATTTCACCGAGTATTTTCCGCAGCACGCGAAGCTATCCTTTATAAATGACGATTACGTGTACCTGAGCGGGTACAACAGCAAAAGTCCCAACCACATCATTGTGAGCAAGGACGGCGGCAAAAACTGGATGCCGATTTTGCAGCAGCCGCCATTCAGGACCACTCCGGAAGGACACAAGGGGATATGGTTTTTCGATGTATTCAAGGGCTGGGCGGCGAGCGATTACAACGAATTCGCATACACCGGGGATGGCGGTTTGAGTTGGACGATGTACCCGCCACAGGTGTTCGGAGGAAAGACCTACCGACCTGTCAACAAAATGATTTTTATCAACGAAGCAGTCGGGTGGGCGGTTGGCGGCGTCCAGCGCACGACGGGGTATCCGAGTGTCTCCGATGGCTGGATTTTCAAATGGGAAGGGACGCTGCGTCCGGATATCTCGGCCACGGCCCCGGAGGTCTGGTTCGATACGCTCTCTTGCGGGCCATTCGTAGATCTCGAAATTCCGATCGTCAATTCCGGTTCCGGGACCCTGTTGATTCCGCCGGGAGGCGCGAATCTGACACATCCGGAATTCACTATCTTGCGTCCCTCGTTCCCGATGAGTGTGCCTGCGGGAGGAACCCGTTCTATCACAGTCCGATGGGAACCGTCGCCGGGTTATTTTGGTCCGCCGCCCGTTGGAGCAGCCCTCATCGTGGAGTCGAGCGATGACGTGCATTCTCCATGGCGTATCGGTCTCAACGGTCTCCGCCGTATGGCGCGACTTTCCCACTCGCCATCGCTCATATTCCCGACCGTCTGCGTTGGCGAACTTGCGGTGGGCGTGTTACGCACGACGACTATCGGCAATTTCCCTCCACTGCTGATGAACGTGGAGCTTTTCTCCCAGCACGGCGACATGACACTCGTCAATCACAACCTCGGAGACACGCTCAGCAGTCCGGATTCTCTGGTGTTCCATTATCGCAGCGACAGAAGCGGACCGTTCAGCGGATCGATTGCGATACAGTCCGGTTTCTCCGCTTGTCCCGAGACAGGCACCGTTTCGTTCAGCGGCACCATGTCTTCCTCCGAACTCAAGGCGCTCCCTGCGATTCTCGATTTTGGAGATGTGTGCGTCGGCGCCACCTCCACGCTGTTCGTGGCGCTTGAGAATGTCGGTACCGGGCCCCTTACGGTGCTCTCATCGACGCTTGTTCAGGGGAATCCGGCATTTTCCTTCAAACCGGACAGCGCCCTGCTGATCAACAAAGGCGCCCGAGCGATGCTGCCGGTACGGTTCACGCCGCAACGGCCGGATTCATCAACGACGACAACAATTTTCCAGGTCCTCTCCGGACCCTGCGCGGATACCGTGGAGGTGATTTGTCGTGGACGCGCAGTCGCCACCGTGTGCACTATCGCCCCAGATTCAGTGCTGCGCATCGGTCCGGCCGCGCTCGGCAAAACCGTCACTTCCCAGTTCCTGCTGGAGAACGCCGGTTCGCTTCAATCGACGATCACGGAAATCTCCATATCTCCTCCGGTTCCCAATCTCACGCTTACCGCGCCAAGCGTGCCGTTCGCTCTCAACGCGCAGGCAAGACTCCCGGTGACGGTCTCCTGGACGGCATCTATAGCGGACACGATACGGAGCACGGTTCGCCTCATCGCGGATGCTCCATGCCGCGACACGCTTACCTTGCTATTCGAACTGATCGGTGACGAAATGCCCGTCATCGACGCGCCGCAGAGCCTGATTTTCCAGACGCAGACCTGCGATGATCCCATGCTGGATTCGGTGCGCATCGGCAACGACGGGCAGCAGCCCCTCATCATCACCGATATCAAACTTGGCGGAAGCGATTCTTCGCATTTCAGCGTGATTGGACCTCCTGTGCCGATATCCGTGCCGCCAGGTGGCGCAGTTCATATTCTGATGTCGTATGCAAGTCCCAGCAACGGAGTCGCAAGCGCCTCGCTACGTCTCCGGCACAACGACAAGATAGCCGGGGGTGAGACGGTCATTCTTCTCAACGCGCGTCGCAAGGTGCAAACGCTGACGGTTTCAGGGGACACGCTGTCTCCAATACTCGGATGCATCGGCACCATCGTCACGCGCCGCATCATTTTAAAGAATACAAACGCCGATCCGCTTCAACTTCTGCGGTTGGAGCAACTGCAAGGCGCGCCACTGGCCTCCGTGACGCATCCTCTCATACCCCGCTCCATCGCACCTAATGACTCCGTGATTCTGGATCTGCGTGTGCAATTGCCTGCGGATACGCTGTTCGACCTTGTCCTGCGCGTTACGACAGATCCGTGTTTCGAACAACGGACCATAACGATTCCGGCCGGTGCCTGGCGTCCTCGGTTGTCGATACAGCCATCGCCGATCGATTTCGGGATTCGGTCCGTCCTCGACATTGCGCGGATGACCGTGACGCTTCGCAATGATGACTCGGTTGTGCTCGCAGTCGATACGGTGGCGCTTCGCGATACCGGCGGCCGCATGATCCTGCTGCATTCGGCATCGTATCCGCACCTGTTGCCTCCGGATTCCACAATGGACCTCGATCTGGCTCTCGCCATCCCGAAGGACACCGGCACCGTCACGGGCGAACTCTGCGTTCTGTTGACCTCGCCGTGCCGGGATACAATTTGCACCGATGTGTTCGCCGTCTTCAGACCTGGCGCCCTGTTGCTTGCGCCTTCTCCATTCATCAGCGTCCTGGCGCACTGCGATACCGTTCGCTGCGATACCGTGATCGTCACGAATCCGCTGACCATTCCGCAAACGATACGGGCCTCGGTCTCGCCGACCGCGATTTTCTCGCTCGCAGCGGGAATGGATGAATTTTCGCTGCCGCCCGGCGCCTCGATCGCGCTTGTTATTTGTTCGAGACTCGATGCGAGGGACCAGGAATCCGGCTTGCTGGTGCTCGACGCCACCACAGGTTTTGCTCAGCTGCCTTTAATCGCGCTGCGCGATCCGGGACTTCTCGCCATCCGCGACACGCTGGACGCCGGGAATGTGCCGTATTGCGAGTCGTCGCGTGAAGCAGTTCTCGCCATCGGGAATCCCGGCCCGCTGCCTCGGACTATCGTCTCGGCGGATGTCCCTGCCGGTGCGTGGGCGGTCATCACGCCGCTTCCACCGACCCTTGTTCCGGGCGCCTCCGATACGCTGCGTCTTCGTTTTACCCCGCAGCGGGTAGGTGAGGCCGATCCTGTCACGCTTCGTCTCCGCATACGCACCAGGACCTGTGTAAAAGATCATTTCGTTGAGCTGCGCGGACGTCACGCTGCCCGATATCTCGATGTGACGCCCAACTCCCTCGTTTTCGCCAATGTCACTCTGGGCAACTCGCAGATGCGGGTGCTTTCGGTACGCAACATCGACATGCGGGGTCTCCGGCTGAGCGCGATTCGCAGCAGCAATCCGCTGTTCACGATCGCCGCCTCCGTGCCTCAGGTAATCGACAGCGGCGGATTGTTGTCCTTGCCGGTGACGTTTCAACCCACGGGACTGGGTGCGGAGTTCGGATCGCTGTGCCTGATCTTCGATGCCCCATGCCGCGACACGCTTTGCATCGGTCTTGAAGGAACATCTGTCGAGGGTGTGCTTCGCTTCACTCCGGCGGTGCTTGAATTCGACACGCTCGTGCAATGCGAAAGCGATACGCTTTCGGCGACGATCATGAATACCGGCGTCACCGCGGTCACGCTTCACGGAACCACAATCGGCGGCCCCGGTGTGGCGGCGTTCAGCATCCTCAATCCCGTGACCATAGATGAGATCCTGAATCCGGGTCTTTCGCGTGTGCTGGTCATTCGATACGCGCCCGCGCTTGAAGCCGACGGACGCGTCGCCGCTACGCTTTTCGTCACGAGCGATGCGACACTTCAACCGGTAACGGAGCTGCAGCTGGCCGGACATCGCCGGACACAGATGACTTCCGGCACCGTACCGCTTCCGCTGGGCCAGGTGCTCCAGGGTGCCCTGATTTCGCGCACTGTGGACATTCCCAACACCGGCAGCTCGACGGTGAGCGTAGAAGGGTCGCAGACACCCGCGGGATACGCAATCGACAACCAATTTCCGCTGGACGTCCCTGCCGCCGCGTTCCTTCGTATAGCCCTCAGCATCGTACCCATGCGCGACGGAGTCTTTTCCGACACCGTGCGGCTTGCGCTTGGGCCATGCGGAGGGACAATCGACATCATCGTCACCGGAATTGCCGTACGGAAATTCATCGTCACGGATTTGCACGTCGGCGAAGTTCCATTCTGCCGCACGGTCGATGGCCTCGTCACAGTGCGCAACAACAGCAACGCTCCGGCACGGATAGATTCCCTGCGCATTGAGGGCCTGCACGCGTCGCGCTTCAGTTTGGTGTTACCGCCGCCGCTACCTCTGTGGTTGGCGTCGGCATCCGAAATTCAACTTGCGGTGCGCTGCATGCCCGCACCGCAGGACCGTGGCGGCATCGAGGCCGCACTTGTCGTGCGTGTGGAGTTGGAAGGCGGCGATGCGTTGTTCAGCGCTTCGCTGCGCGCCGAGGTGTCGTCCGGCGAGCTTTCCGGTCCGGATACCGTGGATCTCGGAGCGGCGCCGCTCGGCGTTGCCACAGTGATCACTACCGTGGCCTTCCGCAATGCAAGCGGCTGGCCCGTGCGCCTCGATGGTGCAACGCCGCTGTCTTCGCGGGTACGCGTGCAGGGCTCCGCGAACGGCTCCTTCGCACCCGGCGACAGTGTCGTGCTTTCCCTCAGCGCCGTGCCCGACATGCCCGGACAGCTTGTCGATACGCTCGTGCTCCGCTATTCCGAGCCCTGCGCGGCTAACGACACAGTTATTGTTCTTTCGCACGGTACAGGAGACGTTCTTCCGTTGCGCTTCGAGATCGGAAATTATTCCGGCGCTCCAGGCGACACCATAGAAATCGCATTGCGCATCGATCGGGATATCGACGGATTCCCTGTCGGCGACTGGACCGGAACCATCTCTTTCAATCCCTCCATGTTGTATCCCCTCGCTCTGCGCACGGAAGGCACGGTTTCGGCAGCCATGACGGCGGACTTCGCGTTCGATAACGCCTCGGGCGCCATCGTCATCGGTGCCACCGGAAAACCTTCCATCTCTTCGGAAGGCAATCTCGTGATTCTTCGCTGTCTCGTGCTGATCGGCGACGACATCGAAACTCCGCTTACCTTGAGCATGATGGACTTTGTGCATCCAGTGCTGTACGCGGAGGAACTCAGCGCAGGACGCTTTACTCTCGACGGGTATTGCGTCGACGACGGCCGGCGTCTGGTACGCGAGCGTGCGGGATTCTGGCTTGGACAAAGCGCTCCGAATCCTGCTTCGACCACCGTCCTGCTTCCATTCCACCTCGATGCGGAAGCACGGACCTCGCTCAAACTCTACGATGCCAACGGCAGGGAAGCGGGCGTCGTTGTTGAAAGTTTCCTCCCCTCAGGCCGGCACGAGTACCGTTTCGATGTCCGCGCGCTTCCGGCAGGGTACTATCGCTGCGTCCTTACCTCGGGATCACGCATGCTGAGCCGGGGTATGCATATCGTGAAATGATGCCCACGTCAACCACGCGCGCGGCCTTCCCGAAGCTCCGTTCGAACTCGAGGAAGGCAAGGCGGCGGCGCGGGAGTTGTCGGAGTGAAGCACATCGTTGCCGGACAGGCCTGGGAGTACAACCTGTACTCGCAAAGACACGACGATGCAATCTTACGCCGAATGAACGATCTCTCCGTCAAATTCAGCTGAAGCCGTTCAGGGGATCGGGCAAACCCGAGCGACTCCGGCATGCGTTGTGCGGTTGCCTGGCCCGCCGCATCACGGAAGGACACCGTATCGTGTACACCGTGCGCGAGGATATCGTGCTGATTCCGCAGTTGCGGTATCGTTATTGACACGCAGGTCTCGGTATAGTGTGGAAGCGACAGCATATCCCCGAATTCGCCTTGACATTTACCATCGATTTCCGTAAGTACCAGTTTCGTACATTTTCCCATCATCCTCCCGCGTTGCCGCTGTGTCCACTATAGATACGCACATCACATCTATACACTCGCTCAGGAGGAAAGGAGAATGAAATCGTATGTCGCTATTATCATCATGATCCTCGGGGGGGGGGGGGATTCTACCTACCACTCTTCACGCGCAACCCCGTGAAACCACCACCGTCGTGGG
>CAYJMN010000115.1:0-16306 GCA_964371045.1 uncultured Chromatiales bacterium | reverse complement strand
GCCTACGTCCGGAATCCGCAACCTCAGTAAGTCCGTACGGTCTCCCTGATGTCATTAACAGGGCCGCCACACTCTGATTGTTCTTTCAATTCGTCGAAGCTGCCTTCGGGCATTCTCGGAGGAAAAATATGCACGGGGATGCATTGCCGACCGCTCGACCGGGCGCGGCCCGCGAGCAGGGTATCCATCGGTGCGTGCCTCTCGGTCGGAGCGAAATGAATCGCGGCCTAAGCGATTTCCGCGACGAGATTCGGTGTGAGGAACCAGAGGATGCCCTTCGCCCGCTGACCGGTGAGTTCTTCCCAGGCGACGCGGTACCTCTTGAGCTGAGGCGCATACAACAATACGGCGTCCTCGATATTGTCGCCGATCACATCCGTTATAAAATCAACGATGGTCCAGCCCTGTTCGTCATGAAAAACCAGGTCGATGTCGCCGCTGAGGATGCCGGGGAGACCGACCTCGGAGTGATGCTCGATGGCGAACGGGACTTCCGTCATCCGTTTTTCCGCGTTCAGAATGCGCCGCCAGAGTTCGTGCGAACGGGCCGCTGCGACAAGCGCGAGTGCTTCGTCCACAGTCACCCTGTCGATGGGATTGTTCAGCGGCAGTGCGTCGGCACGCCGCGCGAGATCTCCCGCCGGATCGGTGATCGCGTACGTCATCAGTCGGCGGACGAGCGTGTCGAATACCGGACCTCGGCCAATCTCCCATGTGGGCGGAGAAGCGGAGGTGTTCAATGCTCCCGCGTCGTATCGGGCGAATGTCGGCTGCGCCATCGTCACACGTTTCCGCTCAAGTCCAGCTTCGATAATCGTCGGATCAGGGATTTCGTTCACCGTCGTGATGGGTTGAACCGTGATGGCCGGAAACTCGGGCGCCGCAGCGACGCCATGCCGGTGGAGCGTCTCCCGGCTGAACAATCCTTCACCTTCTTTCGAGGGGATAAGTACAAGACAATTCCTTGCCCGCGTCGCCGCCACATACCGCACGCGTTGTTCCTCCGCCTCAGAAAAGGCCGTTTCGTCACGACGGATCAAATCCCAACCACAGGGTGCGGCGATGGCGTCGATCGCACGCTTTCCATACCCGATCTGTATCCACCCTTGCGACGGATCCGCTTGCCTGTCGATAACGATCGTGGCGGATCTGTCTGCGGAGAATGGAACCGGGGTGAACACGATAACCACGGGCGCTTCACGTCCCTTGGCTTTGTGCAACGTTGAAATCCGCACACCGGCATTGTTGGGATCGAGCATCGCAGCTGCGCGGATGGAGCCGGCTTGCTCTTCGAGAATCGCGGCGATATCGATCAGGGGGAGGCCCGCGGTCGAGTACTCACGAATCAAGGCGACAAGCGAAGAGAAGACTCCCGCGCGCATGGCGGCACGCTCCCTGGTCACCGTCGCGGGAAGAAAACCGTAAGCGGCGGTCATTGCGGACACGACGGCCCCGGGAGGCGCCGACCGCACCATGCGCATCGCATTTTTTATAAAAAGAAGCCCACGTTCGATTCGTTCATCCATACCGGATTTGAAACGCGTGGTGAGCTTGAAACTCCCACTATCGGACCGCCAGCGAAGGAGCGCCTCATCATCGACGCCGCACCATTCGCTGCGCAACCATGAGACCATGGCGGTTTCGTCTTCAGGATCGGCCAGGACCCGGAGCAGCACGAGGAGCATGCGCAGTTCGTCGGTGTCGCCGCAAGGAATACCGTCATCGACGGTGAAGGGGAGTCCCGCATCGTCGAGGGCCGCCGCGAGTTGCGGGATGTCGCCATTGTCGCGCGTCAGGATCATGACATCCGATGGCGTGAGAGGCCGTTGATTGTCGCCGCCGTTGACGTGATCGAGTACCGTGGCGCCCGCCGCGATTGCGCGTGCCATCCATCCGGCGACAGCCGTCGCGGCCTCGGGAACGTACGCCTCCTTTGTCGTTCCCGAATATCCGATCGGGAGTTCCACTATGCCGCATAGCGAACCTCCGTCGCCGCGCACCGCCGTGAGCGGGACGTTGCGCGACTGATGCGGTTCCGGCTGCTCCGGGAATACGGAGTTGAAGATCTTGTTTATGGCCCCGCAAACGGCCGCGGCGCCGCGGAAACTGCGTGACAGTTCGAGCACCTCGCCACCGGAATCGACGACGATGCGGCGGACTTCGTTGTACATCGAGATATCCGCACGGCGGAAGCGGTAAATGGACTGCTTCGGATCGCCGACCGCGAACAACGCGCCGGGACGAAGCCGCATTTCACGCCATGTCGCCTGCGGCGTCCTATCGCCGCACAGATACACCAGCATTTCGGCCTGGACGGGATCGGTATCCTCGAATTCATCCACAAGCATGTGTGTGAATCGTTTGGCCATGGAGGATTGAATAGTCACATGATCCCTAAGCATATCGTGTGCCCGGATGAGCACATCGTTTTTATCCATCACTCCCGCGGCGCGCTTGCGTTTCGCATAGTCGTCTCGCGCTTCAAGCAGGAGCGGCAACAACAGCGCGTAGCGGTACGCCTGGACTTCCCTCCACGCGGGTGCTATGACGGTGTGCAGAAGCACGGGGAAAAGTTCATCCTTCAGCACCTGTGCTTCATACTTGTCACGCCAGCTCTTCAGCCTCACCTTGCCGACATTCTTCGGGATAAACAATGAGAGGATGCGCGCATCGCGAAGCGGCGATTGTTTGTCCTGGAACAGTCGCGTGGCGCGACGCACCGCGTCCTGCAAAGCGTCGGGGTCGCTCGTCCCTCCCGCGAACATGGGCAGCAGCACATCGATGAACGCTCCGATCCGCGATATCGCCGACGAAACATCCGGCGGGGAAGGGTCGCCGGGATCGAATTCGACATCGGGCCAACCGCAGAGGGTATCGTATGCGGACTCGATTTCATGAAGTCCGATGCCGATACCATCGAGCATTTCCACTGCATGCGGATGCGTGAGTGGAAGCCGGTCTACGTAACCGCGAAATGCCGCGCTCCGCATCGCTCGCGCTCCATCTTCATAAAGCATTGTGAATCCTGGCGCGACACCCGCTTCCACCGGACGCTCGCGCAGCAGGTCCGCACAGAATGCATGAATCGTACAGATCGTGATATCGTCGAACGCATCGATCGCAGCCAGGAGTCGGGCTCGTTCCTGATCGCCGGTTTCCGTTCGTGAAGTGCGTTCGAGTTCGTCCTGGAATCTCCTGCGGAGTTCCCCGGCGGCCTTTCTTGTAAAGGTGATTGCGGCAATGTTGGATGTTCGCGCCCGTCCCGCTCGCAGGAGGCCAACCATGCGGGCGACGATGGCCGTGGTCTTGCCTGTTCCTGCCGCGGCTTCGACAAGAAAGGTCGTATCGAAGTCGGTCTCCATTCTCTCACGCGCTGGTCGATCATCGTGTGCGTCACTAATCATCGCGCAGTTCCCTCCATGCATCCAGATTGAGGTTGGCCCGATTGTCGAGTTTGAGCTTCATGCGCGCGGCCGTCGTATCCGCATTCCCGCATACTTGCGCGAACTCGCAGCTTCCGCATATCGCAGGATCGGATGCGTGCGGAAAGCTGCCGCGCTTCAGCAGGTCGAATAGCCGTCCGGTGTATGCGCGGAGCTCCGGGAGGAATGACTCGACCTCCGTGACGCGCCCTTGCTCTCTGGCCGAAAGAAAACGATAGAAAAATCTGATATTTGAAATCGTTCCCGGTTTCGTCATCAGGCGTACAGCCTCGGTGCAGACGGCGAACTGGAGCATTGTTCCTCCCGCGAGCGGACGCGAAGGGTCGGTTCTCTCCTTGCCCGACTTGTACTCGATGATGCGCAACGCGCCGTCGGTATCCAGATCGATACGATCGATGCTCCCGCTCAGCAGGAGTGTGCCGTGCGGCGTCTCGAGGCGGAGTGGTTCGCCCATTGCCTTCAGCGGCGGAGGGAGCGGGCGGTCGGATGGAAACGCGACATCGAACGCGAGGGGCGTACTGCCCGCCGACGCAAGTTCGTCCGTGAGAAAAATGTCGCAAGCTTTGCGCAGCTCTCGTTCGGTCCGCGCGTACGCCACCTGGTTCGGCGGAGGAGCGTTATCCGCTTCCTCCGTCAATGAAGTGGCGATCAGCGTGTCCATGCGACCGGTCCACCCTTCGCGTGGGAGCGCTTCAGAGACGACTGCCTCCATGAAACCTCGCAGTACCCTGTGTACGAGACTCCCATGTTCCATCGGCGACAGCCAGCGGTCCGTAGTGGGCTTCATGTGTTGGGGTGGACGGAGCCGCAGCACGTTTTTCAGGAAATAGCTGTAGGGACATCCACGCAGTCGCTCGAGAGAGGTTACAGACATCACCGGGAGGTCGCCGCCATGCGATGTCATTCCATCGTACGGAGTGAAAAGCGCGGAATCACGCGCCAATTCCGCCACGTGGCCTGCGGCCTGCATCGGAAAATGTCGGTGTAGCGCGGTCTCGAACTCCGCCGCTGTGGCGGAATCACGCAGACTCAGCCACCAGTCCTGCAGGGACGCATATTGCGTGCGAGGAACATCGCACGCCGTTGTTGCGAGCGCCGCGTCGAGGTCGCGGTACCCTGCCGACACGCTGCCGGTACTGCGCCGGAAGAGCGCGAGCAACTCCGGCGATGGACCCTTTTCCCTGAGACCACTGCTGTCGTGACGTGCATACGAAATCGTCACATTGCCGACGCAGCGATTGAGGAATGCTCGCAACAGCGTCGCCCTGCGGCGGGGATGATCGTGATTCAGCCGCAGGGGCGTCGCGGTTCTTTTCATGATGCGGCGGCGTTCCTCGTCAAGAAGCACGGGATTCTCCGGGTGATGTCCGGGCATCGACTCGTCATCCATACCGAAGAGGTACACCCGCGGTCTGCCGGAGAACCCGGCGTGCAGGATATCGGTCACATACACATGGCCGGGGAGCGGTAGCGAGGACTGTTCCGCGAGTCCGCCTGTTTGCTTGATGACAGCGGGCATTCGAAGGCTCGACAAGGCCTCGAGCAGGCGCGCGGCCGCATCGGGGGGCGGCAGCGCAACGTCGGGTCCGATCACGTGCACATCAAGCATCCGGACGATGCCCTCCACTGCCTGGGGCTCCGCCGGAGATGCGGGACGGCAGAGATCGCGGACGAGCCGCGTCGCTCCGCGCACCAGATCGTGATACAGTACGTCGCCGGTCTCGGTCTGCACGGGAAGCAGATCGCAGATTGCGGCGATAAGTTCGCGGGCGGCGCGCAGCACGTTCAATTCGTCCCGGACCATGCCGTCGCGCTCTTTGATCTCGATCAGTCGATCCACGCGGGGAAGCGTTGCATGCACATCGCGACCGAGGCGGGCTTCGCGCAGCAGGGCGGCCGCCGGGAGTCGATTGGCCTGCACGCCTTCACAAATGAACGCGCTGAAATCGGGTATTCCTTCGTACATGAGTCGGATCAGCGGATAGGGTTCCCCGTCGCGAAACCACTCGAGAAAGCGTTGCAAGGTGCGCGCCGCCTTGCTGTACTGCACAGCGACACCTTCGGCGAAGGTGGCGGGCAATCCTGTTTCCACAATCAACTCGTACAGCTCGTTACGTCGGTTCGCATCGGCGTACACGAATTCCACTTCATCGCAAGGCATACCGGAATCGATGAGTTCGCGCAAGGCGGCGCGGAACTCGTGTTCAGGCGCGAACGCAGCTCTGAAACGGAACGTGACGCCCTCGCCGTCATCGGCATCGGATCCCATGACGACCGGTGCTGAAGCCGACGCCGCGTGGACGAAATCGAGTTCAAGCGGGGAAAGCGCCGCGATGACGTCATGGGGAAGAAGAATGGAGGGACGATGCTTCAGTGGATGGTCTTTCAATATGTCGAGCGCTCGCCGGAGAAGTTCGGGATAATCAATGATCCCGTGTTCGCACTGCGACTCGCGGAGCAGTACCGACGTCGATGCAAGGTCGCTGATCCGGCCCGGGTCCGCCGAGTCTTCGGGAAGCAGCGACGCGGGATCGATGCCTGCAAGAGCCAGGTCGCCGCAGGCATCCACGAACGCCGCGTGAAGTTCCGGCTCCGTACGCAGCGAGGCATAGCGATCGCTGTTGGCGAGCGCTTGCCGGCAGGCCATCTCCGCATGCCCGGGAAGCATCGCGGTAATAATCTTGTCATTCGGGAGAAACGAGGACGACACAATCCCCTCGGCAAGACTCCCTACACTGCCAACGCGCAGTGCCAGCCACGGCGTGCCGCTTCGCACGAGGCGTTCGCGCAACAACCGAGCCTGGAGCGTGGTGGCTCCGAGCAGCAGTTTCTCCTCGAGCGTGTGGTTCCGACAGTACCTGGCGAGATCGTTCAAGGTCTGCATCCGCAGCTCCCGTTGTGTGTCAAAAGGTACTGAAACTCGTGCAAATGAGGAAGGCATGCATGCAGCGATCATGCATACCGTGTTGTTGACCGCAGTTGAGGTCGAATTCGACACGTTGGAGCGGCTGCAAAAAAAAAACGTGAAATCCCGATTTTTTTACTCTCCGCATTGACATGAAGAGAAAGTTTCGGTATCATTATGCGGCAACTTCAAGTTTCTCTCCCGGTCACGGTTCCGCAAACCCCTTTCACGAGGGAGGATGCTGTTCGCAATCGTCGCACCTTTCATCCCGCAGCACTGCGCCGTGTGTGTTGATATCGAATTCGAGTTTTCACCTTCACTATGCATAGAGGTACCTGATGAATCCTTGCAAACAGGCATGTGGAATGCTTCTGATGCTGTTGTTGTGGACCGCCACAGCGATGGGGCAGGCTGTGCAACCGGGGTATGTACCGCCGGATGCGGCACAGCATGGTCTTGAGGCCCATAACCAGCATCTTGCCGTCATTCAGACTAACTGCGCGACGATGGACGAAGCCGTCGAGATGCGCAACGAACTTACACGTAACGGAGCGCTTGTTTCTCTGTTCACCTCGCCGCAGTTCATGCTCGCGTGGGTGCCGCCTGAGAAGAAAAGCGCCATTCTCGGGACGCGCGCGTCCGCCGCGATCGGTAACATAGGCGTGGTCAGCGTGTCATACAGCAGCGCGGAGTATCGTTCCCAGCAGGGAGCGAATCAGACCATGGCGGCGATGAATGAAGCCGACGAGGCCATTCTCGAGTACATCGACTTCATCAAGAAACCTCTGACGGAGGAAGAGAAGGAACGCATCCGCAAGGCGGAGGAAGAGATGGCCGCGCGCGCGGGTGAAATGCCCGCAAGAGATTGCGTCCAATTCTTCGAGTCCCCCGATCCATCGCCGCGTGAATTGCATCAGGGTATGCCCACCATCGGTGTGGGTGATCCGCAGATCATGCACGCTTCGAAGATTCGCGGCTATGTCGTCCATACCAGCTTTTTCATTGAAAGTAAAACAGGGACCGGCACCTGGAATTGGGATGCGACGATCTATAACCGCTATCGCAACTTCTACATCGCCGGTATGAATTACTGGGCGAGTTTCACGGCACGCTACGGGCGCACATTGACGACCCACTGGCGTCTGTTTTCACCCTATAGTTCCTACACCCAGGTTACCGGCGAACCGACAACCACAGGCGAGAATTTATTCATCCCCGAAATAGTCAAGAAATTCTACACCCCGACCATTTTTAACCAGCCGCCCGCATGGAGTTGGGCGGATGCAGGACTGGAGTACTGCTGGTGGTACAATCAGAAGATTCGCGCCGCATTCAGCTCCGATGACGCCATCTGCGGATTCATCGCATACAAGCCCACGTACAACGAGGCCATCTGGCCGCATGCGACAGGCGTCGTATGGGGCGGTACGGAAATCGAGGGCGTGTACTTCGCGTTGGACACACAGTACTGGCAGTGTGAACTCGATCCATTCTCCAAACCGATGCGCAACGTCATCGCGCACGAGATGGGGCATCTCTGGGGCGCGCCCGATGAATATCCCAATGACAACTGCGGGTATTCCTATCGGAGCATGCCGAACGTCAACTGCCAGAACACGCGTCCCGCCTACGGCCGGCCCGGTTTCAACATGCGAGGCTGGGACGGCATCATGGTGGAGAATTACATCAGCGGAAACAGCCTCGCCACACCGGTCCATACCGGGGTCATCCCCGTGGGTGAGGCCGTACCGACCAGGCTCTACACAAGCACACCCTCCGGTGTACAGATCACATTCAAAAATTGCGACGGTATCCGTCAGCAAACTCTGACGACGCCGATCTGCGTGCCCATGGACTTCGATTTCTGTCACAGACTCGTCGTCCCTGCGTCGCGCAATGTCAGCGGTACCACCTATTACTTCGATTACTGGGAGATCACCCGCAAGAGCGGCGCTACGTCGACCATCGATTACTACGCGAACGAACTTCCGAGCTATGCGTACACATCGACGTTCGCCAATCCCGCCAAGGACATCCGCGCGGTGTATACCAGCAGTCCGCCCAACATCTTCACCGCCAATACCACGGTGTCGGCGCATCTCGCCCCCGCAGGGACGAGCGCCAGTCCGAATCCTGGTATAGCCCTGAGATGGCGCAACAAATACAATATGGCGGATGCCGAGACGTTCATCGAATATGAAGCCTCGACCGGCAACTGGCAGAGACTCATCTACAGCCAGCATATGCCGCTCGGACCGTTCAATGTGCCCATCAATCAGTGGACCGGCATCATCGTCTATGCGGTGCCCGGTACCAGCGGAACGGGCGCGAACGCCATTCAGTCGAACCGTGCGTATCGCTTCCGCATTGTGGGGTACTTCAATACAAACCGCGGTACACCATCGCAGGTGGCGGAGGTTACCACGCGCCCGGCGTCGCCGGCCGATACCGTGTATTGCTACGATCCCAGCGAACCGAACTCCATCAGCAGTCCGAAAGTGCTGACGTCCTCGGGCACCGGCATGGCGACGTATTCGGTGAGGGGCGCGGTGCCCATCACCGGTATATCCGGCGAGTTCTCCTGGTTCATCCCGATCAACGATTACTACCGGATCACAGCCATCAATCTCTCTTCGATGCTGTACGGAGAAATCGTGAGACTCACCTTGCGCGTACGGCCGGGATCCGATTTCGAGCCGAAGTTCCGGGCCCAGCGCGCCGGATCCTCCTCGCATATCAACGCCATCAAATCGGGCAATACATACACACTCAAGCTCAATACCGATGGCGAGTATCTCATCAAGGTGGAACCCGAGATAAGTCAAACCATCAGTTATGATCTCGTGGATCGTACGGGAGCGCATTTCGCTTTCGGCGAATATGACATCACCATCGAGCGGGATGTGAACAATCCCTCTATCGTCGCGCCTTGCATCAACTGCGTGAAGATTCTCTTCCCGAAACCTTTCCCGGGAGAGATCATTCTTACGCCGCATCCCAAATTCGAATTGTTCCGCAAGGGACTCGATCGCTCGACGCCGACGATGTTCGACATGCGGTACGTCCCGCCCCCGGGCTTCAGCTTCCTCGGTTTCGGAGGCGACTTCGGTACTCTGCCGGGCAATCCGTCTCCGATAAATATCGGACCGAACACCAACCCGGGTGAATACCACGTCTATCCCCTCATTCAGCCGATCGACGAGAGGATCGCCGAACTCGTCGTCATTTGGCCCGAAGGTCCCATGGGACCCCTTGACGCTCGGCAGACCGCTCCAATAGGATCGACGCTGATTGCCGAGGCAAAGGCGCCGGACGGCTATGTGTTCGTCGGGTGGGGTGGTGATTCCACGACAACCACAAATCCGCTCAACGTGGTGATGTGGAAGAGCAAGAAGCTCATCGCATACTACCGTCCCAAACCTTGTCAGCCGGAACCGATGTCGGCATGGCGGCACAATCTTGCCTTCGTCAACGCGCGCAGTACACAGGTGACGATGGAGTATGCCATGCAGCCTGGGGCTGGAGATGCTCTCGAAGTCGGTCAGGTGGATCTGCCGCCTGTTCCGCCTCCGACCGCGTTCGACATCCGTTTCATCAATATCACCGGATCGCAGGGATCCGTAACGGATCATCGCGCCATCAAACCTTCGCACACTTACCAGGGTCGCGTGCAGACAGGTTCGACCCAGCCTGTGCAGATGACGTGGCCGGCACCTCCGGTGTCGCCCAACGCCAGTTTCACCCTTCGCATTCAGGGCGTGCCTGGCAGCATCGATATGCGTACGCAGTCGAGTTACACGTTCGTGGATGAGGGCACGTACATGTTCACCATCGAAGTGAAGGAGTCCGCCTGTCCCGAACCGACAAAGGAAAATGACGTGGTCGTGACGCCGAAAGAGGTGGATACGAGGGACTGGCCGTGCATCAAGCTCGCGCTGGAACTTCGCAGCCGCTCGACGGGCGAACTCCTCCCATACTACAATCCGTACAGTCTTCACTTCGGAGAGCGCATGGGCGACGGGTCGGTGATGCCGATGTCGCTTAGCGAATTCAGTCAACTCGATTCATTGCTCATTGTCAAGTTCTGTGCCGATCCGACCAAACCGGGCCGCGATCGCGACATTGAAATTGAAAACCAGAACGATGATCCCGAGCAGGAAAAGGACACCACGAAGATTCGCATCCCCGTTCCTCTTCCCACCGGCACGGGCGATCCGGTTCGCTTCGCCTGGAAAATCCCTGCCGATTGGCAGATGGTTTCGACGCCGCTCGACACGAAGAACACCGATGTGACTCAGGTGTTCAACGACCCCGGCTTGCGAATGTATCTCTTCAACACGACGAACGGCATGTACGAAGCCACCTTCGAGATGGAATTCGGACGCGGGTACTGGGTCAACAGCGCAGGCCTCGAAGGCATTCTTATCGGACTGAACAGGTACAGCTTCAACTGGACCGACCTCAGCGGTATCGGAGAACCCTTCGGCTTCGGTTGGAACATGATCGGCGCACTGAGCAAAGCGCTTCCCGTCGCCAGTATCCAGGCCACCCCGGCCGGCGGACTGAAGGCCATCTTTGGCTGGAATCCCGCGACAGGGTACATCATTCCCACAACGGTGGATCCCGGCAAGGGCTACTGGGTGCGCGTCGATCCGAATACCGATCTCGCCATGCAGACCTCGCCTGTGACTGGTGGAGGCGTGACAGCGTACTCGAAGACCGTCGACAAACTTGACGTCGCCGGATTGATCACACTGACCACTCCCGATCTGGGTAGCCGTCCGCTGTACATCACAGGTACGGCGCTCGCAGACGGAGAACGCGACAATCTCGCCTTGCCCGCCGCACCGCCGGTGGGAGCGTTCGATGTTCGCACCGCCGAAGAAGCTCAATACCTCTTCCCGGGACAGAATACCGTGCGCGTCCGTGCCGATGGCCGCGTGGACATCACCGCCCCCGGTGAAATGAACCGGGTCGACATCGATGTGCTGAATACCGATGGTGTTCTGCTTGGACGCTTCGCCGGCAGCCCCGGTGAGCGTCTCACGATTGACGTGGACGGCAGCACCGAGCTGCTGATGAAGGTGACCGTGCGCCCGCTCGTCGGAGACGATGCGTTGGGCAACAACTATCCCAATCCCTTCCAGGTCGCCACCGAGACGTGGATTCCCTACACTCTCGCCGCGGAGGGCGAAGTGCGCATGGCGATTTACGATCTTCTCGGTCGTAAGCTGCGGACTCTTGTCTCCTCCGTGCAGACGGCAGGCGAGAAACTGGTTTCCTGGAATGGTCGTGATGCGAACGGCGACGCCATGCCTGCGGGCATGTACGTCTACCGGCTCGAAACCCCGGCCGGGATTGTCACACGTTCACTCACGATCATCAAGTAAGGAGGATGTCATGAAACACACCTTGGCCATTCTTGCGTTGCTCCTCGCGTTCGCCGTTGAGGCGGGCGCGCAGGAGCATCGAGGCGCTCAACTCGAACTGCTCGTTTCCAACTCCGTCGGTCGTGAGCAACTGCTCACGGTCGGCGTGCTCGAGGGTGCGACATCAGGACTGGATCAACAATTGGGTGAGGCCGAGCTGCCTCCACAACCGCCCAACGAGATCTTCGATGCCCGATGTGCGAGCACACCCGGAGCCTCCCAGCTTGGCACCGGCTCGATCAACGATTACCGTCCGTTTACGGCAAGCACGTTCAGCATGAGGTTCACCATCGCCTATCAGGCTGGGCTCAGCGCGCAATCGGTAAAGCTCTCATGGCCTGATAATTATTCCGGACGCATCACCCGCCTTATGGTGGACGATGTGAACATGCAGGGCAAAACGGAGGTGGAATCGCAGTTCGCGACGGGACAGTTCAGCGTGGAAGTGTTTTTCGACATGTCTCCGCTAGGCTTCACGGCGTCGCCGAATCCGATCACGTTCAATGTCAACAACGTCGATCCGTTACCCACTGTGAACCTCACCATCCATCCAACCGGCGATACAAAGGCGCAATGGACGCTGGACAAGTTCGAACTCGACTGGATTGATCTCGATCCGCCTTCCGGCGAAGGAGAACAAATCGTGATGGTGTCCGTCAACACGCATCTGCTTCCCGCAGGCGCATACAACGGCATCATCAAAGTTCGCTCCGCCGCATATCCGGCGGAACTGGATATCCCGGTCAACATGACCATGATCGTCGGCGTGTCGAAGACGCCGTTGCCGGGCGAATTATGGATGGGACAAAACTATCCGAATCCCTTCAACCCGACGACCATGATCGAAGTCGATCTCGGCATCGTGCGAACGGACGCCGCGCCCCGACTCCTGGTTCATGATCTGCTCGGGCGGGAGGTCGCCGATCTGTCATCGTCCCTGCGCCTAATGGCGGGTCGGCAGTCGGTGACGTTCAACGCCGATGGTATCCCGGGCGGGGTATATACGTACACGCTCCGCCAGGGGGCTGCGACGTTGACCCGCTCGATGATCGTGCTGAAATAAACGCTCCGGTGTCGCGACAGCGGAGTTCGAACAATACTCATTCTCCGGCCACCGGTACAACCGGTGGCCGGGGGACGAGTGGTCCACCGAAATCTTCAGTAGCACCATAACCGGAGCACGATCATGAAACGATTTGTCCTTGTCTTCCTCGCCGCGGCGTTGATCGTGCCAATGACGACGAAGGCGCAATACAGCGCATCCAACGGGGTCTTGTCTCTTGGGGGTGCGGGCTACCTCAGTGTTCCATTCAGTACCGCGCTTAATTACGACCTGCTTGCCGTGGGTCAGATGAGCATCGATGCCTGGGTGCGACCCACTGCCTCTGGAAATCAGATGACCATTGTCGGCAACGACCTCGCCTTCGGATACTGGTTCGGGATGACCGCGCAGGGGAAGTTGAGCTTCCATCCCAACCCGAACATGTCCCAGGAGAGCAATTCCACGATACCCTTGAACGCATGGACACACGTAGCGGTCAATTACAACGCTACAGCCAACCTCATGCGTTTTTACATCAATGGATCCCTTGACCGCTCCATCAATACGCCGCAGTCTTTTATCGGCTACGGCTACAACGATGTGCGCATCGGCGCCGATCGGACACCGGCCGGCCCGGCCCATTATTGGGTTGGCCTGCTTGACGAAGTTCGCATCTGGTCCTCGGCAATAGATTTTTCTTCCGCGCTTGGTCTGTTGTACCGCATTCCTCACGGCATGGTAGACGGACGTTACGGGCAGTATATGCGTGGCGGCTGGAGGCTGATCGGCAGCGGTGTTTCAGTGGACGGCAATGTGAACGCATCCGCAGTCGGTTCGGTAGCATTTCTCATGGATCCCGATCCGCCGCACTATCCTCGCATTTGCGTGGTGTTCGCTAACGGAGCCAACGATGATGATCGCATCGTCGTACCGCATCGTCCGGCGTTGGGCTTTACGCAAAACTATACGCTTGAGTGCTGGGTGCGTCCCACCGCCGGTGGTAACACGCAGTACCAGACGTTCATCGGCAAGGGCGATTTCAACAAGCCGAACTGGCAGTTCTGGCTGGGTCTGAATAAAAGCAATGGCCGTGTCCGCTTCGTGCCGACAGGCGATTGGACCCAACCGCTCGAGAGTCCCGCAGCCATTCCGCTCAATGCCTGGACGCATGTCGCGGCCCGCTTCGAGCAGGGTATCACCGGCGGCAGAGTCGCGGTGTTGTTTTTGAACGGTCTCGAGGTCGGCCGCCGCACGTACTCGACCGCGGCGACCGCTACATCGGATCCGATGTTCTTCGGCTCCGCCGATGCCCGTGTTGGAGGTCCCATTGCCTATGGCTACAGCGGCAGTCTCGATGAAGTCCGCATCTGGGGCACCCCGCGCAGCGACGACCAGATCGCGGATCACCACCGCATGGAACTTGACGGCCCGTTAGCGGGATTACTCGCCTCCTATCACTTCGACGGCGACGATCTGGACGAGTCGGGGAATGCGATCAACGGTACGGGCGCCTTTCCAAGTGCTTCGAACGCCTACTTCCTGGATGCCTCCTCTCTGCCATCGGAACCGAACCTGACGCTGGTGTACCCCGCTGGTGGTGAACGTTGGGGAATCGGCGCATCGCAGCGCATTCGCTGGAGCAGTGCAGGCCTGCCGAACATCAGCATCGAGCTTTCGCGAGATGGAGGAATGACGTTCCCCGAAGTCCTCGCCTCCAGTATTCCGGCAGTTACAGGGCAATTCGACTGGCCAGTCACCGGCCCTGAAACCTTTAGCGCCATGGTGCGCGTCCGTCCGCCTTCCACGCAACTGCTTGCCAAATCCAGCGGAAATTTCACCATCGAGAATCCGGTGCCGCAACTGGATGTGGCCCCGCGGCAGCTCGTGTTTACCGCGAATCCCGGCGGACCGCTGCCTCCCACGCAATCCATCCACATCAAAAACAGCGGTGGATCGCTTCTCAACTGGACGGCGACCCCCAATCAGGGGCTGTGGGTGGCGGCGCAGCCATCTGCAGGATCGTCGAATGACGATTCAACCCAGGTGGGCATCACGGACACACAGCTTCCGGTCGGTCAGTACCTCGATAGAATAACGATCGGAGGCAATGCGGCCAATGCAGGTCTGCAGGTGAACATCGTGTATAATATCGTTCCCGCCATTTCCTACAGGATATCGGGATCGGTGGTGACAACCAGCGGAAATCCGCTTGAGGGCATTCAGATCTCTATCGCCGGAACGGAAAGCCGGAGCACGCTGACGGGTCCCAAGGGCGAGTACAGCTTCACGGGTCTACCGCCGGGTGACTACACCGTTGTTCCGGTAAATCAGTTCTATGATTTTATTCCTCCTTCGAGGACGTATTCACCGCTGACGTCGGATCAGTCGGGTGTGAATTTCCAGGGGCAGATCCGCAACGGAAGTGTGTTTATTCGATATGATGCGGGCTGGAACCTTGTTTCGCTTCCGATGAATAACACCGGCGTAACCCCGGCGTCGTTGTTTACCCATGCGGTAAGTCCCGCCTACGAGTACGTTCCGTCCATAGGATACGTCGAAGCCACCGTCCTGGAGTTCGGCAAGGGCTACTGGGTGAAATTTTCCAAGCGCGACAGCGTCGTTGTCAACGGAGTATTTACTCCCAATCTGACGATCAACGCCGATGGCGAATACGGCGGGTGGGCGCTCATTGGTACACCGAGCGGTCCCGTCCCTATAGCGAGTATTATCCAGTCGCCCGCCGCCGCCTTGCTGTCGGTCTATGGCTACAATCCGGATACAGGATATTTCATACCTTCGGACGGAATCCTGAGGCCCGGCCACGGCTACTTTATCAAGGTCAGCACCGATGCCGTACTGAACCTGATATCCGCCGTCCTCGCCGCGCCATTCAACAGGCTCGAGTGGTAACGGCGGCTTCCTTCCTGTAACCCAAACATTCTCTCTCTCTCTTTCTCAAGGCGGCGGATCGAAAGGTTCGCCGCCTGTTTGTATAGAGTGCGCCTACAAACGCGGCCCACCGGTCCATGTCGAGTGTGACATGTATTTGTTGCGGCGTAAACAAACACCGTCACCCTGAGTCAGGTAACCTTCGCTGCGCTCCGGTTTATATCGAGTGTGACATGGTTTAAATGTAAAAAAGTACCGTCATGCTGAGTGTGCCCACCAGCGTTGCGCTCCGGTTCATTTCGTGGATGACATCCGGTTTTCTTACACGCGTTATCAAGCTCGTCATCCTGAGGGCCGCCACGCTGCGATCATTCGTAATTGCATTGAGCGTCACGTGGCGGCGTCTCGAAGGATGATTCGTTCCGTTACGCTCCAGGGGACTCGAGAAGACTTGCTAGCGAATCACCCTTCGAGACGCAGCCGATCTGGATAAGTACTTCGATCTGAACTCTTTGCGCGGCTGCTCCTGCTAATGACATCATTGAGATGTGAGTTGATCCAGAGGCCAAAAAACATCGTCACCCTGAGGAGTCCCGAC